>CACKFS010000001.1 GCA_902599575.1 uncultured Pelagibacteraceae bacterium
ACTAGAATGCAACATATTTTTAAAGGCAGAAAATATTGAAGCCTTCTCAAAACTCAGGGATTTAAAGGATAATTTTTAGCTTATTAATCTTGACTATAAAAAAGCTAATTATATATTGCATTTAATTTTTAAGAATAAAACATGTCTTTTGCGATAATACAAACTGGTGGAAAACAATATAAAGTTAAAGCTGGAGAAATAATTAAAATAGAAAAATTTGGAGATCAAAAACCAAATTCTAAAATTGAATTTAAAGAAATACTTGCCTACGGAGATGATAAAAATGTTGAGGTGGGTTTACCCACTGTTCAAGGAGCAAAAGTAGAAGCTGAATTTTTAAAAAATGCTAAAAATAGGACAGTTCTAATATTTAAAAAAAGACGAAGAAAAAATTCTAGAAGAAAAAATGGTCACAGACAGCAATACTCATTAATTAGAGTCAATAAGATAATGTCAAAAGATGGTAAAGTATTGTCTGAGGCTGAAAAAATTAGTAAAGTAAAAAAAGAAAAAAAGACTGAAACTAAAAAAGATAAGTAAAATAAATTATGGCAACAAAAAAAGCAGGTGGATCCTCTCGAAACGGAAGAGATAGTGCTGGTAGAAGATTAGGTGTAAAAAAATATGGTGGCCAATTCGTTGTACCTGGCAATATAATAGTTAGGCAAAGAGGAACTAAAATTTTTCCAGGCCAAAACGTTGGCATGGGCAAAGATCACTCTATTTTCTCGGTTGTTAAGGGTAAGGTTGTTTTTAAAAAAAGTAAGTCAGATAGAACTTACGTTTCAGTAAAACCCAATTAAATTCATACAACATAAACAAAAGTTGTATTATGAAATTCCTAGATCAAGTTAAGATATTTGTTAAAGCTGGTAACGGTGGCTCAGGATCACCAAGCTTTAGACGTGAAAAATTTATAGAGTTCGGAGGTCCAGATGGAGGTGACGGGGGTAGAGGTGGCTCTGTGATATTAAAATCAGAGAGAAATTTAAATACTTTAATTGATTATAGATATCAACAACATTTCAAAGCTAAAAGGGGTGGTGATGGTAAAGGAAAAAATCAAACAGGCAGAGGTGGAAAAGATTTATTCTTATCTGTTCCAATAGGGACTCAAGTTTTTGAAGAAGATAATAAAACTTTACTTTTTGATTTCAAAAAAGAAAAAGATGAGTTTACTGTTGCTGTAGGAGGTCGAGGGGGTTTTGGAAATACCAGATTTAAATCATCTACAAATAGAGCTCCGAGAAAATTTACAAAAGGTACAAAAGGCGAGGAATTTTGGATTTGGTTACAACTTAAAACGATTGCTGATATTGGAATAATAGGTTTACCAAATGCAGGCAAATCAAGTTTACTTGCATCAATAACTTCTGCAAATCCCAAAATTGCTAATTATAAGTTTACAACTATAAATCCTAATCTAGGTGTTGCAATGTATGATAATAAAGAGATTACATTAGCAGATATACCAGGACTAATTGAAGGAGCGCACACTGGCGTCGGTTTAGGTATTAAGTTTTTAAAACATGTAGAAAGATGTAAAACACTATTACACTTAATTGATGTTTCTGAGGAAGATATGGTTAATTCTTATAAACAAATTAGAAAAGAACTAGGTAAGTATAGTAAGGAATTATTAAAAAAAAAAGAAATTGTTGTGTTAAATAAAGTCGATTTATTGTCACAAAATGAGCTCAAAATTAAAAAAATGAAATTCGAGGAAAAATTAAATAAAAAAGTTATTCAATTATCTACTTTTGACAAAAAATTAATATCAAATTTAAAAATAAATTTACTTAAAAATGTATCTTGAAAATTCCAAAACTATTATTGTTAAAATAGGATCGTCATTAATTATTGATGATAAAAAAATTATCAGAAAAAAATGGTTATTAGAGTTTGCAAAAGATATTAAAGATTTAAGAAAAAAAAATAAGAATATTATTATAGTAAGCTCAGGTGCAATAGCTCTTGGTTGTAAGAAATTAAATATAGCAAAGAAAAAACTTAAAATAGATCAAAGTCAAGCCGTAGCATCTGTAGGACAAATCGAGTTAATGAATTTATTTAAGGAGGTTTTCGCTATTCAAAAAATTAATATTTCCCAGATATTGCTCACACTAGAAGATACTGAAATAAGAAGGAGGGCTATAAATGCTAAAAGGACGATTGAAAATTTATTTAATCTTAATTTTATACCGATAGTTAATGAAAATGATACTATTGCTACTTCCGAAATAAAATATGGAGATAATGATAGACTAGCCTCAAGAGTTGCTCAAATTTCTGATGCAGATTGTCTTGTATTATTATCAGATGTGGATGGACTTTATACAAAAAATCCAAAAATTCATAAGCATGCTAAATTGATAAATAAGATTGAAAAAATAGACCAAAATATAATTAAATTAGCTTCTAGGAAAACAAGTGAGTATGGATCAGGTGGTATGAAGACTAAAATTGATGCAGCTAGAATATGTGCGCTTTCAGGATGTAAAATGGCAATAGCAAACGGATTAAAAGAAAGACCTTTGAGTAATATTTTAGATAAAAAAATATGTACTTGGTTTATTCCTGAAATTTCTAAATTAGATGCTAGAAAAAAGTGGATTGCCAGTACTTTACGTGCAAAAGGATATTTAAAGATTGATGACGGTGCTGAAAATGCGTTACGAAAAGGCAAGAGTTTGCTGGCCGCGGGTGTAAAGAGTGTTGAAGGTTCATTCAAAAAAGGCGATCAAATAAAAATAATTAGTAAAAATGATAAAGAGCTAGCTGTAGGCCTGAGTTCATTTTCATCTGAGGAAATTGATAAAATAAAAGGTCATCAGTCAAATAAAATTGAAGAATTAATAGGTTACAAAACAAAAACTGAAGTTGTTCACAAAGATGATATGGTAGAAATTTAGAATGAAAAAATATTTACAAAAATTAGGTCAAAATTCTTATGAAGCAAGTTTAGAAAAAGTGGATACAAAAACAAAAAATAAGGTTTTATTAAAATTCAGTGATTTAATAAAAAAAAATTTAAATAAAATACTTAAACAAAACAAAAAAGATATTAAGTATGCCAAAATAAGAAATATTGATAAAAATTTAGTTACAAGACTCGAGTTAAATAAATTAAAGCTTGGTTCGATAATTAAAACAATAATTGAAATAACTAGATTAAAGGACCCAATTGGGGTTATTTTAGATAAATGGAAAAGACCAAACGGTTTAAAAATTAAAAAAATATCTATTCCAATTGGTGTCATTGGTGTAATTTACGAGAGTAGGCCTAATGTAACTGTAGATCTATCTTGTCTTTGTTTTAAATCAGGTAATTCAGTGATCCTCAAGGGTGGTTCAGAAGCTTTTTTTACTAATAAAATATTTGTCAAACTATTTAGAAAATCTCTCAAGGCTAATAAAGTGAATATGAATTATGTTCAATTTATTGAAAGAAAAGATAGAAAAGTTGTTAACTCCCTTCTGAAAGATATGAGAAATTATATTGATGTTATGATTCCTAGAGGAGGCAAAAACCTTGTTAAGAAAGTCAAAGAATTATGCAATGTTCCAGTAATAGGTCACTTAGAAGGTGTTTGTCACACATTTATTGATAAAAAGGTAAATGCAAAAATGGCAAGGAAAGTCGTTTTAAATGCAAAAATGAGAAATGTTAGCATATGTGGAGCTACTGAAACTTTATTAATTCATAAAGATTGTCCAAAAAAAGAAATTAATTTGATACTTAACGAATTAAAAAATAATAATTGTTTAATATACGCGGATAATAAAGTCAGAAAAATTTTTAGTGGTAAACTTAGAAAAGCAACTAATAAAGACTGGCGTAAAGAATATCTTGATTCAAAAATCTCTGTTAAAATTGTTAAAAATGTTAATGAGGCAGTTCAACACATCAATAAATTTGGTACCATGCATACCGACTCGATTATTACAAATAACCCTGTAAATGCTAATTATTTCATAAAAAATGTAAAAAGTTCTATAGTTATGCATAATACATCAACTCAATTTGCTGATGGAGGAGAACTAGGCTTTGGTGGAGAAGTTGGAATATCTACAAACAAGTTACCACCAAGAGGTCCTGTAGGGCTAAATCAATTAGTATCATTTAAATACCACGTAGCTGGAAATGGCCAAATCAGAAAATAAACTCATTGAAAAAATAGGTATACTGGGAGGCACGTTCGACCCACCTCATAAAGGACATTTGAAAATTTCTCAAATAGCAAAAAAAAAATTTGATTTAAAAAAAATAATTTGGGCTATAACACAAAAAAATCCATTTAAAAAAAAAAGTTATTTTGATTTAAACAAAAGAATAAAACTTTCAAGAAGTTTAACAAAGAATCAAAAATATATTAAGGTTATTTTTTTTGAAAAAAAAATTAATTCAAATAAAACAATTAATTTGATAAAGTATTTTATAAGTAAAAGTAAAAAAAAAGAGGTATATTTTTTATTAGGTGCTGATAATTTACTAAATTTTCACAAATGGGATAATTGGAAGAAAATACCAAAGATTTGTAAAATTGTAGTTTTTGACAGAAATGGTTTTAAGGCAAAGGCTAAAAAATCCATCGCATATAAGTCAATTAAAAATAAAGGTCTTATTTATATTGAATTTAAAAAAGTTAACATTTCATCTTCTAAAATTAGAAATTTTTGATATGATTAATAATTAATGGTCAAAAAAACCAATCTAAAAAAATTAATAATTGAAACATTAGATAACAATAAGGCGCTAGATATAGTTTCAATTGACTTAAAAGATAAGTCCTCAATTGCGGATCATATGATTATAGCGAGTGGAACCTCTTCAAGACATATCCAGTCATTATCAGAACAGGTATTAGATAAATTTAAAGAGAACGGATTTAGTCAATGTAAAATTGAAGGAAGAGACAGCACGGAGTGGAAGCTTGTTGACGGTATCGATATTGTTGTTCACATTTTTAACCCAGAAAAAAGAAAATTCTATGAGCTTGAGAAAATTTGGTCTGAATTAATTCCTAAAGAAAGAGTGATTGTTTAATGTGCTACAAAAGAATATTCACTCTTATCATTTTTTTTATTTTGTATTATGGAAAAGTTAGTGCCCAAGATGAAACGGTTTATGACAAAATAGATCTTTTTGGAGAAGTTTTAGACAAAATAAATAAGGAATATGTAGAAGAAGTAGATCAATCAGACACTATAGATGCAGCAATTAACGGTGTCTTACAATCATTAGATCCCTATTCATCATATATGTCTCCAAAAAATTTGGAAGAAATGCAAACAGAAACTAAGGGTGAGTTTGGCGGTTTAGGAATAGAAGTTGGTATGGAAGCAGGTGTTGTGAAGGTTATATCGCCTCTTGATAATTCACCTGCTGAAAGAGAAGGTGTTAAAGCTGGGGACTACATTGTCAAAATAAATGACACACAAGTTCAAGGAAAAACATTAAATGAAGCAGTCGAATTAATGAGAGGTCCTGTCGGATCAACTTTAGAAATTACTGTAAGAAGAGTTGGTTTGAGAAAATCATTAGTTTTTAATATAACCAGAGAAATTATTCAGGTTGCATCTGTAAAATCTGAAGTGCTTGATGAAAAAATTGGATACATCCGTCTCACATCATTTAATGAGAATAGTGACGATCAAATTAAAAAGAAAATTAAAGAATTTAAAAAAAATAAAAAGATAGTGGGTTATATTTTAGATTTGAGAAATAATCCAGGTGGATTACTAGGCCAAGCAATTAAGATATCAGATTTTTTTTTGGATGACGGTGAAATAGTATCGACCAAAGGAAGAAAAAAAAATGAGAACCAAAAATGGTTTGCAAGAGAAGGTGATATAATTAATGGTAAAGCTCTAATAGTTTTAATCAATAAGGGTTCTGCCTCAGCGTCTGAGATAGTTGCAGGAGCTTTAAAAGATCACAAACGAGCAGTATTAGTTGGTGAGAAAAGTTATGGAAAAGGGTCGGTGCAATCAATTATACCTTTAAAAAATCGAGGCGCAATTAGATTAACTATTTCAAAATATTATTTACCATCAGGTAAATCAATCTCAGAAGTTGGTGTAACTCCAGATATAACTGTAGAAGAAGAGTCTGACGATTTTAGAATTCTTTCTGAAAACGATAATCAACTTAAATTTGCTAGAAAATTATTCACTGGATAATTTTATGCAGGAAAAGTTTAAAAATCTACCTTTAAGAGTAGGTGTAGGTATTATTCTTTTAAACAAAGATAATAAAGTTTTTGTAGCTAAAAGATTAGATAACCCCCACAATTATTGGCAAATGCCTCAGGGTGGTGTAGATGGAAATGAAAAATTTTTAGATGCAGCACTTAGAGAACTTGAGGAAGAGACAGGTGTAAAAAATGTAGATTTAATAAAAGAGATTGACGGTTATCAAACATATTTTTTACCTGAAAATCTTCTTGGGATAATATGGAGAGGTAAATACAAAGGACAAAAGCAAAAATGGTTTTGTATGAGATTTAAAGGTGAAGATACAGAGATCAATATTAAAACGAAAAAACCAGAGTTTTCGGAGTGGAGATGGATTGACTTAGATGAAATTACTAAATGGGTTGTTGACTTTAAAACTGATGTATACAAAAATTTAAAAAGTGAAGTTAAAAAAATTATTTTTAATTAGACTTTATAGAATTTAAAACCTCAATTTTCTGATCTAATATATATCGTTCATTATCTTTAATATTTTCTTTTTTTAAACCTTCCTCCGCGTCCTTCACAATTTTATCCACTTTATTTTTATCCATTTCTTTTAAGTCAAAAATATTACTTGTTAGTATCGACAAAGTATTATCTTTAAATTCGACAATTCCATCATCTACATAATAATTTGAAGTTTCATTTTTAGATCTTACGTCAATAATTCCTGGTTTTAAGAAAGAAATTAAAGGAATATGATCTTTTAATATACCCATATATCCTTCAATAGCCGGGATAACTACTTCCTCAGTATCACTTTTTGTTAAAAAAGATTTTTCTGGACTTATGATTTCCAAATTAAATTGGTCCATTTAGGCTGCTGCTTCCTTAGCCATCTTTTCAGCTTTTTGAACCGCCTCTTCGATTGTTCCAACCATATAAAAAGCTGCCTCAGGTAAATGATCATATTCACCTTTGCAAATTGCATCAAATCCTTTAATAGTTGAGTCTAAATCGACAAGTTTTCCTGGAGAACCAGTAAAGACTTCCGCTACGAAAAACGGTTGAGATAAAAATCTTTGAATTTTTCTTGCTCTTGCTACTGTCAATTTATCTTCTTCTGATAGCTCGTCCATTCCTAGAATTGCTATTATGTCTTGTAAAGATTTATATGTTTGTAAAATTTTTTGAACAGATCTTGCAACTCTATAGTGTTCTTCTCCGACAATTCTTGGATCAAGTATTCTTGATGTTGAATCTAAAGGATCTACTGCTGGGTAAATTCCAAGCTCTGCTATTTGTCTTGATAATACGGTTGTTGCATCTAAGTGAGAAAATGATGTAGCTGGCGCAGGATCTGTTAAATCATCAGCAGGTACATAAATTGCCTGAACAGATGTAATTGATCCTTTATTTGTAGTTGTAATTCTTTCTTGTAAATTTCCCATATCTGTTGCTAAAGTTGGTTGATATCCAACCGCAGAAGGAATTCTACCAAGTAAAGCTGATACTTCTGAGCCTGCTTGAGTAAATCTAAAAATATTATCTACGAAAAATAATACATCTTGACCCTCTTGATCCCTAAAATATTCTGCTACTGTCAAACCAGTAAGAGCTACCCTTGCTCTTGCGCCTGGTGGTTCATTCATCTGTCCATACACCAAAGCAGCCTTTGAACCTTTCCCCTCTGGTTTAATTACTCCAGACTCTATCATCTCATGGTAAAGATCATTACCTTCTCTAGTTCTTTCACCAACGCCAGCAAAAACTGAAAAGCCTCCATGCGCTTTTGCTATATTATTAATTAACTCCATTATTATCACAGTTTTTCCAACACCAGCTCCTCCAAATAAACCAATTTTTCCCCCTTTTGCATAAGGGGCTAATAGGTCGATGACTTTTATACCAGTTACTAAAATTTCTGTTTCAGTTGATTGATCGTTGAAAGTTGGAGCTTGTCTATGAATTGGCCAACTTTCTTTTGTTTTTACATCACCTTTTTCATCAATGGGCTCACCAATAACATTGATAATTCTGCCGAGAGTTTCAGGGCCTACAGGAACTTGGATCGGAGCGCCCGTATCTAGAGCTTCGTCTCCACGTTTTAGTCCTTCTGTGCTATCCATCGCAATAGTTCTTACACTAGACTCTCCTAAGTGTTGTGCTACCTCTAAGATTAATTTATTTCCACCATTATCACATTGCAAGGCTGTGAGTATTTCTGGTAATGCACCATCAAATTTTACGTCTACTACAGCTCCTATAACCTGAGTAATTATTCCTTTTTTGCTCATATTATAAACTTTCCGCTCCCGATATTATTTCAATTAACTCCTTTGTAATAGCAGCTTGACGACTTCTATTATACTGAATAGTTAGTTTATCAACTAAATCTCCAGCGTTTCTTGTCGCATTGTCCATTGCTGTCATCCTTGACCCTTGTTCACTTGCTGAATTTTCCAACATAGCTTTAAATATTTGAGTTGAAATATTTTTAGGTAGTAAGTTACTTAGAATTTCGTCTTCATCAGGTTCAAACTCGTAATTAGATTCAAGTTTTTCATCTTTATCTTTATTTTCATTTTCAAGAGGTATTATTTGTTGTGCTTGGGGTATTTGAGATATAACATTTTTAAATTTATTGAAAAATATTGTACAAAAGTCAAATTCTTCATTTTGAAATTTTTCAATTATTAAATTGCCAACCTTGGCTGCATCAAAATAATTAATATTTTTTGACTCTTTAAATGAAATATTTTCAATTATATGTTTACCATACTGTCTTTTTAGTTGATCATATCCTTTTGAGCCAACAGTTATGATTTTAAGAGATTTTCCTTCTTTTTGAATTTTTTCAAAATAGTTTTTTGCTTTTTTTATTATATTGCTGTTAAATCCACCACATAATCCTCTATCAGAAGTTAAAACGACACATAAATGAACATCCTCTTTTCCTGTACCAACTAATAATTTTGGTGCTGACTGAGGATCACTGACACCAGCTGAAAGATTTAATATAATATTATTCATTTTTTCAGAATAAGGTCTGCCTTTTTCAGCGTTTTCTTGAGCTTTTCGTAATTTAGCAGCTGCAACCATTTTCATCGCTTTAGTAATTTTTTGGGTCGATTTAACACTCGTAATTCTTTTTCTTAAATCATCTAAACTAGGCATTTTTAAACTTTTCTTTTAAATCGTTTATCAGAGATGCTAAATTTTTTTCTATATCTTCATCAAGCTTTCCAGAGCTGGAAATACTTTCAATAATCTCAGGTTTTTCAGATTTACATTTTTCCAAAAGTTTGTTTTCGAAATCTTCGATATTTTTTAAGTCTATATCATCAAGGTATCCTCTAACACCTGCAAATATAGTTAAAACTTGCTCTGCAACAGTCATTGGTGAATATTGTTTTTGCTTTAATAATTCTGTTAATTTTGATCCTCTATTTAATAATTTTTGAGTTGAGGCATCTAAATCAGAACCAAATTGAGCAAATGCTGCCATTTCTCTGTATTGGGCCAACTCTAATTTAATTGAACCTGCAACTTTTTTCATTGCTTTAGTTTGAGCGGCTGATCCAACTCGCGAAACAGACAGACCAACATTAACCGCTGGTCTAATACCTTGATTAAACAATTCTGTTTCTAAAAAAATTTGCCCGTCTGTAATAGAAATTACATTAGTTGGAATATATGCAGAAACATCCCCCGCTTGTGTCTCTATAACAGGTAATGCTGTTAATGAGCCTCCACCATTTGCGTCACTTAATTTCGCTGCTCTCTCTAGAAGTCTGCTGTGTAAATAAAAGACATCACCTGGATAAGCTTCTCTACCTGGAGGTCTTCTAAGTAATAGAGACATCTGACGGTAGGCTACTGCTTGTTTTGATAAGTCATCGTAAATAATGAGTGCATGCATTCCATTATCTCTAAAATATTCTCCCATAGCACAACCAGTATAAGGTGCTAAGAATTGTAAAGGAGCAGAATCTGAAGCTGTTGCCGAAACTATAGTCGTATAATCCATAGCTCCTGCATCCTCTAATGTCTTTACAATTTGTGCAACCGTAGATCTTTTTTGGCCTATAGCAACATAAATACAATAAAGTTTTTTGCTTTCATCTTCTGATTCATTAATTTTTTTTTGATTAATAATTGTGTCGATTGCGACTGCAGTTTTTCCAGTTTGTCTATCTCCTATGATTAATTCTCTTTGGCCTCTACCAATTGGAATTAGACTATCTATCGATTTTAAACCAGTTTGCATTGGTTCACCTACCGATTGTCTCGGTATAATACCTGGTGCTTTTACTTCCACTCTTCTTCTTTCTAGATTTTTTTCGAGATTAGCTTTACCATCTATTGGGTTTCCTAACCCATCAACTACTCTTCCTAATAATTGTTTGCCAACTGGAACATCAACAATTGATCCAGTTCTTTTTACTGTATCTCCTTCTTTAATAGCTCTGTCATCACCAAAAATAACTACGCCAACGTTATCACTTTCAAGGTTTAAAGCCATTCCCTTTGAACCATCAGAGAATTCAACCATCTCTCCAGCTTGAACATTATCCAGACCATATATTCTAGCTATGCCGTCACCAACAGATAAAACTTGTCCAATTTCAGTAACCTCAGACTTGTCTCCAAATTTTTTGATTTGTTCTTTTAATATTTTTGTTACTTCTGAAGGATTTATATCCATTTATACCTCAATCATCTTTGATTTAATTTGTTTAAGTTTATTTTTCATAGAATTATCAATCATAATACTTCCAACTTGAATTATTAATCCTGAAATAAGATCTTTGTCTACTTTGTAATCTAAATTAATTTTTGATCCAAACTTAGCGAACAGATCTTTTTTGATTTTTTCTACCTCATCATCTTTAAGTTCTTTGGCAGATATTAATTTTGCATCCACTTCACCTCGTTTAAATGAACAATATGAAACAAAATCCTTTAAAATTTTATCTAAATAAAAGAGTCTGCGCTTGCTCACCAAAAAATTTAAGAATTTATTTAATATTGGGTTAAAGTTAAATTTCTTTGAAAGATCATTTAGCATTTCAACATGATCATTTTGTTTAAAAAGAGGGTTTTTGATAAAAGCATTAAATTCTTTTATTGTTTCCAAAGCTTTTAAAATTGATTTTGATTGGTGTTCGATTTCATCCGTTACATTAGACTCAATGGATAATTCATACAAAGCTTTTGAGTAACTGTTAAAGGACATTTTAAGTGAGTTTTTTCAAGTTAATATAATTAGATCGTTAAATTTTTGAACTAATTAGCATATAGCCTAGATACGATCAAGCTAGAGGTTAAAAAAAATACATTTTTTTTCTATGTTAATTGAAGTTTATTGGATCAACATCAACTGAAAGTTTTATTTGAGGCGGTAGTTTAAAATTTTTAATAGTATTCAGTATCTGTCTTTGAATATTTATATTTTTACTCGATCTAATAAGTATTCTGTTTCTATATTTGCCTCTAATTTTATAAATTGGTGCATTTACAGGACCTAATATATTCCCATCTGTTTTTTTTTTAAGTGATATAACAAGTTCATATGCAATCTTTTCTGACATAGAGGCATCTTTACAACTTATTATAATTGAAACAAATCTCTCAAAAGGTGGTAATTTAAATTTTTTCCTCAACTCAAGTTCATTTTCTAAAAATATATATGGGTCTGGATTAATAATTTGAGATATCACATTATTTTTTTTATTAATTGTTTGAAAATATACTTTTGATGGCTTGCCTTCTCTCCCGGCACGCCCTGACAATTGATGATATAGTTGTACAGTTTTTTCCACACTTCTTATGTCGAAACCTCGTGAGGCTAAATCTAAATCAAGTATTACTATGCAATTTAAATTTGGAAAATGAAATCCTTTTGATATTAATTGGGTTCCTATTAAAATTTTAGTTTCATTATCAATAATTCTTTGTATTTCAATTTGTGAATTTTTTTTATTAATTGTATCACTTGAAAAAATTACAGCTTTTTTTCCAGGAAAATTTTTTTTTACTTCCTCTAATATTTTTTCAACACCCAAACCACTATAAATAAATTCACATTTTTCATTATCAAGTTTACAAATTGTTTCTAAGTTTTTTTTATACCCACAATAGTGACATAAAATCTTATTTATTTTTTTATGATAAACGAGATTAATAGAACACTTTGGACAAGTGAAATTTTTTAAACATTTTTTACAAATAACAAAAGGAGAGTATCCTCTTCGATTAACAAAGAATAATACTTGGTCATTTTGTTTTAAATGATTTTTAACTTTGCCAATAATTTTTTCAGAAAATAAACTATTTTTAATTCTTTTTTCTTTTGTTAAATCAATTAACTCATATTCAGGTAGCCTTGCATTTTTATATCTTTTTAGAATTCGATGAGAGAAATACTTTCCTTTTGTTATGTTGTTGTATGTTTCAACTGAAGGAACGGCAGAAATTAAATTTACTGGAATGTTTTCATAGGAGGCTCTTGATATAGCCATGTCTCTTGCATTATAAGCCACTCCCTCATCTTGTTTAAAAGATTGGTCGTGTTCCTCATCAACAATAACTATCCCTAAATTTTTGAAAGGCAAAAAAAGGGATGATCTTGCACCAATTATAGCTTTAATATTTCCATTGCTTAAACCATTCCATATGATTTTTTTATTTTTTGGTGTCACACTAGAGTGCCATATAGCTGGTTTAAAACCAAAAAAATCTAAAAATTTTTTTTTGAATTCTCCTGTTAAACCTATTTCAGGTAGTAGTATAAGTGCTTGTTTATTTTGTTTAATCTTATTTTTAATAAGATTGAAATAAACTAATGTTTTTCCTGAACCTGTTGTGCCTTGAAGCACATTAACACAGAATTTATTATTTTTTTTAGATAGATTTGTAAAACACTTGCGTTGTTCGTCATTTAATTTATAAATAGATTTTTCGATTATTGAGTTGTACTCAGTGAAATTATCACTTGTTTTATTTTCAATAGCTTGATTGCTTAGTAAATGAAGTTTCAAAGCCATTCCTTTTGGAACAATGTTATATTTTGAAAACCAATTTAAGAAGTCTATTGTTGTTTTTTTTAATGGGTTAACATCTAATTTCCTCAATATTTTTTTTAATTTAAATCTTTTTGATTGATCTTGTTCAAACTCGTTCCAGACAATGCCATTAACTTTTTTTTTACCAAAAGGGACTTCAACATAGTCACCTACCTTCAGATTTATGTCAGAAGTGTATGTAAATGGATGATCAAATATATTTGGGATAAGAACTGGAAACTTCATTTATAATATAAGATATATATTACGAATGAATCTGTCTTTTATCTACTGATAATGCAGCTTCTTTAATTGCCTCAGAAAATGTAGGATGCGCATGACAAGTCCTTGCAATGTCCTCAGAACTTGCACCAAATTCCATCGCAACTGCCATTTCTGCAATCATTTCACCAGCATGAGGACCTATAATATGTACCCCTAACACTTTGTCAGTTGAGTTATCAGCTAAAATTTTTACAAAACCTTCGGGCTCATCAATTGCCTTGGCTCTAGAGTTTGCCATGAATGGAAACTTTCCTATTTTATAACTTATGTTTTGTTTTTTTAATTGTTCCTCTGTTTTTCCGATAGTTGCTACTTCTGGAGAAGTATAAATAACTCCAGGAATTAAATCATAATTTACATGTCCAGATTGGCCTGCAATAATTTCTGCCACTGCAATACCTTCTTCTTCAGCCTTATGCGCTAACATCGGTCCTTGAATTACATCGCCTATAGCAAAAATATTTTTTTTGTCTGTCTTAAAATTTTTATCTACTTTAACTCTACCTTTTTCGTCAGTTTTTAATTTTATTTTCTCTAAATTTAGGTTGTTTGTGAATGCCTTTCTACCTATTGAAATTAAAGCAACATCACAATCATGAGAGCTTTTTTCTCCCTTACTATTTGAAGTCTCTATCTCTACATTTTCTCCTTTTTTTGTAATTTTCTCTACCTTCGTACTCATATGAAATTTTATGTTTTGTTTTTTTAAAATTTTCATAAATTCATTTGAAATTTCTCTATCCATTCCAGGTGTAATGTGATCTAAAAATTCAATTACATGAACATCAGAACCTAATCTTGACCAAACAGAACCCATTTCTAGTCCAATGTATCCACCACCGATTACAATCATTTTTTTAGGAACTTTTTTTAAAGAAAGAGCGCCTGTTGAAGATACAATTCTTTCCTCATCAAAGTTAATATTTGGCATTTTAGAGGGCTCTGAGCCTGTAGCTATAATTATATTTTCCCCTTCAATTTCTGACTCTTTGCTGTCAGAACCTTTGATTTTTATTTTTTTATCCGAAACAAAGCTTCCAAAACCTTTGAAATAAGAAACCTTATTTTTTTTAAATAAAAACTCTACTCCTTTAGTTAATACAGTTACCGCTTTATCTTTATTTTTCATCATTTTATCAAGATTTAATTTAATATCACTTATCTCGATTCCTACTTTTGAAAAATTTTTTGCTTTTTGAAAATTTTCAGAAAGGTTCAATAAATTTTTTGAGGGGATACATCCAATATTTAAACACGTTCCGCCTAGAGTGCCCCTATATTCTACACATGCAGTTTTTTTTCCTAATTGAGCAAGCCTTATTGCGCAAACATATCCACCTGGGCCACCACCTATAACAATTGCATCAAATTTTTCAGACATAGCTTTATAAATTTAAAAATAATCTTCTTGGTTCCTCCAAATTTTCTTTAACAGTTTTTAAAAATGAAACTGCCTCTTTTCCGTCAATTATACGATGATCATAAGATAATGCTAAATACATAATTGGTCTAATTTTAATTTCATTATTAATTACATATGGTCTACTAACAATATTATGCATGCCCAAAACACCTGATTGTGGTAAATTTAAAATTGGAGTAGATAACATAGAACCATATACGCCCCCGTTACTAATTGTGAATGTTCCACCTTGTAGGTCTTCAATTGTAATTTTTCCATCTTTAGCCTTATCAGATAGAGTTTTTATATTCATCTCTATGTCTGCAAATGACATTTCATCTGCATTCTTTAAAACTGGCACCACCAATCCTTTATCTGTTCCAACCGCAAAGCTGATATTGTAATAATTTTTGTATATTATGTTCTCGCTTTCTACTTCTGCATTGATTGCTGGATATAACTTAAGCCCAACTACGCAAGCTTTAACAAAAAACGACATGATCCCCAGTTTAATTTTGAATTTTTGCTGAAAATCCACCTGATTTTCTTTTCGCATGTTCATGATATTTGTCATATCTACTTCGTTAAAAGTAGTAAGCATCGCTGCATTTTCTTGAGATTGTTTTAATCTTTTTGCAATTGTCATTCTTAGCCTAGACATTTTAATTTTTTCTTCCTCTCCAAATTTTAATTTTCTTTCTGATGGAGCAGGTTTAACACCCATTAAACTTAGTAAGTCTCCTTTAAGAATCATCCCGTCTTTACCTGATCCCTTAATTTCTTCTATATTTATGTTATTCTCATTTACTATTTTTCTAACTGCAGGTGACATAACTTTTTCTTTCCCTGATTTAACTTTTTCATCACTTTTTACTTCTTCAGTTAAAACAAGTGCCTCTTCTTCAGATTCTTGATTTGTCCCTTGTTTAGGTTGAATTTTTAAATTTTCTTCTTCGTTATTATTGTCAAAGAGTTTGGTGTCTCTTTCTTCATCCAATTTAATTATGTTGTCATTAATATTTTCTGGTGGTTTGGTCGTAGCTTTTATTTTTTCAATTTTATCGTTTTTAGACGCTGATTGACCTCCCATGATAGACCCTAACGTTGCTCCAACTTCAACTGTAGATCCTGCCTCAAAATTTATTTCTCCTAAGATCCCTCCAGATGGTGAGGGTACTTCTAAATTTACTTTGTCAGTTTCTAGCTCAACAATGGGTTCATCTACTTCAACGTTATCGCCTTTGCTTTTAAGCCATTTTGCAACTGTAGCTTCGGTTATGCTCTCTCCAAGGACAGGAACAACTATTTTTTCTGACATCTATTTAAATACTTTATCTAAAATTTCTTTTTGTTGTTTAGCATGTCTATTAGCATATCCAGTAGCAGGCGATGCCGCAGCTTTTCTGCCAATATAATCTAATTTCTTTTTAACTCCTAAATTATCCAAAGTCCATTGAATATAATCTCTTACAGATGACCATGCGCCCATATTTTTAGGCTCCTCCTGGCACCAAAAAAACTGAGAATTTGAGACATATGGTTTAATGGCTTTAGTTAAAGATTTTACTGGGAATGGATATAATTCTTCAATTCTAACAAAAATTACATCGTCAACCTTATTTTTTTCTCTTGCTTCGAGTAGATCAAAATAAATTTTACCTGAGCAAATTATAACTTTTCTGACTTTTTTGGCTTTTTTAATTTTTACAAATTTAGAATTTTTGATTAAAGCATGGTCTTCTAATACCCTATGAAAAGAATTAGATTTATTAAAATCATCTAAATTTGACAAACAATATTTATGTCTCAGCAAAGACTTAGGTGTCATAATAACTAATGGTTTTCTAAATTCCCTGTGAATTTGTCTTCTTAAAGCATGAAAATAGTTAGCGGGTGTTGTGCAATTCATAACCTGAATATTTTCTTGGGCACATAATTGTAAAAAACGCTCCAATCTTGCAGATGAATGTTCTGGTCCTTGTCCTTCATATCCATGGGGCAAAAGCATTACGAGTCCTGAGGCCCTTGACCACTTTCTCTCTCCTGAGGCTATAAATTGATCTATAACTACTTGTGCTCCATTTGCAAAATCTCCAAATTGTGCTTCCCATATAGTTAGTGTTTCTGGTTCAACCAAACTATAACCATATTCAAAACCTAGAACTGCCAATTCGGACAACAGACTGTCAACTATTTCATATTTTTTTTGATTATTTGAAATGTTATTTAATGGGATATATCTTGAATTATCATTTTGGTTCCTAATCACTGAATGTCTTTGACTAAATGTACCTCTGCCTGAGTCCTGTCCGACTAACCTTACTGGAAAACCTTCTTCTAACAAAGTACCAAAAGCCAGGCTTTCTGCTGTAGACCAATCAATATTTTTTCCTTCAGCTACTGTTTTTGCTCTTTGAGAAAAAACTCTTTCGATTGTTTTATGAGCAAATATTTTTGAAGGTATTGAGTTTATTTTTTCAGATATTTTCTTAATTTTGTCATTGTTTACTCCCGTCACTCCTTTTTTATCTTTACCTTTAGTTGGTTGATATCTTGACCATGTTCCTTCAAACCAATTTAATTTTGGTTTATAATCTTTTGCAGTTTTAAACTGATTTTCTAAAAGTTGTTTAAAATCTGTATTCATTTTATTAAACTCACTTTCAGATAAAGTTCCCTCCTGAACCAGTTTTTTACCATAAATATTTAGTGTAGTTGGGTGAGCCCTAATTTTTTTATACATTAATGGCTGAGTGAATGAAGGTTCGTCCCCTTCATTATGGCCAAACCGTCTATAACAAATCATATCTATAACAACATCTTTATTAAATTTTTGCCTAAATTCTATTGCGATTTTTGCACAATGAACAACAGACTCTGGATCGTCTCCATTGCAGTGTAAAATCGGTGACTCCACAACTTTTCCTAAATCAGAAGGATATGGACTTGATCTTGCAAACCTTGGGCTGGTTGTAAATCCAATTTGGTTGTTTACGATTATGTGAATGGTTCCTCCGGTATTATGTCCTTTAAGACCTGACATAGCAAAACATTCTGCTACTACACCTTGTCCAGCAAACGCAGCATCTCCATGAATTAGAACTGGTATTACCTTTTTTCTTTCTTCGTCCTTATGAAAAAATTGTTTTGCTCTAGTTTGACCGAGGACTATGGGATTGACTGCCTCTAAATGTGATGGGTTATCAGTCAAACTCACGTGAACAGAATTTCCATCAAATTCTCTATCTGAAGATGCTCCCAAATGATATTTTACATCACCTGTAGAGTCATCATATGTAGCTGAAAATTCACCTGCAAATTCATTAAAAATTCTTTTATAAGACTTTTGTAAAACATTTGCTAAAACATTTAATCTTCCTCTATGAGGCATTCCAATTTTAATTTCTTTTGCACCTAATTGACCTCCTCGTTTAATTATTTGTTCTAAAGATGGTATTAGGGACTCGCCACCATCTAGACCAAATCTTTTAGTTCCAACATATTTTTTTGCCAAAAATTTTTCAAATCCTTCTGCTTGGATTATTTTATTCATAATTGCTATTTTACCATTTCTAGTAAAATTTAATTGATTTTCTTTTTTTTCCATCCTTTCTCTGAACCAGACTTTTTCAGCTGGATCTGTAATATGCATAAATTCTGCACCAATTGTTGAGCAATAGATTTTTTTTAAATTACTTGTTATTTCTTTAATTGTTGCATGTCCTATATCCATATAGTTATCTAAGAAAATTTTCCTATTAAGATCATCTGCAGTAAAACCATGATCTTTTGGATGTAAATCATGTAAGTACTCTCTTTTCATTAAACCCAAAGGATCTAAATTTGCAATCAAATGACCTCTTGTTCTGTAAGCTCTTATTAGCGTTATAGCTCTTATAGAATCTGAAACTTTTCTGTCTGCATTAACATTTTCTGTAGGGACATTATTTTTATAGTTTAAATTATTTCTATTAATTTTTATTTTTTTAGGACTCCAATTTGGTCCTTGAATTTCTTTGGAAATGACTTCTAGATCTTCATTAAGACTTTCAAAATAGCTCCTCCAACTTTCAGGTAAATTTGGATCTCCCTCTATAAATTTTACATACATTTCCTCAATAAATCCGCTGTTGGATTTATTTAAAAAAGTTGCATTTTTATTTTCTAAGTTATTTGAGGAACTCATTTATATTTACTATTTATAATACAAAGTTCCTTTATTTAAAGAGACAATTTATCTACAAGTGTTTTGCCCAACTCGGCAGGAGAATTAGCTATAGTAATGCCTGCTTTTTCCATAGTTTCTATTTTGTCTTTTGCGCTACCTTTGCCTCCAGAAATTATTGCTCCAGCATGCCCCATTCTTCTACCGGGTGGTGCTGTAACTCCTGCAATAAATCCAACCATAGGCTTTTTAATAGAATGACTTTTTATAAAGTCTGCAGCTTCTTCCTCTGCAGAACCACCGATTTCCCCAATCATTAGTATAGATTTTGTATCATCGTCTTTTAAAAAAAGATCAAGACAATCAATAAAATTTGTTCCATTAATTGGATCGCCTCCAATACCTATACAAGTCGATTGACCCAGTCCATTTTCAGTAGTTTGAGCAACTGCTTCGTAAGTTAATGTACCTGATCTTGAGACTATTCCAACTGTTCCTTTTTTATGAATATTTCCTGGCATTATTCCAATTTTACATTCATCAGGTGTAATAATACCTGGGCAGTTAGGTCCAATTAATCTTGATTTAGATTTTGATAATTTTTGTTTAACTTTTAACATGTCTAATATTGGTATCCCTTCAGTGATACAAACGATCAATTCTATAGATGCATCTAATGCTTCAATTATTGCAGCAGCAGCAAACTTTGCTGGGACATAAATCATTGAAGCATTCGCGCCAGTTTTATCTTTAGCTTCTTTAACAGTATTAAAGACTGGTCTACCCAAATGTTCTTGTCCTCCTTTTTTGGGAGTTACACCACCTACAAGGTTAGTTCCATACTTAATAGCTTGTTCAGAGTGAAATGTGCCGTGTGATCCTGTAAATCCTTGGCAAATTACTTTAGTTTCTTTATTTACTAAAATAGACATTATTTTATTGCTTTTACAATTTTGCTAGCAGCATCTGACAAATCTGATGCAGAAATTATTTTTAACCCTGAGTTATCTAAAATTAGTTTACCTTCTTTATAGTTTGTTCCAGCTAATCTAACTACAAGTGGTACATTGATATTAATTTCTTTTGCTGCTTCAACAACTCCTTGAGCAAGAATATCGCATCTCATAATGCCTCCAAAAATATTTATTAATATTCCTTTAACATTTGGATCTGAAAGTATAATTTTAAAAGCTGCAGAAACTTTTTCTTTTGAGGCTCCACCACCTACATCTAAAAAATTTGCTGGTTCTTGCCCAAACAATTTAATTATATCCATGGTTGCCATTGCTAATCCTGCTCCATTTACCATACAGCCAATTGATCCATCTAGTTTTATATAGGCTAAATCATGATTGCTTGCTTCAATTTCTGATGGATCTTCCTCATTTAAATCCCTTAGGCTTTGAATCTCTGGTTGCCTAAAAATTGAATTATCATCAAAATTCATTTTGGCATCTAAACAGATTAGATTATCATCTTCAGTTAATATTAAAGGATTTATTTCAACTAAGTTTGCATCAGTAGATATAAACATTTTATAAATTGATTTAATTAGATTTATTCCTTGTAACATTGTATTGTCTTTTAGATTAAAAATTTTGATAATTTTTTTGCAACTTTCATCATCAATATCTCCAAGATAATCTACTTTGGTTGTAATTATTTTTTCAGGACTCTTTTTAGCTACTTCTTCAATGTCCATTCCTCCTTGATCACTAGAAATAAATGCAATTTTTGAACTTGCTCTATCAATAAGACAAGACAAATAAAATTCTTTCTTAATTTTCGACGACTCTTCAATATAAAGTCTTTTTACTTCTTTGCCATTTGGACCAGTCTGGTGAGTAATAAGAGTTTTACCCAACATCTCTTTTGCAGCATCAGTTAATTCCTCAATATTATTCAATATTTTGACTCCTCCAGCTTTACCTCTACCTCCAGCGTGTATCTGTGCTTTTAAAACATATTTTTCAGTCTTAATCTTTTTTGCTTTTTCAATTAACTCGTTTACTGTGAAAGCAAATTCACCTTTTGGAACACTCGCACCATATTTTTTTAAGATTTGTTTTGCTTGATGTTCGTGAATATTCATTATTTTAAATCGGGATCTATTTTAGTTGCGGCATCCCATAATTTCTTAACTGAGTCTACTGAGTGAATAAATTCTTTTTTTTCTTGATCGTTTAATTCTATTTCCACAATTTTTTCAACACCTTTGCTTCCAATTATTACTGGAACACCTGCATAGACATCTTTAAATCCATATTGACCATCTAATTTGACAGCACACGGTAATGTTAATTTTTTATCTTGCAAATAAGCTTCGGCCATCTGAACTCCCGAGGCCGCTGGAGCATAAAATGCTGATCCTTTTTCTAAATACTTGACTATTTCTGCTCCACCATCTCTAGTTCTTTGGTTAATGCTCTCAAGTTTTTCAGATGAAATTTTACCTTCTTTAACTAAATCTAAAAGAGGTTTGCCAGATATTTTTGTTAACCTAGGTAATGGTACCATAGTATCTCCATGACCACCCATTACCATCGCCTCTATGTCTTTTACCGGTACATTTAATTCTAATGATAAAAATAGTTTATATCTTGAACTATCTAATATTCCTGCCATTCCCACAACTTTATTAGCTGGTAATCCAGAAAACTTTTGTAAAGCCATGACCATTACATCTAATGGATTTGTTATACAAATTACAAATGCATTAGGTGAATTTTTTTTTATACCCTCAGCTACTTGTTTGATTATCTTTAAATTTATCCCTAATAAATCATCTCTGCTCATGCCTGGTTTTCTTGGAACACCAGCTGTAATTATTATCACATCAGAATTTTTTATATCTTCGTAGTTATCTGTACCAGAAAATTTTACATTAAAACCATCAACAGATGAAGATTGAGCAATATCTAAGCCTTTACCTTTAGCAATTCCACTCGCCACATCAAACAAAACTAACTCGTTTACTAATTCTTTTATGCCGATCAAATGTGCTAATGTTCCCCCTATTTGTCCTGCTCCAATTAAAGATATCTTGGTCATAGTATTTTTCTATTTCATAGTTGGCATTATAAACTCTGGGTTTGATCTAACACCTGAAGGCCACCTAGATGTAATTGTTTTTAATTTAGTATAAAATCTTACACCCTCAGGTCCATGCATGTGTTGATCTCCAAAAAGTGATCTTTTCCATCCTCCAAAACTGTGGAATGCGACTGGCACAGGTATAGGTATATTTATACCAACCATGCCAACTTTAATTTTGCTTGCAAATGTTCTTCCAACATCACCATCACGTGTGTAAATACTTGTTCCATTACCAAATTCATGTTCGTTAATTAAATTAATTGCCTCGTTAAAATCTTTAGCTCTTACAACTGATAAAACTGGACCGAAGATCTCTTCTTTGTAAATTCTCATATCTTTACTCACATGATCAAATAAACATCCCCCAATAAAAAATCCTTTTTCATAACCTTGTAACTTTATATTTCTGCCATCCACAACTAACTTAGCGCCCTCTTTCACACCTAAATCTACATATCCTTTCACTTTTTCAAGATGTTCTTTTGTAACTAAAGGGCCCATCTCTGAACTTTTATCCATTCCAGGACCAACTTTTAAAGCCTCGACTTTTTTTGATAGTTTTCCTACTAATTCATCACCAATTTTTCCAACAGCAACTGCTACTGATTGGGCCATGCATCTTTCTCCTGCAGATCCGTATGCCGCTCCAATTAATCCGTTAACAGCTTGATCTAAATCACAGTCAGGCATAACAACACAATGATTTTTTGCACCTCCTAAAGCTTGTACCCTTTTTTCATTTTTTGCAGCATTTTCGTAAATATATTTTGCTATTGGAGTTGATCCAACAAAACTTACTGCTTGAATTTTTTTATTTGTTAAAATTGCATCAACTACCTCTTTATCTCCATTGACAACATTAAGAACTCCATCAGGTAAACCAGCTTCTGAAAATAGCTCTGCTAACTTTATTGAACATGAAGGATCTTTCTCAGACGGTTTTAAAATAAATGTATTTCCACATGCGATAGCCATCGGAAACATCCAC
Organism: uncultured Pelagibacteraceae bacterium; assembly: GCA_902599575.1. Taxonomy (GTDB): domain Bacteria; phylum Pseudomonadota; class Alphaproteobacteria; order Pelagibacterales; family Pelagibacteraceae; genus Pelagibacter. Next base: position 23,184 of record CACKFS010000001.1, read on the forward strand.
ATTGGTACCATAGCTGGAAAATTAAATGGGGTTATACCTGCACAAACACCAAGTGGCTGTCTAATTGACCAGCTGTCAATCTCAGTGCCAACATTTTCTGTAAATTCCCCTTTTAACATTTGAGGTATACCGCAGGCAAACTCAACTATCTCTAAACCTCTTGTCAGTGAACCTTTCGCATCCTCGTAAACCTTACCATGTTCAGAAACGATTAATTTTGTTAGTTCATCTGAATTTTTTTCTATCAATTCTTTAAATTTAAACATGACTCTTGCTCTTTGTATTGGTGGTTTTAGTGACCATGTTTCAAAGGCTTTTGATGCTATATCAACAGCTTGGTCTAAGTCATTTTTTGTTCCTAGTGAGACTTCGCTTTCTTGTGATCCTGTTGCGGGATTAAAAACTTTTCCACTTCTTTTGGATGAACCAGGAAAAATTTTACCATTTACGTAATGTTGTATTAAATTCATCGGCAAAATTATTTAATTAACTAATTAGCTTGTTGCAAGCATTTTTTTGATAGATGCTATAGCTTTTGCTGGATTAAGACCCTTTGGACAAGCATTTGTACAGTTCATGATTGTATGGCACCTATATAGTTTTAGTTCGTCAGCTACTTTTTTTAATCTTGCTTTTCTATCTTCATCTCTTGAGTCTATTATCCACCTATAGGCTTGAAGTAAAACAGCTGGACCAAGATATTTATCTCCGTTCCACCAATAACTAGGACATGACGTGGAACAGCATGCGCACATAATACATTCATAAAGTCCATCAAGTTTAGCTCTATCTTCTTTGGATTGTAAGTTCTCGGTTTTGCTAGAATCGTTTGAATTTTTTAGCCAAGGTTCCACAGATTCATATTGTCTATAAAGTGTACTTAAATCTCCAATGAGATCTTTTAATACTTTTAAATGAGGTAGAGGATAAATATTAATATCTCCTTTAATCTCTGAATGAGGTTTAGTGCAAGCTAAACCATTTTTTCCATCCATATTCATTGCGCAAGAACCACAAACTCCATGTGCACATGATCTTCTATAGGCGATAGTAGGATCAATTTCATTTTTTATTTTATTTAGTAGATCTAAGACTTTTGATGGACAATTATCCATATCCACTTCGTAAGTATCAATTCTTGGGTTTTCGCCAGTTGAGGGATCCCATCTATAAATATTAACTTTTCTTATATTCTTAGAACCTGTTGTGTCTTTAAAATATTTGCCCTTTTGGATTTTTGAATTCTTAGGCAAATTTATTTGAACCATCAGTAGACTCTTTCCTGTGGCGGGAAATACTGCACATCATTAGTTAGTGTTGATCTGTGAACTGGTCTATAATCTATTTTTGTTTTCTTACCTTCACACCAAGATAAAGTATGTTGCATGTATTTTTCATCGTCTCTCTTAGGATAATCTTCTCTAGCATGAGCACCTCTGCTCTCCTTTCTATAATATGCTGAGTCCATTGTTGTTATTGCTTGTCTTATTAAGTTATCAAACTCTAAGGTTTCAACTAAATCAGTATTAAAAATTAAAGATTTATCTTTCACTGATAAATTTTCCATACCTTCAAATGGTTTTCTTATTTGCTCAATGCCTTCTTTTAAAGTTTTTTCTGTTCTAAAAACGGCACACTTTGACTGCATTGTTTTTTGCATAGATAATCTTAAATCTGCAGTGCTGTTTGAACCGCTAGAATTTCTAAGCTTATCAAATCTTGATAAACATTTATCAGTTTCAGAATCTGGAATATCTTCGTGGGGTTGTCCAGGTTTTACTAATTCAGATGCTCTTTTTGCTGCAGCTCTTCCAAAAACAACTAAATCAATTAATGAATTAGATCCTAATCTATTTGCTCCATGAACAGATACACATGCAGCCTCACCAATGGCCATTAATCCCGGAACTGTTTTTTCAGAACCATTTAGTGTTAGCACTTCAGCTTTATAATTTGTAGGTATACCCCCCATGTTATAATGAACAGTTGGTACTACTGGTATTGGTTCTTTAGTAACATCAACGTTAGCGAATAACTTCGAAGACTCTGATATGCCTGGTAATCTCTCTTCAATAACATTTTTATCTAGGTGGTCTAAATGTAAGTGAACGTGATCTTTATCTTTACCAACTCCTCTGCCCTCATTTATTTCAACTGCAATAGATCTGCTCACCACATCTCTTGATGCTAAGTCCTTAGCTTTAGGAGCATATCTCTCCATAAATCTTTCACCTTTAGAGTTTACAAGATATCCGCCTTCACCTCTTACACCCTCAGATATTAAAGTGCCATGACCATAGATACCTGTTGGATGAAATTGAACAAATTCCATATCTTGTAAAGGTAAACCTGCTCTTAATACCATTGCATTCCCATCACCAGTACAAGTATGTGCTGAAGTAGCTGAATAGTATATTTTTCCATAACCACCTGTTGCAATAATTGTTATGTGAGACCTAAACCTATGAATTGTGCCATCATTTAAATTCCAAGCAACCAAACCTTTGCACTCACCATTTTTCATTAAAAGATCTAATGCAAAATACTCAATAAAAAATTCTGTATTATGTTTCAAAGCTTGTCCATACAATGTATGTAAAATTGCATGGCCAGTTCTATCTGCTGCTGCACAAGTTCTTTGTACTGGTTCGTTACCATAGTTTTTTGTCATTCCACCAAAAGGTCTTTGGTAAATTTTGCCATCATCTGTTCTGCTAAAAGGAACACCATATTTTTCTAATTCCAAAACTGCTCGAGGAGCTTCTTTACACAAGTACTCTATACAATCCTGATCACCCAACCAATCTGCACCTTTAACTGTATCATACATATGCCAACGCCAATCATCTTCACCCATATTACCTAACGCTGCAGAAATTCCACCTTGGGCAGCAGATGTATGGCTTCTAGTTGGAAAAACTTTTGATATACAAGCTGTCTTAAGCCCAGCTTCACTTAACCCAACAGCAGCTCTCAAGCCTGAACCACCAGCACCTAACACAACTACATCATATTCGTGATCAATAATTTTGTAAGATTTCATAATTATAAATATATAATAGTAATTATTGTAAATAGAGGGATAATTAAAGATGACAAAAAAACACCCAAATTTGCGTATTTTTTTGCATTTTCCTGCTTTATATAGTCCTCAAAAATCTCACTAATACTAAGAGCTGAATAAAAAAACATGCTAACTATGAAAATTGAAAATAATATTTTAGATGGCTGTGAGGTAAAGAAATTAACTACCTCGTCATAACTTCCATTAAATATTGTAACAATATTCATTAAAAACCAAATCATAAAAGGAACCATTATTACTGAACTGATTTTTTGGAATAACCATTTTTTTGTAGCTTGAAGCATTAAATTAGAACTCCACTTAGAAGGTATAAAGCTATTGTTAATATAAAAGAGCCTAATATCACAATGACACCTGTTATTTTTGTAGTTCTCAATTCAAAACCATAACCCATGTCCCAGAACCAATGTCTGATTTCACTTAAAATCTGAAATAAATAGGACCAAATAAATCCAATAATAAAAAACTTACCCACCATCGATTCTGAAAATTTTTTAAAGTATTGATAACTTTCTGAGCCAAATATTAAACTAATCACCCAAAAACAAACAAGTATTAATAATAAATAATTTATCACTCCTGTTATTCTGTGAGAAATTGAAACAAGTGATGAAATATGCCAGTTATAAACTTGTATGTGTGGAGATATAGGATTGTTATCTTTCATAATTACTTCTTAATGTATGCCTCCGCAATTTCCACTGCATTTAAAGCCGCTCCTCTTAATAAATTGTCTGAAACTATCCACATGTTAATGGCATTTTTTTTACTATTATCTTTTCTAATTCTTGAAATAAAAGTTTCATTTTTTCCTTCAGCTTCTACTGGGGTAATATATCCTCCATCATTCCTATCATCAATTACTTTACAACCAGGTGATTGATTTAAAATTTCTATAACCTTATCAATTGGTGCCTCATTCTCAAATTCAACGTTAACAGACTCCGCATGAGATACTAAAACAGGAATTCTAACACACGTTGCTGTGATATCTATATTCGAACCTAAAATTTTATTAGACTCTTGTATCATTTTGATTTCCTCTTTCGTATATCCATCTGTACTAAATTTATCTATATGCGGTATAGCATTAAATGCTATTTGTTTAGTAAAATTCTCACTTTTAATTTCTTTAGACTCAAGAGCTTTCTTTGTTTGATTCAAAAGCTCATCCATAGGTTTTTTTCCAGCACCTGATGTGGACTGGTAAGTTGATATTACCAATCTTTTTATTTTAAAATTATCATTCAAATTTTTTAAAACTATTACCAATTGAGCAGTTGAGCAGTTTGGATTAGCTAAAATATTTTTTTTCATATTTTTTATTTCTTTAGAATTGACTTGAGGAACAATTAAAGGCACATCTGGATCCATTCTAAAATAGCTTGAATTATCTATAACTACTGTATGCTTTGCTGCTGCAGAGACATATTTTTCTGAAATTTTTCCACCTGCAGAAAAAAATGTAATATCAGCTTTTGAGAAATCAAAATTTTCTAGGTCGTTTACTTCAATTTCCCTGTCTTTAAATTTAATTTTTACACCTGAGCTTTTAGCAGATGCTAGAAGGTATAGATTAGTCACTGAAAAGTTTTTTCTTTCCAGAACTTCTATAATTTTTCTTCCAACATTTCCTGTTGCTCCTACAATCGCTATATTCATGTTGATTAACTTATACTAAATGAAAGGTAAATCGCAAACTGTTCCTAGAAATATTTTCTCATTGATATCAATTTTAAATTGATGTTTTGCATCCCAATAGGGTTTATTAATCATTGCAATTCCAATCACTTTTTTAAATGTTGGAGAATATGCGGCAGACCTAACGTGACCAACGATATTATTATTATCATCATATAATGTTTTTTCACAGTACATATCAATTTTATTATGATCAATCTTAACACCCATTAATTTTCTTTTTATTCCATTTTGCTTAATTTGTTTCAATCTTTCTTTGCCCAAAAAATTTACATCCGATTCTAAATTCACAAATTTATCAAAATTTGCCTCAAATGGATTGTCTCTATTATCAAAATCATTACCATAAGATAATAAAGCAGATTCTATTCTTTCAATTAAATTTGGACATCCTGCTTTAACATTAAATTCTTTACCATATTCAAACAAATAGTCATATAAGTCTTGACCAGCTTTATCGTCTTCAACATATATTTCAAAACCGCTTTGTTTAGACCATCCAGATCTAGCAATAAAATATTTTTTTCCTTTGAATTCGTAATACTTAAAATTAAAAAATTTTAATTGTCTAATTTCTTCACCAAATATTTTTGCCAAAAGATTATCAGACAAAGGTCCTTGGACAGCTAAAATATTTACGTTTGGTTCAGTTATCTCCACTTCAAATTTGTATCCGGCAGCTAAACCTTTTGCAAAAAATATAACATCTGAGTCGGCTATTGAAAGCCACCATTTATCATCTGCAAGTTTATTTATAATTGGATCATTTACTAAATTTCCTTGATCGTCAATTAAAGGTGCGTAATAGCATTTTCCAACTTTTGAATTTGATAAATCTCTACACGTCATTAGTTGAACTAATTTTGCAGAGTCTTTTCCAGTAATTTGTACCTGTCTTTCTGCAGCCACATCCCATACTTGCACAAATTTCTTAAGATGCTCATAATCAGCTTCTACCGACTTAAAAGAGACCGGGAGTAGCATGTGATTGTAAACTGTATAACCACTCACCCCATGAGCTTCTATTCTATCAGTGTAAGGTGTGCTTCTTAATCTTCTTGATTTTATAATTGAAAAGTTTTTCATTTTTTTAAAAATTCTGCTACCTTTTCCCTCATTTCAAAAGCTTTTTCAAACATAATCATATGTCCACAATCATTTAAAATCTCGGTTTTTGAGTTTTTTATTAAATTAGCAAATTTTTTTCCATTTTCAGTTGGCACCATTTTATCAAGTGCTCCAAAAATAAGAATTGTTGGACACTCAATACTTGTCGATGCATCTTTTCCGTTTTTATAATTATTACAAGCTTTAAGATCTACAGATAAAATTTCCTTAACTTCTCTTGATGAGTTGATAATTTTTTCTACCGGGTTTCCGCCAATAAATTTTTTTGATCCCTCATAACCCCATTTCATCATCAGATGAACTGCTTTTTTATCGCCAGACTCAGCTAAATCAATCAAATCTTGATTGACTGGCATTTTATAAGACCCAGCCAACAATACTAATTTAGAAATATGATTTTTATATTTTGAACCATATTCTATGGCCTCAAGGCACCCTTGCGAATGACCAATTATTGACACTTTTTCAACATTTATTTCATTTCTTACATTTTCTAACCAGTCTGCAATTTTTTCTATGCTCGTTAGACATGGTCCATCTGATTTTCCATGGCCAGGTAAATCAATCGCTAAAATGTTAAAATTTTTGTTTGACAAATATTGTTCGGTTAAAGACCAAACAATATGTGTTAACCCACTACCATGAAGCAAAAAAATTGTTTCTTTATTTTTATCAAAATCTTTACCTGCATCGGAGGCAAAGACCTGCTTATTATCTACTTTAAGAATCAAGTAAGTTCCTTGGCTTTTTTTCTTAGCTCAAATTTTTGAATTTTTCCTGTTGAAGTTTTTGGTAATTCACAAAATGCTACTTTTTTTGGTATTTTAAAACCAGCTAAAGTCTCTCTACAAAAATCAATTAATTCTTTTTCTGATACATCTTTATCTTGCACTTTCTCAATAAAAGCACAAGGAACCTCTCCCCATTTTTCATCCGGTTTTGCAACTACTGCAGCTATCGAAACAGATGGATGTTTTGCTAAGGTATTTTCAATTTCTATAGATGAAATATTTTCGCCTCCTGAAATAATTATATCCTTAGATCTATCTTTAATTTTAATATATCCATCAGGATTAACTACAGCCAAATCCCCAGAGTGAAACCAACCATGTGACATTGCTTTATCTGTTGCATCTTTATCTTTAAAGTAACCTTTCATAACTACGTTACCTTTAATCATTATCTCACCAATGGTTTTTGCATCTTTAGGAACAGGTTTCATAGACTCGGGGTCCATTACCATTACATCCTCTGTATTAGGATATCTAACACCTTGTCTAGCTTTTATTTCATTTTTCTTGTCTTCATCAAAAAGATTCCAATTCTCATTCCATGCACATTGTAAAATATGTCCGTATGTTTCAGTTAGTCCATAAACATGCATTACTTCAAAACCAAGTGCTTCCATTTTTTTAAATATAATACTTGGTGGTGGTGCTCCAGCTGTAAGAACATAAACTTTATGTGTAAGTTTTTTTCTATCACTTTCTGATGCACCAGTTATCATATTTAAAACTATTGGTGCTCCACCAAAATGTGTAATTTCATGCTTAATAATTAGCTCAAAAATTTTTTTTATATCAATGGCTCTTAAACAAATTGTTCTGCCGTTTAGCATCGGGATTGTCCAGGGATATCCCCAACCATTGCAGTGAAACATTGGTACGACTGTTAAAAAATTTAATCTATTTGGCATGTTCCATGCAATTGCACTTCCTGTAGACATTAAATAAGAACCTCTATGGTGATACACAACTCCTTTTGGATTTCCTGTCGTGCCTGAAGTATAACTTAAAGATATTGCTTGCCATTCATCTTTTGGTCTCTTCCAGATGAATGTTTCATCACCAGTATTCAGGAATTCTTCATATTCTTTTTCGCCAATTTTTTTTAATAAAGATTGATCAGCAAATTTATCATGAATATCAATTATTAAAGGTTTATTTTTGGATAATTCCAATGCTTTTTTTAAAACTGAATGTAGTTGTCGATCAACAATTAATACTTTTGCATCGCTATGATCAATAATATATGCAACTGTCTTAGCATCTAATCTTGTGTTTATAGTATTTAGAACTGCTCCAGTCATTGGCACAGAATAATGAGCCTCAAAAATTTCAGGTGTATTAAAAGCCATGACTGAAACCGTATCCCCCTCCTTAATACCAATTTTTTCTAGTGCACTCGCAAATTTGATGCATCTCTTATAAATTTGTTCCCAGGTGTAAGACCTATCTTCATAAATTAAAGCTTCATAATCTGGATAGATATCTTTTGCTCTTTCAAGGAAACTTAATGGAGTTAATGGAACAAAATTTGCGTTATTTTTGTCTAAGTTATTATCGTAATGACTCATTTCAGTTAAAATTAAAATTCATAATGTTTGAACTTCCTGAAATGGCAGATTTATAGTGTTGTTCAGCCCTAGGTAATACTTTTTCAAAATAAAATTTAGCAGTATTTATTTTGTCATCATAGAATTTCTTATTTTCTTCATAATCTTTAAAACTTACTTTAAGTGTTTTAATCCAAGCAAAGGCCAAAGAAATATAACCAAGTGTTTTCAAATAATCATTTGCTGCTGCGCTTACATCATCTCTGTTAGTCTCAGATCTATCAATTGTCCATTCACTGAATTTTTTAAGGATTTCTAGATAATTATTAAATTCTTTAACAAACGGTTTAATTTTTTCGTTATTTGAATTAGTTTCAGATTTAATAAGATCTAAGAATTTGTTAATTATGTTTCCATTTTTATTTAATAATTTTCTAAAAACTAAATCAGCAGCCTGCACTGAATTGGTCCCTTCGTAAATAGGAGTTATTCTATTATCTCTGTATAATTGCTCTATACCTTGATCTTTTGTATATCCATATCCTCCATATATTTGCATTGCATCACTAGTAATTTCCATACCTAAATCTGAAAATAAAGATTTTACAACTGGTGTCATTAATGAAACCATATCTGAAGCATCTTGTTTAATTTTCTGATCACTATGATTTAAGCTAACTTCAGTTTGTTGTGACAACCAAAAACATAATGCTCTTTCTCCCTCAATTATTGATTTCATATTTAATAATGATTTTCTTATATCTGCATGTTCAATAATTAAATCTGCATTTCCATTTTGAGATTTGTTATTATTGCTTTTACCTTGTTTTCTCTCTTTAGCATAGCTTAATGAATTCTGGTAAGCGATTTCTGAAATCCCTAAACCTTGAATTCCAACGACAATTCTCTCTAGGTTCATCATAGTAAACATTTGACTTAATCCTTTATTTTTAGGACCAATCATAAATCCAGTTGCGTCATCAAAATTTAAAACACAAGTTGCTGAACCTTTGATGCCCATTTTTGTTTCTATAGATCCTGTTGAAATTCCATTTCTTGCACCAATTGTTCCATCATTTTTTACAACAAATTTTGGAACTAAAAATAAACTTATTCCTTTAGTTCCTTTAGGTGAGTCTGTTGCTCTCGCAATTACTAAATGGATTATATTTTCAGTAAGATCATGGTCTCCAGATGTAATAAATATTTTTTGACCTGTAATTTTATAAGTTCCATCTTGTTGTTCTACTGCTTTTGTTTTTAATAAACCTAAATCTGTTCCACAGACTGGCTCTGTTAAACACATTGTACCACTCCATTTACCCTCAACCATTTTGGGAAGATATTTATCTTTAATTTCATCTGAGGCGTGATGATGAATACAGTTATAAGCACCGAGAGTTAATTCACTATAAAGTTTAAACGCCAAACTAGCAGATGATATCATCTCATCAAAAAAAGCACTTACAGTTCTAGGCATTCCCTGTCCACCATATTTTGGATCGCAGGATAATGAAGTCCATCCATCCTCGATATATTTTTGATAAACTTCTTTGTATCCAGGCGGTGTTCTTACTACACCATTTTCTAGAACTGCAGGATTATCGTCTCCAGCTTTTGCAAGTGGTAAAATTAAATTTTCATTTATTTTTGCTGCTTCCTCTAAAATGTTTTTAACGAGATCTGGACTGACTTCTTTATACTTTTCTAAGTCATTATAATTTTTATTGTCTCTTAATTTCTCAAAAAGAAACATCATATCTTCAACAGGTGCTGTATAAGTTGTCATTTTTTTTACTATACTTAAATTAAGATAATTTAATTATTTTTGCAAACACGCAATAATCGCATCCCCCATCATAGAGGTGGAAACTTCTTTTTTTCCTTTAGAAATAATGTCTTTTGTCCTTAATCCATCATCTAAAACTTTCTGAACTGCATTGTCCAATTCAGTGGACTCTTTATCTAAGTTTAAAGAATATTTTAAAGCCATTGAAAAACTTAAAATTGTTGCAATTGGATTAGCAATACCTTTGCCTGCGATATCTGGAGCAGAACCATGTACAGGTTCGTACATTGATCTTAAATTTCCATCTTTATCTTTTGCACCAAGTGAGGCTGAAGGTAGTAATCCTAATGAACCTGTAAGCATTGCTGCTTCATCAGAAAGTATATCTCCAAACAAGTTATCAGTTACTATTACATCGAATTGTTTTGGATTTCTTAATAACTGCATAGCACAGTTATCAGCAAGCATGTGTTCTAAATTTACGTCTTTATAGTCTTTTTTGTGAAGAGTTGTTACCTCCTCTTTCCACAATTGACCAGCTTCCATAACATTTGATTTCTCACAAGATGTAACTTTATTATTTCTTTTTTTGGCTAATTCAAAAGCAACTCTTGCAACTCTTTCAATTTCTTTGGATGTATATGTATGAGTATTAATTCCTTTTCTTTCTCCATTATCGATGGGCTTTATACCTCTTGGTTCACCAAAATAAATTCCTCCAGTCAATTCCCTTACAATCATTATATCAAGTCCTGATACTATTTCGGGTTTTAAACTAGAAGCCTCAACTAACTGTTTAAAACAAATAGCAGGTCGTAAATTTGCAAAAAGTTTAAGTTCTTTTCTTAATTTTAGTAATGCTCTTTCTGGTTTTTTAGAAAAATCTAAGTTATCCCATTTAGGGCCTCCTACAGCGCCTAAAATTACTGCTTCACATTCTAAGGCTTTAAAAAATACTTCGTCGGTAATGGGAGTTTTAAATTTATCATACGCAGCCCCACCTACTAAATCTTGATCTACTTCGAAATCAAGCGATCTATTTTTATTAAACCATTCAATTATTTTTTTTACCTCATTGATTACTTCTGGACCAATACCATCCCCAGGTAAAAGTAAAATTTTTCTTTTTTTTACTTTAATCATTAAAAATCCAAGGCTTCGATGACTTTATTTTGCTTTCATAAGCTGAAATCTTTGAAGACTGGGCTAACGAAAGAGAGATATCATCTAAACCTTCTAGAAGGCATTTTTTTTTAAATTCATCAATTTCAAACTTAATTTCATTATTCCCAAATTTTATAGACTGATCCTCCAAGTTTATGGATATTTCTTCTTTCCTTGTAGAATATTCAGATAATTCTTTTATTACTTCCTCTTTGATAGTTATTGGTAAGATGCCATTTTTGAAACAATTATTGTAAAATATATCTGCATAACTAGAACTTATTACACAAGTAATACCAAAGTCTAAAAGTGCCCAAGGTGCATGTTCTCTCGATGAGCCACATCCAAAATTTTTACCAGTGATTAATATTTTTGATTGATTGTAAGGTTCATTATTTAGAACAAAGTCAGAAATTTCTTTACCTTCATCATCATATCTCATCTCAAAAAAAAGATTTTTTCCTAAACCTGTCCTTTTAATAGTTTTTAAAAATTGTTTAGGGATTATCATATCCGTATCGATATTAACTATTGGTATGTATGCAGGAATGCTTTTTAATTTATTAAACTTTTTCATTAATTTTTATACTTTCTTACATCATCAAAATTTCCAGAAATTGCTGCAGCTGCTGCCATAGCTGGGCTAACTAAATGTGTTCTACCACCTCTACCCTGTCTACCCTCAAAATTTCTGTTAGATGTTGATGCGCATCTTTCCTCTGGTTTAAGTTTATCAGCATTCATTGCTAAACACATGGAACATCCTGGTTCTCTCCACTCAAATCCAGAATTTAAAAATATTTTATCTAAACCCTCTTGTTCAGCTTGTTCTTTTACTAACCCTGATCCTGGAACGACCATGGCTTTTACATGAGATGCAATTTTCTTATCCTTTAGAATTTTTGCAGCATCTCTTAAATCTTCAATTCTACCATTTGTACAGCTACCTATGAAAACTTTGTCAATTTTTATATCTTTAATTAATGTATTTGGTTTAAGACCCATATATTTTAAAGATCTTTCAATCGAGTTTCTTCTGTCATTATCTTTTTCATCAGACGGATTAGGGACTTTTCCATCTATTGTAATAACATCTTGTGGTGATGTACCCCAAGTAACCATTGGCTGTATGTCTTCTCCTTTAAGTGTAACTTCTTTATCAAAATTAGCGTTATTATCTGAATTAAGTTTACTCCAATATTCAACAGCTTTATCCCAGATTTCATTTTTTGGTGCCATCGGTTTACCTTTTAAATATTTAAATATCTTTTCGTCAGGAGCTATCAATCCTGCTCTTGCACCGCCTTCGATTGTCATGTTGCAAATTGTCATTCTATTTTCCACTGTCAATGATGAGATAACATCTCCAGCATATTCAATGACATAACCTGTACCGCCAGCAGTTCCAATTTTTCCTATTATTTGTAAAATTACATCTTTAGATGTTACTCCGATTGGTAATTTACCATTAACGCTTATTCTTAAATTTTTTGATTTTTTTTGAACTAACGTTTGGGTTGCCAATACATGCTCAACTTCTGAAGTACCTATTCCAAAAGCTAATGCGCCAAAAGCTCCATGGGTTGCTGTATGACTATCTCCACAAACAATTATGTTCCCAGGCTGTGTAAATCCTTGCTCTGGCCCAATAATATGTACTATACCCTGTCTTTTGTCAGACATTCCAAAAAGTTTAATTCCAAACTCCTTACAATTCCTACCTAGTGTATCAACTTGGATTTTAGACTCCTCATCTGCGATACCTTTAGATCTATCTGTAGTTGGAACATTATGATCTGCAACAGCAAGTGTTAATTCGGGATTTCTGACTTTCCTGTTAGAATTTCTTAAACCTTCAAAAGCTTGGGGACTAGTAACCTCATGTATTAAATGTCTATCGACAAATAACAAAGATGTGCCATCTTCTTGCTGATGTACTAAATGTTCTTCCCAGATTTTATCGTATAAAGTTTTTGACATTTAAAAAAGTTTAATTTTATTTAGCCTTTTTAGTGCTATCTTCTTTAAGACTCTCATCTTTTTTTAAAGACGGAGATTTATCATCCTCAGGAGTTTCTACTTTATCATCTTTTGTTGTCTGTTTAACAACATTTTCCTCTGTTACTCCCTCAGGTTTTGTCTCTATATCAATACCGATTTTCTTTTTAATTTTTTCAGCAATTTTTGCTGATTTCCCTGTTCTGTCTCTTAAGTAGTATAGTTTAGCTCTTCTTACTTTTCCAGATCTTATGACTTTAATAGTATCAACAATTGGACTAAAGAGTGCAAATGTTCTTTCAACTCCTTCGCCAAATGATATTTTTCTTACTGTAAATGAAGAGTTAATGTCTCTATTTTTTTTTGCTATACAAACGCCCTCAAAATATTGAATTCTTTCTCTCTTTCCTTCTGTAATTCTAACACCAACTTTAATAATATCTCCAGGAAAGAAATCTGGTAATTTTTTTTCTGCTGAGATTTTCTTTACGTTCTCTCTATTTATTTCTTCAATATTTTTCATTTGTATGTTTATCAATTTAATTCTTTTTATATTTTTGCCACAAGTCTGGTCTTCGGTGGCGTGTTATAGCCTCTGATTGAGATAAACGCCAGTCTTTAATTTTGCTATGATCTCCTGATAAAAGCACCTCAGGAACTGGTGTTTTTTCCCATATTTGTGGTTTTGTATACTGAGGATACTCCAATAAACCATTTTCAAAACTTTCGTCTTTATACGAATTTTCATTTCCTAGAACACCCGGCACAAGTCTTAATATGCTATCCAAAATTACGTATGCAGCTGTCTCGCCACCTGATAAAATGTAGTCCCCAATACTGATCTCTTCAATACCTCTGGACTCTATGACTCTTTGGTCAATTCCTTCAAAATGACCACAAAGAATATTTATTTTTTTTTCGTTCAAAAATTTTTTTGCTTTATTTTGATCAAAAGTCTTTCCTTTAGGTGTTAAATAAATAATTTTTTCATTTTTTTTTAAATTTTGATCTAGTGCTTTTGCAACTACATCAGGTTTTAAAACCATTCCTTCACCACCTCCGTAAGGAGTATCATCTACTGTTTTATGCTTATCCTTTGCGTAGTCTCTAATATTGATTACATCCAAGTTCCACAAACTTTTCTCAATTGCTCTTCCATATATACTTTTGCTTAGAATTCCTGGAAAAAAGTCTGGATATAAAGTGAATATTTTTACTTGAAACATTATTTTTTATTTTCCTCTGCCTTTGGAGATTCTTTTGGAGCATCAGCTTTTTTCTCTTCTGCCTTCGGAGCTTCTTTTGGAACATCAGCTTTTTTCTCTTCTGCCTTTGGAGCTTCTTTTGGAGCATCAGCTTTTTTCTCTTCTGCCTTTGGAGCTTCTTTTGGAGCATCATTTTTTTTATCCTCTTTTTTTTCAGCACCAGCATCTTGTTTTTTTCTATCTTTTTTTGGAATAGCCTTGTTGGGATTATTACCAGCTGCAGGCATTTCAATTAATTTATTCTCCCCTAAAATTCTTGCAACTCTAGTAGTTGGTTTTGCTCCTTGACTTAACCAATATTTAATTCTTTCAGATTCAAGACCTACTCTATCTTTTTTATCTTTTGGTAACAGTGGATTGAAATATCCTAGTTTTTCTATAAATCTTCCATCTCTTGGAAATCTGCTGTCTGCTACAACTATCTTATATACTGGTCTTTTTTTTGTACCGCCCATTGATAATCTAAGTTTTAACATTTTTTCTCCTTTATTATTTTAATTGATTGAAGAGTTCTGGTGGCAATCCTTTATCCATTAACCCTTTTGTGTTTCCTTTTGACATTTTTTTCATCATGTCAGACATCATTTTAAATTGTTTTAACAATTTATTGATAGTGGCAATATCTGTACCAGAGCCATTAGCAATTCTTTTTTTTCTAGATCCATTTATTATTTTAGGATTATCTCTTTCTTGTTTTGTCATTGACAATATTACTGCCTCATTTTGGGTTATAATTTTTTCATCAACGCCTGCTTGATCCATTTGTGATTTTAATTTTGAGACACCTGGTAAAAAAGACATTACTCCCTCTATACCACCCATTTTTTTCATTTGTCTTAATTGTGTTAAATAATCATCTAGTGAAAATTGTCCTTTTTTTAAAGTTTCTTCAGCTTCTTTTAATTTTTCTTCGTCGATGTCTTGTGCTGCTTTCTCAACTAGAGAAACGATATCTCCCATGCCTAAAATTCTATTTGCAATCCTGTCAGGGTGAAAAATTTCTAGATTTTCAATTTTTTCTCCTATTCCTAAAAATTTGATTGGCACATTAGCAACATGTTTCATACTAAGTGCTGCACCACCTCTTCCATCTCCATCAGCACGTGTTAAAATTATTCCTGTAAGTTTTACTGTATTTCCAAATTCCTTTGCAACATTAGCAGCTACTTGGCCAGTAAGTGAATCAGCAACCAGTATTGTTTCAGTTGGTTTTATGACTTCCTCTATTTGTTTTATTTCACTCATCATCTGTAAATCGATTTGTGTTCTTCCAGCGGTATCAAAAATAATAACATCTGAGCCATTAAGGTTTGCAGCCGTTAAGGCTCTTCTGCAAATATCCGTGGGTGTTTGACCTTCTATTATTGGCAGTGTTTGAATATTATTTTGCTCGCCAAGAACTTTTAATTGGTCTTGAGCAGCAGGACGATAGATATCTAAACTTGCCATCATGATCTTTTTTTTGTTATTTTTTTCTAAAAATTTAGATAATTTTGCGGTACTAGTTGTCTTACCAGATCCTTGGAGGCCTACCATCATAATTGAAATTGGTGGATTAGATTTTAAATTAATTTCTTGATTTTTATCACCTAAGAAATTTACAAGCTCGTCATAAACAATTTTTACAACCATCTGCCCAGGAGCTGTTGATCTTAGAATTTCTTTCCCTAAAACTTTTGGTTTAACATTATTGATAAATTCTTTTGTGACGTCTAAAGAAACATCTGCTTCTAATAGAGCTTGTCTTATTAATCTTAAACCATCATCAACCTGACCTTCATCAAGTGATGGTGATTTTTTAAATCTTTCGAGTATACCCTCGAATTTATTTGTTAAATTTTCAAACATATTATAATCCAGCAGTCATCGCACCAGTGGGCGAACCCTCGCTGACTGGTGTCGATCTCTTTGTTTCCAAAGACACCGCAAAATGCTGTTTTTTTGCGGAAGTGGTGAGAAACTATAATAGAGGTTCAAAAAGTCAATAAATAAGTTAAGTATAAATATATGGATTTTAAAGCATATAAAATGGATGGTTTAGGAAATGACTTTGTTATTATCGATCAAAGAGATAGTGACTTTGAATTAAATAAGTCTCAAATAAAAAGTATTTGTGACAGAAAAAAAATTGGTTGCGATCAACTAATTTTAGTTAAAAAAAGTGAAAAAGTTGATGCTTATTTAATTTTTAAAAATTCTGATGGATCCGACTCAGCAGCTTGTGGTAACGGTACGAGATGTGTAGCAAGCCTTTTGTCAAAAGAAAATGCTAAAAGTGAAATCACATTTGAAACAGAGAGCGGTATTCTAAAATCTAAAATCTTAAATGAGAATAATATCCAAACTAATATTGGAATTCCTAAAACAAATTGGAATGAAATACCTTTAGCAAAAGAAGTAGATACAAAGAATGTTGAAATTAAAATAGATAATCTTAACCTTTCAGGGACAGCAGTGAATGTTGGAAATCCGCATATAATTTTTTTTACTGAAGATTTAGATAAAATTCAAATAAAAGATATAGGGCCTAAAATTGAAAGTAATTCTTTGTTTCCAGAAAAAGTAAACGTGACATTTGCAAAAAAAATTAATGATAAACATTTTAAGGTTTTACATTGGGAAAGAGGAGCAGGCTTGACTAAAGCTTGTGGTACTGCTGCGTGTGCTACAGCAATTGCGGGTGAAATAAATAAAGTTTCAATTTATCCTACTGAAATTGAATTTAAATTAGGAAAGATCAAAATAAATAAGGACGTTAATGGAAATATCCTTATGGAAGGAAATGTATCTAATATAGAAAAAATTAATTTAAACCTATGATAAATATTTTTAAAAAATTTAAAGATGGTTTAAAAAAAACTACTTCAAATTTTTCTAAAGGTATTAAAGAAATCATAATTAACAAAGAAATTGGAGATAAAGAATTAGAAAAAATTGAAGAATTTTTGATTCAATCAGATGTAGGGGTAAAAGCATCTTCAGAAATTAGAGAGGAAATTTCTAACCGTAAAATTGATCCAAGTAAGAACGAACTTGAAGAGATTCAAAATATTATAAATAATTACATAAACTCTTTATTGAAACCTTTAGAAAACAAAAATTTTTTTAGTAAAACTGAAGCGAGAAAAGCAGTTCTTATCTCTGGAGTAAATGGTGTAGGCAAAACCACAACAATTGCAAAAATGTCAAAACTTTATAAATCAAATCATAATGAAGTAATTTTTGCAGCTTGTGACACATTTAGAGCAGCAGCAATTGATCAGCTGGAGAGATGGTCAAAAAAATTAAGTTGCGAAATAATTAAGTCCGAACCAGGAAGTGATCCTGCATCCGTTGCCTATAAGGCTATGGAGTTTGCAAAGAACAATAATATAGATATTACTTTAATAGATACAGCGGGTAGATTGCAAAATAAAAAAAATTTAATGGATGAATTTAAAAAGATTGGAAATGTAATAAAAAAAATAGATGAGAAAGCGCCACAAGATGTAATTTTAGTCTTAGACGCTACGTCTGGTCAAAACGCTATAAATCAAGTCGAAGAATTCAATAAGATTATACCAATCACAGGGTTAATTATGACCAAACTTGATGGTACAGCAAAAGGTGGTATTTTAATTGCAGTTTCTAAAAAATTTCAGTTACCGATTATCGCTTTGGGGTTTGGTGAAAAAGAGGATGATCTTCAAATCTTTGATAGTGAAAGTTTTTCTAAAAATTTCATTAATTTTAATTGATCACTATATAATTTTTAAAAAATTTTTAATTTTTTCTAACAACTCTTCATCAAATTCCATCATATGGTCATCACCTTTTCTAAAATAACTTAACTTGGGTTCAGAAAACTTTTCGAACATTTCTTTTCCCATGCTGAAAGGGACAATTTTATCTTTGTCACCATGCATTACCATTTTAGGAAAATTTATTTTATCAATTTTTTTTATCGATTCGTATTTATCTTTCAAAAGTATTTTTACTGGTAAATATGGATAATATATTTTTGATAATTTAATCATTGATGTAAAAGGTGACTCTAAAATTATTCCTGCAAAATTATGTTTTGATGCTAAATCAACAGCCACTGCTGTTCCTAACGACTCGCCGTATAAAATTATGTCTTTGTCAGATACACCAATATTATTTAACCATTTTTTTGCTGCCTCAGAATCTTTGTAAAGACCGATTTCATTCGGTTCACCCTTATTACCACTAAATCCTCTGTAAGCTATAATCAAATAGTTTAAATCAAGTTTTGAAATATCGTTTAATTTATAAATTCTATTTTGAAGATTTCCTGCATTACCATGAAAAAAGAGCAATGTTTTAAATTTTTTATTTTTTACATGATGCCAGCCTAAAAGTTTAAAATCTGAATTAATATAAACTTTTTCAATTTTATGATTTAATTGATTTTCCTCAAGATAGTTATTTTCATTAGGGTGATACATTAATTTTCTCTGTGAAAGAAAAATAACAATTACAACCACTAGATAAATGACTGTTAAAGCTATAGCTGAATTTAAAATTATCATTGAAATTTTCTTATACATTTTTTTTTTTATATTTTACTAAATAAACACCTAAAAATACTAATATTGTTCCATATACATGGAAAGTTTTTAAATTTTCACCAAAAAACAAAATTCCATAAAAAGCACCATACACAGTAAAAAGATATAAAGTGAAACCAGTTGTAGTTGCTCCTAAATATCTTTGAGCATAGGTATACAAGGAAAATGCAATTATCCCTGGTGAGACTGCAGCAAATATTACCCAAATTATAAAGTTTGTATCAAACGTAGTACTTTTTACAAAAATTTCTTCAGTCAGATAAAAAGGTAATAAACTTAAAGCACCAAATAAAGATATTAGTGTAAAACGTTCAAATACTTTAAGCGATGACTTCCAATAAAATAGAAATATAGAGTATAAAGCCCAACCAATAGATGCTCCTAACATCCAGAGATCACCTTTGGTAAACATTAGTTCAATTAATGCTAAATAATCTCCTTTGATAATAATAATTATAACTCCCAATAAACATGATATTAGTCCTATTATTTTAAGTAAATTCATTTTTTCTTTAAAAAAAAAATAGCTTATTAAAATTATAAAAATTGGAGAAGAAGTATAAATTATACCCATATTTATTATTGTCGTAGTTTGACCTGCAATAAATGGAAAAGCTCCACAAACTCCGCATCCCATAAAACCCAAAAAAAACAATTTCTTATATTCTTTAAGTATAATTTTTTTTTTAGAAAAAATTGTGTAATTAAAAATTAGAAGAATTAAAAAAACTGTTAACCACCGCCAAAAAGCAAGAGATATTGGCGGTATGTATTCAACTCCACCTCTTGCAACTACAAGATTGCTTGCCATAAATATTGGTTGAATTACTAATAAAGAATAAGCTAGAAGCTCTTTTTTAATCACGAAACGTGTTATGATTTATCGAAAAAAGATTCGTATATCATCATTACTATCGCTATACCCATTAAGATATATACTGGCAAAACATCCAAAAAACCAATCATCATAGATCTTGTTAGTGTTGTTGCGAGTCCAACTAAAAAAAATATTGCAAAACTTAGACCAATAATAACTGTGATTTTATTCATTAAATTTTTTGCTCTCCTTTTCCAGCCAGTTAGCTACACCTAAAAATCTGTTATCGTCATGCCTGTCGCCAACTAATTGTACACCTAATGGTAAATTATTTTCTCCTTGAAGTAAAGGTAGAGAAATTGCTGGTGTATGCATATACGACCATACTCTATTAAAATCAGCACTTCCTGTACTTTTTAAACCTTTATCAGCTACACCAGTACTACATGGACTTAACACTCCATGATAATCTTCGAATACCTCTTTATAAGACTCATAACTCCTCTCCATAAAGTCAACGGCATCTAAATATTCTTTAGCAGAATGCTTCATACCTTTTGAAATAGCTGATTGCATTTCCTTTGAAAGTTTTGATTTTGACTTTTTGTAATAAACTTGAAAGTTATTAGCTAAATCAGTTTCATGTATTAATCTGTGGTATTTGTCTATATCCTTAAAGTATGAAGGAGTATCAAATACTTCAATATTTTTTTTAAAAGATTTTATAAAATATTCAAATGCCTCTCTAGATTTTTTATCAACTTTCTTCCAACTATCTGTCTTATAAAAAATAAACTTTGGATCAAACATAGGTCCTTTTTTACACTCGTCTAACATAAATTCTGAGGAATAATGTATGGTCGCTTTATCGTAAGAATCTTTTTTGATTAACACCTTTGCAAGTAAAGCAACATCCTCTACGGTTCTTCCAAAAACTCCTATATGGTCAAGATTATATGAAGTTCTTAAAACACCATTACGTGAAATTAATCCATAACTCGGTTTGTAACCAACGACACCACAATAAGACGCTGGTCTAATCACTGAACCTCCTGTTTGAGAACCAATTGATAAAGGCGCCATATGAGAAGCTATAACAGCTGCCGACCCACTAGAAGATCCACCTGGAGTTCTTGAATAATCGTGAGGATTTGTTGTTTTAGGTGGAGCAAGGTAAGCTAATTCAGAAGTATTAGTTTTTCCCATGATTAATGCTCCTGCTGATTTTAGTAAATCTACTATCTCTGCATTTTGTGATTCTGTTTTGCCTTTTCTTAAAATAGTTCCACACTCTGTAGGCATGTCATAAGTTCCGATTATATCTTTTAGTGCTACCGGAATTCCGTGAAGAGGGCCTACGGGTTTGCCCGACCTTCTATGATTGTCTGCCTCTTCTGCTTTTTCTAGAAGTAGTTTTTTATCAAAATGGGCCCAAGCTTTTACATCTTTTTCAAATTTTTCTATTTGCTCAATGTATGATTTACACAAATCAACAGAGTTTAGATCAGATTTTTTTATTTTTTCTGCTATTTCAGAGACAGTTAATTGAAATATATTGGACATTAAAATTTATTCTGCGAATAAAACATCTGGTAACCATAAAGCGATACCAGGAAACATATACATTAAAACCATTGCAAATATTACTATTCCAAGAAAAGGCATTATACCTCTAAAAATTTGCATTAATTCAACGTTTCTACTTTGCACACCCTTTAAATAATAAGCCGACATTGCCATCGGTGGAGTTAGAAAAGATGTTTGTAAATTTAAAGCTATTAACATTGCAAAAAAATACGGGTTTACTCCAAAAAATTCTACTAGCGGTAAAAATATTGGGACAAATATAATTAAAATTTCAGTCCACTCTAGTGGCCAACCAAGTAAAAATATTATAATTTGTGTGATAACTAAAAATTGCCAAGGTTGAATATCCATTGATTTAAAAAATTCTTCAAAAACTTCATGACCGCCTAAATATGAGAAAACTGATGCAAATGTCCAAGATCCAACGAATAACCACATAATCATTGCACTTGTTTTGGCTGTTAGAAAAACAGATTCTTTAAAATTCTTCCATTTTAATGACTTATAAAAAAAAGATAAAATTAAAGCTCCAAATGCTCCTACTGCAGCCGCCTCTGCTGGAGTAGCTAGTCCTCCTAAAATTGTACCTAAAACCAAAATTATTAATGAGAACAATGGAACAAAAGAAACTAGAACCTCTTTTAAAATTACTGACCTTGGCGGAATTTCTTCTGCTGCAGGCTTAGGTGCTAAAGACGGATTGAAATATGCTCTTATAATTACATATAAAATATAAAGACCTGCTAACATTAAGCCAGGAAATATAGCGGCAGCAAAAAGTCTTAGTGGGGATAATTGAGCTATTACTGCATATACAATTAACATAATGCTTGGAGGTATTAAAATTCCCAGACATCCTCCTGAACATATAACTCCGGAAGCAAATTTTTTATCATATCCAGCTCTTATCATTGCTGGCCAAGCTAAAAGACCCATTAAAGTTACAACTGCTCCAATAATTCCAGTTGCTGTAGAAAATAATGCACATGTTACAAGTGCTGCGACAGCCATTGAGGCTGGCAATCTATGGGAAGCAAGTCTTATAGCAAAAAACAATTTTGCTACTATCCCAGCTCTTTCAACTAAGTAACCCATAAATAAAAATAAAGGCACTGCAGTTAAAACTGTATTATCCATTATGGTGTAAGTATTTTGGACTAATAAAGAAAATATCCGATTATCAAGCAGATGATCCATCCTAGTTGGATCAAAATAAGCGTAATATCCAAACCCTACACCCATAGCTAGTAGAGTGAATGCAATTGGAAAACCTAACAGAACTGCAAATAAAAATAAGCTCATCATTAATATTGCAATTTCTGGATTTGTTAATTCAAATAACATCAGCTTTTTCGTCTTTCTGAGATGTTCTCATTAATATTTTTTCGGTTTCTTCAGCACCTGCTGACATTCTCTCTGGCCAATGACCTGTTTTAATACAAATGATCGCTCTACAAACTTCACTAATTCCTTGGATTGTTAATAAAATTCCTGACAGAGGTATTATAGATTTTGCCATATAAATTTGTATTTGTGCCGGACTGTTCCAACTAGTTTCTTTAATTTTCCATGCTAACGCTGCATATTCATATCCATAAAATACTAGAGCTAAAATTCCAGGGAAGAAAAAAATAAAATATAAAATTAAATCAATCCAGCCCTGAACTCTTGTAGGAAATAGTCTGTAAATAACATCTCCTCTAACATGTGCCTCTGTTGACAAACAATAAGCACCTGCCATCATAAAAATTGCTCCATACATTTGTAAACTAAAGTCAAAATTCCAAAGTGTAGGGCTGTTAAAAGCGTAAGCCATTATTACTTCATAGCATGTTCCACCCATAAGTATAACTATGCACCATGAGAAGGCTTTACCCATTGATGCGCTTAATGTGTCAGCAAATTTTATGAAAGATTTCATAATATCACTTTACGTTAAATTCTATCTATTAATCAAACAAAAAAAAGGGGGCCATTGGCCCCCTTAATTAAGATTATATCTTGATTATATTTTTACTTTAGCAATTGGTCCAAACTCATTTTCATAAGCTAGCTTGTAATTAGGCTGATTCATCAGCAAGTATTTCATTACTCTCTTAGCGTATGCTTTTTGAGAATCGACGATTTTCTTAAAGAAAGGATCTTTCTTATTGAAATCACCGATAACTTTATCCCAACCTTTTAATTGTTGAGCTAAAATTTCATCTGAAGTTTGGTAAACATTTACTTTATGTTGATTCATTAATTTAGATAAATCAGCTGAATATCTAACTAATGCTTTAAAGTAGTTATCTGTGTTTGCAGCGTAAGCAGCGTTTTTCAATATTGCTTGGTTAGCTGGTGACAGACCATTAAATGTTTTATTGTTAATTGGTATCTCAAACATCTCTTGAGATTGGTGGAAGCTTCCTAAGTGATAATGCTTAGAAACATCTTGCATACCAAACTGAGAGTCTGAAGTTGGGTTGTTAAACTCAGCTGCTTCAATCAAACCAGTTTTCATAGCTGGTTGAATTTCACCACCTGGTAACTGTCTTACGACCATTCCCATTGCAGTAAGAACGTTAGTAGCAAGACCAACTGTTCTGTACTTCATACCTTTAACGTCAGATACTTTTGTTACGTTCTTTTTAAACCAACCAAAAGGTTGTGCTGGCATAGGCATGTGGAATACACCTGTGTAATCGAAACCAACTTTTGCAAGTGTTTCTTCATACAGTTTTCTTCCGCCACCGTACTCCATCCATCCCATTACTTCTTGAGATGACATTCCGTATGATGGTCCAGTACCAAATAATGATGCTGCTGGATTTTTACCATACCAATAAGCAGTTACCCAGTGTCCCATATCTACAGCACCTGAACTTACCGCTTGACCGATCTCACTAGTCTTCACAACTGCTCCAACTGGTTGAAGATCGATTTTTAAAGAACCGCCAGACATGTCGCTAACCATTTTGCAATAGTCTCCTGCCATTTCAAAAAAGATGTTAGCACCACTTGGCCATGCAGCTTGCATTTTTAGAGTTTGTGGAGCTCCGAATGCAATGTTTGGCATTGCTACTGCTGCTGTTGCTGCTGCACCAGTTGCTGCCGCTGCCTTAAAGAACTTACGTCTTGAAGGAATTTTTCCCTTCAATGATTTTTTTTCTTTAATCATTTATTTCTCCTCTATTAGTTAATTAACTTGATAATATTAAAGCACAAAATGAACTTGGAGTCTTAGGTTAAAATTGTTCTAAACTTAATTATTTGCAACTATTGGTAGTATAAGTTTATCAATTTACCTTATTTTTGCAGTTACCCGTTTTGAAAAATTCCTCAATGTTATCGATAGCAAGATTAGCCATGGCTGTTCTAGTTTCTTTAGTGGCACTTCCAAGATGAGGTAGTATGAAAACACTTTTATGTTTAAGATATCCTGGGTTTAAATTAGGTTCGTTTTTATAAACATCTAAACCAGCTGCATAAACTTTTCTTCTATCTAATGCATCCAGTAAAGCTTCATCGTCTACTATATCTCCTCTAGCTACATTAGTTACTACTGCACCCTTTGGTAAATACTCTAAAGTTTCTTTATTTATAAGATTAATTGTTTCTTTTGAAGCTGGGCAACATACAGATAATACATCTGACACTTCCATTAAACTTTTTAGATTATCATGATAAGTAGCCCCTTGTTCTTTATCAGAGCTCAATTTAGATCTATTGTGATAATGTATTATCATTCCAAGCGACTTTGCTATCTTAGCAATTTTTTGACCAATACGTCCCATCCCTAAAATACCTAACCTTGAGCCAGTTAATTGTTTGCCAATTAAATAGTCTGCTGACCATTTCCAATTAGACTCTTTTGCGGCTTGAATACCTTCACTTGCTCTTCTGCAAGCTCCTAGAATTAACAATATTCCTATTTCGGCTGTTGCATCTGTTAAGACATCTGGTGTGTTTGTCACTGCTATATTTCTTTTTTTAGCAGCTACTAAATCAATATTACCAAATCCTACTGCAAAATTTGATAAAATTTTTATGCTCTCTGGTAATTTATTGATAGTTGCCTCATCCATTTTATCAGTTAGCGATGTTAATATACCATCACAACCTTGGCTTAATTCCACTAATTTAGATTGAGAATAAAGTTCATCATTTAAATTAAGTTTAGCCTCCCACAACTTTGAGGCTTTTTCCTCATTTGATCTTAGAAGTTTTCTGGTAATTAAAATTTTTTTCATTCAACTTATTAGTTTAAGTCAAAAATTTTACCAGGATTCATTATATTGTTTGGATCAATGGTTCTTTTGATAGATTTCATAACAGGTAAATTATCACCATGTTCTTTAAGAAGGTAATCTTTTTTATGAAGCCCAACTCCATGTTCTCCAGTAATTGTGCCTTCTAATTCCAATGTTTTTTCTATAAGAATATCACTAAATTTTCGTATTTTTTGATAGGTCTCTTTTTTTTCTGGATCATAAGGTAGTAAAACATGGAAATTACCATCACCAAGGTGACCAACCATTGGGGCTCTTAAACCAAATTTTTTAGCCTCAGCATCTGCAAAGTTAACACATTCCGTTATTTTAGAAATTGGTAAACAAACATCAGTTGAATACACTCTGCCATTATTTATTTGCGCTTTGACAGAATAATAGACATCATGTCTTGCTTTCCATAGCTTATTTCTATCCGTTAAATCTTTTGCCCATTTAAAGGAGCTTCCATTGTTATTTTTTGATATTTCTTCGACAATATCGATTGACTCTTTATTAGAAGTTTCTGATCCATGGAATTCAAAAAATAAAGTCGGTGTAGCTTCTACGTCTTTTAATTTAGAGTATTCTATACTAATTTCCATTTGATCTTTATTAAGCATTTCAATTCTTGCAATTGGAATACCATACTGAATTACCTCTTGTGCAGTTTTAACTGCATCCTCTAGAGTTTTAAAGTGACATACAGCACTCATAATACTTTCTGGGATTGGTGACAATCTTAGCTGGATCTCCGTAATAACTCCGAGAGTACCTTCTGAACCAATAAATAAATTGGTTAAATTATATCCAGCTGAAGTTTTTTTTGTTCTACTCCCAGTTTTTATTATATCTCCATTTGGTAAAACAACTGTTAATCCGGTTATAACAGTTTTCATAGTTCCATATTTAACTGCCATTGTTCCTGACGCTGAAGTAGAGGCCATTCCACCTATTGCTGCATTTGCACCTGGATCGATTGGAAAAAATACCCCATCTTCCCTTAAATAGTCATTCAATTGTTCTCTAGTTACACATGCCTGAACTTTGCAATCAAAATCTTCTACGTTTACACTTAGTACTTTGTTCATTTTTTCAAGAGAAATTGTAATCCCTTGATCGTTCCCAACAACATTTCCTTCTAAAGAAGTCCCTGTTCCAAAAGGAACAACAGGTATCTTATGTTGGTTGCATAATTTTAATATTTTGGAAACTTCTTCATTAGTTTCTGGAAATACTACAGCCTTAGATAAAATTGGATCATAAGTGTCTTCTCCTCTTGCATAATTCAATCTTGTTGATTCTGACTCAGAAAACCTAGAATTTAGTATTTTTTTTAATTCGGACTGAAGTTCGCTATTCATATGTTAATGATACTATATAAATCTTACAAAAAAAATACTTAAATTATTTAAGCATTTTTTTTATGTTTTCTAATGCTTGAGAAATGTTATCTCTTGATGCTGCGAAACTAAATCTCACATAATCCTGACAAGTTTGACCAAATGCTGTTCCTGGTACGATTGCAACACCAGCTTCGTGCATAGCTTTTTTACAAAATTCTCTTCCATTCATTCCAGTCTCTTTTACTTTTGGAAAAGCATAAAATGCACCACCAGGTAAACTACATTCCACACCTGGCAGATCATTTAAACCTTTGTGAATAAGATCTCTTCTTGCCGTAAATTTTTCCATCATTTCATGTATAGAATCGTCTGGTCCGTCTAATGCAGCAATACCAGCATATTGAGCGGCAGCATTTACACAAGAAACACTATTTATTAATAGTTTATTGACATGTTCAACTAGATGCTCTGGCCAAAAACTCCAACCTAATCTCCATCCAGTCATAGAATAGGCTTTACTCCATCCTTCTAATACAATGAGTCTCTCTCTTAATTTAGGATAATTAAAAAAAGTTGGCATCTCTTTACCATCAAAAATTTGTCTACTATAAATCTCATCACTCAGAATTGTAACATGTGGGTGTTGCTCTAAACCTTTAGCAAGTTTATCGATTTCAGATTTTTCTACAAAACTTCCTGTTGGGTTATTAGGATTAATCAAAATTAATAATCTTGTTTTGTCAGTTATTAAAGACAATATTTCCTCTGCATTAAACTTTAGGTCTTTATCTTTAGTAAGATCGTATGGCACAGGAGTAGATCCCGTATAGTTAATCATAGACTCATAAATTGGAAAAGCTGGCGTTGGATGAATTATTTCTACACCTGGTTCACCAAAACATTGGATTGCATAATGCATTGTTGGTTTACCACCTGGCATTATGATAATTCTTTCTGGATCAACATCTTGATTGTAAAGAGTTTTAATTTTTCTTGAAACTGCTTGTCTGCATTCTAGAATTCCATTTGATAAAACATAACCATGATGGCCATCGTCTAAAGCTTTTTTTGCAGCATCAACTACATGCTTTGGAGTTTTAAAATCAGGTTGACCTAATCCAAGATGTATCATTGGTTTTCCCGATGCCTCTAATTTTTTTGCTTCCGCTAAAACTGAGAATGCAGTCTCAGTTCCTAATCTGTTTAAACTTTTTGCCAGTTTCATAAATTTTTATAATTACATAATATTTCTATAAATTAATTTTGAACTATTCAACTCTTTTAAATTTTTACAACCCATTAAAACCATATTTCTATTAATTTCGTCATGTATTGTCTTCAATAAATGCTCAACTCCTTGCTGACCACCTGCGGCTAAAGAGAACAAAAACATTTTACCAAAACTACAAGCTTTAGCTCCAGCGGCTATTGCTTTTAAGACATGAGAACCTCTTCTAATCCCGCCATCCAAAATAATTTCCAGTTTATCACCAACAGCATCGGATATCGCTTTGATTTGGTCAAACGGTGATCTTGAGCCATCTAGTTGTCGACCGCCATGATTAGAAATCATTATAGCAGTGCACCCTATATCAATAGCTCTTTTTGCATCCTCAACTGACATAACTCCTTTTAAAGCAAAAGGGCCATTCCATTTTTTTACACAATACTCTGCATCTTTCCAATTCATAGCTGGATCATATTGCTCATTTATGTAGTCTATAACTGATTTGGCAATATTAGTTCCTTTATCAGTTTTTGTTGCAACATTAGCTAATTTAAATTTTTCATGAGTTAAATAATTAAAAACCCAGCCTGGATGCATAGCAAAACTCAAAAGGCTTTTTAAAGTCAGTTTTGGTGGGGTTGTAAAACCTGTTCTGTGATCTCTCTCTCTATTACCTGCAACAAGAGTATCTACGGTTAAACACATTCCGTCAAATCCTGACCTTCTACAACGGTCAATCAAATCATTTGTTATAGATTGATCTTTATGGACATAAAGCTGAAATAATTTAGGACCACTAGATAAATTAGAAATTTCCTCAATTGTATTGTTTGCCATTGTAGACATACTATAAAATGTTCCAAATTTATTAGCGGCTTTTGCAGAAGCTTTGTCACCATCGTGGTGATATAATCTTTGCATAGCACATGGAGATAAGAAAATTGGCATATCGATTTTTCTTCCAAAAATAGTTGTTGATAAATCTGGTTTGCCTACGCTAGCTAAAATATTTGGTATTAGATCACAATCATTAAAGGCTTCTGTATTTCTTTTAAGAGTAGTTTCGTCATCTGCACCACCATCAATGTAATGGAAAATTGGAGAAGGTAGTTTTTTTTTTGCTAATTTTCTGAAGTCCTCAAAATTATAACATTCTTTTAGACTCATAGAATTTTTTTTAAGTGTATCTAAATCTTAAATTATTTCTATTTAGATCGCTAATCTTAGTGCAGCCCATTAATTTCATATCTCTTTCTAATTCAGCTTTGTATTGACCTAATGCTCTCTCAACTCCTGCTTGTCCCGCCGCGGCTAAAGCATAGAGATACAATCTCCCTCCAGCGCAAGCCTTTGCGCCTAGAGATAAAGCTTTGAGCATGTGTGTTCCTCTTTGGAACCCACCTTCACAAATAACATCAATTTTGTCACCTACAGCATCAACTATTTCTGCTAGTTGATCAAATGGTGACCTTGATCCATCAAGCTGTCTACCTCCATGATTAGAAACCATTATACCAGTGCATCCAATATCAACAGCTTTCTTTGCATCTTCGACACTCATAATTCCTTTAAGTGCAAAATGACCGCCCCACTTAGAACATAACTTCTCAGCGTCATTCCAATTCATGGATTGATCTAGCATTGTAGAAAAATAATTACCAATTGATGAGTTAGTGCTTGTACCCTCTTTTACAAAATCCTGTAAATGTGGTAATTCAAATTTTCCTTTTGTAAGATAGTTTATCCCCCACATTGGTTTAGTCGCGAAACTAAATAAACTTGATATAGTAAGCTTAGGTGGTGATGTGAAACCTGTTCTTAAATCTCTCTCACGGTTTCCTCCTGTAATAGTATCAACAGTTAAAGCCATAACATCAAATTTTGCTGCTTTCGCTCTTTCTAAACAAGAATCATTTAATCCTCTGTCTTTGTGAAAATAGAATTGAAACATTTTTGGTGTATCAATTAAAGACGAGATTTCTTCAACACTTACAGTAGCTAAAGCTGAAACACCAAACATTGTGTTAAATTTTTGAGCTGCTTTTCCTACTGCTCTTTCTCCATCATAATGAAATAGTCTTTGTAAAGCAGTAGGAGAACAGTAAAAAGGTAAATCAATTTTTTTTCCAAAAATTGTTGTAGACAAATCTACGTTTTCAACACCTCTCAATACATTGGGTACAAGATCTACGTCATTAAACGCAGATGTATTTCGGTTATAAGTAATCTCATCATCAGCAGCACCATCAATATAATGGAAAATTGGTGACGGTAATTTTTTTTTGGCTAAAATTCTAAAATCACTAAAATTGTGGCAATCTTTTAAATTCATATTTATAATTTAAAAGCTTTTAAAGAAATTAAACATATAACTATTTGCCCCAGGATTTTTTTCTCCTAAACTAGCGTTAGATATATGATTATATGAAAAACCAAATTCTGTACTTGGTGATAAATCTAAGGATAATTGAAGCTCACTTTTAAATTCGACCAAATGACCGAGGTCTTTTCCATCTCCCTCATGATATAAACCTGGTGTAAAACTTGGTGTTAAATTTAATCTTCCAATATTATACTCAGCTTGAATTCCTGTATAAAGATATGAGGCTGAGTCAGCAGTCAGCATAAAACCAGTAACAGGTTTAATTGTACCTATTAAGCTATCTCTGAAAAGATTATCATTTAAGTGTTGAATTCCAATAATTTGAGATTTTTTTCCATCGTCGCTAAAATCAAACATCCCAGTATAAACATTATATTTATGACCAGTATCAATTTTTTGTTTTTCTTCAGCGTATAACTTTTCAGAAGTTATAAAAGTGCAGAAGATTAATAACAAAATTTTAAAAAATTTTTTCATAATTTTTTACTCTTATATATTCTTAAATATATTATTGCACCACCTAATAAAAAAAACAATATTGGTATAAACCACAATAAAAAGGTTTTTTTTGAATATCCAGGATCATAAACAATCCATTGACCATATTTTTTGACTAACATATTATAAATTTGATCTTTTGAGTGACCTCTGTCTATTTGATCTTTAATATAGATTCTCATACTTAATGCAAATTCAGAATTGGAGTCGTATATAGACTGCCCTTGACAAATCAGACATCTTAAATTTTTTGCAATATCATTTTCAAGTTTAGAATAAGGTTCTGTCTCAGAATAACATATTCCAAAAAAGTTGATAAATAAAAATAAAAAGACCATAAATTTTTTTTTAATCATTTACAATCTCCCTAATCTTTTTAACATCTTTGTCATTTATTGGTCCTATAATCTTTATTAAAATTTTTCTATTTTTGTTAACCAAGAAAGTTTCTGGAACACCATAAGCACCTAAGTTTATTGACTCTGTCCCATCTTTATCTACTAAATTATATTTAAATGGGTTTCCATAATCATTTAAAAATTTTATAGAATTTTTTTTTCTATCTTTATAGTTTATGCCAATAATTTGCAGTGAACTTAGACTGCTTAAACTCTTAAGAAGATCATTTTCCTCTCTACACGGAACACACCATGAAGCCCAGATGTTAATTATGGAAAAATCCTTGTTTTCAATAACTTCACTTAATTTTATTTCATTGGCTGAATATAATTCAGGTAAACTAAAGTCTACTAAGTAAGTTGTTTTCCCATCTTTGAATTCTGGAGAATATATTTTATCCTTAAACAATGCTTTATTAAAAACTAAAAAGCAAAAAACAAAAAAAACTAATATTAAAAAACTAAGAGTAATTTTTTTTTTTTCTAAAAACCGCAAATGTACCCCCAAAAATTATTATTAATGTAGAGATCCAGATCCAGATCATGAATGGTTTATTTTGATATCTAACATTAAATAGTTGCTCATCCTTTATTAAATTTATTGTTATAAATCTATCTTTGAACAAAGTTGTTTTAATCGCTGCTTCACTTGTTGCAATAACCGGCTGATTGTAGATTCTGATCTCTGGATATAGTTTAATTATTTTATTATTTTTATTTTTTACTTCGAAAGTACCAATGATTGAAGAATAGTTTTTTTTTTCATTGGTTTTAACTTCTTCGAAAGTTATTTTTTCGTTTTTCGAGATAAAGGTTTCTCCAACCTTAATATTCTTAATAATTTCTGTGGAACTAATACTGTTAAACAATATAGACAACATTAACATGGCAAAACCCAAATGTGATAAGTTTTGTGCATGATTAGTATTATTTTTGAAAAAATTAGTAAGCGTTTTAACACTTAAAAATACTAAAGAAAAAACCAAAATAATTAATAAAAAATCTTTTTGAGTTAAAAAATATATAGTTATTATTGTGGCAGCTGAGGTTAGTAAAAAGTAGTAAATATAACTCGCTTTAAACTTTAAATTTGTTTTAATCCAATTCATACTTGGCCCAACAGACATAAACAAAAAAAATGGAATTAAGAAAGGTATTAAAAGTTTATTATAAAATGGGGGTCCAACTGAAATTTTTTCTGATGTGATTACATCTAAAAATATTGGATATACAGTTCCTATTAAAACTACACTTAAAAAATAAATCATAAACCAGTTATTTATTAAAACCGAAGTTTCCTTACTTAAAAAAAAAATTTCTTTTTTATTTTCTAAATTTTTGTTCTCAAATATAAAAAAGATTACAAAAGATATAAAAATTAAAACAAATAAAAAAATTAGGATATAAATTCCTCTAGATGGATCATTTGCAAAAGTGTGGACTGAATTAAGTATCCCAGATCTAACTAAAAACGTTCCACTAACACTTAACATAAAAGTCACTATGCTTAAGATAATTGACCAATTTTTAAAAAGGTCTCTTTTCTCAAGAGTTAAAATACAATGTAAAAGGGCAGTTAAACTCAACCATGGCATTAAAGAAATATTTTCAACTGGATCCCAAAACCAAAAACCTCCCCATCCTAATTCGTAATATGCCCAAATCGAACCTAAAAGAATACCTCCAGTTAAAAAGGTCCAAGATATTAAAACCCATTTTTTTAAATTTTTTGCCCAAAGATTATTTACATACCCGGTTACCATTGCGGCTAAAGCAGAGGCAAATATAATTGATGTACCAACATATCCAACATATAAAATTGGTGGATGTATTGCTAGCGCAGGATCTTGAAGTATTGGATTTAATCCAAGTCCTTCGGATGGTACCGGGAAAAGAGTATCAAATGGGTTAGAAGTTTTTAGTACAAATATAAAAAAACCAATAACAATTATTTGATGAAATATTACAGTATAAAGTCTAAAATTTTTTGGTTCATCTTTTGAGCTGAAGAAAAAAAACAATATAAAACTTGTCAGTACTAATAACCATAATAATAAGCTTCCTTCATGATTACCCCATAAACCTGTTATTTTATAAAATAAAGGTTTTGTTGAATGAGAATTATTGTAAACAGTTTCATTACTAAAATCAGATATAATAAAAGTGTATAATAAAATAAAAAAACCTATAATGACGAAAAAAAATTGAAGCGTAAGAAACTTATATATATTTTTTTCTAAATTTAATAAATTTTTTTTAATATTTAAAACTGTACATAAAAAAACAGCAAAAGAAGATATAAGTCCTAGTAACAAAGAGAGAAAACCTACATTAGATAATATCATTTTTGCTTCAGACTTTCTTTAACTTCAGGGGGCATATAATTTTCATCATGTTTTGCTAAAATTTTATCAGCAACGAATAAGTTTTTATCCTCTAAAAATCCTTCTGCTACTACTCCCTTTTCTTCTTGAAATAAATTTGGAACGGACCCGGCAAAAATAACATTAATTTCATTTTTAAAATCTGTGATTACAAATAAAATTTTTTCATTATCTAGAGTTACAGAATTTTTTTTTACCATCCCTCCTACTCTAATTTTTTTAGTTATATTCTCCGAAGATTGCTTGATTTCAGTTGGTGACTTAAAATATACAACATCATCCTCTAATAGTTTTAGAATTATATAAATACTTAAAATGATTGTAGTTAGAACAGAAATTATAAATACAATTCTTAATCTAACTTTTTTACCATACATTAATCTAAATTAGATTTTGTGAGCAACTGTTCTTACAAATGTTCTATTTGTTGATTGTTTGTGAGCTAAAATAACTTGGTCTGAATTTAAAGATTCAAATTTTTTCGCAAATTTAGCTTTTTCTTTAATTAATTGCTTACTTGTTACTTTATATAAAATCAGGAAATTGAATAGTGTGAATGCGAATGCTGACCAAACATAAAGTCCGTATCCGTTCATAATAAATAAATCTAAATTCATATCCTATTTAAACCTTTGTTTTTAACTTTTATCAACTCCACATTATATTTCATTAAAAAAATTAGCACAGAAAATAGAGCAAATGCCGCAGTCATCAAAAATAATGGTATTAACATAGAAGAATGTATAGTGCTTTCTGATAAAACATTAATCGATGAGGGTTGATGTAAAGTTGCCCACCAATCTACAGAATATTTGATAATTGGAACATTAATCACACCTATAATTGAAATATATGATGAGATTTTAACTGCTTTGTTCTTTTCAAAAAGTTTCCAGGATAATAAGTATAAAAAATAGAATAAAAATAATACCAACATAGAAGTTATCCTAGGATCCCAAGCCCACCAAGTACCCCATGTTGGCTTGCCCCAAATTGAGCCAGTAACTAAGGCTATTAAGTTAAAAATAAATCCTGATGGAGCTAAACTTTTTGATATTAGTACAAAGTTTTTATTTTTAAAAATTATAACTCCAAGAGATAAAAAAGCTATTATTGAAAAAATCCCGAGGGAAATCCACGCTGACGGAACGTGTACATACATAATTCTTACAGAGTCACTTTGTAGATAATCTTGAGGAGACAATATTAACGCCTCAAATAGACCTACTGACAGAAAAATTATAAATAATATAAATATTAAATTTCTAAATTTAGATGAAATTAATACTTTTTTAATTTTCTCAGTGATTATAGATAACATTTTTTTATTTATATAACGTGAAAATAAACTGATCAAGAATGTTGAGGGAGATAATTGAAGGGAAACGTTAACACCCTTGATCAGTTTAATTATTTATAGAATAATCATTTGTCTAAGTTTTGAGAGAAATGTGTTGAAAAAATGACTATTAATTTGACGGCTTGAAGTAAGTTGAGCCTTTTTTTCCTGAGAAGATCTCATTGATTAAAGGATGTTTAATTGGCTCACCTGAGTCGTCTTTAATGAGGTTCTGTTCTGATACATAGGCCTCATAAGTAATATCATCATTTTCAGCAAGTAGATGATAAAAAGGCTGATCTTTTCTAGGTCTTACATTTTTAGGTATAGACTCGTACCATTCCTCAGAATTATTAAATTCAAAATCGACGTCATAAATAACGCCTCTGAAATCAAAGTGTTTATGTTTGACAACGTCGCCTATTGAGAATTTTGCTTTTTGAATAGTCACTACTTAAATATGTGTATTCTTAAAAAAAAATCAATAAAAAAAATATTAAATTTATACATATCTGGTAGGATGAAACTGTGAATAAGTCTTTAATAAAATTCATTACTGATTTCGGGCCCTTAGTAATATTTTTTGGTTTTTATTATAAAAGTGGAAAAAATCTACAAGTAGCTATACCACCTTTGATTATTGCGACAATAATTTCTGTGTTTATAGTTTGGATATTGGAAAAAAAAATACCTTTTGTTCCTCTTTTAGGTGGAGCGTTAATAACATTTTTTGGTGGTCTTACAATTTATTTCAAAGACCCTATCTTTATATATATGAAGCCTACAATAATAAATATAATATTTGCTCTTGCTCTATACTTTGGAAAATATTTTACTCAAGAACCAATTTTAAAAAAAATTTTAGGTAAAACTATGCCGTTAAACGATGAGGGATGGAGAAAACTTAATATTAGGTGGATGTTTTTTTTCATTTTTTTAGCGATATTAAATGAGTTAATTTGGAGAACACAATCAGAAGAATTTTGGGTAAACTTTAAAGTATGGGGAATGTTGCCAATTACAATAATATTTACAGCATTTCAAATCCCTTTAATAAATAAATATAAAATAAATGAATAAAGATTTAAAACTTGTAGTTAATAATTCTTTCATAAAAAAAGAAAATAAACTTTTTTTTGAAAAAAAAGAGTTAAAAAATATTTTGGATTTATACGCTAAAATGGTTTCGAAGGGATCTTGGAAAGATTATGGTCTTCAAATTTCCTCTAAGAGAGTAAGTTTTAGTGTGTTTAAGAATGCTGCTGAAAACGCTGTTTATAATATTAGCAAAAACTTCAAGCCTTCTAATAAAAATCTTAAATATTTAATTACAGATAATAGAAACCGTATAATAAAAAATTCTGATAACTTGGAAAAATTATTAAAAGATATAGATTGGAAAAAAATTTAGTTTATCTTCTTTGACCAAAAAGTCTTAATAACATTATAAATAGATTAATGAAATCAAGATAAAGCGTTAAAGCTCCCATTATTGCTTTTTTGCCAGAAATTTCAATTGTATCACTTGCCGAATACATATTCTTAATTTTCTGAGTGTCATAGGCAGTCAAACCTACAAATATTAGAACACCCAATATTGATACAACAAAATACATCATCGCAGATTTTAAAAATATATTAACTAATGAAGCGATAATTATTCCAATTAGACCCATCATTAAAAATGAACCTAATTTTGTTAAATCTCTTTTAGTTGTATATCCGTAAATACTCATTGCTCCGAATGTTGCTGAGGTGATGAAGAATACTCTTGCTACACTTACTCCTGTGTAAACTAAAAGTATCCAAGACAAAGATAATCCCATCAATGAAGCAAATATCCAAAATACAGTTTGTGCCTTAGCTGAACTCATTTTATTAATTCCAAAACTCATATAAAAAACAATACCTAGTGGAGCTAGCATAATTAACCATTTCAAACCTGAATTAAATATAGCATTCCCAAAACTTGTAAGACCTGTGATCATACCAGTGCTGTCTGTAACTACTGACATTTTAAATGATAAAAGTGAGATTATACCTGTTAGAAGAACTCCAGTTGCCATGTAGTTATAGACCTTCAACATATAAGATCTTAAACCTGCGTCCCAAACTACGTTCTTTTTAACACTTGTTGCTTCAAAAATGTTTTGTCTATTAAAATCCATAAATATAATATAATTATTTTAAACTTATATTCAATGGTCAAAACTGGCTAAGATCATTAAAAAAATTTATGAATTTTAAAAAACTAGGTAATACAGATATTGATGTTAGTACAATTTGTCTCGGTACTATGACATGGGGGGAGCAAAATTCGGAAAAAGATGCATTTGAGCAAATGGATTATGCTTTTGAACAAAATGTAAATTTTTGGGATACTGCTGAAATATACGCTATACCACCTAAAGAAAGCACTTACGGGAAAACAGAAGAAATAATTGGTAATTGGTTTGCAAAAACAAATAAAAGAAACAGGATAGTACTTGCAACTAAAATATCTGGTCCTGGACCGAGTTGGATTAGAGGTGGTGGCAACCAATATGATGAAAAAAATTTAAATGAAGCTGTTAATAATAGTCTTAAAAGATTAAAAACTGATTATATAGACTTATATCAATTACATTGGCCAGAAAGAAAAACCAATTTTTTTGGAAGACTAGGTTATGAACATAAAGATGATAATGATTGGAATGAGTTTGAAGATATTCTCAACACTTTAGATAAAATAATTAAAAGTGGTAAAATTAGATATATCGGCCTTTCAAATGAAACAGCATGGGGATTATCAAAATTTTTGGAAATTTCAAAGTTAAAGAAACTTCCTCGAATGATGTCTGTTCAAAATCCTTATAGTCTTTTGAATAGATCTTATGAAGTAGGATTAGCAGAAATTTCAGTACGAGAAAAAAGTGGTCTCTTAGCTTATTCACCTCTTGCGTTTGGTTATTTGACTGGAAAATATAGAAATGGGGAATTACCAAAAAATTCTAGGATGCAATTGTTTGGCGATAAATTTTCAAGGTACAAAACTGAAAATGGTCAATTGGCCATTGAAAAATACTTTAGTATTGCAAAAAAGCACAATTTAAATTTATCCCAAATGAGTTTAAAATTTTGTGAACTTCAGCCATTCATAACTAGTGTAATAATCGGTGCAACAACAATGGAGCAGTTGAAAATTGATATAGAAAGTGTAAATATAAATCTTAATAGCGAGATAATTAATGAAATTAATGAAGTACAAAAACTTTTTCCGAATCCATGTCCATAATTAAAAAAACAATTTTTCTGTTAATTCTTCTTATGAGTTTTAGCTCATTGAACGCACAAGAAATAAAAAAAATTGGAAAGTTTAAAGATTGGGAAACAATAGTGGTCACGGATGAAGCTGCAAAATTATGTTTTGCTCAGTCTAAACCAGTTTTGCAGTCCCCAAAAAATAATGTACGAGAAGCAAGACTATTTATAAGTTTTAGACCCTCAGAAAAAATTTCTGATGAAGTAAGTATTACTTCAGGTTACGAATACAATGTGCAAAATACAATACTAGCAAAATCAGGTAAAAATAAAATCAAGTTTGATATTTCTAAAGATAATTTTGCTTGGATTGCTAATAATAAAATTGAAAAAAAGATGATTAGTGTAATGAAAAAAGGCTCACGAATTATGATAACAGGTTATAACAAATCTGGGTCTCAAACAATTGACCACTATTCACTAATGGGTTTTACAAAAGCATACAATAGCGCAAAAAAAAATTGTAGCTAATGACTAAACAAAATAGTTTTGATTACATTTGGCCAACTTTGTTTGGTAGTTTTTATAATCCAGAACATCAAAAAATAAAAAACCAATTAATAGGCTTTTTTGAAAAATATAAAAAAGATAATCCTGTTGGTAGAAAGAGTGGTGAAAATTTGAGACTTTATGAGAGTAAGTATGACCTACACAGACAAAATAACGCTACAATTCAAAATGTTTTTAAAAATTTTATAGTAAAGAGTTTTTTTGAAACTGCAAAAGAAGCAAATAAAAATTATTTTGATCAATTTAAAGACTCACAGATAGGAGTGACTATAACTGATGCTTGGTTTATACATTATGAAAAAGGTGGGTTTGTTGCTCCGCATGCTCATGGTGATTGCAGCTGGTGTTGTGTCTACTATGTTCAGCTAGGAGATGATGCGTCAAAAAAAAATGGTGGAACCTATTTTCAGAAACCTTATCCAGCAAGATCAACATTCGATTTTGGAGCTTTTTATAATAGAGAAACATCAATAGATATATTTCCTGAGGAAGGAAAAATGTTAGTTTGGCCAAGCCATCTTATGCATGGATCTTATCCTTACGAAGGAAAAAATGATAGAATTATAATATCAGCAAATGCTAAAATTTCCGTAATTCAAAATGGAAAATCTATAAGATCAGTTTGATGAAAAAAATAGTTCTAGCTTACTCAGGTGGTTTAGACACATCTATAATTCTTAAATGGTTACAAGAAAACTATAAAGCTGAGGTGATTGCTTATACAGCTGACATCGGCCAAGAAATGGATAAAAAGAAAATTATTAAAAATGCCAAAAAATTAGGTGTAAAAAAGATAATTATTAAAAATCTTAAAAATGTTTTTGTAAGGGATTATGTATTTCCAATGATAAGAGGTCATGCTATTTATGAGGGGGTTTACTTGCTTGGTACATCTATTGCGAGACCATTAATTGCAAGAGATCAAATTCAAGTTGCAAAGAAATTCAAAGCGTTTGCTGTTTCGCATGGTGCGACGGGAAAAGGAAATGATCAAGTAAGATTTGAATTAGGGTATCATTATTTTGGTCCAAAAATAAAAGTTATAGCTCCATGGAGAATTTGGAAGTTAAAATCAAGAACTGATCTAATGAAATATGCAAAAAAACATAAAATTTCAATTCCAAAGGACAAAAAAGGAGCACCACCTTTTTCAGTAGATGATAATCTGTTTCATACATCAACCGAAGGTAAAGTTTTAGAAAATCCAAAAAATTCAGCTCCAGAATTTATTTTTCAAAGAACAATTTCGCCTGAAAAAGCACCTACTAAACCTACTTATGTTACAATTGGATTTAAAAACGGTGATCCAACTACTATTAATGGGAAGAGGTTAATTCCAGAAAAACTGTTAGAAAAATTAAATCAGCTGGGTGGAAAAAATGGAGTTGGAAGAGTTGATCTAGTTGAAAATAGATTTATTGGAATTAAATCAAGAGGGGTTTATGAAACTCCTGGTGGAACATTGCTTTTAATTGCTCATAGAGCAATGGAGTCTGTAACACTAGATAAGGAAACTATGCATAAAAAAGACTCCATAATGCCAAGATATGCAGAATTAATTTACAATGGTTACTGGTTTTCAAAAGAAAGATTCAAATTACAAAAAATTGTGGATCTAAAAAGAAACAAGGTAAATGGAAATATTAAGTTAAAACTTTATAAAGGAAATGTTTCAATTCAGTCAAGAATGACTACTAGTAGTGCTTATTCAATGAAAAAAGTTTCTTTTGAAGAAAATAAAACTTTTAATAAATCCAATGTTGAAAGATTTATCAATTTCCACAAAAAAAAATTAAAATAAAGAAATATGAATTTTGAAACCTCAAGAGCGAAAGCTATAGATAAATTAAATCATTTTGTTGAGAAAAATCTTTCTGATTATTCAAAGCTGAGAAATTTTGATTTTGGCCCTGATAAACGAGATAATGTATCGTGTTTATCACCTTATGTTACACATGGCGTTCTTAATGAAATTGAAATTATAAAAAAATCACTTGAGAAGTTTTCTTTTTCAAAAAATGAAAAGTTTATACAGGAAGTACTTTGGAGAACGTACTGGAAAGGATGGTTAGAGTTAAGACCTAATGTTTGGAGTGACTATTTAATTGATTTAAGAAATATTAAAGAAAAATATAAAGATGACAAAAATTATCGAAATGCAATAGAAGGTAAAACAAATATTGATTGTTTTAATGAATGGGTAGATGAGTTAAAAAATAATAACTACCTCCACAATCACACTAGAATGTGGTTTGCTAGTATTTGGATTTTTACACTTGATTTACCTTGGCAACTTGGTGCTGAATTTTTTATGCAACACCTTTTTGATGGAGATGCTGCATCAAATACTCTTGGATGGAGATGGGTTGCAGGAGTTCAAACACAAGGAAAACATTATCTAGCAAGTGAATGGAATATTAAAAAATTCACAAATAATAGATTTAAAAATATTAAATTAAATGAAAATGCTCCTCCAAAAATTTCTGAAAGAACTTATTCAATAATAAAACAAGATTTTAAAAATTGTGAAAATATTGAACCAGTTAATTTATTAATTTTTGATAATAATCTTTCTTTCGAATTCACAGACTTTAAAAATAGTAAATTTAAAAAAATATATTTAGTCTCTAACAAAAATGAAAACAGATCAATCAAACTCAATGAAAAAGTATTAAAATTTAAATACCTTCTTTTTGAAGATCAAGAAAAAAGATTAAAAGAACAATCAATTGATTGTGAAATAATTGATATAAGTCAAATTAAAAAAATTGATGAAAAAAATATTGGATTGTATCCGACTGTTGGAGAAAACCTAGATTATCTAAATTTAAATGATTTAAAAATAAATTTTTTATTTAGAAAACTCGATCAATATTCTTGGCAATATTGTAATAAAGGTTTTTTTAATTTTAAAAATCATATTCCCAAAATTATTTCAAACTTTACTTAATTTTATTTAATTTTTATCTTGCAAGTTTTATGAAGATGTCGCCCATACCAGCATCTAGATCCTCTAAGGGTGTATTATTTCTTAATTCACAGTACCGACCAGTAATTTGATGATTTTTGACTAAATTAACATCGTCATTTTTACATGTTCTTCCATTATGTAATAATCCTATAACTATTCTATTATTTAAATTATACACTTGATCGCTATTGATTTTTTTGCCATCACAAAAATATTCTTTATTTACTCTATTTGGAAAATCACTTTTGTTACAAGGGTTTTTAATTGTTATAACATAAAATTCTCTTAAGCCATCTAAAAATTTATATTTCATTTTTTGAACCTTTGAATACTTCATGATATCGCAAGAGCAAGGCACACAGCACCTATAATAATTACCACAAATTTTATTGTTTGTTTTATTTTCTTTTATAAACAAAAATTCTGAATCACTCCCTGGATCAATTAATGACCCAGAAACAGCACAATATAATTTATTAAATTCAATAAAATCTTTATATGTAATTTTTTTATCTATAATATATTTAAAAAATTTAGGTCCAGCAGCATTTCTGTTTTTGTCAGGAAATATCCTAGACCAGTCAGTTATTAATTCTTTGTGGTAATTTTTTTCCTCCGCAACTAATTCGACTGGAAAAAAAACTGCAAAAATTAAAAAAAATTTTAGTAAAATATTTTTCATTTTTGTTTTATTGTAATTGTTTGATTAAGTTTAATTTTATTTATAAAAACTTTTTTTCCATTAGTCCATTTAACTTCTATTCTAAAATCTTTTTCATTTTTTCTAATTCCATAATGTGCCACAGGTTCCATTTGGCATAAATAACCGGATCCAGCATCTATTGTTTTTGAATGCTTTCTTTGATTAGATATTAAAGTTACAGTTGCTCCCCTAGCAGGAGCCCCAAATTTATTCATGGGCTTGATCCTTAAATATTTATTATTTTTTTCTACTTTTGCTTTATACAATGTCAAAGGTTGTGCTTTACTTTCCCCGTGAGAAACTAATAATTCTAAAATACCATCATTATCAATATCAGCTACAGCTGCTCCAGTGCCAAATCCTTGATTCTCAAGCGCCGTTTTTAATTTTATTTCCTCAAATTTTCCATTTTCATTTATTTTAAATAATTTGTTTGGTTCTGCGATATTGTTCATAAAAACTTCATCGAAACCGTCGTTGTCAAAATCAGCAGAGATAATTGTTCTTATTCTAGATGGTCTATCGAAAGCTTTGTTTCCTATGTCCTTAAATTCGTTATTTTCTAAAACGTATGCTCTATGATATCCATTCCAATTACCACTCAAAATATCTAATCTTCCTCTATAATAGATATCAGATAATGCAGTTCCCCTTCCATTCTGTATTACATCATCAACTCTATATTCAAATGCAACATCGTAAAATTTACCGTTATTATTTTTTAATAGAAAGTTAGCGCCTCTTTCATTTGCTGCAAATATATCGGCTCTATCTGTTAATATATGTCCTGATACTACTGCTCTTCCACCAGTAACTTTATCCAAATTTAAATTTTCTGCTTTATCTATTATTTTGTTATTTTCGATTTCATAAAATCTAGTTGGTCCGCCATAATTAGCTACATAAATCCCGTATTCACCACTACCTTTTCTATCAACACAAACTACAGATCTACCTGCAGTTAAGTTTAAATTTTCCCTGTTTTTTTTTAACTCAAATAAGTCAAAAAAATTATTATTGTTTTTGTCAATTAGTCTGTCAGAGTATTTTTTTGTTCCACTATAGGTATCTGTATTTAAAAAATAAATTTCCTCAAAACCATCTTTATCTATATCACAAGCTGCAACACCAATAGTTTTTCTCTCTCGATCTAAAAAAATATCCTCTTGGATTATGTTTTTTAATTTGCCGTCAATGTAACTTAAGGCTAAATTTGGATAACCAAAACCTGTGACGATAAACTCATTATTTCCATCTGCATTAATGTCCGTAACCGAAACCCCGTAGCTAAGCCTGTTTTCATTTATTGTTATAATATTTGAAATATCTCTAAAAAATTCTGCACGAGAACTATTAATTGGTAATATTAAAAAAAAAATAATTAAAAATTTATATAAATAATTTACCTTTTTGATGAACATCTTTTAGAGCAATATTTAACTTTTTCCCAGTTTAGCTTCCACTTTTTTCTCCATTTAAAAGGCCTTTCACAAACTGGGCACAACTTAGCTGGTAGGTTTTGTTTTTTCATTAAGTTGGTGTTTGTTTTTTAAAAATAAAAAATAAGCTATAAATTCATAAGCATAATGAAATAAAATAAACAAAGGTTTAAAACTCAAAATTTTTGCTAAAAAATTATATTTTGGTATTTTTGACCAGATAATTATAAATGCTTTAGCTCCACCAATAACTTGTCCATTGTCAATTACATGTAATCTTCTTAGAAGTTCTTCCTTAGATTTTGATGTTAAGTCGACTGCTTGTTGATTGTTTGTAATATCTACCCATTCCAAATTCTCATCAGAATTTTTTTTGTAGT
This sequence comes from uncultured Pelagibacteraceae bacterium, assembly GCA_902599575.1. Taxonomy (GTDB): domain Bacteria; phylum Pseudomonadota; class Alphaproteobacteria; order Pelagibacterales; family Pelagibacteraceae; genus Pelagibacter. The sequence goes on from CACKFS010000001.1 coordinate 67,753, forward strand.
GATCAATTTCGAGTTTACAAATATTACAAGAATTATTAAAAAAAACTTTAACTGGCATTAGTATTTTCCTTTATAAACTTATCAGCTGCAGCTAGTATAACTTTTTTTCTTTGGGCATTCATCTTGTCATATATTCTTACCATCATTGATAATCTTGGATTTTTTAGAAAAAATGTTCTATTTTTATTTATAAATCTCCAATAAAGTCCGTCCATAATATTACACCATTCACCTTTTTTAAAATCCATCATTTTGAGAAAATAACTTGATCCACAAATATAAGGTTTGGTAGCAAAAATTCCTCCATCACTAAATAATCCCATACCATAAACGTTTGGAGACATTACCCAATCAGATGAGTCAACAAACATTTCCATAAACCATTTGTAAACATATATTGGTTTAATCTCACAGAGATTCATAATGTTTGATAAAATCATTAATCTCTCTATGTGATGTGACCAACCATGATCATTAGCATTTTTTATCGCATAGTCTAAAGGTGGAAGACCTGTGTTTCCTTGATAAAAAGTGGATTTCATTTTACGATTATGTTTAAAAAAATTACCTGTCTCTAACCTGTTATAAAAATTTTGATAAATTCCTCTCATAAATTCTCGCCAGCCAATTACTTGCCTTATATAACCTTCTAAAGAATTTATTCTTATCTTTTTCTTTTTATGACTTTCTAAAACCTTTTCTAAAATTATTTCTGGAGTTATTAAACCCAAATTTATGTAGGGACTAAGAGCGCTATGAAACAATATATTATTATTTTGGTCAACAGCGTCCTCATAATCTCCAAATAAATTAGATTTTTCTTTTATAAAAAATTCTAGTAATTTTAAAACATCTTTATATTCAGTTGCGAACCAAAAATTTTCTGTTGAACCAGGGTGTGTTGCAAATTTCTTTTCTATAATGTTTTTCAGTTTTTTTGTGTGAACTGTTTGATTGATTTTTGGAAATGAGGGAACTTTAGTTCCTTTAGGCAGTTTCTTTCTATTATCTTCATCAAAGCTCCATTTACCACCAACAGGATCCTCGCCGTTCATTAAGATGTTCATTTTTCTTCTAGTTTCTTTATAAAAAACTGCCATGAATGGTTTTTTTGATTTAGATAAATATTTTTTAAAATCGTCTCTAGTATTAAGAAACATTGGAGACGTAATTATATTTAGCTTTATATTGTTTGTCTTTGAAAAATCTATAATTTTTTTTTCAAATGGTTTATCCTCTATTTCAAAACACGAAATTTCATTGATTTTATTTTTTTTTAAAATTTTTTTGATTTTTAAAAGATAATCATCTCTAAAAGCTGCGTCCTCAATTTTAGAATAATTAATTTTAAAGCTATTTTTTTTTAAATTTTCATAAAATGATCTCATTGATGAAAGAAATAAAAGGATTTTAAGTTTGTGGTGTTTTTCATAGGTGCATAAACCGTTATCTTCTGCCATAAAAAAAAGATGGTCTTTTTTGTAGCGGTTTAGGTATTTTAATGGAAATAATTGATTTCCAAGTATAATAAACAATTTCATAATTTATTTATAAATATTATTATACGATATGTCAGGAAAATATTTAATTTTTGGTGCGACAGGTTCTATCGGTTCAAACTTAGCCAGATTAATGGTTGGTAAAAATCAAAATGTTCAACTCATAGGTCGGGATGAAAATGGTCTTAATGTATTATCATCTGAGCTTGGCTGTAAATACAGTGTTGTTGATGTTTTAGATGAACAATCTGTTAAAAATTTGAAAAATGAATTTGAGGGACAGGAAATTGCAGGTATTGCGTATTGTGTTGGCTCTATTGATCTTAAGCCTGTTCGAGCAGTTAAAAAAGATGATTTTATGAAATGTTTTGATTTAAATTTTTTTCCAATAGTCGAGACTATAAAAAACTTTCAAGATAATTTAAAAAAAAATAAAGGCTCAGTAGTTATGTTTTCAACAGTTGCTGTTCAAAGAGGGTTTACAAATCATAGTATTATCGCTTCAGTGAAAGGTGCTATAGAAGGATTAACAGTATCTTTAGCAGCTGAGTTTGCCCCTAATATTAGAGTTAATTGTATTGCTCCTAGTTTAACTAAATCAAAAATAGCTGACCCAATACTAAAAAACAAATTAATTGCAGAAGGCGTAGCTAAAGCTCACCCAATGAAAAGAGTAGGTGAAGGAAAAGATGCTGCTGCAATGGCGCAATTTTTATTATCTGATGATAGCTCGTGGATAACTGGTCAGATAATAGGTGTAGACGGTGGTAGATCTAAATTATCATAATATATTTTTATTTTTTCGTATTAGTGTAATAATATTCGTTAACAAACTTGGTCGTGAATAAAATTTCTACAGAAGAATTATTTAAAATTGCTTATAATCATTTACAAAACAAAAATTACTCTAAATCGATTGAACTATTTAATAAGATCCTAACTCATTTTCCAGAAAATTTATCTGTTTTAAGAAATTTACTGCACGCTTATGCTTTTTCTGGAGACTTTCACAATGCAGAAAATACGATCAAAAAAGTTTTAAGATTAAATGAAAAAGAGCCTTATGTTTATCAATTTTATGCATCAATTTTGAAAAACCAGGACAAAATTGATGAGATGATTAATCTAATTGAAGAAGGTTTAAGTAAAAATTTAATGAATCCCAAGTGGAAATACCAAAAAGAATTATTGTTTCCAGTAGTTGTAAAGGATAACGATGAAATTGATAAATTTAGAGCAAAAATAAGTAAATGTTATGACCAAATTTTAGAAAATAGCGAACAACTAGATTACGATAATGATCAGATAATACAGACACCTCATTATGAGTCATCTTATAATCAACATGATAATCTTGAACTAAATATCAAAAGTGTAAAAGCTTTAAGAAAAATTTATAGAGAATTAAATGAAAATTGTGTTATTGAAAAAAAAGAAAATGAAAAAATAAAAATAGGTTTTATATCAGAATTTTTTACTAATCATACAATCGGTAAATTATTTAAGAATATTATTTTTAGTCTAGACCAAACAAAATTTAATATTTTTATATTACATTCTAAAAAAACAAAGACCAGCAAACTTTTTAATGAATTTATTGAAAAAGAAAAAAATGGTTTTTTGAAAAATGTTAGACTTCCAGAAAAATTAGTTGATAAAATTAATTTTTTTAAAAAGGAAAAATTCAATATTTTATTTTATCCAGACATCGGTATGTCGGTTGAAATGTATTATTTGTCTCTAATCAGACTTGCTAAACACCAGATAATGTCATGGGGTCATCCTGAAACAACAGGTAGTGAAAGTATAGATTTTTTTCTATGCTCTAAAAGTTTAATTACAGATGAAACTTCAAAAAGCTACTCTGAAAAACTATTGTTGATGGATCACTTGCCAATGATTTATGAATTTCCAAAAATTGAACAAAAGATAAATGATGCAGAATTATCTAAAAATAATATTTACTCCTGTCCGCAAACAATGTTTAAGTTTCATCCTGAATTTGATCATATTTTAGCTGAAATACTAAAAAAAGATAAAAAAGGTGTTTTATATTTAATTAAAGATAACAATAAAATTTATTTCAATAAATTAATTGATCGTTTCAAAAAAATTAAATTTTTTGATCTTGATAGGGTTATTTTTCTTGATCCACTAAGTAGAGATAATTATGTAAATCACTTAGGAACCTCGTCTGTATTACTAGACCCATTATATTTTGGTGCAGGTAACTCATTTCACGAATCCATGGTATATGGAACACCAACAGTTACAATGCCAACTAAGTATATAAAATCTAGAATCGTTAGTGCTGCTTATATGCAGATGGAAATTGAGAAACCACCAATAGTTAAAAATAAAAATGAATATGTAGAATTAGCTATCGATATCGCAAATAGTGATAAATTATTAGAAATAAAAAAATATTATCAAAAGAAAGCTGTTGAAAAACTATTTAACACTACAAAAGCTGGTGAGGAATTTAATCAAATACTTCTAAATTTATACCAATGATCTTTTAAAACACTCTATTGTATTTTTTAATAAACAAGCAATAGTCATTGGTCCAACTCCACCCGGGACTGGAGTTATTGCTTTTGCAAATTTTGAAACTTCATCGAAATCAACATCACCAACTATTCCCTCTTCAGTTTTATTAATACCAACATCGATTACTATAGATCCTTTCTTAATCCAGTCACCTTTAACAAGTTTTGGAATTCCAACTGCAACTACTAAAATGTCTGCCTTTAAGCATTCTTCTTTTAAATTTTTTGTTTTTGAATGAGCAATTGTCACTGTACAGTTTTCCTTTAGTAAAAGTTGTGTCATTGGTTTTCCATTTAAATTGGATCTACCTAAAACAACTGCTTTTTTTCCATTTAAATTTGGCTCTATTTTTTTAATCAACAAATGACATCCTAGTGGTGTACAAGGAACCGAACTTTCATACCCAGACGACAAATTTCCTACATTGTTAGGGTGAAAACCATCTACATCTTTGTTTGGATCGATTGCATCTATAATTTTTTTGTTATTAATGTGTTTTGGAAGTGGCAACTGTACCAAAATGCCGGAAACATTTTTATCTTTATTGAGTTCACTAATCTTTTCTAAAACAGTTTTTTCATCTACTGTATCGGGATACTTAATAATTTCTGATTTAAGACCAATTTCTACTGCTGATTTTTCTTTATTCCGTACATAAATTTTGCTTGGAGCATATTCACCTATAAGTATTACAGTTAAGCCTGGAACTCGGTTAAATTTTTTTTTTAGATTATTTACCTCATTTTTTAAATTTGATCTTAAATCCGCAGCAGTTTTTTTTCCGTCTATTATAGTCATTTTAAATTAAAAAATTAATGGTGCTATATAAAGTTTCATACACATTTCTATAAACCATATCAACAAAAGAAGGATTACCGGGGATATATCGATAGCACCCAGATTAGGTAGAAAACCTCTAATCTTTCTTAAAAAAGGCTCTGTTAGTCTGTATGTAAAATCCAAAACTAAATAAACAAATCGATTTGTAGTATTTAAAACATTAAAAGCAACTAACCAGCTAATTATAACGTTAGCTATAACAATATAAGAATATAATTTTAAGATTTGTAATGATAAGTAAAATAGAGCTATCATTTTTTTTCGACGTAGATAGATTGACTTGGAAAAGCAAAGGATGCTTTATTTTTTTCAACTATCTGCTTTATTTCAATGGCTAATTTTTCTTTGACTTTTAGCCATTCATTCCAACTATTAGTTTTGGTGAAACATCTTACATACATATCTATCGAGCTATCTGAAAATTTATCTACTCTAACTGCGAGCCCTACTTTTTTATCGTAGTCATCATTTTCCGTAATATGTTTTTCGATTTGATCTCTTATATTTTTTAACTGATCAACCGTTGTGTCATATTGCAAAGTAATAATCCAACTTATGAGCCAATTAGTTGTTTGGCTTACATTAATAACAGCATTTTCTGCAAACTGAAAATTAGGAATTATTGCTAATGATTTATCAAACTTTCTAATAGTTGTTGATCTAAATCCTATTTTTTCGACAATTCCTTCGATTGTGCCCTCTACTAATATCCAATCACCCATTTTAAATCTTTTTTCTACAAGAACTAAAATTCCAGATATTAAATTTTTAAATAAATCTTGAGCTCCAAGTGCAACAGCTACTCCAAATAGACCTAACCCAGCAATAATTGGACCAATTTTTATCCCCCATAACTCTAAAACAGCAGCAGCACCTAAAATAAATATTAGAATTTTTAAAGACTTAATTATCCATCCTATCAATTCTCTTGTAAGAATTTTATCTAATCCGCTTAAAATGTATGAAATTGGTTCAATTATTTGATGAATAATCCAAAATAATAAAATTGTAATTAAGGTTCTGTTTATGGTGTCTACAAAAGATCTGGTGTCCTCAGCAAACGTCATATAATAACTTGCAAAGAAAAAACCTAAAACTATAGGTAAAAAACGTGCCGGTCCCACCATAGCTTTTACAAAAGTGTCATCTAACTTGTTGGTTGTTCTTTTTGAAATAAGCTCCAGTTTTTTTATAATTAGTTTGCTAATTAAACCTCTAAAAATTAGAAATATTAAAAAAATTCCTAATCCGATTAATATCTGACCTATATCGATTCCTAAAATTCCTTTGTCCCAAACAGAAAGAAATAAATTTTTTAAATTAATAAAAACTTCCATATTTTAAATTTTATATAATAAAAATTCCTCTTCACCAGGATTAAACAAAAATATTTTTTTCCATTTTATCACATTTAAAATTGTTGATGTTTTTTCACCAATACACATTAAGTTAGTATTCATCCAATAGTCAACTAATTCATATTTTTTAATTAATTTTAAAAAGCTTTTCGCACTATTTTCAGAATAAACATACACTAAATTTGGCATATCTATCTTTAAAGACTCTAAAAATGATAATTCTAAATTTTCGTTATGTTTTACAGTATAATTTATCAATCTCTCAACATTGTACCCTTCAGAAATTAACTCTTTGTCTAAGGGATATGACACAACATCTCCACTCACATAAAGTATTTTGTTATTTTTTTCTGATAAATTTTGTTGAATAAGTTCTTTCAAATTTCTAACATTTCCATCAGCTGCAAATACATTTTGAAAACCATTGGACCTTGCAGTTTTTTCTGTATATGACCCAACACAAAAACATAAAATATTCTTATTAATATTCTTTAAATCTAAAAATCTAATTGCATTAGAACTAGTAAAAATGATCGCGTTATGATTATAAATTTTTGTTTCATTATAATCTGATTTGCTAATCTCTAATAAGGGTAAGTTTGATACTTTAAATCCATTAGATTTAAATTTTTGAATTAAATTTTTTGAATCTTCTAATTGACGAGTTAATAAAATGTGCATTTTAGTTTTTATATTTGCCTTGTGATATTTTTTTTAAATAGTTTCCAACAATTGATCCAATTTTTAATGCTTTCCCAATTGTATCAGAATATTCATAAAAATATCTAGACTTTCCATCAACAGAAAATAGCTCAGCTTTTAAAGCTAGTTTTTTTTTTTTAAAGAATGAATAAATGCCAACTGCTGTACTACAGTCGCCTTTTAAAATTTTTAAAACTTTTCTCTCGGTCTTTGCTCTAATTTCTGTATTTTTATCATTAACTTTTTCCAAAAGTTTATTAATTTTATTATCATTTTTTCTCGACTGTAGAGAAATTATACCTTGGCCTGCTGCTGGGATGATCTTATCACAATCAAATTCTTGTGTAATTAAATTAGTCATCTTTAAACTCTTTAAACCTGCTTTGGCCAAAATAATTGCATCATATTTTTTTTCATAAATTTTTTTTATTCTACTATCAATATTTCCTCGTATAAGCTTGAATTTTAAATCAGACCTCATCATTTTTAATTGAAATTCTCTTCTAAAAGAAGACGTGCCAATGACAGAGTTTTTTTTTAACTTTTCGAAAGATAAATTATTTTTACTTATAAGTACTTCTTTTGGAGAATTTCTTTTGAGAAATGTTTTTATGATCAAACCTGACGTTTCTTTATATGGGATATCTTTTAATGAGTGAACAGCTATATCAATTTTTTTTGTAATCAATTCTTTTTCAATATTCTTAACAAATTCTCCTTTGCCACCAATATCAGAAGTTCTACGATTTAAAATCTTATCTCCCTTTGTAACAATTTTTTTTAACTCAATTTTTCCATTATAAAATTTTTTAATTTCTCTAATAGCAAGTTCTGCGTATTTAACAGCTAATTTACTTCCTCTAACTCCTATGATTATTTTTTTTTTATTCATAATATTTAAGTTTACCTATATTAATTAGATTATTTATGAAAAAAAAAATACTTATAATGGGCATAGAAACAAGCTGTGATGAGACAGCTGTTTCAATAATTCAAGATAATGGAACAAAACCGCCAAAAATACTTGCTAATATTGTATCAAGCCAAGAAGAGGTTCATAAGAAATTTGGAGGTGTAGTACCTGAGTTAGCAGCAAGAAGTCATTTAGAAAAAATTGAAATGATTACAAAAAAGGCTCTAAAAAAAAGTAGAGTAAAATTAAATGATATAAGCGCTATATCAGCTACGGCGGGACCTGGTTTAATTGTATGTTTATCCGTCGGTTTTAATTTTGCAAAATCATTGTCATTAGCTTTAAAAAAACCATTAATCGCAGTAAATCATTTAGAAGGTCATGCTTTGAGTCCTATGTTTAAAAGTGATATAAAATTTCCTTATTTACTTTTGCTTATTTCAGGCGGACATACTCAGTATCTAATAGTTAAGGGTTTAGGAAAATATAAAAGAATTGGCACCACAATTGATGATGCTATAGGTGAAGCATTTGATAAAACTTCCAAGATATTAGGATTTGGGTTTCCCGGTGGACCAAAAATCGAAAAGTATGCAAAAAAAGGAGATCACAGAAAGTTTGTTCTTCCAAAACCTATCATTAATAGAGGCGGTTGTAATTTATCTTTTGCAGGACTTAAAACTGCCGTTTTTAGATCATCTAAAATAATTAAAAGTAAACAAGATAAATATGATTTAGCAGCATCATTTCAAAAAACAATTTTGGACATTATTTACAAAAAAACAAGAGTAGCCATTAATGAGTTTAAAAAAAATTTTAAAGGAAATAAATTAATAGTTGCAGGCGGAGTAGCTGCAAATAAAGAAATAAGAAAGATAATAAGCAAAATTTGTTTAGAAGAAAGATTTACAGCAATTTTTCCTGAGCTAGATCTATGTAGTGATAATGCTGCTATGATTGCAATTGTTGGGTTAAAAAAATTTAAAAAAAAAGAATTTAACAAATTAAATTTTTCTATAAATCCTAGATGGCAACTAGATAAAAATGCCAAATTTTTAAAAGGAGCAGGTGTTCAATTATAAATAAATATCTTCTGGAGTCTTTTTATTAATATATTTTTCAAATACGATACTGTAGGCCTTTTCAATATTATGAGTAAAGGATTTGTTATCAAATAAGGGATTGCTATCTTTCGAAACTATTAATTTATTTTTTAGTTGATTTAAATATTCTTGATTTTTTGCAATATAAACAGCTTTATCCACATATTCTTTTTCATTTTTGCTAACAAGTTCAATTAAGCCGGTTGTTTTTAAAAGACTAGAGGCAACTCTGCTTTGAAAGGAGTCACCTTCTAAAGTTAATATTGGTAACCCCGCCCAAATGGAGTCGCTGCATGATGTATGGGCGTTATAAGGGAATGTATCAAGGAACAAATCCGCAAATTTAATTCTCGCGAGATGTTCGGTTATCGGAACTTTAGTACCAAAAATTATTCTTTTAGAGTCTATTTTTTTTTTTTCGAATTCTATTTTTAGATTCTTTTTAGAATCATCATTATCAGACAATAACCATAAAACGCTTTTTGGGACATGATTTAATATTTCAGCCCATAATTTAACAACATTAGGTAAAATTTTATTAATAGTGTTAAAGCAACAAAATATAAAGTCATCCTTTGGTAAATTTAAAATTTGTTTCGTAAATTTTTTTTCTGATATTGTTCTATCTTTTTCACTTGGCTGATAAGAATGAGGCAAATAAATAACTTTTTCAGAAAAAAACTTTTTATTTTTTTCAGGTATTACTGTCTTATCAGCTATTATATAATCTATTTTATCTGATCCAGATGTTCCAGGATAACCCAAAAAGTTTATTTGTATCGGTGCCAATTTATTTTGAAAAATTGCATACCTGTGTTCATGTCCTCCTGTGTGGCCCATAAGATCTATAGCAATATGAATTTTTAAATTTCTAGATAAAGACTTTATTTCTTCATTTGACATACTAGATACATCATAAAATTTAGTGAAAGCTTTTTTTATTCTTGAATGAAAAATATCGTTTTCTTCATGTCTCCTACCTAAATAAAAACCGTAAATTTCATATTTAGATTTGTCGTGAGTCTCTAGCATTTTAGCTATTAAATGACCAACAGGGTGGTCTCTAAAATCAGCCGAAAAATATCCTATTTTTATTTTTGTATTTATTTTTAAAATTTGGGTATCAATCTGATTATTATTATCTAAATCAAATTGTTGAGTCCATATTTTACTTGCTTTAAAAAGTATTTCAGGTGAGTCAAATAATTTTGCTAGTAACATTGGACTTGCAATTTCTTTATTTTCAAATATTTTATTTTTTATATCGTTCATATCTCCATCTAGACCTTTCCAATCACAATTTACTAATTTATCTTCAACAACATTTCCTAAAACAAATGGATATTCTGGATCAATCATTAATATGGTTTTATAAGTATTTATTGACGAGGTTTTCATTCCTAATTCTGAAAAAACTTGTGCCTTTTTATAATAAAGTTCTGTTTCTTTAGGATGATGTGGAATAACTTTTTCTAAAAAATTTAAGTACTCTTTTTTCATATCCATTTTCAAAAGAATCGCGAGTTTGCTTTTTATGGTTGGTAAATGTCCAGGTTTTAAATTTAAAGCCTCATTTATATTTTTGAGTGCGTTATCATACATGCCTTTTTGATAAAAAATATCGCTTAGTGTATAATGAGTTTCAAAGAAATTTGGTCTCAAGTTTAATGCTTTATTTAAATAATTAATGGCTTCGTCAAATTTTCCTATTCTAAAAAATGCATTTCCAAGATTATTTAAACCATCTACAAATTTTGGATCAATTTTTATTGCCTTTTCCCATTGCTCTATGGCCTTTTCGTAATTATTTAGATTAAAAAATATGAAGCCATAAATATGTGAAAACTCTACATTTTCATCAAAATGTTTTTTTATATCATCGCATTTTATTTGGGCCTCTTTGAATTTCTTAACTTTTATTAAGTTTAATATCTCAGTAATTTTATCTCTCATATTTTATCATTTTAAGATAAATTCAAATAAAAAAAAACTATTCTAAATGAATTACTGGTTAATTAAATCAGAACCTGACGTTTGGTCTATTGATCAACAAATTAAGGCTGGAGCTAAAGGTGCGATTTGGGATGGAGTAAGAAATTATCAAGCAGCTAAAAATTTAAGAAATATGAAAACTGGTGATCTTTGCTTTTTTTATCATTCTAACATAGGCAAAGAAATTGTCGGTATTGTAAAAGTTATAAAGGAGGCCTTTATCGATCCGACAGATAGAATGAAAAAATTTGTTGCAGTGAGAGTTAGGTTTGAAAAAAAATTTAAAAATCCAGTGAGTCTAGAAAATATAAAGAAAATAGAGCATCTAAATCAATTACCCCTTATAAAACAAAGCAGATTATCAGTAATGCCTATTGACTCTAAAAGCTGGAAGATTTTAAATAATTTAGGTAAAATAAAAGTAAATTATGGCAAAAAAATCAAAAAAGAGAAAAACTAAACGAAAAGCAAAGAAAAAATATAGATCTAAGTCTAAATCTAGAAAAATTAAAAGATATAAAAAAAAAGTTAAGAAATTAAAAACAAAAGATAACAAATCATTAGAAAAAATTTATAAAGTTAAGTCTGAATGGTTAAAAAAGGCTTTAGTTAGTAAAACTATCTACGAAAAAAAGTATAGTCAGTCTATTAAAGATAACGACGGATTTTGGAGAAAAGAAGGAAAAAGAGTTACGTGGATTAAACCATACACCAAAATTAAAGATGTTAAATATAGTAGTTCATATGTAAACATCAAATGGTTTTACGATGGCACTCTAAATGCATCAGCTAATTGCATAGATAGACATTTAAAAAATAATAAAGATAAAACTGCAATTATGTGGGTCGGAGATGATCCAAATGTGCAAAAAAAAATTACTTATAAACAATTACATAAGGAAGTATGTAAAATTGCAAATGGATTAAAAGAAATTGGTGTTCAAAAAGGTGATAGAGTTACTATTTATTTAACAATGATACCAGAGCTGGCTTACACGATGTTAGCTTGTGCTAGAATTGGTGCAATCCATTCAATAATTTTTGGTGGTTTCTCTCCTGATAGTATTGCCGGACGTATAAATGATTGTGAGTCTGATTACGTAGTTACGGCTGATGAGGGAATTAGGGGTGGTAAAACAATACCATTAAAATCAATTACGGACGAAGCTTTAATGAGTTGTCCCAATGTAAAAAAATGTGTTGTGGTCAAACGAACAGGTAATGATGTGAGCTGGGATAGTAGTCGAGATGTTTGGTATCATGATATTACTAAAAATGTTTCCACGTACTGCGAGCCTGAGGAAATGAGTGCTGAAGATCCTCTTTTCATTTTATATACGTCAGGATCTACAGGAAAGCCAAAGGGTGTTCTGCATACAACAGGAGGATATCTAGTTTATGCATCGATGACACATCAATACATTTTTAACTATAAGCCAAAAGATATTTATTGGTGTACAGCGGATATTGGTTGGATAACAGGTCATAGTTACATAATATATGGACCACTCGCAAATGGTGCTACGACATTAATGTTTGAGGGTATACCAACTTATCCTGACTCTTCAAGATGGTGGCAGATTGTTGATAAATATAAGGTGAATATATTTTACACAGCGCCAACCGCTATTAGAGCCTTAATGAGAGAAGGGGATAAACCTGTCAAAAAAACTTCAAGAAAAACACTTAAATTACTAGGCACGGTCGGTGAACCTATAAATCCAGAGGCATGGGAATGGTATTATAAAACTGTTGGTGACTCCAAATGTCCTATAGTTGACACATGGTGGCAAACAGAAACTGGAGGAATTTTAATAAGTCCACAAACTGGTGCAATAGATCTAAAACCAGGGTCTGCTACAAAACCTTTCTATGGAATTAAACCTGTAATAGTCGATAAAAATGGAAAAGTATTAAAAGGAGAAGCTCAGGGGAGACTTTGCATTGCTCAATCTTGGCCTGGGCAAATGAGAACAGTTTATGGTGATCATAACAGATTTATCGAAACTTACTTTTCTCAATTTGATGGAAAGTATTTTACTGGAGACGGATGTAGAAGAGATAAAGATGGATATTATTGGATAACAGGTAGAGTTGATGATGTAATAATTGTATCTGGTCATAATCTAGGCACGGCTGAAATTGAAAGTGCATTCGTTGCGCATCCAAAAGTAGCTGAGGCTGCAGTAGTTGGATACCCTCATGATATAAAAGGTAACGGTCTTTATTGCTACGTAACTCTTAATGTCGGTGAAAAAGCAGATGGTGATTTAGAAAGAGAATTAAAGTTATGGGTAAGAAAACAAATTGGTCCAATTGCAACACCTGATTTAATTCATTTTTCACCTGGATTACCAAAAACCAGATCTGGAAAAATAATGAGAAGAATATTAAGAAAGATCGCAGCAAACGAACATGATCAACTTGGTGATACAACTACTTTGGCAGATCCTAGCGTTGTGCAAAGTTTAGTTGATCAAAGAAAAAATGTTTAAAACTTTATAAGTTTTATAAACTCATCTTTAATATTGTCCCACTTAAGTATCATAGAATTTAAAACAATTTTTCTGTCTAAAGTTTTTAATTCCTCTGCAATAGGAGCCCATTTATAAAGCGCTAGTGCACTAGGATTAAATGGAAGTGAGTTGTAATACTTTTTCCAATCAATTTTTTCATATCTTTCAAAAAAAGTTTTTTTTCCGTGGGCTGCTATGTCTTCTGGCATACCATTCTTAATTTCTTCATCAATAATTGTTTCGTAAATTCTTTTGGACTTTTCAAAATCATTAAGATTAAAGTTATTGTGGATGTAAGAAAATGTGAAGAAAGTTAAATCTTGTAAAGAAACTATATAGATGTTCCATTTTGCTAAATTAATTGAGTCAATAAAAACATCATTATCAAAATGTAAAACATATTTAGTCCCCATTCTTGTTTTTAAATAATTGTACAAAGTCACTTGGGTAACCCATGCAGATTTTTTTTGGATAAACTGTTCGAGATCTAAAAAATTTTTAATTTTTTTTTTGGGCAAAATTCCCTTAAACATAGCTAGAAGATAGACCTTAAAATCCTCTAATTTTATATCTTTAAGATTGAATCTATATTTTAGGGCCATATGTATACTAAAAGTTGTAATATATTATAAAATTACAAAAAATACGAGAATTTTAGGGGTTCCAATATTTTTCATAATGAGTAATGTTTCGTCTTTTAACCTATAGGGAGGGAAAAAAATGTCAAAACAAGCACAACATTGGGAAAAGACTAGAGGGTTGCTATTTGTAACGCTAGCTATCTGGTTCGTTTTCTCTATTGGCATCTTCCTCTTCGGTGCCGAAATGGAAGCATCATCTATCAGACCTTTTGGATATCCATTGTCATATTATATGACATGTCAAGGTTCTCTTGGAATTTTCGTAATACTAATTTTTTGGTTTGCGGGAAGACAAGAAAAGATTGATGAAGAGTTCGGCTTTTCTGAAAGAGAGGATGACTAATGTTTAAGGGTAATTTTATAAACAATCTCCCCAAGATTTATGGAACATACACCGGTGGTTTCATAGTTTTCATAATCTTGATGGCGATTGCCGAACAAGCTGGAATGTCTGCAAAAGTAATTGGTATTTGCTTTGTAGCCTTTACAGTTTTAATTTATGCACTAATTGGTTACCTATCTCGTACAATTCAAGTTGATGCATATTACTTAGCTGGAAGGCAAGTTCCAACAGTGTTCAACGGTATGGCTACAGCAGCAGACTGGATGTCTGGTGCTTCATTCGTTGCGATGGCTGGAGGAATTTACTTCAAAGGTTATGGTTATATGGCACTACTTGTTGGTTGGACGGGTGGATACGTACTAGTTGCTTCGCTACTAGCACCATATTTAAGAAAATTTGGTTGTTACACAGTTCCAGATTTCATTGGAACTAGATATGGCGGAAACTTAGCTAGACTATCTGCGGTAATAGTCTTAACAGTTGCATCATTCACTTATGTGACAGCGCAGATTAATGCTACAGGAACAATTGCATCAGTTGCACTTGATATTCCTTTCAACATTGCTGTTTACGTAGGATTAGCAAGTATATTGATGTGTTCAATGCTTGGTGGAATGAGAGCAGTTACATGGACTCAAGTAGCACAATACATTGTATTGATTATAGCTTACTTGATACCTGTATTCTGGATCAGTAACAAAATGGGCGCTGGAGTATTTCCACACTTAATGTTAGCAGATGAAGTTGCTAGAATCGCTGAGTTAGAAGCTCAGTTTGGTCTTGGCGAAATCAAAAATTCTGCAGCTGATTTAAAACAGGTTCCTAAAGGACTATCAGGTATAACTAAAGCGCATGCTGAAGTTAACACTACACCTTGGAAATTTATTTCATTAGCGGTTTGTATGATGGCTGGAACAGCTTCATTACCACACGTTATGATGAGATATTTCACTACTCCAAGTGTAAAAGCTGCTAGAAGATCAGTAGGTTGGTCACTATTCTTTATATTCCTACTTTATTCATCAGCTCCAATGTTAGCTACATTATCTAAACTATCGTTAATGGATCCAAACTTAGCAACAGGAATTATTGGTAAGTCAATTTCTGAAGTTCAAGCAATTGACTGGTATCAAAACTGGAACCAAGCAAACTTAATGTTTGTAAGCGACTTTAACGGAAATGGAACGCTCGAATTAAACGAGTTCTTCATGGGTGGTAAAGCCGTTGTATTGGCAACTCCAGAGATAGCAGGATTACCATATGTAATTTCTGGTCTAGTTGCTGCTGGAGGTATGGCTGCTGCCATGTCAACTGCAGATGGATTAGTGTTAGCGATATCTAATGCATTATCTCACGACATTTACTACAAGATGATTAACCCTAAAGCGGAAACAGCTAAAAGATTGTTAATCGCAAGGATATTACTTGTATTAATTGGTTTCGCTGGAGCAACAATTGCAGCTCTTGAAATTCAAGGTATCTTAGGTTCGGTTATCTGGGCTTTTGACTTTGCGATGTCAGGATTATTCTTCCCACTTGTACTAGGAGTATGGTGGAAGAGAGCAAATGCTCAAGGAGCAGTCGCAGGAATGCTAGGAGGATTAGCCGCTGGTTCAGCATACTTAATTGCTGTAAGAAGTGGTTACCCTGGTTTCTTAGATATTACTCAGTTAACATTTGGTATAGTTGGATCAGTAGTAAGCTTAGTACTTATGATCGTAGTCAGCTTGGCAACTAAAGCGCCAGACGCTGCTACTCAGAAAATGGTAGACGATGTTCGTGTACCAAGTGGTAAAGCGATACTAGGAAGACAACACTAAATACTTAATTTTTAAGGGGCGAGAATTTATCGCCCCTTAAGTTTTTTTCTCAGACATGTACGCAAATTTTCACCCAATGATTTACCTAATTGACTACGTCATGGGTATGATCATGTGGACTTTAATTGGTAGAGTTGCAATGAACATATTTCAAAGAGAAGACTCAGAATTTTTTTTTATGAAAGTTTTTGTTAAATTGACAGATCCTTTTATAACGATGTTTAGGTTTATAACCCCATCTTTCATCATTAAACCTCTGGTTCCTTTATATGTTGCTTGGTTTTTCTATATGTTCAGATTTTATCTAATGCCTTACTTAATGGGTTATTCGGTAATGGGTATGCTTTCTTTTCCATTGGAAAGTGAAATTGCATCTCAAATTTATCAAATATTTGGTAAAAAATAATTCAAAAAAAAAACAAAAATTGATACTAGTAAATAAGTATCAATGAAAAAAATAAAAATATCACCATCAATTTTATCCGCCGATTTTAGTCAGCTTGGACAAGAAATTAAAAATTTGGAGAATAGTGGTGCTGATATGATTCATGTAGATGTCATGGATGGTCACTTTGTACCTAATCTAACTATAGGCCCTCCCGTGATAAAAGCTTTAAGGAAATATGCAAATATTCCATTTGATGTACATTTGATGATCAATCCTGTGCACAAGTATATAAAAGATTATGCAGAAAGTGGAGCCGATATAATTACAATACACCCAGAGGCAACTACTTCATTGCAAGAGTCTATTGATGAGATAAAAAAATATAAAAAAAAAGTAGGTTTATCTTTAAATCCAGACACAAAAATAGAAGTAATAGAAAAGTATATAGATCAAATTGATTTAGTATTAGTAATGAGTGTTTTTCCGGGATTTGGAGGTCAAAAATTTATAAAAGATGTTCTAAAAAAAATTGAAAGATTAAGTGAAATTAAAGATAAAAATAGTTTTAGATTTGATATTGAAGTTGATGGTGGAATAAATTTCTCAAATTTTAAAGAAGTTCTTGAAGCTGGAGCAAATGTTTTGGTTTCGGGTACAACAATTTTCAAAGAGAATAATGGAGACATAAAGAAAAATATCAATTTTTTAAAAACTATTTAGACATTGTATGGGTTACAAAGAAAATTCTATAACTAATCCCTTTTTATATATTACAAAACAAATTAGAAAAATTTATTTAAACTCAAGTATATACAATACTAAGATTTCAAAAGTTTTTGATGGTGGTTTTGAGTATATTCCACACCTTAAGATATTTGATTGTATAGTAAAAGTTAAAGACAGAAAAAATAGAATTGAAGATTACAATATAGAGAGTATCTGGGAAAATCAAAATTTTTCAGAAAAAGACTTAAAAAAATTACATAGTTTTTTTTGGTTATTTACTATTGATTTAAAATCCTCAAAAAAGATTACTAGATCTGTGATCTCTAATTGGGCAAATTTAAATCAAAACTACAGTTTCAAAAGCTGGGAACTAGATACGCTCTCAAAGAGAATTATTTCTTGGATAGCAAATAGTAACTATTTTTATCATGAGGGTAATGAAAATTTTAAAATTAATTTTACAAAAATTATAAAAAAACAATTAAATCATTTAATTAATGAAATAGAAAATACTGAACTTGTAAACGACAAAATGATTGGGTGTTCTGCGGTCATTATGGGTGGTTTATGTTTTAAACATCAGATGCAATACTTAAACATTGGATTTCAATTGCTAAAGAAAATAATTAATACAATTTTTGATAATGATGGCTTTCCAAAATCTAGAAACCCTAGACAGGTAATTTTTTATTTAAAGTATTTTATTTTTATAAGAGAATTACTAAAAGACTCTAGCACCGACATACCAGAGTTTTTAAATGAAATTATATTCTATCTTGGCCAATCCTTTAATTTTTATTTTGAAGAGAACGATGGTACTTTTTTATTTAATGGCAACCATAATTTAGATACTACTGATTTCAAAAAATATATAAAAGAACACGGTTATAAATTTAATAACAAGTTCAATAGTGTTGGGGGTTATTCAATTATTAAAAATAAAAAAGACAAGATTATACTTGATTTTGGACCAACGCCAGATAAGAAATATTCTGCTGATTATCAATCTGGTGCCTTATCGTTTGAAATTTTTCACGATAAAGAAAAGGTAATTACTAATTGCGGATACTTTCAAAATTATAATCATAAATTAAATATTTTATCGAAATCAACAGCTGCACACTCTACCCTCTCAATTGATGACAGATCTTCGTGTAAATTTAAAAAAGACAAACTAGGTTACTTTTCTTTGGAAAATGCTTTGAAAGTGACAAATAAAAAAGTTTATCATGACGATGAAATTTGGGAAATACATGGAACACACGACGGTTATTTAAAAGAATACGGTATTCTACACCAAAGAATTATTAAATTTTTTCCAAAAGAATTTAAGTACGTAGGAGAGGACATAATAATTAGCAAAAAAAATTTTCAAAGAGTTAGTTTTGACATAAGATTTCATTTACTGCCAACCACTAATGCAATAAAGACACAAGATAAGCGGTCTATTTTATTGCAACTAAAAAAATCTGGATGGCGATTCTCTTGTAATCATAATAATTTTGACATTGAGACAGGGTTATATTTTGGCAAAAAAGATTCTTACACCGAAAATAAAAATATTTATGTGCATGGAGAAATTACAAGTGAAAAAGAAAAAATAACATGGGAAATTAGAAAAATATGAATAAAAAAATAACAAGAGCTCTCATATCTGTTTCTGACAAGTCTGAACTTAATAAAATTTTACCAACTCTGAGAAAATTTAAAGTTGAAATTCTAAGTTCTGGAGGTACTTATAAATACATTAGAAAGCTCAAATTTAAATGCACCGAAATAAGCGATTTTACAGGTTCTCAGGAAATTTTAGATGGTAGAGTAAAAACTCTTCATCCAAAAATACATTCTGGAATACTTTTTAAAAGAGATAACAAAAAACATTTAAATCAAATTAAAAAACAAAATTTCAAAAATATAGACCTTGTGATTGTTAATTTTTATCCTTTTGAAAAAACTGTTCTTGACACTAAAAATGAAAATAAGGTAATTGAAAATATTGATATTGGTGGTCCAGCACTTGTTAGATCAGCGGCAAAAAACTTCGGTGATGTAGTTGTAATAACATCAAATTGTCAGTTCGAGGATTTAATCCACGAGATGAATATTAATAAAGGCACTACATCCTTTAAATTCAGGAAAAAGTTATCACAAGAAGCTTTCAATGAAACTGCTTATTACGATTCTAATATTTCAAAGTATTTTGATAAAATTAACGATAACAAATTTCCAAAAAAAATAACTATTAATGGAACATTAGTCAACAAATTAAGATACGGAGAAAATCCGCATCAATTAGGAGCATTTTATTCAAGAGGTAATTTTAATGAGTTAGAAAAATTAAATGGCAAAGAATTAAGTTACAATAATTACAACGATATTTATTATGGACTTGATATCGTAAATAGCTTACCAAAGGGTATTGGTACTATTATAATCAAACATGCTAATCCATCAGGAGTATCAATCAATAAAAAACAATTATTTAGTTTTAAACAAGCATTTAATTGTGATCCTATTAGTGCTTTTGGTGGGGTTATAATTTGTAATTATAAAATTAATTATGAAACTGCTAAGGAGATAAACAAGAAATTTTTTGAAGTTGTAGTTGCGAAAGATTTTAATCATAAAGCCTTGTCAATTTTAAAGAAAAAAAAAAACTTAAGAATTATTAAGAGTAATCAAAAATATGACCCTAATGAAATTATTGTTAAATCTCTCTCTAAAAACTTAATTTTACAAAATTCTGATAATCAAAATTTCAATTTAAAGAACTTTAAAGTAGTATCAAAAAAGAAGCCAAATAAAAGAATGATAAATGATCTTATTTTTGCTTTTAATATATGTAGATTTGTAAAATCAAATGCTATTGTTTTAACAAATGATTGTTCAACAGTGGGTATTGGTTCAGGTCAACCCAGCAGATTAGATAGTTGTGAAATTGCGGTGAACAAAGTTCGTAAGTTTAATCACAATACAGAAAATCTAGTTGCGGCTTCGGACGCTTTTTTTCCTTTTGTTGATGGAATAGAATTACTTGTTCAGTCTGGAGTAAAGGCAATTATTCAACCCTATGGATCTATAAGAGATAAAGAAGTTATAAAGTTTGCTAACAATACAAATACTGTGCTAGTTTTTTCAAAAACCAGACACTTTAGACATTAAATTTTATCAATTTTAGCAGCGAGGATGAAATCGCTCTCTGCAAGACCGTTTATGGCATGAGTAAATATCTTTATTTTTGCATATCCCCACCCAAACCATATGTCTGGATGATGTCCTTCTGTTTCAGCAATCTCTCCAACTTTATTTACAAAATTTTGAGCATTTACAAAATTTTCAAACTTGAATTCTTTTAATAAATAAAAGTTTTCATTTTCATTTTTTTTAACATCCCATCCGTCAACTTTTTTTAAATATTTATGGATTTCGCTCAAATTAAAAGATGGAATTCCCCCCTCACACGGTACACATTTTTTTTTTGATAAATCTTCCATATATTTTTTGGAGCGGGCAATGGGACTTGAACCCACGACCTTCTCGTTGGCAACGAGACGCTCTACCACTGAGCTACGCCCGCTTATTATATAATTTTAAAATTAAAGGCTTTTGGTAAATTAAGCAATAGGCATTTTTAAATATAATAATGCATCAATATGAACATAGATCTTTTAGTTATTATTTGTTATTTTTATACGATATGAATAAAATTAACAATCTACCAGATGTATTAAGAGTGTTCCCACTTTCAAATTTTATATTTTTTCCAAAAACATCTGCGCCACTCAATATTTTTGAACCAAGATACATTCAGATGATTGATGAGAGCATAAAATCCAATAGAATGATTGGTATGATTCAGCCAAAAAGTTTAACAAACCCAAAAAAAACAGAGCTTTTTAAAGTTGGTTGTTTGGGAAAGATATCTAGCTTTAACGAAACAGATGATGGTAGATATATCGTGGTTTTAAGTGGAATAACTAGGTTTAACATAGTTGAAGAAATAAAAAATGCAAAACTTTTTAGAGAATTTAAAATAAATTATAAAGGTTTTGAAAAAGATATAGACTATCAGGAAGAAAGTATAAATTTTTCTGATGTAAATCTTATTTTTAATGATCTTAAAAATATTTTTGAAAAACAAGGTTACATAATAAACTGGAATGAACTTAAGAAACAAAGTTTAAACCAGACCATAAATACTCTTTCGATGGCATCTCCATTTTCAAAAGAAGAAAAGCAAATGCTCTTGGAGGCGAAAGATTTAGTATCTAGAAAAAAGAAACTTGAACAAATAATAAAGCTTTACACCCCTGATATATTTAGCAATAAAACATTACAATAGTTACAAGTTAATACCCTTGTCAGCGAAATTTTCTATTTTTTTCTTAATAAATTTATTTTTATTTATAAAATCAAAGAGATTGTCAATGGATTTTATGTTGTAATTATTGCTCAATTTAAAAAATTCGTGAATAAAATCTACTCCCATTGCAAAAATAAAATTTGAATTTTTTTTTTTAACCTCAAACTTTTCTAAGACTGTATCTAAGTTTAGACCTAGATCTAAATTTTTATTAATCATTTGGCTCAAAGTTTTGATATCTCTCAAAGTCATATTAAATCCTTGTCCAGCAAGAGGATGTATTTTATGCAAAGCATCTCCAAAAGATAAAATATTTTTATAGAAATAATTACGAGCCAGAGATAAATTTATTGGGAATTGTTGAAGTTTTCCAAATTTTTTTATTTTATAGCGATTGTTGTATTGCTTAATTAACTTAATAATATTCAACTTATTTTTCATTATGTCTTTATCAAATATAGAAAAAACAATTGAAGTTTGTTTATTTGATATTGGCAAAAAAGCTAAGGGACCACAGTTCGTAAAATATTGTTCAGCAACATTATTTTTTAAATTATTATGATTAATTATAGTAGTAAATGCTGTGCTATTATAATTTTTCTCAATGCGCTTACTAAAGTGCTTTTTAAATAATAAATTATTCACATCGGTAATAATAATTATTTCAAAATTTTTTTTGGGTAAATTTAAAAAGGATTTATAACTATTTACTCTTTTAATCTTAATTAGCTTATTTTTTTTAAGTGAGGTTTCTAATGACTTATAAAAGTTGTTATAAGATATCATAAAAAAACTATTTTTTTTAGAATTAAAACTTAAAAAGCTTTTAGAGTTGTTGCCTCTATATAAATTAATCCTTTTTATATCCCAGCAATCTTTTTTACATAAAATTTTTTGTCCCTCTAAAAATTCAATACTGTTGTTAGATAATCCAATTGTTCTTGAAATTGTATTTGATGTATTTTTCAACACTTTATTATTAGAGTAATATAGTTCTACATTGATACCTTTATTAATTAAAATTTTAGATAATACCAACGTTGTTAAATTTTTTCCTATTAAGCAGACATTCATTTTTTTAATTTTAACAATAAATATTAAATGATACAAAGTGGTAAATTTGATTCTTTATGAATATTAAAAAAAACTTCGAAAAAATTAAGAATTTCACCCTAAAAAGATTGATTGAAATTATTGGAACTTTAATACTAGTCATATCAATTCTAATCTTAGTAGCGTTAATTAGTTATAGTCCTGATGATCCAAATTTTATTTATCCTGAAAATCAAAAAATTAAGAATTTTTTAGGTATTAATGGAAGTATCAGTGCAGATTTTTTATTACAATCTATTGGTCTAATTTCTTATTTTTTACCCATAACTTTATTTTTTTTATCAATAAGAATAATTTATTACAAAACTTTAGTTCAAGTTGTTAGTAGTTTATTTTATGTAGTTTGTTATTCTCTATTCGGGACAATTTTTCTAACACAGTTTCATAAAGAGGCTTTTTTTCTAATAGTAAATGGAAACGGCGGATTTGTTGGTGACTATTTTTACAACAAAATATTTTTTAATATTGTCAATTTAAATGTTGAAATTTCATATTATGCCCAAATATTGCTATTTATAATATTCTTTCTTATTAGTTTAAACTTTAGATTTATCTGGTTATCAAATATCGTAAAAATTTTTAGAAATAGAAAAAATATTAGCTCAATAGAGGTTTCAAAATTTGAGAAGGAAGATTCTATAAAAATAGATAGTATTCAAGAAACATTTTCCTTTGATCAAAAGACAAAAACAACAAGTTCACAAAGAAGAATTTTTAATTTACCAAAACTTGAATTATTGGAAGAAATAAAATCAAAAAATAAAAAAAATAATTTGAGGAATGATATAAACGAGGAGTTTCTCGAAAAAATACTTTTAGACTTTGGGGTTGAAGGTAAAATTAGAAAAATTAGTTCAGGTCCAGTCGTAACCTTAAATGAATTTGAACCAGCGGCTGGAGTAAAAGTTTCTAAGATAATAAATTTGTCTGATGATATAGCTCGAAATACAAGTTCAGCGTCTGCAAGAATCTCGGTGATCCCGGGTTCAAGTTCAGTTGGTATTGAATTACCAAATTTAGAGAGAGATAATGTTTCACTAAAAGAAATATTAAGTAGTTCAAAGTTTAATAACAAAGATTTTATTTTACCTATAGCCCTTGGAAAGACTATATCTGGTCAACCATTAATTGGTGACTTGTCAACCATGCCTCATTTACTAATTGCGGGTACAACCGGTTCGGGTAAGTCAGTTTGTATAAATACAATTCTTCTATCACTTTTATTTAGACACAAACCGGATCTTTGTAAATTTATATTAATCGATCCAAAAATGCTTGAGCTTTCAGCTTACGAGGGAATTCCTCATCTTTTATGTCCAGTTATCACTGAAGCAAAAAAAGCAGCAACAGTTTTGGGGTGGGTAGTTAAAGAAATGGAAAATAGATATAAATTAATGACAAAAGTTGGTGTAAAAAATATTGGAGGATATAATTCTAAACATAAGTTACCTATGCCTTATATTGTGGTCATAGTTGATGAGATGTCAGATTTAATGCTAGTAGCAGGTAAAGAAATTGAGAATTACATACAAAAACTTTCACAAATGGCTAGAGCAGCAGGAATACATATTATAATGGCAACCCAAAGACCCAGTGTTGATGTTATTACCGGTACTATTAAAGCTAATTTTCCAACAAGAGTATCTTTTCAAGTTTCTTCAAAAATAGATAGTAGAACTATATTGGGTGAACAAGGTGCAGAACAACTTTTAGGTAAGGGAGACATGTTGTTCATGTCCTCTGCAAACAAGATTACCAGAATTCATGCTCCTTACGTATCTGAAAATGAAATTGAAAAAATTAATAATTTTTTGAGATCACAAGGAGAGCCTGAATACGTAAATGAAATATTAAATCTATCAGACAAGAATAATAAAAGCTTAGGTGATAATGGAGAAGATGGTCAACTAGATGACTTATATGAGACTGCGTTAGAAATTGTTAAATCTGAGGGCAAAGCCTCAACGTCTTTTTTGCAGAGAAAACTGCAAATTGGCTATAATAGAGCCGCAAGAATAATAGATATGATGGAGGATAAAGGCATTGTTAGCAAAGCAAATCATGTTGGTAAAAGAGAGGTTCTATGATTAGAATTATTTTGATTTTTACCTTTTTTTTTAATTTTTCCTCTAAAGCTTATTCAGAGATAGCCCAAAAAATCATAAATAACCTAGAAAATTCGAATAATTATAACTTTAAATTTACACAAATTATTAATAAAAAAAAAGAAACTGGTAATTGTATTTTAGTATTCGATAGAAAAATTAATTGTAAATATGACAAGTCTGGCAAAATCCTTATTTCTGATGGTATAAATCTGATCATAAAAAATAGTAATTCCGATATCCCTAATTTTTATAAATTAGAAGATACATCCTTTTATAAACTTCTAGATAAAAGATACTTAATCAATGAGATTAGATCAAATGAAATTGAAAGAGAAAATGGTAAAATATTTATTTTTATCGATTATCAAAATATTTATATAAAAGTTTTTTTTGACAAAAAAAAATTATATCTCGAAGGGTGGCAAACGACCGATATATATAATAATTCTGTATTTACTGAAATAAGAATTCAAGAAGTAAACAAAATTATTGATAAAAACTTATTTGATATAAAAAAGTTTAATTAGCTGTCCAATATATTAATATTTTCTTTTTTAAATACTGTCATTCCCCTTGCTATATAGTTTTTCAAAGCATTAGGATGATCTAGTGTGCATGTATGTAGCCAAACTCTTTTAATATTTTTTTCGAAACATCTTTTTATTGCTTCGCTTAGAGCATATCCACCAATACCTTTTCCAATGTACTCCTCTAGCAAGCCAAAGTATGAAATTTCGGTTTCTTTCAGTTCTGGATTATATAAAAGTTCAAAGAATCCTGCCAAATCTTCTTTTTCAATTATTAAATAGGTTTCTAAATTTTTATTTGAAATATAATTGATCCATTTTTGATCAGACCAGCTTAATCTGTCTAACCATCTGTGTTTCTTGCCAACTTGCTTGTAAAAAAATTTATTTAATTGAAAATCAGGATTAATTTTCTTGACTAATAATTTAATTTTTTTAGTTGAATTAACTTTAAGTTTTTTTACATCTCTTATTTCTAAGAAATTTCTTTCAACATGAATCATCATTCAACCATTTTACCTACTTTTTCACCACCAAAAAGATGAAAATGTAGATGAGGTACTTCTTGTCCACCGTTTTCACTAATATTTGCCAAAGCTCTATATCCTTTTCCCGTATTAGAAGAAATGTTTAATTTTTGTGCGACCGTATTTATACCTTTTATCAATCCTATAATTTCTTTTTCGGGAGCTTTGCGAGCAAAGTCATCTAAATCAATATAGCTTCCTTTAGGTATGACCAATGCGTGTATTTTTTTTTGAGGATTTATGTCGTAGAAAGATAAGACAAATTCATCCTCGTAAATTTTTTTGCAAGGAATTTCTCCCCTTAAAATTTTTGCAAAAATATTATTTTCATCATATATCATTTAAGAACTTCAAGTTTATCTATTACTTTCACAATCTTTTTTCCTGTTAATACTGCATTTAACCTAGCGCATTCATAAATTGCATTAGAATTTTGTTCTGCAATTATCTTGAGTTCCGCACATTTCGAACCACTATCCATATATAAGTGTTCGATCATTTTTGGAGGATCTCCCAAATACATAAGCAACCCCACAACCTCTTTTTTCTTTTCAATACCTGCAACCTCTTCAATTTCTGCCATTTTATTTGATGTGCCTATCTCAAAATTTTTAAAAGCTATAAAGCCCTTGTAACCAATAAAGGCTATGATTAAAAAAAATATTATTTTTATTTTACCCATAGATTTACTTTTTTCTTTTTTCTAACTCTGCCATTATATCCTCAATTTTTATATTATTTGACTCTAAGTAAATTATTAAATGATAAAATACATCTGCGGCCTCATGAATTTTATTACTATTTTGCTCAACAGATTGAATTAGTTCCTCAATTTCTTCTAAAACTTTTTCTTTGCTTAAATTTTTATCTTTTAATAATTTATTTGTATATGAGCCATCGATTGGCTTTACTTTTCTTTGTCTCGCAATACTAATCAGATCTTCCAACACATTAAGCATTTTAAATTCTAACAGGTATTCCTTTTGAATCCAAATATTCCTTTGCTTGTTTTAATGAGTATTTTCCATAATGAAATATTGAAGCTGCAAGGACTGCACTCGCTTTTCCTAATTTAATTCCTTCAACTAGATGATCAAGATTACCAACTCCTCCAGATGCAATTACTGGTATATTTACCCTGGAAGATATATTTGACATTAATTCTATATCATATCCAGCTTGAGTTCCATCTCTGTCCATAGACGTAACTAACAGTTCTCCAGCACCACAATCTTCCATTTTTTTTGCGTAATCTAAAGCATCTATACCGGTGCTTTTCCTGCCACCGTGGGTGAATATTTCCCAGCTTTTGCCATTATGTTTCGCATCTATAGCAACAACAATACATTGCGAACCAAATTTTTTTGAACTTTCTATTACTACTTTTGTATTTTGAACAGCAGCAGTGTTAATAGAAACTTTATCTGCACCACAGTTAAGTAACTTATTAATATCTTCTATACTTCTTACTCCACCGCCTACTGTTAAAGGAACAAAACATTTTTTTGATGTTTTCTCAACCACATCAAAAATTGTATCTCTATTTTCATTTGAAGCCGTAATGTCTAAAAAACAGATTTCATCTGCTCCGCCATCAGAATAAATTTTAGCTTGTTCGACAGGATCCCCGGCATCTTTCAAATCAACAAAGTTAATTCCTTTAACAACACGACCGTTCTTTACATCTAAACAAGGAATTATTCTATTTTTAAGCATCTTCTTTAACTAACTCCTCAAGTTTGATATCACCATCATAAATAGCTTTACCAACAATTATACCTTCAATATTTTCCATGTTACTCGCTTTTTTGACATCATTAATTGATGAAACGCCACCAGAAATTATAACTGGACAATTTGAAATATTTGCAACTTTAGATGTTTCATCAAAATTTGGGCTTTCTTTAGTTCCATCTCTATTAATGTCTGTGAAAATTAATCTACTTACACCGTAATCATTTACTCCCTTTAAAAATTCTAGAGTTGATATATTTGAATTTTCTTTCCATCCAGATACCGAAAGTTTTCCATCTTTTGCATCCAGGCCAAGAGCAATCTTTCCAGGAAATTTTAGGCACGCTTCTCTTAAAAAATTTTTATCTTTAATCGCAGCACTTCCTAAAATAATTTTTTCAACTCCGACGTCCAAATATTTTTGAATGTTTTCAAAATTTCTAATTCCCCCACCTATTTCTACCTTAAGATTAGACTTTTTAACTATTTCATAAACAATATCTAGGTTAACGGTTTCTCCATATAAAGCTCCATCTAAATCAACAATGTGTAGATTTTTAAATCCATGATCTTTGTAGCTATTAGCTTGATTTACAGGAGAATTTTTGTACTCTGTTTTATTGTTAAAATCACCCTTAACTAAGCGTACACATTTTTTATCTTTAATATCTATGGCTGGAAATATTTTCATTTATAAATTTATAAAATTGTCGATTATTTTTAACCCTATTTTATCACTTTTTTCTGGGTGAAATTGAGTACCAAAAATATTTTCTATTTCTACAGCACAGACATGGTTTGAAGAATAATTAGTTATGGCTGAAATAACATTTTTATCTTTTGGTACAAATTCATAACTATGTACAAAGTACATATGTGATTTATCTTTTATGTCTTTGAAAATTTTACTGTCTTTTATAATTTTAATTTCATTCCAACCTATGTGAGGTAATTTGTATTTTCCATTTTGATTGTCTATCTTTGTAACCTTTCCTGGTATCCAGCCTAATCCTTTTGTTTGTGTTTCTTCATATCCAACATCTGCGAGCATTTGTAAACCAACACAAATTCCAAGTAGGGGTTTTTTATTATTAATCGCAAAATCATTTAAACTTTCAACAAGGCCGTTAATTGTATTTAAAGCATCGATGCAACTCTTGAAGGAACCTTGCCCTGGTAAGACAACCTTGTCGCTAGATTTTATTTTTTTTAGATCAGAAGTGACTTCAATTTTAACTTTATTTTTGGCTACTTCTTTGAACGAATTTATGACAGAACATATGTTCCCAGATTTGTAATCAACAATTGTTACATTCATTAATTCTTATAAAGAACCTTTAGTCGACGGTATTGCGTTCTTATTTCGTGGATCAATCTCGAGTGCGCTTCTTAAAGATCTAGCTAATCCCTTAAAACAAGACTCCACTTTGTGATGGCTATTATCGCCATATAAATTCTCTATGTGTAAAGTAATTCCTGCAGCCTGTGAAAATGCTTGGAACCACTCTTTAAATAATTCAGTATCCATTTCACCTAACTTTTCTACCTTTAAATCAACTTTCCAAATTAAGTATGGTCTATTAGACACATCTAACGCAACTCTTGTTAAAGTTTCATCCATTGGAATCATTGAGTGAGCATATCTTTTTATACCTACAAATTTTTTTGATGCTTTTTTTAAACATTCACCAATTGCAATGCCTGTATCTTCAGTTGTGTGGTGAAGATCAATATGTGTATCGCCTTTTGCTTTTACTTTTAAATCTATTGAAGAGTGCTTTGATAGTTGTTCTAGCATATGATCTAAAAAACCAATACCAGTATCTATTTTAAACTTGCCTTTGCCATCTATATTTATAGATACATCGATTTTGGTTTCCTTAGTTTTTCGACTTATTTCTGCTTTTCGCTTCATATTAGGTTAGATATATATGCATTATCTATTGATATCAATAACAGTTAATTTACCACTTGAACATTTAAAATTAATATCCATTTAACTAAAATGACAACGATAGTACTAATAAGAAAAAATAATGACGTAGTTGTGGCAAGTGATGGTCAAGTAAGTATGGGAAATACAGTGATCAAAAGTAATGCCAATAAAGTTCGTAAAATTGAGAAAAGAAATGTGATCGCTGGGTTTGCCGGATCGACAGCAGATGCATTAACTTTATTTGAAAGATTAGAAGCTAAACTTGAAAAACACGCAGGAAATTTAACAAGAGCTGCTGTTGAATTAGCAAAAGATTGGAGAACGGATAAATATTTAAGAAGATTGGAAGCACTTATGGCGATTGGTGATAAAGAAAAAAGTTTTATTATTTCAGGGACAGGTGACGTGCTAGAGCCTGAAGGAGATGTTATAGGAATTGGTTCAGGCGGCAATTATGCTTTGGCTGCTGCAAAAGTATTAATGGATACAGAATTGAAAGCTGAAGAGGTTGCGAAAAAGGCGATACAGGTTGCGGCTGATATCTGTGTGTTTACTAATCACAATATAAAAGTTGAAAAAATTTGATGGAAAAATCTAACGTAAAAACTTTCCCAAAGAAAACTGACGAAAAAAATCAAAATCATATTGACTCATTGTCGCCAAGAGAAATTGTTTCTGAATTAGATAGATACGTTGTTGGTCAAAATAAAGCTAAAAGGGCTGTAGCTATCGCATTAAGAAATAGATGGAGAAGACAAGCTTTAACTGGTGATATGCGAGATGAAGTGTTGCCTAAGAACATTTTAATGATTGGTCCAACCGGGGTTGGAAAAACTGAAATATCAAGAAGATTATCAAAATTAGCAGAAGCGCCATTTGTAAAAGTTGAAGCCACAAGATTTACTGAAGTTGGATATGTTGGAAGAGACGTTGAACAAATTATTAGAGACTTACTTGAAATAGCTATTGCAATGGAAAAGGTAAAGAAAAGAAAAGAAGTTCATGCGAAAGCTCAAAAATTAGCTGAAGAGAGGGTGTTGGATGCTTTAGTTGGAAATAAAGCATCTGTAGCAACAAGAGAAAGTTTCAGGAAAAGACTTAGAGATGGAGACTTAGATGATAATGAAATAGAGATTGCGACTAACGAATCTAACAACTTGCCAAGCTTTGAAATTCCAGGAATGCCAGGCGCAAACATCGGGATGATAAATATTGGTGAAATGTTAGGTAAATCAATGGGTGGAAAGACAAAAAAAAAGAAAATGACTGTTAAAGAATCTCATGAAATTTTGATAAATGAAGAAGCAGATAAATTAATTGAACAAGACAAAATAATAAAATCTGCAAAAA
Source organism: uncultured Pelagibacteraceae bacterium (assembly GCA_902599575.1). Taxonomy (GTDB): domain Bacteria; phylum Pseudomonadota; class Alphaproteobacteria; order Pelagibacterales; family Pelagibacteraceae; genus Pelagibacter. Next base: position 98,802 of record CACKFS010000001.1, read on the forward strand.
ATGTTACTGAAAATAATGGTATAGTTTTCTTAGATGAGATAGACAAAATATCAGGCAGAACAGATAGAGTTGGTGGAGATGTTTCAAGAGAAGGTGTTCAAAGGGACCTACTTCCATTAATTGAGGGTACTACAGTAAGCACAAAGTATGGTCCAGTAAAAACTGATCATATCTTGTTCATAGCATCTGGTGCTTTTCAATTAGCAAAACCATCAGATTTGTTGCCTGAACTTCAAGGAAGATTACCAATAAGAGTAGAATTAGATGCGCTTACAAGCGATGATTTTAAAAGAATTTTAAAAGAACCAGATAATAGTTTAATAAAACAATACAAAGCTTTACTTAAAACAGAAAATGTTGACCTAGAATTTTCAGAAAATGGCATTGAGACCATTGCTAATCTTGCAACAGAGGTTAATTCATCAGTAGAAAATATTGGTGCAAGAAGACTTCATACAATAATTGAGAGAATCCTTGATGAAATTAGTTTCACAGCAACAGACAGATCTGGAGAAAAAATTGTAATAGACTCAAAATACGTAAAAGAAAATCTTGGACAGCTAGTTAAAGATAACGATTTATCAAAGTTTATCTTATAATTTTAAAAATATCGAAAAAGAACCTGAGTTTTTATTGTCCACCTGATCATCAATTTTTTTAATAATTTTCATCAATTCTGTATTTGATTTTATGAATTCGGGAACTGAGTATTTTAAAATACCTAAATCCTTTGATTGATAGGGATTTTGATCAACTTTTGATCTTAATCCTTTTCCTGTGATAATATTTAATTTTAACACCTTTTTTTTAAAACAATCAGTAATAAATTTTTCAACTCTACTGTTAGCTTGATCTAAAGAAAATCCATGAAGATCTATTGAAGCTTCTTTCTTAAATTTTATTTGGTTAGTAACATTATCTTTATTATGGATTTTTTCTTTACTTTCAAGGAAGTCTTTCCAATCCTTTAGGTCTTTATAAGATGGTTTTTTATTCAATTAAATGTTAGTTTCGATCAGTGACCAATTAGGATCATTCGATTTTACGTTTTTTGAAAATTTCCAAGTGTCATAAACTTTTTTAATTTTTTCCGGATCGCCTGAAATAATTTTTGAGTTTTTATCTTTAACACACGAAATAATTTCACTTACAAAGTCCACTGTAACTTCAAGAAAATTACCATTTCTCTGATGATCCTTAATTTCTGCTGAATTTATTCCTATAAAAGTTGTTTCAGAAATATTACCTTGTTTTTCTCTTTCTTTAATTGCTGACTCAAATTGATTGAAAACATTTTTTTCTAAAAGATTTTTAATACTTTTTAAATTTCCCTTTGAAAAATCAGTTACAATATTCTCATACGCAATTTTTGCACCTGATAAAAATTCCGTTTTAGCTTTATCATCAAAGACATCAAAATTTGTTTTTTTGACTGGATTAACATTGGGAAATTCATGGGGAAAGCTTTGTGTTATATCTTCCTCAAAACCAGATTTCTTTCCCAAGATGCCCCTTAGTCTTAAAAAGATAAAACCTGCTATCATGGCTAGAAGTATAATATCTATGTATTCAAAGCTATAACTCATAATAATATAATATTTACTCTATTGCTTAATTTCAACTAGCAAATTAGATTAAAGACAAATGAACACACTTTTACTAATTATTTTATTTGTTCCTCTTATTGAAATATACCTTTTTATACAAATTGGGGGGCAAATAGGTGCTATCAACACAATTCTTATAATTCTGCTAACTGCAGTAGTTGGTATTTATTTTGTTAGATTACAAGGTTTAAACACTTTAAGATCAGGTGTTACCCAACTTTATAGAAACCAAATACCTATTTATGAAATGATGTCCGGAGCTGCTTTAGCTGTAGCAGCCTTGCTTTTAATCATACCTGGATTTGCTACAGACGTTCTTGGTTTCCTGTTAATTCTTCCATTTACCAGAAATTTAATTTTTAAATATTTAGGTAAAAAATATACAAAAGAAGAAGTTAAAGATGATTTGATAGAAGGCGAATATGAGGATAAGGATAAATAATGGAAAAAAAATATAGAATTCTTGGAGAATTCATTAAAGATATCTCGGCTGAAACCAAAGATGTTGAAAGCTACATATACACTAAAGAAAATATCTCAAAATTTAAATTATTTATTGATATCAGTACTAAGCCTCTTAAAAATAAGATGGCTGAAGTTTCAATATCAACAAAATTTAAAGAGGCTGACGATAATCAGAAAAATAGTTATTTTGAAATGATATATGCGGTAATCGTAAAAATTGATGAGAACGTTAATACCAAAGAAGTTCTAGAGCCTATATTTTTAAAAGAAGTACCTACAGAAGTTTATCCTAAAATTGAAAAAATTTTTTTAGACCTGCTCAAACATTCGGGTTATCCAAATGTTAAATTTGAGAGTAAGGTGGACTTCAGCGAACTTTATAAAAAAAGAGGAAATTAAATATTTTTTTTAAAAGATTTTTTCATAAAAATTTTATAATTTTCTAATTCATTTTGTGATGGTTCAATTATTTTTTTACAGTAATCTGTTTTTTTGGAATTATTTATATTAACGTGCTCTTCTGACTGAAAATTTAATTTAGGTTCTTTCTGGTCAGTCAGATTTATATAGACTTTAGATAAAAGCTCACAATCAATTAAAGCAGTGTGTAATTTTCTTCTAGAATTATCGATCCTGAACCTTTTACATAAAGCATCTAAACTTATTGAAGATCCAGGATATTTTTCTCTAGCTATATCAAGTGTATCGATAACATTATCTTTAGATATAGTTGGTTTGCCTATTAATTTAAGTTCATTATTAATGTGCGATATATCAAATTCTGCGTTATGTATTATTAATTTTTTATTCTGGATAAATTGTAGAAAATCATCAGCAACGTCAGAAAACTTTTTTTTATCGGAAAGAAATTCATCAGTATAACCATGAACTTTTATAGCGTCTTCAGATACTTTTCTTTGTGGGTTTAAATAACAATGAAAAGTTTTATTAGTCGGTATTTGATTTCTTAACTCAATACAGCCAATTTCGACAATACGGTGGCCTTTGGATACTGACAAACCTGTTGTCTCCGTATCAAGTACTACTTCTATCATTCAATATTTTTGTTTTAAGTTTTTTAACTTTTTTTCTCATAATAGCATTATTAAAATTATTTACCAAAACATAGTTTGATTTATTTTTTTTTTTCTTCAATGTAAATTGTGATTTTCTGAGAATATTTAGTAGCTTTTGATTAAAGTTTTTTCTCTTCTTCAATCTTAAATTGACGTCTTTTCTTTTGGTTTTAAGAAATATTATAACATCTTTTCTTTTGTACATTTTATTTTCTAAATATAACGGTATGTCTAAAACAACAATCTTCTTTTTCCTATTTTTTTTTAGAAACATTCTGAGTTTTTTTCTAACGAAGGGATGAACTATTAAACCAATGATTTTTAAATTAGAAAATTTATTTTTGATTATGTTTGATAACTCGTTTTTTTTGATAGGAAAAGTTTTAATAAATTGAGGAAATTTTTTTTTTAATTTTATAAAACACTGTTTATTGTTTCTGTATAATTTTTTAACTTCTGTATCTGCAAAAAAACAAGGTGTTTTAAATAATTTAGAAACATGTGTTTTGCCTGAGCCGATATCTCCTACTAAACTAATTTTGATCATTCCAATATCTTTAAAACTTCTTCATCAATTTTAGGTATTATATTATTCCATATAGAAAACGATTGATTAGCCTGATAAATAAACATAAATTTACCGTTTTCAATTCTGTTACCATTTTCTTTAGCTTTTTTTAAAAATTGGGTTTCTTTTGGATTATATATTACATCATAAAAAACCTTATCTTTTATATTAAGATCTAAATCTAAACTTTCTCCTTTTAAACCAACACTTGTAGCATTTATAACTATGTCAACGTCAGGTATTTTTTTCCATTTTAACACTTCAACTTCATTAAATTTTTTTTTAATATTTTCAGCTTTCTCAATGGTTCTGTTTGATAAAAATATTTTTTTACATCCCATACTTAATAAAGAATAAATAATTGAAGGAACAACCCCGCCTGCTCCCAGAATTAAAATTGATTTATGTAAAACATTAATTTTGGAGTGTCTTAATCCTAATTCGAACCCCGCTACATCTGTATTGTGACCAATTATGTCATTTCCGCTTTTATAAATAGTATTAACGGAATCTGTTGTTTCAACCTCTAAACTAAGTTTATCTAAATATCTTATAACCTTGTTTTTAAAAGGAACTGTTACATTTATTCCATGTATCTCATCGTTTCTCAATTTGTTGATAAAATCTTTCAATTCTGACTCTTCTAATTTAATTTTATCGTACACCGCATTAATCTTATTTTTTTTAATCCAAAAATTATGTAACTCAGGAGAAAGAGAATGACTTATAGGATTGCCAATTACAAAAAATTTTTTCATTTATGTTCCTGTAAATAGCTTTTAATTTTAGCAATTGGTAGTCCCATTATCGTATTTTTGTCTCCTTTTATTTCGCTAAACAATTTTTTTCCCTCACCTTCTATTTGATAAACGTTGTATGCATAAAGAATTTTATCAGATATTTTTGACAAATAGTTTTTTAACTCACCGTCATCTAAATTTTTCATAACTAATTCTGCCTTATCGGTGTAATTCCATATCATATTGCCCTTTTTAGAAATGCAAACTGAACTAATTAAAAAATGACTTTTACCATTCATTTTTTTCAAAATATTAAATGCTTCTTCTCGTGAATTAGGTTTTGAGATAATTTGACCATCTAAATCTATTACACTGTCTGCACCTAAAACTAACTCATCAGGGTTTTTGTTGCTTATTTTGTTTGCTTTTAATTCTGCAAGATTTTTAGATACTATTTCTGGTGTTGCGCCCTCTTTTAAAAGTGACTCCTTAATAACATCTTCGTCAACCTTAGAAGGTTCAACATTACAGGAAATACCGTTCTCCAATAAGATTTTTTTTCTCACCTCACTTTTTGAAGCTAATATTATTTTATTCATTATGATTAAATATATCGTGAATTTTAAGTATTGAGGCCGCAGTTTCTTCAACTGATTTTCTTGTGACATCTATAGTTGGCCAATTGTATTTTTGAAAAAGCTTTTTTGAAACTTCTATTTCGTTTTTAATTTTTTCAAAGTCGATATAATTTTTGTTTTCATTTTCTTTTATAGATTGCATCCTGTTTTTTCTTAAATCTACTAATCTGTCGGGTTCTGCTGTTAAGCCTACGACACAAGTTAAATTTGGTTTTTCTTTTAAAAATTCTGGAACTGATTGTTCATTTACCAATGGTATATTGGAAATCTTCATGCCTTTGTTTGCTAAATAAATTGAAGTAGGTGTTTTGCTTGTTCTGCTGACCCCCAATAAAATGATATCAGATTTACCTATATCATCTAATGAGTTTCCATCGTCATGGTTCATAGTGAATTGGATAGCTTCAATTTTCTTATAATAATCTTCATTCATAACGTGTTGTCCACTTGGAATATGACTTGCTTCTTCATTTAATAATTTTGAGAATGTTAAAATAAGGTCTCCCAGTACACCAAAACAAGGAATTTTTTTTTTGTTACATTCTGTTGATAAAAATTGAGCAAGTTTATTATCTACTATTGTATACAAAAAAATAGAGTTTTTATTTTTAGTAGAATTCTCTATGATCTTTAAAATTTGATTTTCAGTTCGTGTGAAAGAGAAGTAATGCGTTTTATAATTGAAGTTTTTGAATTGAGCTTTAATAGCTAAGAATATTCTTTCCAATGTCTCACCAGTTGAATCCGAGACTAAGTAAATTTCGTATGTATTACTCATGTATAATTAATAAAGAATTTTGTATTAATATTAACTTATAAACAAACTTACAAATTCTAGCGTCCAAAATCAAAAAAAAGCTTTTTAATAACATTATAAAACATGTTTATAACCAATATACCATTTTTTGAATAAAATTATATTTTATGCGATCTTCCTTATTTTTTAAGATTTATTAATCAAATTAATTGTGAAAAAAATGTTATAAAAGTGTTAGAAAATAGTAATATTCAATATTAACATTTCTACTGCAAATAATATAAATATTACTTTATCTATTATTATGACAGTTTTGCAGAATTGTATAAATAAAAAGTCGAACGTTAACTGTATATGGTTAATGAGACAAGCAGGTAGATACTTACCAGAATTTAGGGAAATAAGATCTAAGAATCAGGATTTTATAGAACTATGTTTAAATGAAAATTTATCATCTGAGATAACAGTTCAGCCATTAAGAAGATTTAATATAGATGCGGCGATAATATTTTCTGATATTTTGTTATTACCTTTTGCGTTAGGACAACCAGTAAAATTTAAAAAAGATCTTGGACCATTATTAGGTGAAATAAATTTTAATAAAATGTCCAAGGTAAATGAAATGCAATTTATAGATAAATTAAAACCTGTTTATAACGCTATAAAAAAGACAAAAGATAAAGCGGAACTAAAAAATAAAGATCTAATAGGATTTGTTGGAGCGCCATGGACGATCTTAATTTACATGTTAAATCAAAAATCCCCTAAAAATGACGACATTGAGCTTACTTTAAAAGATAAAAAATTTATTGAGGATTTATTAGAAGTTATTGTTAGGTATCTTAAAATTCATATTAATAATCAAATTGAAAGTGGAGCAACAATTATTCAAATATTTGATAGTTGGGCTGGGCTTTTAAATAACAAAGATTATGATAAATATATATATAATCCCACCAAGGATTTAGTTAATTTTGTGAAATCTAAAAAAACGCCAGTCATATGTTTTCCTAAAGGAATTAGCGACTACAAAAATTATGTAAGTTTAGTTAAACCGGATGTAATTAGTATAGATTATAATGTAGATCCAAAAAAAATTTCAGAAAGCATAGATATACCAGTGCAAGGAGGACTAAATCCCAATTTTTTAATTGGTGATAAAGAGGAGCTTAAAGCCAATGCTAAAAAATATTTAGATATATTTAAGGATAAACCATATATTTTTAATCTTGGTCACGGCGTGCTGCCAAATACTGATCCAGGTATGGTAGATTATTTAGTTAAATTTGTTAAAAATTACTCATGAACGAAAATCATCCAAAAGTAAATTATGGTAAAACGGGAGTTTTATTAATTAATCTCGGTACACCAGATAGTACCGGATGGTGGGACATAAGGAAATATTTAAAAGAATTTTTATCTGATAGAAGAGTAATAGAGGTAAATCCTTTTCTTTGGCAAATGATATTAAATCTTTTCATATTGACATTTAGACCTTCTAAAACCGCAAAAGCTTATAAAGAAATATGGATGAAGGATAAAAACATGTCTCCGCTTAGGTATTATACCATGATGCAAACTCAGAAATTATCAAAAAAATTTAATATGGAAAACTTAATAATTGAATTTGCGATGAGATACGGGTCACCAAGTATCAATGGAAAAATTAAAGATCTTAAGGAAAAAGGTTGTGAAAATTTAATAATATTACCTCTTTATCCTCAATACGCATCACCTACAACCGCAACTGTTTGTGATGAAGTATTTAGATCTTTAATGAAATTGAGATGGCAGCCGAGCCTTCAAATTGTGTCCCACTATGAGGAAAATCCTCTTTATATTGATGCAATTGTTAATTCTATTAAAAAGAAAATTTCAGAAATTAATTGGAAACCAGATTTAATTGTTGCATCGTATCACGGAATACCAAAAAAATATTTTGATAAAGGTGATCCATATCATTGTTATTGTGCGAAAACTACGAGGCTTTTAAAGGAAAAATTTAATAGTATTGAAATTATGACAACATTTCAATCAAGGTTTGGCCCACAGGAGTGGCTAACACCATATACAGATAAGACTTTAGAAGAAATTCCAAAACAAGGTAAAAAAAATATATTAGTTATTTGTCCAGGCTTTGCCTCAGATTGTGTAGAAACATTAGAAGAAATAGCGATACAAGGAAAAGAGTCTTTTGTTAATGCGGGTGGTGAAAATTTTGATCTAATACCCTGTTTAAATGATAATGAAGATCATATAAACTTACTTAAAAATTTAGTGGATTCATACTTGATAACGAGATGAATATTTACTTAATTTTAAAATCACTACATTTGATAGCAGTTATTTCTTGGATGGCTGGACTTTTATATCTACCAAGAATTTTTGTGTATCATTCTGAAAACAAACTAAACAACGATATATCTGGAGTTTTTAAAATAATGGAAAGACGCCTATATTTTTACATTATGTATCCAGCAATGTTATTATCTTGGATTTTTGGAGTATCAATTATTCACTTTCAAGGAATAGAATTATTAAAAGCTAAATGGTTTTTGATAAAAATTATCGCTGTGATTATTTTAACAGGCTACCATTTTTACCTTGGACACTGTTTAAGATCCTTTAATCAGGATTTAAATAATAACAGCTCTAAATTTTTTAGAGTAATTAATGAAATTCCTACAATTTTACTAATATTGATAGTCTTTTTGGCGATTTTAAAGCCTATGTAGGGTTGAAAAACTTATAATAATGTTTATATTAAATCTATCTCTACAAAATATCCATTATCATGAAAATCGAAGAACTTAAAAAAAACCCCCCAGCACAGCTTATTACGCAAGCAGAAGAACTTGGAATAGAAAATGCTAGTACTTTAAGAAAACAAGAAATTTTATTCGCTATACTTAAAAAACTTGCTGAAAAAGGCGAGGAAATAACCGGTATGGGTGTTTTACAACTATTGCAAGATGGTTTTGGCTTTCTAAGAGCATTAGAGTCAAATTATTTACCAGGCGCAGATGATATTTATGTAAGCCCGAGCCAAATAAGAAAATTTGGTCTTAGAACTGGAGATACTGTAGAGGGCCCTGTTAGAGCTCCAAAAGAGGGCGAAAGGTATTTTGCTCTATTACAAGTTAGCAAAATTAACAACGAGGATCCTGCAAAGTCTAGACATAAAATAGCTTTTGATAACTTAACCCCTCTATACCCTAATAAACAATTAGTTATGGAAATTGAAATTAATAAAACTGAAAAAAGACCTGATTTAACATCAAGATTAATTGATTTAGTGAGCCCTATAGGGAAAGGTCAAAGATCATTAATTATTTCTCCACCTAAGGCTGGGAAAACCATGATACTCCAAAGTATCGCAAACTCAATAACAGCAAATCACCCCGAGTGTTCATTGATGGTGCTATTAATTGATGAGAGACCAGAGGAAGTTACCGACATGCAAAGAACAGTCAAAGGAGAAGTCATTAGTTCCACTTTTGACGAACCAGCTCAAAGACACGTTGCTGTAGCAGAAATGGTAATTGAAAAAGCTAAAAGACTAACGGAGCATAAAAAAGATGTAATTATATTACTAGATTCTATTACTCGTTTAGGTAGAGCTTATAACGCAGTTGTGCCAAGCTCAGGAAAAGTTTTAACAGGAGGTGTTGATGCTAATGCTCTTCAAAGGCCAAAAAGATTTTTTGGTGCCGCAAGAAACATCGAAGAAGGAGGATCTTTAACAATTATAGCTACAGCACTAATTGATACTGGAAGTAGAATGGATGAGGTAATTTTTGAAGAATTTAAAGGAACAGGAAATAGTGAAACAATACTTGATAGAAAGATCTCAGAAAAAAGGATTTACCCAGCTATAGACATAACTAAATCTGGAACAAGAAGAGAAGAATTATTGTTTGATAAAAACGATCTTCAAAAGATGAACGTCTTAAGAAGAATAATCGCGCCAATGGGATCTATGGATGCAATAGAATTTATAAATTCCAAACTGAAGGCCACAAAGAGTAATACAGAATTTTTTAATTCAATGAATAAACCTTCATAATCTAAACTATTTAATTAGTTTGATGTCAAAATCAGATATTAGACACAAAATCGAGGAAATAAAAAGATCTTTCAAAGAAAAAAATTTTGATGATGTCATATATCAAATAGAGAAGTTATCAAATATTAAAAATAGAAATCCCGAGTTATCTAGTTTATCTGGAATTTGTAAAATAATAAAACCAAATAGCAAAAAAAATGAAATATTTTCAGCATTGAATGACTTTGAAGACGCATATATTAAAGCTAAAAAAAACAATATCGGGCTAGAGTCGGTATGTAACTATATTTCTACATGTATTTTATATGCTGATAATTATCCTGAATTATTAGATTCTCTATCCAAAGTAAAATCCATGTTTATAGAGGCAAAACAATCCTTTGGTTTCAATGAAAAACTTAATCTTGCAGGAATTAAATTGAATAAGTTTACTTTAGATTACAAAAACATGAGAATCAACATTTCAGAAATGATTAAAAATAAAACTAAACACCTTACTACCGCATGTAGGTGGGCTCATATAAACAATTATAGTTATAATTGGAAACAAGAGGACTATCTAAATTATTCTAACGATTTAAAAAAATCATTTCCAAATTATAACACTAAAAATTTATCAGAAATAGACTTTAAAGAGAATTCTAAAATAAAAGTAGGTTTTATAAGTTGTAATTTTAATTTGGGTCACTCAATTACTTACTTTATCAGAGATATAGTTAGTAATTTAGATAAATCAATATTTGAGACTTATGCGATAGATGTAGGTAAATATGGTTCAAATAATAATCCCGATGCGGAATTTAAAAATAATTATGATCACTGGTTGGAATTGAATAATAAAAGCAATCAAGAAGTTATAGACATTATACAAGAAAATAAAATTGAAATCTTAATTGATACTATTAGTTTAACTTATCCTGATAGGACCGGGATATTAAATAATAGGATTTGTCCTCTGCAAATATCTTGGTTAGCTTATTGTAATACTTTAGGTTTTGATACAATAGATTACCTTGTTGCAGATAAATATGTAATTAAAAACGGAGAAGAAAAATATTATAAAGAAGAAATAATTAAGCTGCCAAATATATGGAGCGCTCATGCAGGATTTAATTTAGAGAGAAAATACCAAAATCCTCCTATTTTAGAAAATAAACATATAACATTTGGCTCATTTAATAACTTTCTTAAAATTTCAGATGAAGTTGTTGAAACCTGGAGCAAAATACTCAAAAAAATTGATGGATCTAAATTAATATTAAAGTCATCAGAAAGTTATAACTATGAAATTATAAAAAAGAAATTTGCAAAATATAATGTTGAAAACTCAATAATAATATTAGATAAAAAAAACTTCACTAAAATTGAAGATCATTTGAATCAATACGATAAGGTAGATATAGCTTTAGATACTTTTCCATATACAGGAGTAACAACAACTTTTGAAGCTCTATGGAAGAGTGTTCCTGTTATAACTATGGCAGGCCACAATTTTAAATCTAGATGCGGTGAAAGCATTATAAAAAATGCAAATATAAGTGAATTAATATGTCTTGATAGAAATGATTATGTTAATAAAGCTGTTGAATTATCAAAAGATATTAACGCTATTACAGATTTAAGAAAAAAGATATTTAATAATATTTTAAAAACTCCATTATTTAAAACAAAAGAATACACACTAGAATTTCAGGGCATGTTAACCAAAAAATACAGTAGAAATAATTTATAAGTAGTCTAATTCCTTCATCTCTTACATCAATGAACAAATCTACTTAAAATTTATAAATAACCAAGCTCAATCATTTCATCTTTAAAAGCTCTCTCAATCTTTTGAGTCTGATCTTTATTTAATTTATCTTTCCAATCACCAACTTTACCTTTTCTAAAAAAAGGTTTTTCTGACGGATTTACTTTAAAACCTTCCTTTATCTCTAAGTTTTTAAGATTTTCAAATGATGTTTCATAAATTGCGCGGCTTAACTTATTATGATTAATTTCAACTTTAGTAATTTTTTTAAGATAATTTAAAACTTTTAAAAAAGTTGAATTTGATTTATTTACCATATCTTCATATTTTACTAATAATGTTTCTTTCGATTTATAGTTTTTCCAAGAATTATAATGACTAGACCAACTTCCCATTAAGCTTCTTTTATAAAATTTATCTTTAAATTTTGCATATTCATAAGAATCGTTTGAAAGTAAAATTTCCAAAGTTTTATCAATATTTTCACTTTTATAACTAGAATATGATACTAAAACATCTCTCGGATCTCTAACTATATGAATTGCGCCTATTGTATTATTTATATCTGTAAATTTATTATTATTAACTGTACACATTGCATTATGTGTTTTTAAATAATTTGTTTTATTATTTAAATTTATTAAAGATTGTAAATTTATCCAGTTTTTTGAGATATCAAAAAAATCTTGATAATTTATACTTAATTCATTGAACCTTCTTTCTGTAGGAAATGTTTCCAATAAATAAGGATCATCTTTATCATGATTTATAGAAAATTTTCTGTTAGGAGGGTTAAAATAGGATTTTATAAAAAACCACATCCACGTATTTCCACTTTTAGGGTATGAAGCTAACCATATAATCATACTAAATTTTAATTATATCCAATGCTAATTTTAAATATATAATATTGATATGACAATATGTGCTTTATCTTCAGCTTCAGGTTCATCAGGTGTAGCCGTCATCAGAATATCAGGTCCAGAAACAAAAAATTTAATAAAAAAGCTTATTAAAAAAGAATTACCACGCCCGAGAATGGCAAGTCTCTTAGAATTGTATAATATTAATACTTCTAGCTTGATAGATGAGGCTATCGTTTTATGGTTTCCAGGACCAAATAGCTATACAGGAGAGGATATGGCAGAACTTCACGTGCATGGTAGTAGAGCTGTTATCAAAAGTGTACAAAACACAATTTTAGACACACAAAAATGTAGATTGGCTGAGCCAGGAGAATTTACCAAGCTTGCTTTTATTAACGGTAAAATCAATTTACTCAAAGCCGAAGCAATTGGAGACTTAATAGCTGCAGAAACCCAAATACAAATTGATCAGGCGCAAAGTATAATTAAAGGAAAAAGTTTTTTAAAATTTGAAAAAATTAGAGAAAAACTTATTAAAATTTTAGCAACTTTAGAAGCAAAAATTGATTTTCCAGATGAAGATATTCCAGAAGATGCTACAAAAAATATCAAAAAAGATATAGAAAAAATTGAAATAGATATAAAAAAAATTTTAGACGATAATAAGGTTGGTGAAAAAATAAGAACTGGCTTTAAAATTGCTATAGTTGGTCCTCCAAATTCAGGTAAATCTAGCCTCATGAACTATTTTTCAAAAAGGGATGTGTCAATTGTTTCTGAAATAGCTGGCACAACAAGAGATGTTTTAGAAACCCATTTAAACTTCGATGGCTTTCCAGTTATAATTTCAGATACTGCAGGCATTAGGGCATCAAAAGATATAATAGAGAAAGAAGGTATAAAACTAGCGTTTAAAAAAGCAGAGGAAGCAGATTTAAGAATAGTAATAATAGAGCCAAAAAACGTTGAATTCTTTGGTTTTTTGAATGATTTATTCGATAAAAGCTCAATTTTATTAGTTAACAAAACAGATTTATATGATTTTAAAGTTCCTGATCAATTAAAAAAATATAATCCTTTTCCTATTTCTGTACTTAAGGAAACAAATATTGATAAAGTAATATCAGAAATCAAATATATTTTAAAAAAATCATTATATACAAGTACGGATGTTTTTATTACTAGAGAGCGTCACAGGATTGATCTAAATAATTGCATTCTTTCTTTACAAGATTTCAAAAATAAAAATATTAACGAAGATTTCGATAAAGCTACTGAGGATTTAAGAGTTGCAGTAAGGAATTTAGGTAAGGTTGTTGGAAAAGTTGATGTAGAAGAGATTTTATCGAGTATTTTTAATGATTTCTGCATAGGCAAATAAACCACTAATTACCTATTAAATTAGCAAATTTTACAACTAATTAATAAAATTTAAGATAGTCTTGTAAAAAAAGATTTCAAATATAAATTCAGGTAATGGAAAAGAATAAACAGTATGATGTTTTAGTAATTGGTGGAGGTCATGCAGGCTGTGAGGCCGCTGCCGCGTCTGCAAGATTGGGAGTAAATACAGCTCTGTTTACCAATAATAAATCTTCTATTGGTGAGATGTCTTGTAACCCAGCAATTGGTGGTTTAGGTAAAGGCCACTTAGTTAGAGAAATAGATGCTTTAGATGGTGTTATGGGAGATGTGGCTGACAAATCTGGTATACAGTTTAAACTATTAAATAGAAGCAGAGGTCCAGCTGTTAGAGGACCTAGGACACAAAGTGATAGATTTTTATATAAAAAATATATGCAAGAAAAACTTGTAAACTACTGTAATTTAAGCATTTTTTCTGACTCAGTAATAGGATTTATATTTAATAAAAATAGTATAAACGGTATACTAACTTCTTCTGGCAAAGAAATTCACTCCAAGAAGGTAATACTTACAACAGGCACTTTTTTGAATGGAATGATACATATTGGTGATAAAAGAACTCCTGCAGGTAGATATAATGAAAAGCCTACGGCTGGTTTAAGTGAACAGTTACAAAAATATGATTTCAAAATTGGAAGGTTAAAAACAGGGACTCCACCTAGGTTAGATGGACGTACTATCAATTACTCAAATTTAGAAGAGCAGCATCCAGACAATGAAGTATCTTTTTTCTCTTTCTTAACAAAAAAAAATATTAATAAACAAATTAGTTGTGGAATTACTTTCACCAATGAAAAGGTTCACGAATTGATTTCAAAAAATATTCAACGAAGCGCAATGTATTCGGGAAGTATTAAGGGAGTAGGGCCAAGGTACTGTCCATCCATAGAGGATAAAATCTATAAATTTAAGGATAAGACTAGGCATCAAATTTTTTTGGAACCTGAAGGACTTGAAGATAATACAGTCTATCCTAACGGAATTTCAACATCACTCCCAGCTGATCTACAACAAGAAATATGTAATAATATCAATGGTTTAGAAAATGTTAAAATATTACGTCCAGGATATGCAATAGAATATGATTATGTTGATCCTAGGGAACTTTTTTTAACATTAGAAACGAAGAAGATAAAAAACTTTTATTTCGCAGGTCAAATTAATGGTACAACAGGTTATGAAGAAGCTGCAGCTCAAGGACTAATAGCTGGAGCAAATGCTGCTTTATCAATTAAGGGTAAAGAACCATTAATTCTAGACAGGTCCCAGGCATATATTGGAGTGATGATAGATGATTTAGTTACAAAAGGAGTTGCTGAACCTTACAGGATGTTTACTTCAAGAGCAGAATACAGATTATCTTTAAGATGTGATAATGCAGACTTGAGGCTTACACCTATTGGAATTAGGTTCGGTCTAGTTAATTTAGAGAGGAAGAAATTATTTGAGGATAAATCAACAAAATTGGAGAAATTGAATAAAAAAATGAATGAATTGAGGATATCACCGACAGAAGCAGAAAAATACGGTGTTAAAATTGCTAAAGATGGAGTTTATAGGTCAGCAAACTCTGTTTTGGCTCAAAAAGGGGTCAAATTTAATAAAATCAAGGATATTTGGCCTGAAATAGGGGAATATAGCAATGAAATTGAGGAGCAGGTTGAAATTAATGCTCACTATAAAGGTTATATGAAGAAACAAAAGGCAGATATTTTAGCTTTTAAAAGAGACGAGAGCCTTATAATTCCATCTGATATTAATTATGATAATTTTTCAGGCCTTTCTAATGAAGTTAAGTCTAAATTCAAGCAAATTAGGCCAAAAACAATGGGTCAAGCTTTAAGAATAGATGGTATTACCCCAGCTGCTGTATTTATTCTATTGTCACATCTAAAAAGAAAGTCTATTAAGCATATAGCTTGATCGAATCAAATCTTAAAAAATATTCTCAATTAGAAACATTAAACGTTTCACGTGAAACATTTCCTGCATTAGAGGAGTTCAGATCATTATTATTGAACGAGAACAAAAAAATAAACTTAATCAGCAAATCGACCGAAAAAGATTCAATAAAAAGACATATAGTAGATTCAGCACAAATTATTGATATTATTGATAAAGATACTAAAACTTGTTTAGATTTAGGTTCAGGTCCCGGCCTTCCCGGTGTAGTTTTGGCAATTATATTTAAAAAAAAGAGATCAAAAATAAAATTTGAGTTTTATGAGAAAAGTCAGAAAAAAAGTAATTTTTTAAGAAAAATGATCAAGCACTTCGAATTAAATGCTGAAGTTAAGCAAAAAAATATTTTTGAAGAGAAGGAATTAGAAGCAGACATAATAGTAGCTAGGGCATTTAAACCACTTGAAACAATATTAGAATTAATAAACAAAAATTTTGCTCATTATAACACATTGATACTTTTTTTAGGTAAAAGTGGCAGAGACAACATTAATGAATGTCTGAAATTATGGAAGTTTGATTATGAGATTGTAAAAAGTTTAACAGATGTGAATTCAGTAATTGTAAAAATAAATAATTTAAGAAAAAAATGAAAGAAAAAATTATTTCAATAATAAATCAAAAGGGTGGAGTTGGTAAAACAACAACTGTAATAAATTTAGCAGCAGGACTTTCTTTAAATAATAAAAAAGTTTTGGTAATTGATTTAGATCCCCAGGGTAATGCTACAACAGGCCTAGGATTGTCAAATATAGATCAAACATCTAATTCGATTTATCAAGTATTGATTGGAAAAAAAAAAATTGATGAAGCAATTTCTAAAACTAATTTTTCTAATCTTGATATAATCACCTCAAATGTAGATTTGTCTGGATTGGAGGTTGAAACAGCGGATGATGGTCGTAGAGCTTATATTCTTAAAGAGAAATTAACCGCATATTTAAATAATTCTAGAGCCTCATATGATTATGTTCTTATAGACTGCCCTCCGTCCCTCAGTTTGTTGACTGTCATGGCCTTAGTAGCGTCTCATTCTCTTTTAGTCCCTCTTCAAACAGAATTTTTTGCTTTGGAGGGTATAACTCAACTTCTTAAAACTATCGATAGAATTAAAGTTGGATTAAATCCAGAACTAACCATTAGAGGAATACTTCTGACTATGTATGATAAGAGAAATAAACTTTCCGGTGAAGTTGAAATTGAAGCAAGAAATTATTTTAAAGAAAAAGTGTACAAAAATGTTGTTCCAAGGAATGTAAGATTATCAGAAGCACCTTCGCACGGTATGCCTGTTATATTTTACGACAAAACTTGTCCAGGCAGCAAGTCATATATTAGTTTTACAGAAGAGTTTTTAGCCCAGGAAGAAAGTTTTGAAACTGCAGCATGATCAGCTTTAAAAATAAAAAAGGACTTGGTAGAGGTTTATCATCTTTAATTGGTGAGGGCAAAATATCATCAAGCACTAAAGCTAATATA
This sequence comes from uncultured Pelagibacteraceae bacterium, assembly GCA_902599575.1. Lineage (GTDB taxonomy): Bacteria > Pseudomonadota > Alphaproteobacteria > Pelagibacterales > Pelagibacteraceae > Pelagibacter. The sequence goes on from CACKFS010000001.1 coordinate 116,201, forward strand.
AGCGATCTTACAAGAAATAAATATCAACCAAGAAAAAAGTTTGATGAAACAAGTTTAAATGAATTGTCTGAGTCTATAAAATCAAGGGGAATTATTCAGCCAATAATTGTCAGGAATTCAAATGGCGATACTAAATATGAAATTATTGCTGGCGAGAGAAGATGGTTAGCCGCTCAGAAAGTAGGATTACATGAGGTACCGATTGTAGTAATAGAAGCAGACGATAAAAAAGCTCTAGAATTTGGAATAGTTGAAAATGTTCAAAGGCACGACTTAAATGCTATTGAGGAAGCAGAGGGTTATAAAAGATTAATCGATGAATTTTCTTATGACCAAGAGCAGGTTGCTAATTTTATAGGTAAAAGTAGAAGCCATATTACAAATTCCTTAAGATTACTTAGTTTACCTAAAGAGGTAATAGAGTTTGTTAAAGATAATAAAATTTCACCTGGTCATGCAAAAATTTTAGTTGGATTAGAGAATTGCCTGTCAATTTCTAATAAAATCATTTCTAAAAAATTATCAGTTAGACAAACAGAGGGTCTCGTTAGAGCATATAAGGCACCTCATAAAAAACTCTTAAGAAATAAAGATCCAAATATAAAAATATTAGAGCAAAATTTGATCGAAAAGATAGGAATGAATGTTGAAATAAAAAATAATAAAAATAATAAAGGATCTATAACTTTTAACTATAAAGAATTAGGACAATTAAATAGAATTATTGAATTAATAAAGAAGAATTATTAGATCCTTTATGCAATATTTCATTAATAAAATTTTTCATTAATATCATACTTAAAGAATTATTTTTTTTAATTTTAATTTCTAGTTCATTAAGTCCAAATATTAAATTTTTGATCTCACCGCAGGTCCAAAGCTGCAATTGTTTTTTTATTACTGGTTTTTCTTTCCAGAAAATAGGAGGCCTATATTCAGTTATGACTTTATCTACATTATTCATATTATTAATAGACTCTAACAAATTTAATATCTTTTTTGATTTTCTTAAAAAAACCCTTAGAATTACAAATATGTCTTCATCCGTATAATTATTTTCATTTAATATTTCGTATGTTTTTTTGATATTTTTACTTAAACAAGTATCAGCTAATTCATCAGCACTATAATTCTCTGACAAATTTGTTAAAGCATGAATTTCTTTCAAAGATATAATTTTTTTATCTGATAAGTAATTTGAAATTTTGTTTAATTCTTGTCTTAGATGACCTCTATCACCATTGGATCTGTTTACTAATAAATTTAAAGTTTCATATGATATACTAATTTTATTTTCACTAAAAAAACTCTTAGCAATATTTATTAGCGATTGAGAGCTATCTTTATAAGTTGGTATGACTACAGCATGTTCAGATTTTTCTAATTGGCTTCTAAGTTTTGATCTTTTCTCAAGCTGTCCAAAATTTATTATTATTAAATCATCTGAGAGTTTTTCAGATATTTCTAAAAGAATATCTGAAAGTTTTTCAGTACATCTTTCTATTAAAAAAATTCTTTTCTCTTCAAAAAGTGATTTATTTTTTATTACACTATTGAAGTTCGATTTATTCTTTAAAATCTCAGACTCTTCATATTTGATTTGTTTTCCAGTTCGATCACTTTTGATTTTATTAATTAACTCTTTTTTTAGCCCCTCGTTTTCACCATAGACAAGAAAGAAATTAAACTTTGATATTTTTTTATTATCTACTTCATAGGATTTTAAAATCATTTCACATTAGTCAAAAATTCTAAAATTTCTTGAGTAATTTGCTCCACTAAATTAAATTTTATATTTTTCTCGTATTGTTTTAAATTAAATTTATTATCATCTATATTATATTCAAAGCTTTCTGAAAACGTATTAGACGTGACTATATTCTGATTGATATCTAATAGAGTCAATTCAACATTTATTGTTAACCTGTTTCTTGATGGATCTCCTTTTGAGTCTTTTAGTATTACAGATATATTCTCTGTAAAATCAAAGCTAATATTTAATTTTTTTTCAGACTCTTCGTTTGAAAATACACTTATGCTATTTTGAATATAATTTGTTAAATTATTATTAATGTTTTTCTTAAAACTAATAACTTTGAAATTACTATCTTTAGACGAGTAAATAGGTGTATATCCACAACTATTAAATAATAATATGGCTATTATAAGAAATATTTTTTTCATTTAATAATAAGATTCACAAGTCTATTTTTCACTATAATATGCTTTAATAAATTTTTATCACTTATAATATTAGATATTTTTTCATCTTTTTTGATTTTATTAATTACATCCTTATCCTCAAGATCTTTTTCAATCTTAATTAAGGATTTTTTCTTACCATTTACCTGAATAACTATATTTACAAATTTTTCCTCTAAATATTTTGAGTCCGCTATAGGCCATTCAAGTTTTTCTTTATAATTCAAATCGTTGAATGCCTCTGATATCACGTGTGGTAACACAGGCATAATTAATATTAAAATCTTTAAATAATTTTCTTTAAGCATATTTGACTCATAATCCTTTTCAATTTCTTTCACTAAAAAATTGTATGTCTCATAAATATTAGCTACAATCACATTGTAATTAAATTTTTCGAGGTTGAATGTAATTTTTTGTATTAATTTATTTGTAAATACATTTAAGTCATTAATATTTGATCCTTTTTTATTTGATTTAATTTTTTCTAAAATTTTATTATGCAGTGTCCAAAATTTGTTAATGAATTTATATGATGCAACCATTCCTTGTTCTGACCATTGTATATCTTTTTCTGGTGGACTATCTGATAGAATAAAAAGTCTTACTGCATCTGCACCATAAGTCTCAATTATTTTTTCAGGATCTATAACATTTTTTTTTGATTTGGACATTGACTCTGACGATCCAACAACGACTTTTTCTTTTTTATCATTAATTTTATAAAAGTTTTTTCCATCTTCTGTGAACACTTCATTAGGACTCAACCAATTATTATTTTTATCTTTGTAGGTTTCGTGACAAACCATGCCTTGAGTAAATAATCCCTCAAAAGGTTCTTTTGAAATAAAATCATCATTTTTATATCCAAGAGCTAACATAAAAAATCTAGAGTATAATAAATGTAATATTGCGTGTTCAACGCCCCCAATATATTGATCAACAGGCATCCAATATTTAATTTCATCGAGATTATAGCCGTAACTTGTATCAGTAGGAGAACAAAAACGCAGGTAATACCAGGATGAGTCTACGAAAGTATCAAGTGTGTCAGTTTCTAATTTATACTTTTTTCCTTTTATTGTTATTGTTCTCCACTCTTCTTGATGATCCAAGGGATTACCCGTTGTTTTAAGATTAATATTTTCTGGCAATTTAACTGGTAATTGATCCTCTGGCACAGTTTGATAGTTTCCCTTATCGTCGTAAACTACGGGTATTGGACATCCCCAATATCTTTGTCTTGAGATACCCCAATCTTTTAATCTAAAATTTATTTTTTGCTTGCCAGACTTTTTTTCTTCAATTGTTTCAATAGCCTTTGAAATTGCCTCATTTGGGGTGCTCAATCCATTTAAAAAAGAGGAATTAATCATTATACCATCGCCAACATAAGCCTCATCTTTTACTTCAAACTCATCTTTCATATCTCTTGGTTTAACAACAGTTTTGATTGGTAGGTTATATTTCTTCGCAAATTCAAAATCTCTTTGATCATGAGCCGGACATCCAAAAACAGCCCCAAAACCATAATCCATTAAAACAAAGTTTGCAAAATAAACTGGAACTTTTTCATTTTGATCGAAAGGATTTATAGCAATCAAATCTGTTTTAAACCCAATTTTTTCAGCTTGGGCGATAGACTCTTCTGTAGTACCAGTTTTTGAGCACTCTTGTTTAAACTTCTGAAAACCAATGTTTTTTTCATAGAACTTAGAAATAGGGTGATCAGCGGATACAGCTAAAAACGAAAATCCAAACAATGTGTCAGGTCGAGTAGTGAAGCACTTTATGCTATTTAATGACGAGCTGCCTTCAATCTTAAAATCAATCTCACATCCAAAAGATTTTCCAATCCAATTTTTTTGCATAATTTTTACTTTATTAGGCCATTTATCAAGTTTGTCTAAACCAGATAAAAGTTCATCAGAAAATTTTGAAATTTTAAAAAACCATTGACTTAATTTTTTTCTCTCAACTATCGCACCTGACCTCCATCCTTTACCATCAATTACTTGTTCATTGGCTAACACAGTTTGATCAACCGGGTCCCAATTTACATAATTTTCTTTTTTATAAATTAATCCTTTTTTAAAAAGTTCTAAAAAAAATAATTGTTGGTGCTTATAGTACTCGGGTGAACATGTTGAAATCTCTCTATCCCAATCAATAGACAGCCCTAATTTCTTAAGTTGCTCTTTCATGACAGATATATTTTTTTCTGTCCAATCCTTTGGATCTAGATTGTTTTCTTTTGCTGCATTTTCTGCAGGCATTCCAAATGAATCCCATCCCATAGGATGAAGAACGTTATAATTTTGTAGTGTTTTGTATCTAGCAAGCACATCACCGATCGTATAATTTCTTACATGCCCCATGTGAATTTTGCCGGATGGATATGGGAACATCTCAAGGCAATAAAATTTTTTTTTATTTTTATTTAACTTCGTTTTAAAAGTCTTATTTTTTTCCCAAAGTTTTTGCCATTTTTCTTCGACTATTTTAAAATTATATCGTTCCACAAAATTTTTTCTAAAAAAAAATATTTATTATTTACTTGTAAGTGTTTTGGCCTTATTTTTTCCTTTTTTTTCGTAGTATTTATCGAAACCTTCTTGTTCTATGATTGTTGCTTTTTTTAAAATGGCAAGTTTAATTTCTTTCTCTAATTTTGATTGAACTTTGTTAGTCTTACATTCGTTGTTTTTACAAATTTTTTCAAAAACTGTTACATCTATTGCATCGGCTCTTATATCATTAGTCAAAAATTTTAATGTAATTTTAAGATCTCTTGTATTTGAAGAATTATTATTTTCTGCTGAAAACCAGTCTGTTATAATGATCCCACCTGAGTAGCTAGCATTTGTTAGCGGTACAAAATCAAATATTTCAATTGAAGCTCTCCATAAAGGGTTTGATGAAGCAAAATCAAAATCACCTCCTCTTGTAGCGCCTTTACCAAATCTGATGCCTCTCCCTTCTTGAATATTTTTTTTTACTCTTTCATCCACGTTAACAGGATTATCTGCTACATCTGATCTTTTATAAAAACCGCATGAGTTAAGATTTAAAATAAGAATAAATAATAATAAGTTTAAAATTTTAAAATTAATCATAAAAAGTAGCCTAAATAATATAAATTTCATGAATTATAGCAAAATATAAGAAAATCCAATATTTTAATTGTGACTTTTATATCACACATTATTAAAAAATAACCAAAAATTAATGATTCTAAGGGTTTTAGAGCAAATCTTTGGTAAAAAACCAACATTCATATGAATACAAACAAAAAGGAGTACTTTATGAATAAATTTAAAAAAGTTGGGCTTACAGCTTTAGCAGGTTCGCTAGTAGCAGTATCAGCTCATGCAGGTGAATTAAGTGTTTCAGGTGGTGTTAACATCACTTTAAAACATGGTAATTCAGCTTCAGACTCAAACGTATCAGGTAGAGGTATTGGTACTGACAAAGACGTAGCATTTACTGGCGGTGGTGAGTTAGATAACGGAACAACGTTCTCAGTTACTACAGCTACAACAGATGCGCAAACTGATTTAACGTCTGGTTACATTACAATTTCGACACCTTCATTTGGTTCGTTCTTAATGGGTCACCACAGTGGTGCTGCTCATTACAAATATGATGAAGAAGTTCCGCAAGTATACGAGCAGATATCAGATGTATCAGCTCTTATTACTGCTAACAAAGTCGGTGACTTCATGGACAACAACCACATCACATACACATCTCCAACATTTGATTTTGGTGGAGCATCAATTACGCTTGACTTAGGTTACGCATCAGATGCAAACGACACTGAAACAGGTGACGGTGGAACACCAGGAGGAACTGGTACATATGGTACTGGTCAGGAAGCTGGTGTTACAATCGCTTATGACGCTCTTAAGTTCGGTATCTATGGTGCTGAAAGAGAAAATAAGACGAAAGTAGCAGCTGGTTCAGACGCAGTTAGAGATGAGTTTAACGGTGTATGGTATGTTAAGTATGGAATGGGCCCTGTATCAATTGGTTACTCTGAGTCTTACGTAGACGCAGGTGTTTCAGAAACTGCTACAGTAGGAACTACAACTGCAAAAACACTAAGAACATCAGGTGGTATCTTTGAAGGTGAGCAAATTGGTATTGCGTTTAACGTAAATGACAATTTCTCAGTTTCATACACAGAGTCAACTGAAACATACAACGCTCAGTCATCAGCTGCAAGCCAGGACGTAGACCAAAAAGCGGATGCTATCCAGGTTGCATACTCAATGGGTGGTATGTCAATTAAAGCTTATCAAATGGAGATAGAAAATCCTGCATTTGATGAAGACGCAGATGATTCAAAAATAACTGAAATTGCTTTAGGACTTGCGTTCTAATTTAGTTTTAGATTAAAATTTAAAACGGCCCAGTATTTATACTCGGGCCGTTTTTTTTTACCCAAGTTATACCCGCAAAACCTTTAACATTACACATTCTTAAATATTTAATATTTTTTTCGTTGATTCCACCAAGAGCAATAATATCTTTTTTTATGTTTAATTTAATCAAGTTAAATTTAGTAATCCCCAAATAATTCTTATTTTTTTTAGTTCTAAATAATGGACATAAAAATATCTTAGTGCAACCTTGTAATTTTTTATTAATAACTTCTTTAATATTATGTGCAGACCCAATTACTTCAAATTTTTTTTTGATAATGTTTTTATATTTTAATGATTTGTTAAACGAGGGAATATAAATTCCATCAAAATTTAATCTTAAAGCTAATTTTAGGTTATTACTTATATAAACTTTTCTTCTCTGTTTCTTGCAAAAAATCACCAATTGCAAAAGCTCTTTAGTGTTAAATTTTTTTGAATAATTTCTATATATAATACTTATTGATTTATTTAATTTATAGATTTCTTCTCTATCAAATTTGTCTATATAATAGTAAATAGATTTTAACATATGGAAAACGTAGTAAAAAATTTTAATTTAATAAAGCAAGAAATTGTAGAAAAAAAAAATGTTAAATTAATTGCAGTTACCAAAACATTCCCAATTAGTCATATATTGCCAATTATTAATGAAGGACACACTGATTTTGGTGAAAATAAAGTGCAAGAAGCAATGGAGAAATGGACAAGTATTAAGCAAGATTTTCCAAAGATTAATCTACATCTTATAGGCAAACTGCAAACTAATAAAGTTAAGTTTGTATTACCTTTATTTGACTATATCCATTCCCTAGATAATATTAAACTGGCTAATAAGTTAGCAGATGAACAAATTAAAAAAAATTTTAAACCTAAAATATTTATTCAAGTTAATATTGGTGAAGAACCTCAAAAAGGTGGAATTGAAATCAGTAATTTAGAAAATTTTTATAAAAAATGTGTTGATGAATTAAAATTAAATATAATTGGCTTAATGAGCATCCCACCGTTTGAAAAAGTTTCTAAACCTTATTTTATAAAAACGAAAGAGTTATCCGAAAATCTAGATTTAAAAGATATAAGTATGGGTATGTCAGATGATTATATGGAGGCTATAAATCAAGGATCAACATTTATAAGGGTAGGCTCAAAAATATTTGGTGCTAGGAGTTAACAAATTTTGATTTTGGATTGTTTAGTTATTAATTTCAATAGTATTAATAAATCGTTCTTTTTTAAAGCTATGCAACCTTGTGTTGGTTTATAATTTTTCGTTAAATGAATAAAAATAGCACTACCTTTGAATGGTTTTACTTTTTTTGTATTATATTCGATAACAACCAAAATATCATAAACGCTGCTTTTTCTAAAAAGTTTTTCACCTCTATTTTTTTTATTTAAGATAATTTCTTTATTGTAATTTTTATTATATGGATCGTCGCACCAACCCATATTTTTTGTAATTTTTTTAGTTTTTAAAATTGTGTCCAGTTTCTCAACTCTATCTGGTCGATAGTAAACTTTACCAATCTTAAAAACTCCTATTGGAGTGCAATTATCTCCCTCTTTTTTTTCTAATTTTAAACCTTTTTTACCAATACAACATTTGAACTTAAACTCATCAACAATTAAGTATTCTTTATTTTTTAATTTTAATAGCATAATATAACTTAATGCATTCTCAAAAATTGCATATTTTAAATATACCAGAATTAGATAAAATTTTTAGAGAAATCAAAGATTATTTCAATTACGAGATTTTTCACTTCAATGAAAAAAAGGATTTAATGAAAAAAATTGATGAAGATAAAAAATTTATGGAAAATTCAATAATCCTTATTAATAAGAAAGACTTTTCCTCTTTGAAAAGTAATACAGATGAAAAACAAATTTATTGTATTACAAGATTTCCAATAAAAATCTCAAATTTAATTGATCAATTAAACGCAAGATTAATACAACAAAATTACTCTGCTCAATCAAATATCATTATAAATAAATATATCCTAGATATTAATTCAAGGATATTAAGAAACTCTGATAATTCGATTAAATTAACTGAACGTGAAATTGATACTATTGTATTTCTTAAAAATGAGAGTAAACCAGTCAAGGTTGATGTTCTTCAAAAAAAAGTTTGGAAATATGGAGAGGACTTAGAAACTCATACAGTTGAAACACATATTTATAGATTAAGAAAAAAAATTAAAAACACATTTGATGATGATTCATTTATACAAAGTAAAAAAAACGGATACATAATTAATGAGTAGGAAAAATCCCTTAAAAAAAGATCTATTTACAAAAAAATATAAACCTAGAATAATCAAACCAAAAAAAGGGAAAGGTAGTTTTAAAAGAAAAAGAAATAGATTAATTGCTAATTGAAGGTTTAAATATTAAGCAAAGACCGTTGTTACAAAACCTTTTTCCAGTTTCGCTTGGTCCATCTGCAAAAACGTGTCCATGATGAACCCCGCAATTTGCACAATGATATTCAATTCTTTTCATTCCAAATGAGTAATCAATTTTAGTTTCAAATGCACCTGGTAAAGCCTCTGTAAAAGATGGCCAACCAGTTCCACTATCAAACTTAGCAGTTGAAGCAAACAATTTTGCTCCACAGTTTGCACAATGATAGAAACCTTCTCTTTTTTCATTCAAAAGATCACTTGTAAAAGGCCTTTCTGTACCTTCATTAAACATTATTTCTTTTTGTTTTTTGGTGAGATTTTCATTTATAACTTTTTTTGTAACAGCTTTTGCATACTTAAATGGCAATAAGAAAAAAGAAAAAAATGTAATACCAAGCAATTTTATAAAAGTTCTTTTATTTAAATTATATTTCATTATTTTATCAATATTATTATAAGAAATATCATTTGTACCAGATTAATCAGTACAGATACAAAATGTGATATTTTGAAGTACTGTTCTTTGCCATTGTCTTTAAATTTATTTATTAATGGCATTAAAAAAAAATTAGAGATAAAAAACAAAATACAAATAGACAGCATTAAATAAAATTTAAGACTAAAGTCATTTAAATAAGAGATCAATAATACAACAATTAGGCTGATACTAAGATTTAGTAAGTAATACAAAGGAAATATTCCTCTAATAAATTTTCTAGCATATTCTTCATTTAAAAATCTAAATGTAGATGGCGCAACAACAAATGAAAAAAAAAGCATAATCCCCAATAGTATTGCAGTTAAATATGTAACGCTTTGTTCAATCATTATAAAACAACTTCAAATCCCTCAAAATTAGGTGCACCTAAATAAAGATCTTGATGCTGACCAGCATTCTTATGAGCTAACCTGAAGGCTTCCGATTTAGTCCAATTAATAAAGTCCTCTTTTGAATTCCATATACTATGTGATGCATACAAGGTAAATTCTTCGTTAGTATTTCCCTTAACTAAATGAAATTCTTTAAAACCTGGCACGCCTTTTAAATGAGTATCTCTATTTTTCCAAACACTCTCAAAATCTTGTTCCTTACCAAGTACAATTTTAAATCTATTCATCGCTATAAACATTGTGACTATATATATTTAATACATATGGTTTTATAGCTTTATCAGTGTGACACTCTGTTGCTTAAAATTTTCTATTAAATAACCATATCTAAATAAACGGAAGGAAAACTATGAAAAAATTAGCTTTAATTTTATCTTTTGTATTATTTTCGAGCTCTGTATTTGCAGGTTCATGCCCGATGATGGCAAAAAAACTTGATGCAAAAATTGCAGAAGCTCAAGAATTAAGAGATGCTGGAATGAAGGCTCACGATAGTGGAGAGCACAAAAAATCGGTAGATCTTCTTAATAAAGCATTAGAAATGTTTAAAGGATAATTTCTTTGGGGTTCGGGGCACCTTGCAACAGAACGCCCCTACTAATCGAAATTAATTATACTTTCTTTTATTGTTTCTGAAATCACTTTAGCACCCTCAAAATTAGGATGAATACCATCACTTTGATTTAGTTTTGGGTTTAAAGCTACTTTTTTAAGTAAAAAAGGTATTAAAGTTAAATCATATTCTTCTGCTAACTTAGGAAAAATATCATCAAATTTCTTTTTATATGCTAATCCGTTTGCTGAAGATGCTTTCATGCCCGCTAAAATTATTTTTATATTTTTAGTTTTTATAATTTCTATAATTTTCCTTAAATTATTTTCTGTTTGATTTGGATCAATTCTTCTAAGCATATCATTTGCACCTAATCCTAAAACAATCAAATCAATATCACTTTTAGAGGTATACTCTCCAATTCTATCTAATCCATCTTTTGAGGTATTTCCTGAGACACTTCCATTTAACACTTTGATATTATATCCAGCATCTTTTAAATCATTTTCTAATATTATTGAAAGTGTTTGATTTTCTTTTAAACCGTAACCAGACATTAAGCTGTCTCCAAATAATAAAACATTATTAATATTTTTTAGTTTGTTAGTCTCACTACAACTAATCATAACTAAGCTGATTAGAATTATTTTAAAAAATAATAGAGGTTTATTTTTCAATTTTTATTTTTCTTTTTTCTTTTTTAAGTTTTCTCTTTTCTTTCAAAGATAATTTGGGTTTCTTCATTACGCTTGAATCTTTAAATGATTTTCCGCTATATCTTTTAGACATTAAAATAATCTATTCATTATTGTTTTAAAAAAAAATCTAACAGCATATATGAAGTGAATCGAGGATCTCTCTGTTCCGTAATAAGTTTTTATTGCAAATTCTTTAATTTTTAAATTTCTGTTAACTAATTTAATTCTTAGGTCGATATCAAAGCAAAAATGATTATCTAAATCCTCAAAAGTTTTTTTATTAATTTTTTTTAAATTATACCCCCAGTATCCAGTGTGACAGTCCGTAAATTTAGTATTATGAAGAAAGTTAAATAATTTTGTTAAAAAGATGTTTCCTATAAATTTATACATGGGCATATTACCCTTTAATGCATTAGATTTATTTATCATTCTTGATCCAACGGTTGCGACTATATTTTTGTTTTTTATAAGTTCTTTAACCATTAGAGCTAAGTATTTTGGATCATATTGATTATCTCCATGAATCATAACCGCATAACTAAAATTATTTTTATAAGCGAACTTAAGGCATTTTTTAATATTGCCACCATAACCTTGATTAATTTTATTAAAATTCAAAAATATTTTTGATTTATATTTTTTTTTTATTTTCCTTATATATCCTATAGTGTCATCATTTGAATAATCGTCACTAATAAGAATTTTGAATTTTTTCTTTTTAAAATAATTGAAAGGTATCTTTTTAACAACATCTAAAACTCTAAATGAAGCTTTATAAGTAATGATAAAAACTAAAATTTTATCTTTCATGGTTAAATATGATATATAAAATTGAATGATGAGATTCAAAGAAAATAATTATAATAAGATATTTGTCGGGATTTCAAATTTTATTAGAATTATTTGTGGTGGAGATAGACTTAAGAGAATCACTGACATAATTGAGAAACTATTAAGAAAAATTTCTAGAGAAAATAGCAAGAAATTAACGATACTGGATTTTGGATGTGGCTCAATGGAGATTTCAAAAAAATTGCAAAATAAAAAATATATTAAACAAATTATAGGCTCTGATATTTTTAAGCATAAATTTAAAACAAAAAAAATGGCTTATTTAGAAAATGATAAATTATTTAAAAGTAATAAAAAATTTGATGTAATATTTGTAATCGATGTACTCCATCATATTGGAGTTGAAGACGCTCACAAAGTTATAAAAAAATTATACAGACATTCAAATAAAATAATTATTAAAGATCATTTTGAACATGGTTTACTCTCAAGATCTCTTTTAAGGTTTGTTGATTTTTACGCTAATTATGGATATGGGGTTAATGTTCCCGATAAATATTTTAATAAAAAAATGTGGAAAAAAACTATTTTAAAATCTAAATCAAAGGAATTGTTCCACAAAGAAAATTTTCAGCAACACGATGGACTATTCAATATTATATTGAATAAAAAACATCATTTTGTATCTATATTAAAGGCTGATGAATAATACTTCAAAAATTAATGTATTAGGTTTGGTATTTTTTGTTAGCATAATATTTTCATATATTATTTCTGAAGATACTTTGGGTGGTGCGAGGCATGATTTTATATTTCATGAGAGGCTAATCGTCTCATTTGCAAATGACTTTTTTTATACTTTTAATAATTATGGTGATGGAGATCTTTTCACAAGAAATTCACCTATTTTTTATATTATACTCTCTTTTTTATTTAAATTAGGTATCGAATTGGAAAGTATTAGATATCTAAATTTAGTTGCTGCACCACTTATTATTTATTCATTCCACCAGTGTCTTAAAATTAAATTTAATAATGTAAATGATATTTATTTAAAAATTTTTTCTTTCATAATTTTTTTATCACCAACTGTAAGAAGCTTAATAATATGGCCGTACCCGATTTTATATGCATTCATATTATTTCTAGTATCAATTAAATTCTATTTGAAATTTTTAAAAGATAATAACAGCAAACTAGCAAACGCACTAAAGAGCACACTATATTTAGCTTTATCAGCATATATAACTCCAAATTTTAGTGTGTTTGGAATCTTTTTAATTTATAAATTTTATTTAGAATTTAAATTATCTAAAAGCCTAAATTACATAATTGCACTTAACTTCTTTTTAGCATTGCCTGCAATTATATATTATTACACGTTTGATTTTTATTTTTTTAAACATACAGTATATGATGTTAGTAACTTAATAAAATTTAATTTTTTTAATAAAATTGTCATAATAACATCCTTGTTATTTTTTTATTTTTTACCTTTCTTAAAAAAAGATAGTTTTCAAAAACTCATTCAAGAATTGCTGAATATTAAAAAAAATTATATACTTTACTTTTTAGTATTAATTTGTGTATATGCTTTTAATTATCCACCAGGGTTTGGCGGAGGTGTATTTTATCATATATCATCTACTCTACTTTCTAATAATTATTTGTTATTTTCAGTTTTCTTTTTGTCCATATTTCTTTTTAAGTCAGCTAAATTGATTAACCTTGATAATATTATAATTTTTGTATGTTTGATTTTATATAACTTACAAATTTCAATTTATCATAAATATTTCGACCCTTTAATATTGTTTGTTTATTTATTTTTATTTTCTTTTAATAAAGATAATATGAAAACCAAAATTAAAGACTTAATAAAAAAATATTACTACCTATATTTAATTTTTTTAGGAATGAGTATTTACAAAGTTACATTTTTAACTTGAGGATATTTTGTTAAACAAATCTTCAGCACTTAGCCATCCATTCTCAAGTCTTGGTCCCCCAAACCAATCAGCACAAATTCCTAACTTTAGCTTTTTATCCCAATAACTATTAATTTTTAGAGGGTTCGAATTGGAGGAGTATTTCCAACCGTGAATATGTGTGAAATATATTTTTTTTATTTTTACTTTAGTTAATTTTTTAAATTTATTAATCAACACGTTTGTATAAAACTTTTTTTTATTTTTATAATTATCAGTATGTTTTTTTCCATATTCATAAGTGCTTTGAAGGACCCATAAATCCTTATCACATTTGAACCTTTTCTTTGAATTTTCATTTGAAACCCAGCCTAAAATATTATCATTAGTAAAAAAACTACTCACATTGCTACCAGTTTTATTAGTCATCATTAATACAGTCAGACTTGAATTCATATTAACTTTATTTTTAAAAAGTTTTGTTTTTACAAACTTTGATACTAGTTTTTTTACTTGTGGAAATGGAGCAGTAATAATTAGATTTTTTGTATAAATATCTGTATTATCTTTAAATCTAAGAAACCAACAATTTTTTTGTCTTTGTATTTCAAATAGTTCTGATTGGAATTTACAATTTACACTTTTTAATAAATGTTTGCAAATATCGTTGTTGCCTCTTGTTCCTATTAATTTTACGTGTTTCTTGTCTCTTTTTACTTTTTCATTTAAAAATTGATGATTGCCTTTCCAATGTTTTAAAACTCTTTTTTTAATAAGTTTATTAGCAAAAGATTTAAATTCTCTAGATCTTGGTGATAGATATTGAAGACCATGATCAAAACCTATCTTGCCTTTAAATCTTTTAAAAGAACTCCTCCCACCAACTCCTTTGGCTTTTTCAAAAACTCTAACAGAATATTTTTTGTTTAATTTATTAGATATAGTGGCGCCTGATATTCCTGATCCTATTACAGCAAAATCAATCATCAAGACTAATTGTTAAATTCTTGCACCAATTTGTTGAATAACTTTACTTGACATTTCAGTGCCTTTTTCTAAGCATTCTTTTTGAGATAAACCGTTTACATGACCATGTAAAAACCCCGCAGCGAATAGATCTCCGGCACCAGTTAGATCAACTATTTTAAGATTTTTTTGAATACCACATTCTGTAACTTCATCACCATTAATTGAGACTGCACCTTTTTCACCTCTTGTGATAACCAATAATTTTTTGAGATCTTTTCCAAAATTAATTACATCATCAAAATTTTTAGTATCTATTAAAGACATAATTTCTTGTTCATTAGCAAACGTTATATCTAATTTGTTTTTGACTAAATTTAGAAAATGAGGTTTATGTCTATCAACACAAAATTGATCTGATAAAGACATTGCAACTTTATTAGCATTATTTATTGCTTTTTCAAAAGCCTTTTTAGGATCTCCCTCATCCCATAGATATCCCTCTAAGAGAATAATTTCACTTTGTTTTATGGCATTTATATCTACATCATTCTCGTTAATTTTGCCTGCTGTTCCAAGAAAAGTACACATTGTTCTTTCCGAGTCTGGTGTTACTAAAATTAAACAAGTACCTGTTGGTAATTCCTCCTCTTTTTTTGAGTAAAAATATTGAACATTTTCTTTTTTAAGTCCTTCTTCATATTTTCCACCTAATTCATCATCACTCACTTTACCAATAAAACCAACTTTATTTTTAAGTTGAGAAAGACCAACAATCGAATTTGCAACAGAGCCACCTGAAACAGTTTTTTCAATTTTTAAATTAGATAATAACTGTTTAAATTCATTTTCTTCAAAAATAAGCTTCATCGTGCTTTTAGTAAGACCATTTTTTTGAATAAAACCCTCTTCAACTTTGCAAATTACATCTACAATTGCGTTACCTATACCTAATATTTTCATGCTAAGCCTTTTTAGTTTTAATTGGTTTTTTTCTGTTAGGATAACAACTCGTGCAAATTTTACAAGAAATACCGTAACAATCGCGAGCTTTACAGTATTCTCGACCATAAAAAATAATCTGTAAATGAAGTTTGTTCCAATATTTTTTTGGAAATAAACTTTTTAGATCCTTTTCGGTCTGTACAACATTTTTACCATTTGTTAATCCCCATCTTTGAGCGAGCCGATGAATATGAGTATCAACTGGGAAAGCAGGGTAACCAAAACCTTGAGACATAACTACACTTGCAGTTTTATGACCCACTCCAGGAAGCTCTTCTAATTGTTCAAACGTACTTGGAACTTTACTATTATATTTTTCTACTAAAGTTTTAGACAAGTGATAGATGCTTTTAGCTTTGATTCTAAATATACCTATTCTTTTTATTAATCTCTCAATTTTTTTTCTTCCTAGTCTGACAAAATGAATTGGCTTGAAGTATTTCGGGTAAATATCTTTTGTTACATTATTAACATTCACATCTGTACATTGTGCAGATAAAAGAACAGAAATTAACAGAGTGTATACATTTCTGCTTTCAAGAGGAACGTTAATACGTGGATAAGTTTTATTAAGTATTTTCAATACTATCTTAGCTCTTTTGATTTTATCAGCACGATTTGAACTCATTAAAAGTTCAATAGATCTCTCATCGAATAAAGACCTGGCTTTTTCCTCATTAACCATTTAGCAGCCATTAAAGCACCCTCCGAGTATAAAGCTCTATCAAAAGCCTCATGATTTAATGTAATAATTTCTTTACCACTTGAAAATTTAACCTCGTGTTCTCCAATAACTTCACCTTTTCTTATTGAATTGAAATTAATTTTTTTTCCATAGGGAAACGATTTTTTATTAAAATATTTTTTTCCAATTAATCTATTAAGATCTTTATTTTTTCCTGTAGCAATACCCTTGCCTAACATTAAAGCTGTACCAGAGGGATGATCTTTTTTATGCTTGTGGTGAACCTCAAAAACTTTACTTAGAAAATTGCTTCCAAGAGATTTAGATGCAATTTCTGTTAAATACATTAATAAATTAATACCTAAACTCATGTTTCCTGCTTTTAATATCGGGATTTTTTTAGAGAATTGTTTAATCAACTTTTCTTGTTTGCTATTGAAACCAGTAGTTCCAATTACTACTTTTTTTTTTAGTTTTGAAGCAATATCAAGCACTTCGAGAGTGCATTTAGGTACTGTAAAGTCAATTATAACATTGGTATTTTTAAATGATTTTGCACTATTAAACTCGGGTATTATTTTTTTTATTTTTTTATTAATTACATAATTTTCTGTTAGGGAAACTAATTTAAAATCTTTATGTTTATGGGATGATTTTATTAATTGCTTACCCATTCTTCCAGTGCATCCTGTAATAGTTAATTTAATTTTACTCATCCTAAATAGTATATCTTTTTTTTGGTCTAGTCTTTATTGAATTTAATAATAATTATTTAATTCCTTCATTAGTTTAGTATATAATTTATTTTTTTTTAAATTATCTTTTTGTTGTTTATTCATAACTATATCGGCCTCAATACTTTTTTTAAATATTTCATGAGACTCTATGCCTTTCTTGTTGCCAGTTAGCATAACATTTCTCATATTTTTTGTATATTCATCGGTGTATTCAATTTTTAAAATTTCACACATTTGTTTTAATACGTCATTAGGCTTATTGAAAAAATCTTCATATTTAAAAATCCTGTCTTTGGATGCTGAAAGAAAAAAATTTCTATAGGCATTTAAGAAAAAATCTAGGTCATAATTATTTTTAAAAAATGGTAAATTTTTATAACAACTTATCAAAGTCTCTATTGGACTCCTTAATATAAAAACATTTAATATTTTAAATTTTTTTTCTAAAATTTTAAGGAGCATATTTCTATTTGTTGGTTCCGTATAAGGTTTTCCGAAAAAATCGACAAAACTCCAATCTCTTATAATTAAATATTTGTTTGAAGATAAAACTTTTTCAATTATAAAATCAATTTTACTTTCAAAATCTTTATTATCATTTTTATAATTTTTATATTCTTCATCCGTCATAAGATTATTCCACTTGTAAGCTTGATAAATTGGGTCCCCTATAAAAGAATTTTTATTCATTTTATCTCTAATTTCTTGACCTCTAGGATGTATCTCACTTAATAATACAACGTTTTTTTGGGCACCCAAACATTTCGATATTATGGTCCCTCCGGTTTTTGGTAGATTGTGAACAAGCCTTAAAATTTTCATTAATTAAATTTTTGAAATTAAATTGAATATATAAACTTTAATTTATTGATAATGATTATCATTCATAAAGTATTTTTTAAAGCGATGTTTTTAAAAGGTTTTTTTTTGATAATGATAATCAATATTATACGTTATTTCTTGAATAATATTTTTTATTTTCTTATTTTAATTATATGCAAACACAAAAATTTAGTTGTAAAAAGTGCGGATTAACAATTTCATCTGTATGTTCTAAATGCGATAGAGTTGTTGATGTAAAACTGCTTGATAGTGGTTGTTTAGTTCAAGTAACTAAATGCGGTGACTGTTCAAGTGTTCCAGTAATAAAAGATATCTGCACTGAAAATAATTAATTATTATTTATAATATAAAATATATAAATATTAATATTATAGCTATCACTATAATCCATATTGATAGGTTTTTAATCAATATCTTCAGGTTATAATTAGTTTGTATAAAACCGGGTAAAACAAGTATAAGCACACCTATTAATGCTATCACTGGGACAATTACTTCGAGACTCATAATTTTACTTTAATATTTTTATGGAACAAAAAAAAGTTTTGAGACTTATTTTGAAGTTTTTTAACAAAATCACTGATATTTGAAACCTTTTTTAAATTTTCATCGTAAAATACGTAATTAAGATCTTTTTTAATAAATTTTATTAGGATTTCTGAGCTATACCCAAACTCCCTGTACAAATATGGTGCAAACTCAAAATATATAAATGGTTTATATTTCATAATAGTTTTTTTTCCACTTTTAAATACATCTAGCTCGTGTCCATCTACATCAATCTTAATGAAGTCAACGCTTTTAAACTTTGAACAAATTTGATCAAGTTTTTTTGTTTTTAACGATGTTTTTTTTAAAATACCCAAATGAACCTTGTGCTTTTTTTCATTATTTAAAAAGTTCCAGGATGAATGAACTTCTCTAACTTTATTTTTCTTATTTGAAATAAATATATTTAATAAGTTGATTCTTTTTTTTAAAATCGGATTTAAACTTACATTATTTTTTAACTTTGAAAATGCATAAATTGTTGGCTCTATAGAGACAATCAAAGAATTCTTAAACAACTTTGCTAGTGGAAGAGATACAGATCCTACATTTGCACCAATATCAATTATAATTTTTTTTTCATTAATATTTGTAATTTTGTTGATATTCGAAATAGATTCTTCATTCTTAATACCCAGAAAAATTCCTAAGTCTATGCCTTCCCTAAGATTAACATTATAATTAATATTATTCCTTTTAATTATCCTATTTTTATCTCCAAGGAATGCTACCAAAAAATTACTTATAAAGGCTGCACATTTGACTTTAAATTTTGTGGATAGTGATATCATTTAAAAGTCAATATCTATTTTATTAGTCTTAATTTTTCCAGAAATTTTTTGCTTTTTGAAAAAACTTTTTTATACTTGGGTTGGACTTTTCATTTTCTATTTCTCTAAATTTTTCAAGAAGATCTTTTTGTTCTTTATTAAGATTAATAGGGACTTCAGTATTTACTTGTACATATAAATCACCAACTCCGCCACTTCTCATTAAAGGCATTCCTTTACCCTTTAAACGAAATTGTTTACCACTTTGAGTTCCAGATGGAATTTTGATTTTTGCTTTTCCTCCATCTATAGTTGGTATTTCTATTGACGCTCCTAGTGCCGCATCTGCAATAGATATTGGGCATTCAAAAAATAAATTTTCCTCACTTCTTTTAAATAAATCATGTGAATAAACATTAATAAAAAGATACAGATCGCCACTTGATGCACCTCTAGAACCAGCTTCACCTTTTCCGGCCAATCTTATTCGGGTTCCATCATCTACACCTTTTGGAATTGTTACTGATAATCTTTTTGAAGCTTGTTTTTTTCCTTGTCCACTACAACTATTACAAGGATTAGTAATTTGTTCACCTGTACCTGAACATTGAGGACATGTTTGTTGAACAGTAAAAAAACCTTGGCTTGATCTTACTTGACCGTTACCACCACACATAGAGCACGAACCAATATTGGTACCTGGTTTAGAACCACTACCATCACATGTCTCACATTTTTCAGAAGTTGAAAACTTTATATCTTGTTTTTTTCCAGTGTAAGCTTCTTCAAGCGAAATAGATAAATCATATCTTAAATCAGATCCTCTAAAATTTGATTTTCTACTTCTTCTTCCACCTCCACCAAAATCGCCAAAAAAATCTTCAAATATATCTGAGAAGTGGCTGGAAAAGTCAAAATTGCTAAAACCCCCTCTTCCTCCGCCTCCATTCTCAAATGCAGCATGTCCAAAATTATCATAATTTTGTTTTCGCTCTGTATTTGATAAGACGTGGTACGCCTCTGATGCTTCTTTAAACTTTTCTTCAGAAGCTTTATCTCCTTTATTTTTATCTGGATGATGTTTAACAGCAAGTTTTCTATAAGCTGCCTTTATCTGATCTGCTGATGCTGATTTATTTACACCTAAGACTTCATAGTAATCTCTTTTTGCCATAACTAATTAGACAAACAGTTGTTAGCTCTTAGGCACTTTTTTCTTTATTTTCGTCTTTTACTTCCTCAAAGTCTGCGTCAACAACGTTATCGTCTTTTTTTCCTTCTTCTTTTTTGTCTTTTGCACCATCATCTGGTTTAGCGCTTTGTTGTGACTTATAGATAGCTTCACCTAATTTCATAGATGCCTGAACTAGATCTTGCGTTTTCTTTTTAAGATCTTCAACATCAGTCCCTTTTAAAGAGTTTCTTAAATCTGCACATGCAGTTTCTATAGCTTTTTTATCAGCCTCGGACACTTTACTTCCATGTTCTTTTAAGTTTTTCTCAGTAGAATGTAATAAAGTATCTGCTTGATTTCTTGCATCAACAGCTTCTCTTTTCTTTTTGTCAGCATCTTTATTAGCCTCAGCTTCTTTTACCATTTTGTTAATTTCCTCTTCACTTAAACCACCAGATGCTTGGATTTGGATTTTTTGTTCTTTACCGGTTCCTTTATCTTTAGCAGACACGTTAACTATACCGTTTGCGTCAATATCAAATGTTACTTCAATTTGAGGAACCCCTCTAGGAGCTGGCGCAATTCCAACTAATTCAAAATTACCTAAAACTTTATTATCTGATGCCATTTCTCTTTCACCTTGAAGAACTCTAATAGATACAGCTGGTTGATTATCCTCTGCTGTAGAAAATACTTGGCTTTTTTTAGTTGGTATTGTTGTATTCTTATCAATTAGTTTTGTTGATATACCTCCTAGAGTTTCTATTCCAAGAGATAAAGGGGTAACATCTAATAATAAAACATCTTTTACATCACCTTGTAATACTCCAGCTTGTATAGCTGCACCCATAGCAACAACCTCATCGGGGTTAACAGATTTGTTTGGTTCTTTTCCAAAAAAGTTTTTAACCTCTTCTATAATTTTTGGCATTCTAGTCATTCCACCAACTAGCACTATTTCATCGATTTCACTCGCTGAAAGACCAGCATCTTTAAGAGCCGTCTCACATGGTGGCATAGTCCTTTTAATTAGATCCTCAACTAGCGCTTCCAGTTTTGCTCTAGTCATTTTTAAGTTTATGTGCTTAGGACCTGTTTTATCTGCTGTAATAAAAGGAAGATTTATCTCTGTTTGTGCAGCTGATGAAAGTTCAATTTTTGCTTTTTCTGCTGCTTCTTTTAATCTTTGAAGCGCAAGTTTATCAGATTTTAAATCTATTCCACTATCTTTTTTAAACTCTGATAATAAATACTCAACAATTGTATTATCAAAGTCTTCACCACCTAAAAAAGTATCACCATTTGTTGATTTAACCTCAAATACACCATCACCTAATTCAAGTATTGAAACATCAAATGTTCCACCACCTAAGTCATATACAGCAATTTTCTTGTTAGTTTTTTTATCCAAACCATAAGCTAGAGATGCTGCAGTAGGTTCATTAATAATTCTTAGAACTTCTAAACCAGCAATTTTACCAGCATCTTTAGTTGCTTGTCTTTGTGCATCATTAAAGTATGCTGGAACAGTAATAACAGCTTTTTTAACTTCTTGTCCTAAATATTTCTCTGCAGTCTCTTTCATTTTTTGAAGTATAAATGCAGAAATTTGAGATGGAGAATATTTATTACCTTTAGCTTCTATCCATGCATCACCTTTATCTGAATTTACTATTTTAAAAGGAGATGTCTCTATATCTTTTTTTACTGACGGATCGTCAAAATTTCTTCCAATTAATCTCTTAACAGCAAACACAGTATTTTCAGGATTGGTGACAGCTTGTCTTTTTGCTGGTTGCCCAATTAATTTTTCGTCATTATCAGTAAATGCAACAACTGATGGTGTAGTTCTTGCACCTTCAGCATTTTCTAAAACTTTAGCCTGTGTACCATCCATAATAGCTACACAAGAGTTTGTTGTTCCTAAATCAATTCCTATTACTTTGCTCATAATTTTGAATAATACTGGTCATATAAGTGTTAATTTTTAATCTACAAGTTATAACTAATATTAATTTTCCTCCTTTTTTTGTTGTTTTTCCTCGTCTTTTTGGGGTTTTTTTGAAACCCCAACAAGCGAAGGTCTAAGCAACCTTCCTTTTAGTGTAAATCCTTTTTGAATTTCTTGGACAATAGTACCTTGTTCTTTTTCTGCATCTTCAATTTCAAGCATAGCTTGATGCTTATTTGGATCCAATTTTTCACCAAGAGCTGAAATTTCATCAATCTGATTTTTTTTAAAAATTGATAATATATCTTTGTAAATAATATCAAGATGTTCAATTATTTTATTTTTATTATCTTTATCAAGACTTTCGTCATTTATAATAGACGATTTAGATCTTTCTAAGTTGTCTGTCAGATTTAAACATTCTTTTGCAAGTGCCATGCCTCCAAATTCATAGGCCTCATCTTTTTCTTTTTCATATCTTCTTCTTTGATTTTCTAATTCTGCATAACTTCTAGTTAACTTATCTTCAATCTCGCTTAGTTTATCCTCTAGAGACAGCTCCTCATGTTGTTCCTCTTTGGAGTTACTTTCATCATTTACTGTTTCATCTTCATTTTTTATTTCTGAAGTATCTTCGTTTTCTTTATCCATAACTAGATATATGGTATGTAAAATAAATATTTCCAGATGAAAGCAAAAAAAATTTCACAACTGTTAATTGGTACTAATAACAAAGGTAAATTAAGGGAAATCAAAGCTTTGTTACCAAAAAACATTAAAATCTATTCAACATCTGATTATAATTTAAAAAGTCCAAAGGAAAATGGAAAAACATTTAGGGAAAATTCACTCATTAAAGCAAGTTTCTTTTCCAAAAAAAGCAATCAAATTTGTATATCAGACGACTCTGGTCTAGAAATAAAACTTTTAAATAATCAACCAGGTATTTATTCAGCACGCTGGGGAGGAAAAAAAAATAATTTTGATTTAGCAATTAAAAAAGTATTCAAAAAATTAGATAAAAAAGTTTTTAATTGGAGAAATAGAAAAATAAATGCCAAATTTATTTGTGCATTAACAATTTATTGGCCAAGTGGAAAATATAAAACAACAATTGGAAAAATTGACGGAAAAATATCGAATAAAAAAATTGGCAGAAAAGGTTTTGGATATGACCCAATTTTTATTCCACGTGGATCAAACAAAACATTTGGCCAAATATCACCAAAAAAAAAATATAAAATTGATCATAGACACAGTGCTTTTCAAAAAATCAAAAAATTTTTATAAACTTTCCATTTTCAATTTTGTAAAAATTTAGGATATGTCTAATTTTTTTATCTTTAATTTCAAAAATACCTGTTTTTCCTTTAAAAACATTTTCTTGATTAAAAATTTTATCTACATCATTTAAATTATTTTTTTTCGTTAGATAATAAACCAGTCCAACTATGTCATAACTTAAAAATGAAATCTGATTTGGATAGCTATTGAATTTTTTAAAAAATAAATTTGAGAAATCGTCGTAATTTTTTTTGTTAATTGATGGAAAATAAATATTTTGTGAACTATCTTCTTTTAGTAAACTAACATCAAACCATTGATTAAGAGTTATAAATTGAACTCTTTTTGTAGATACATCTGTATATATAAGCGATGTTATAACACTTTTTAACGATTCACCAAAATCTGAAATTATAACGGAGTCAAAACCTAACTTTCCTAATGTGTCTCTTTTCTCAAGATTTTTTATTTTTTTTTCTTTATTTGGATCATCAGAATTTTCAACTCTTTTTATTTCATCAAGTAAGTTTTGTTTTCTAACATCATACCTTGTAATTTTTTCGATTCTGTTAGTAATTTTTGTTGGATCTGTACCATAATAAAAAACTTTTTTTAAATTAATTTTTGTTTGGGATATTCCTTTTTTAATTTCTTCTTTGAAATCGGCCTCAGGAATAAGACAAATTGTTTTCTTTATATCGTTATCCTCAAGAAATTTTTTTATCGTAGCCATCTGTGAAGTTGCATTTACACCTGCATAAATCAAATTTTTTTGAGCACTTTTATTTTTATTTGAAAAAGTTATAAATATGGCGTCATTAAATTTTTCTAAATTTTTTATATTTTTATTAAAAATGGGTCCAATGAATATTCTTACTCCTTGATTATATAGTTCCTGTGCTGCTTTAATATTATCATCAGGATTATCAAAATTATTTTTTGGATAAATTTCTAATATTGGATCATTTATTTTATTAATTGCTAAATTTACAGACCTCAATACAGATTTTCCAATTTCCTGGTTTTGACCATTTAATGGCAATAATAATCCAACTTTAATTTTTTCCTCAGACGCAAAAAGTGTGCTAGTAAAAATAAAAACTATTAATACAAAAAATATTAAATTAAGTAATTTTTTCATATTATATATTATATAATAAATTCTTGATTTAATGATATCACAACCACAAAAAAAGGGTCTTTATCTAGTTTCCACACCTATAGGGAACTTAGGAGATTTAACGATTAGAGCCCTAGAAATTCTTAAAAATTCAGAATTAATTTTGTGTGAAGATACTCGGGTATCTATAAAGCTCTTGAACCATTATAATATAAAAACTCAACTTGTTGCTTTTCACAAATTTAATGAAAAAAAAAGGGCTAAAGAAATAATAAATCATTTAATAGATGGCAAAATTGTATCACTTATTTCCGATGCGGGAACACCTGCAATTTCAGATCCAGGCAAAATATTAGTAAAAGAATGTATAAGTAAAGATATTCCAGTCACGCCAATACCTGGCGTTTCATCAGTTATAACTTCGTTATCAATAAGTGGTTTTTCAGATAAGTTTATTTTTTTTGGTTTTTTAGAGGAAAAAAAAAATAAATTAATTAAGGAATTAGAATTTCTCTCCAAAATGGATTGCTCAATAATTTTATTTATTCCACCAAAAAAATTTATCAAAAATTTAGAAATATTAACAAATTTTTTTAGCAAAAGAGAAATAGTTTTATGTAGAGAAATGACAAAAATACATGAGGAATTTATTAGATGTAAAGTTGAGGATTTAAAAAAAATTAAATTATATGATAAGGGGGAACTTACAATTGTTATCTCTGAGATAAAAGAAAGTACAAATCCTTTCGGTTTTTTGACCGAATCTGATAAAAAAATTATAAAAATGATGTTAAAAAATAAAAGCATAAAAGATATAATTAAAAAGTTTTCCAATAAAAAAATACCAAAAAAAATAATCTATGATTTTTGCTTGAAACTTAAAAATGAGAAATAAGAATTTATATTTTTTTTTAATATTCTTAATTTTCTTAAATAGTTGTTCCGGCACTAGTTCAAAAGGCCTATTTGGAACAGGAGTTTCAGTAGCGATTGATCCAAGATCTTTGGGTACACAAATTGATGACTCAATAATGGAAAAAAACTTAATAACTAGACTTACTATGGAAGATAAAAAATATTTTTTATCTATCAAAACTAAGGTTTTAGATGGTAGAATATTTATAACTGGTAAGGTCGATAATCCAGAGGAAAAGTTAAATATTACAAAAATTGCCTGGGAAACTAGTGGTGCTAGGTCTGTAAGAAACGACATTAGAATTAAAGAAAAATTTAATTTTAAACAGACAGTTCAGGATACGCTAATAACTTCCCAATTAAGGACTGCGTTGATTTTAAATAAAAATGTGAAATCAAATAATTATCAAATAGATACTTACAAAAAAAATATCTATATATATGGTATAGCAAGAAATAAAGATGAATTAGCAGTAGTTGTAGATGAAGCAAATTCTATCTTGGACGTAAATAAAGTCATTGCCAGTATTCTTCTAGTAGAAGACTTAAGAATTCAAAAAGATTAATTTTTTTTGTAATCAATTATTTCAGCTGAATAAGCAGCAACAGATGCTAAATTCAATATATCTGATGTCGAGCTTCTTAATGGTGCTATCTCAATAGCTTGTCCTAAACCTATTAAAAGTGGTCCGATTAATTTTGCTCTACTCATAGATTGTATCATTTTGTATGATATTGCAGCACTATGTTGACTTGGCATAATCAGAACATTTGCATTTCCAACAATCTCAGAAAACGGATAAAGTTCTTGAAACATATCCTCTAGAGCAACATCTGGTTGCATTTCTCCGTCAAACTTGAAATCAACATTTTTCTTTTTAAGAAGCTCAACAGCATCACTAATTCTTTTTGTTCTATCTGTTGTTGGCTGACCAAAAGTAGAATGAGACAAAAAAGCAATTTTTGGATCAAATCCAAAAAGCCTCACGACTCTAGCAGCTGAAATTGCCATTTCAGCAAGTTGTTTTTCATCAGGGTATTCTATTACTGTAGTATCACAAATAAAAATGGTTTTTCCTCTATTAACTATCATATTTAAACCAAACATTATTTCCCCTGGTCTTGGATCAACAACTTTAGAAATTTTTTCTAGAGATGCAGAATATCTTCTTGTATTGCCAGTAACCATTGCATCTGCATCACCACACGATACCATACATGCACCGAAAGTAACTCTATCATTTCTTATAAGCTTATCACAGTCACGTTCCAACAAACCCTCTGCTCTTTGAAGTTTCTTAAATAAAAACTCTGTATATTTTTTTCTTAATTTCTCATTAGTAGAATTTATAATCTCGATATCAAAGTTTTCTCCATATCCAATTTCGTTCAATTTTTTTCTTACTATCTCCTCTTTCGCAATTAAAATAGGAATTCCTAGTCTGCTGTTTTTAAATGCGATCGCAGCCTTAAGGTTATTCTCATCTTCTCCATCAGCAAATACAACTTTTTTTTGATTTTTTTTAATTTGCGAATTTATACCTTGCATTACAGCTACAGTTGGATCTAGCCTATTTTTAAGTTGTTCAGAATAATTTTCTAAATTTTCAATTCCTATTCTTGCTACTTTAGTTTTAATGGCCGCTTTTGCTACTGCTAGCGGTATAACACTTATTAGTCTTGGATCGAAAGTTGATGGAATAATATAGTCTTTGCCATAAACTGGTCTTTCTCCACCCATAGCTGCAACCACTTCATCAGGAACCCTCTCTCTTGCTAAAGAAGCTATGGCACGCACTGCAGCAACTTTCATTTCTTCATTTATCGTTTTTGATCTAACATCAAGAGCACCCCTAAAAATATAAGGGAAGCCGATTAAATTATTTACTTGATTAGGGTAATCTGATCTACCAGTTGCAATAATTGCATCATCTCGTACTTCTTCAATTTCTTCAGGAGTAATCTCTGGATCAGGATTAGCACAGGCAAAAATTATAGGATTTTTTGCCATAATTTTTACCATGTCTTTTTTTAGAACTCCTGCTTGAGATAGACCTAAAAATACGTCAGCATTTTTTATTGCATCACTTAAATTTCTATCGTCTGTTTTAATTGAAAATTCATTTTTCCATTCGTTTAAGTTATCTCTTCCTTTGTAAATAACACCTTTTGAATCAAGCATTTTAATTTTATTTTTATCAACACCTGAATTGATAAATAGTTTTGCACACGCCATTGCTGAAGCACCCGCACCATTGATCACCACATTAATTTCATTTAATTTTTTTTTGGCGATATCACATGCATTTATTAATGCAGCACTAGTAATTATAGCCGTTCCATGTTGGTCATCATGAA
Organism: uncultured Pelagibacteraceae bacterium; assembly: GCA_902599575.1. Lineage (GTDB taxonomy): Bacteria > Pseudomonadota > Alphaproteobacteria > Pelagibacterales > Pelagibacteraceae > Pelagibacter. The sequence goes on from CACKFS010000001.1 coordinate 144,466, forward strand.
AAACTGGTATATCTAATATTTCTTTTAATCTTCTCTCTATAATAAAGCATTCAGGTGCTTTTATATCCTCGAGATTAATTCCTCCAAAACTTTTAGATATATTTTTTATTGATTTAATTATTTCTTCTGTATCGTTTGTATCTATTTCAATATCAATTGAGTCTATGTCTGCAAATCTTTTGAATAAAACTGCCTTACCCTCCATAACAGGTTTTGATGCGATAGCACCTAAATTACCCAATCCTAATATTGCTGAACCATTACTAATAACAGCAACTAGATTACCTTTAGTGGTGTAATCGTAAGCTTTGTCTGGATTTTCAGCTATAGCTTTTACAGGTGCTGCAACTCCTGGAGAATAAGCTAATGCAAGATCCCTTTTTGAAGTCATTGGTTTTGAAGAAATAATCTCAATCTTGCCTGATTTATTGCTATTATGAAATTCTAATGCTTCTTTATCCGAGTAATGTTCGACTTTATTTTTTTTCATTATAATATTTATGTATACAATTGAGACAATATTAGGACTAATATGATTTATGAATTTAATTAAGTCAACTGGGACTTTTAGTTTTTATACTTTGATAAGTCGTATTTTAGGTTATTTAAGAGATATTCTTATAGCGATATTTCTTGGATCAGGACCTTTAGCTGATGCATTTTTTGTAGCATTTAGAATACCAAATACTTTTAGAAGATTATTCGGAGAAGGTTCTTTCAATGCTGCGTTTGTACCAAGTTATTCTAAAGAATTAGTTAAAGGAAAAAAAAAATCAGACGATTTTGCTAATAATATTTTTAATTTATTAACAATTTTCCTTTTTGCATTAGTACTTTTAATAGAGCTTTTTATGCCTTTCTTTGTATCATTAATTGCACCAGGTTTTAAATTCGAACCCGATAAGTTTGTTTTGGCCGTTCAATTAACCAAGATCACATTTCCATTTATACTATTTATCAGTTTAGCATCTTTTTTTTCTGCAATTTTAAACTCACATAATAGGTTTGCTGCAGCTTCCGCTGCTCCAATTATTTTAAACATTATAATGATAGGAATATTAGCATTTGGAAAAATTTTAGATCAAAAATTAGTTTTATATTTATCATATGGGGTATCTATTGCAGGATTTATACAGGCTATTTTCTTAGTTATATTTGTAAAAAAATTTTTTAAACCAAAACTTCTATTTAATTTTAAAGTTTCAAAAGAGGTAAAATTATTTTTTAAAAAACTTTTACCAAGTGTGTTTTCTTCGGGTGTTACTCAAATAAATATTTTAGTAGGAACAATTATTGCCTCTTTTCAAGCCAGTGCAGTTTCATACTTATATTATGCAGATAGAATTTATCAAATAAATCTTGCAATTTCAGGTATTGCAATAGGAACCATTATACTTCCAAAATTGTCTTCCTACATTCAGCAAAATAAAAAATCATATATAGATAAAATTCAAAATAAATCTTTAGAACTATCGCTACTCCTAAGCTTTCCAGCTATGTTAGCACTTATAATTGCAAATGAGGAAATTGTGTCGTCACTTTTTGGCTATGGATCATTTGACAAAATTAGTATAAGAAATTCAGCGGAAGCTTTATTATATTTTTCACTAGGCCTTCCAGCATTTTCTTTAATAAAGATATTTTCAAGCTTTATTTTCGCCAGAGATAATACTAAAATTCCTTTTTATTTTTCCACTGTAGCGGTTCTATTAAACGTTTTAATTAGTATATATTTTTTTAAAGATTTAGGCTTTATCATAATACCGATAGCAACCTCAATATCATCTTGGGTTAATTCTATTTTATTGTACTCTTTTTTACACAAAGAGAATTACTTTAAAATTAATAAAAAAATAATTTTACAAATTATTAGAATTACTGCTTCAACTATTATAATGGGAATATGTCTCCAAATTCTACTATCTCATTTCGATAGTCAACTATCTTTCGAAAATAATTACAAATTTATCTATCTTGTTTTTTTAGTAATATTTAGCATATTAATTTATTTCGTAGTTTCATTGATGACTAAAGCTTTCAAATTGAGCGATATTAAATTAAAGTATTAATATGGGAGTTAAAAAAATTTTTTCAGGTGTTCAACCTACAGGTAATCTACATCTAGGTAACTATATAGGAGCAATAAAAAACTTCGTTGATTTACAAAATCAAAATAATGAATGCATATTTTGTGTGGTTGATTTACATGCGGTTACAGTCAAACAAGATCCAAAAATTTTAAAACAAAATATTAGAGAAACTGCGGCAACATTTTTAGCATGTGGTATTAATCCAAAAAAAAGTATAATTTTTAATCAGTCTTCTGTGTCTGCCCACTCAGAAGTTTCTTGGTTACTAAGTTGTGTTGCTAGGATGGGTTGGTTAAACAGAATGACACAATTTAAAGAAAAGGCTGGAAAAGATAAAGAAAAGGCTAGTGTGGGTCTCTATATTTATCCTGTATTGATGGCCGCAGATATTCTTTTGTATGATGCAACTCACGTGCCAGTAGGAGAGGATCAAAAACAGCATTTAGAATTAGCAAGAGATATTTCAAAAAAATTTAATACAGATTTTGATACACCTGATTTTTTTAAAATTCCAGAACCATTAATTCAAAAAAACTTCGCGAGGATTATGAGTTTAAAAGATGGAAAAAAAAAAATGAGTAAATCAGATCCATCTGAGTTAAGCAGAATAAACTTGACTGATTCAGACTCGGAAATAATTAATAAAATAAAAAAGGCCAAAACTGATACTGGTTCTTTCCCAACAAGTATAAATAATTTAAAATCTCGACCTGAAATTGAGAATTTAATTGGAATTTATTTAAGTTTGTCTGGAAATAAAATTGATCATTTATTCAGTGAATTTAAAGACAAAAATTTTTCTTTTTTTAAGGAAAAATTGTCAGATATCATAGTTGAAAAAATTTCACCAATATCAAAAGAGATTAAAAGATTAAATCAAGATCAATCTTACATTGATCAAGTTTTACAAGATGGTAGCCAAAAAGCTCATGAATTATCGTCAAAAAAAATAAAAGATATTAAGAAAAAATTTGGTTTTTGAGCATTATTTACTTTAAATATTTTATCTATTACCTATATTTAATACATGTTCGTACAAACAGAAATTACCCCTAACCCAAATTCATTAAAATTTCTTCCCGGAAGAAGCGTTTCTTTAATTGGACCACTTGAAGTCACAGATATTAGTAAAACTACCAATGAACTTATAAGAAATATAATGTCAATAGATGGAGTAAAAAGTGTTTTTCTTTCTGAAGATTTTATATCCGTGAATAAATTTGATGATTTTGAGTGGGAAGATTTAAAACATATCATTATATCTTTTATCAACGATTATTTTGCTAATGGAAATAAAAGTGTTATTTCAAAAATGGAAGAAACAATTGATATAGATACCTCAACTGTAGAAGGTCAAATTATTAAAATATTAGAGACTAAGATTAGGCCTGCTGTAGCTAGAGATGGAGGTGATATCAAATTTAAAGATTTTAAGGATGGAGTAGTTCGAGTAGAGCTTCAAGGCGCATGTTCTGGATGCCCAAGTGCTGCATTAACCTTAAAACAAGGAGTTCAAAATTTGTTATGCCATTATGTACCGGAAGTAAGGGAGGTTGAGGCTATTTGAAAAAAATTTTCCCTAATAAATTAATAAAAAAAAATTTTAATATTAATCAATTTTTTAAGCTTAAAAAATTTTTATTATCTCAAGGTATAGTTATAAAAAAAAAACCAAACTTTAAATTTGGATTTGAAAAATTTAAAACTCTATATCTAACTGGGCTTTCAAGTTTTTTGATAATTTTAGCAGCTTTTATAATACCACTAATTTCAGATATAAACCCTAAAGTTGCGAAAAATTTAGAGATTAATGACTCAAACAAAAAATTTAAGGAAGTTCTTGAAGGCGGGGAGATAAATAAAAAATCAAAAATAGATGAAGGGTTGGATCTATCGAATATTTTAGAGGATGTTTTTAAATTTGAGGATCTTCCTGAAAACACAGTTCGACTTAGCGCATCTACAATCGAACAGCTTTTTAAGGACACAAACTATTCATTAAGTGAAGTTAGAAAGAATAAACAGGTTAAACCTATTAGGCTATCTCTTCTGCCAAATGAAATTAAACAAATCGAAAGTTCAAAAAAAAGAAAGAACTTATTTATTCAAATTATATTGCCACTTATATTAGAGGAAAATAATTTAATTTTGTTAGATAGAAAAAAATTATTTAGTATTTTAAATAAAAATAAAAACTCAAAAAAAGAAATAAACTGGTTAAATCGAAAGTTTAAACAATACGGAGTTTTAAATAAGGATATACCAACTTTAAAAGTACGGATGGATATTGTTCCAGTCTCATTAGCCATAGCTCAAGCAGCAAAGGAAACGGGATGGGGAACATCTAGGTTTGCACTAGAGGGAAATGCACTATTTGGTCAGTGGACGTGGTCTGGAGATGGCATTAAACCTGCTGGTGCTGAGAATGATACAAAGCACAAAGTAATGAAATTTAAAGTATTAAAAGCATCTGTGAGAGCCTATCAGAGAAACTTAAATACACATTCAAGTTATAAAAATTTTAGACAATTAAGAGCTCAATTGAGAGATGAGAGTGACTCACTTGACAGTTTATTACTTGCTGATCAATTGGATAATTATGCAGAGACTGGTAAAGAGTATACTAAAATATTAAAGCAGATTATTAATCAGAACTCTTTAAAAGATTTCGACGATGTAAAATTAATGCCTTTAAGCGTTAAATACAAAAATTTGATTTAATTCACTTCAATTGACATTTGGATACCTAACCATCTCCAAATATCTCCATCTTTAAGTGAACAATTAACTCTCCCTCTCCTAAAAGTGAACTTTTCTCGGAAATTAATTTTAAGAAAATTTTCTTCAAATCTAAGTATTGAATTTCTCCACTCATTTCCTTCATTTGAAAAACAATTGATATTTTGTATCATTTTTTGTTCTTTAAAAAATTCAATTTCAATAGTCGGAGGATTTTGATCCTTGCTAATAAATTTTTCGCTTGGTTTTAAATTTTTATAAGCAATAGGAAATAGTTTTAGAATAAACTCAAATCTTTCTAGATCACCATATTTTTCATTTATTGGAAATCTCGGTAGCTCAAAACGATTTTTAGTCAAATCAATTACTCCAGAATGTTGACCAAAACCATATTTAAAATTTTGGGTAATAAATTTTGTTTGTTTTAAATTAAATTCTCCAAACGGGTAAGAAAAAAAAACTGGATTATATCCTAACTTTTCTTTAAAAATTTTTATAGAATTTTTAATATCATCTTCAAATTCATCCTGCGAGAAATCTAATAAATATTCGTGCGTATGTGAATGATTACCTATATATGCAAAATCATAACTTGACACCTCTTTAATTTGGTCCCAGCTCATATATCCAGATTTTCCCACTGGCTCTGTTGAAACAAACAATATGAATGGTATTTTTCTTTTTTTAAGTATTGGCCATGCATTTTCGTAAAAAGATGAAAAAGCATCATCTATAGTTAATAAGATTTTTTTATTTTTCTTCGGATTATTAAATTCAATGTCGAATATAGATGGATCATAATATTCTATGTTATTTTTTTCAACAAGTTCGAGTTGCTTTTTAAAAACATCTATTTTAATATTTGTCGATGGATATTTATTTTCATTGAATCTATGGTACATAATTGACACCACACCATGATCATTAGGATAGTACTTAATATTATTTTCTGCTTGAGCTGAGCTGTTTATGAAAAATAAAGTTAAAAAAAGCTTGATAATAGATGCAGCAAATGAAAAAATAATTTTCAAAATCATAGATAAAAATAAAACTTATACTAATGAATATGAAAACAGTAGAAAAAACTTTGATAAGTTCGCTCTTCTTTTATTCAAATTTCTAGATAAAAAAATGGTGAGTTTTAATATTATTGAAAAAGTTCTGGTAAATTTAGGACCTGGGAAATATTCAAGTATTAGAACCTCTATATCGACTTTGAAAGCTCTTAGCTTAATATATAAATTCAATATTTACGGTTTTTCTTCAAAAGATGTTGAAAATAATGGCTATTCAAGAGTTTTTGAACTATTTAAAAAAGGCAAACTAATAAAAAAATTGATTAAACCACTTTATATGAGTTAAGATAATGCTATGACAGATACTATAGAGCAAAAATGTTTAGCTAAAGGTGTAAAGTTAACTGATCAGAGAAGGACTATTGCCAGAGTTATATCTGAGTCTAAAAAAAATTATGGTGAGTCAGATCATCCAGATGTTGATGAACTTTACAAAAGAGTCTCAGACATTGATAGCAAGATAAGTATTGCAACAGTTTATAGAACAGTGAAATTATTTGAAGAGTCAGGCATATTGATGAAGCATGATTTTAAAGATGGAAAAGCAAGATATGAGTTAAACGATGATCATAATCATTTAATTGATATAAAGACTGGAAATATAATTGAATTTACTAGTGAGGAAATTGAAAATATCCAAAAAAAAATAGCAGAAAAGCATGGGTACAAATTAGTTGACTCAAAACTAGAGCTTTACTGTGTAAAAGATAAATCTGTTTGATTGTGAAAAAAATATTCATTAAAACTTTTGGTTGTCAGATGAATGAATATGATACAAATCGTATTTATGACACAGTCAAGAATATTGGTTATTTTAAAACAAATGACCACTTGAATGCTGATTGTTATTTGTTAAACACTTGTCACATTAGGGACAAGTCTAAGGAAAAAGTTTTTGATGAAATAGGCAGAGTTAGAAAAAATTATAAAAACAAAAGAAAACCGATCGTTATAGTCTCAGGCTGTGTTGCTCAAGCCGAAAGTTGTGAAATGATAAAGAGAGAACCCTATATAGATATTGTTATAGGACCGCAGTCATATCATAAAATAAATAAAATTATTGAAAATTTTAATTCCAAAAAAAAATACGAATTAACTGAATTCGAAACCGAGGATAAATTCAATTATTTAGATAAAATCAAAAATAGTTATAGCAAAATATCTTCTTTTTTAACTATTCAAGAAGGATGTGATAAATTTTGTAGTTTTTGTGTTGTTCCTTATACAAGAGGACCAGAGTATTCTAGACCTTTTAAAAGAATTATTGAGGAAGCAGAGAATTTAGTAAAAAATGGTACGAGAGAAATAATTCTATTAGGACAAAATGTAAATGCATACCTTTATAAGGATAATGAAAAAAATTTTAAACTATCAGATTTGATATTGGAGTTAGATAAAATAAAAGAGTTGAAAAGAATTAGATATACCACATCACATCCAAAGGACATGACTGAGGATTTAATTGAGTGCTATTCAAGCTCAAAAAAATTAATGCCTTTTATACATTTACCAATCCAAAGCGGATCAAATAAAATATTAAAATTAATGAACAGAAATCATAAAGTTGAAAAATATTTGGAAATTTATAAACTTATTAAAAAAATAAACAATAATGTAGAATTTTCCAGTGATTTTATAGTTGGTTATCCAGGAGAAACTGATAGCGACTTTAATGATACATTAAATTTAGTAAAAGAAATTAAATTTATTAATTCTTATTCTTTTATTTTTAGTGCTAGGCCCGGGACTCCTGCATCAAAACTAAAACCTATCGATCAAGAAGTCGCTAAAAAACGTTTAATACTCATTCAAAGTAATTTAGAGAGCCATCAATTAAAAAAAAATGAATCTTTAATAGATTCATCAATTGAAGTTTTGGTAGAAAATAAATTACAAAATCAGAATAAATATTTTGGAAGAAATTTATTCTTGAATTCAGTGATTTTCGATGGTGAGGATAAATATGTTGGAAAATTAGTTTATGTTAAAATCAAAAATATAAATAGAAATACTTTATTCGGAAAAATAGATGAAAATAAAAATATGAGAGCTGCTTAATTTGAATAATGTATCCTATAAAAAAGCTGTTGATGATTTAAAATTTGTTTATTCTGAAAATACTTTAAGTATTGTATTTAAAAATAACGACATATTAATGGGTGTTGTTGGTGAGTTTAACAATAATTTGAAAGAACTTGAAAAAATAACTAATACAAGCATATATTCTCGTGGCAATTCAATCTTAGTAAAAAATACACCAAAAAAAAATGATTTAGTAAAGAATGCAATTGTCTTTTTATTTGATCAATTTATAAATAACGGCACAATTGAAAAAAAAGATATTATATCTTCGGTAAATAAATTTATGATTGAGGAAAAAACAGATAAGATAGAATATATAATTAAAACTCCTAAAAAGTCAGTAATACCAAGATCTGAGAAACAAAAAAAATATGTAAGAGCATTAAGAGACAGTGAAGTGATAATATCATCTGGACCAGCTGGTACTGGAAAAACTTATTTAGCTGTTGCCATTGCTTTGACAATGCTTTTGGACAAAAAAATTGAGAGAATAATATTATCTAGGCCAGCAGTTGAAGCTGGTGAAAGATTAGGTTTTTTACCAGGGGATATGAGAGAAAAAGTTGACCCTTATTTACGTCCGTTATATGACGCTTTATATGACCTGTTAGATTTTGAAAAAATTCAAAAACGTATAGAAATAGGAGATATAGAAATTGCACCTTTAGCGTTTATGAGGGGAAGGACTTTAAAAAATTCATTTGCTATACTAGATGAAGCTCAAAATGCTACAGATACACAGATTAAAATGTTTTTGACTAGGATAGGTGAAAACTCAAAAATTGTAATTAATGGTGATCCCTCACAAATAGATTTACCCAATAAATCATTATCAGGTCTGAAAAGATCAAAAGAAATACTTGGACACTTAAATGAAATATCGATAATCGATTTTGATCACACGGATGTTGTTAGACATCCTTTAGTTTCAAAAATCGTTAAAGCTTATTCTGATCAAAATATTAAAAAATGATCAAAATCCATGTTGTTGTTGACTCTCCTAAATGGAGAAAAAAAATTAAAAATATAGATAAATATTTCAAATTGAAACAAAGAAAGTTTAACTATCACTATAATTCAAAAAAAAGCATTAAAGAGTTCACAATTTTTTTAACTAACAACTCTGGAATGAAAAAATTAAATACTAAATTTAGAAAAATTAATAGGTCAACCGATGTTTTGTCATTCCCATTAAATATTAGATTAAAAAAAAATATATATCTTGGTGATGTTGCAATTTGTTTTGAAATAATTAATAAAAGATCACTTAAATCTTTTTTTGCTCATGAACTCGACAAAATGTGGATACATGGATATTTACACTTAAATGGTTATAATCATGCAAACAATAAAGATTTTAAAAAGATGTACAAAAAAGAAAATTTAATATTTAAACAACTTAATCACTAAATTGGCACAAATTTATAGTAATAAATTTTTTATACTTTTAGCCTCACTAACACTAGGAATTTTTTCTTCATTTAGTTTACCTCCCTATAACTACTTTTTTATAAATTTTTTTACATTTCCGCTCTTTTTTTATATTTTAGCTTTTAATTTAAATAAAAAGCTAATTAATAATTTTTTAATTGGTTGGCTTTATGGATTTGGATATTTTTTATCTAGTTTGTACTGGATTTCAAATTCGCTAAAGTTTGATGAAAACTTTAAAAATTTGATCATATTATCCATCATATTTATTCCAGCTTTGTTGTCTATTTTTTATGGATTATTTGCAATTTTGATAAAATTCTTAAATATTAAAATAAACTTTAGTTCAATCTTAGTTTTTTCACTAACGCTTTCTATTATAGAATATTTAAGAGGTACAATTTTTGGTGGATTTCCATGGAATTTAATTACATTTAGTATAATACATTTTACTAGTTCTATACAAATACTTAGCCTAATAGGCACTTACTCATTGAACCTGCTAGTTATAACTTTTTATTGTTTACCAATAATAATTGTATTTAAAATTAGTAAGTTTAAGAAATTTACTATCATATTATTAGCTTCTTTAATTTTAGTAGTAAATTTTTATTATGGACAAAATAGAATTCATCAGATTGAAAAATCTGAAAAAAAAATTGTTAATCCTCCAATAAAATTAATATCTCCAAAATTTAATATTGAAAGATTTTTCATAGAAGAGCCAACAGAAAATAAATTAAATGAATTAATTGAAATGAGTTATCCAATCAATAAGGATTTAATTTTAATTTATCCAGAGGGCATGACTGATTTAGGTGAATTGGATAAATTAAATAGTGATACGAATAAAATTTCTAACCAATTAACTGATAACTCAAAAATTATTTTAGGAATTACCTTAGATCATGGTGATAGCATATTCAATTCATTAGCCTTATTAAATAAAGAATTAATAATTGAAAATACTTATAATAAAAATAAACTTGTACCGTTCGGAGAATTTCTACCTTTTGAAAAATATTTAGTTAATTTTGGTTTAAAAAAAATAACACATGGCTATAGATCATTTAATTCATCTAAAGAGAGAAATATATTAAATGTTGGTTCAATTTCATTTCTTCCCTTAATTTGTTATGAAATAATATTTTCTGGTCAACTAAATAAAAATAAGGGAGATTATGACTTAATTTTAAATATTTCAGAAGACGGTTGGTTTGGAAACAGCATAGGACCTTTTCAACATTTTTCTCATTCTATATTTAGATCAATTGAGGAAGGAAAAGATATTTTGAGAGTTGCAAATAATGGAATTACTGCTCACGTAAGCTTAAATGGTAAAGTTATAAAAAAAATTGACACAACCGAAAAGGGAAGCATTGAAATTAATTCAGTTTCTAGGGCTTTTCCAACTATCTTCAGCATTTATGGAAACAAGATTTTCTTTTGTTTGGTATTTTTTTATATTAGTTTAATTTTTTTTTTAAAAAAAATTAAATGAAAAAAAACTATTTATTTACAAGCGAGTCAGTTTCCGAGGGCCACCCAGATAAAGTATGTGACAGGATTTCTGATATGGTAGTAGACACTTACCTAAGAGCTGAACCTCAGTCAAGAGTAGCGTGTGAAACTTTAACTACAACAAATAAAGTTGTTTTAGCTGGTGAAGTGAGAGGACCAGAGATAAAAAAAGATGAATTGATAAGCAAAGTTAGAGATTGCATAAAAGATATTGGATACGACCAAGATGGCTTTACTTACAAAGAGGCAACCAAGATAGAAAGCCATTTACATGCTCAATCAGCTGACATAGCAATGGGAGTAGACTCTTCTGGAAATAAAGATGAGGGCGCAGGCGATCAAGGAATAATGTTTGGATATGCTTGTAATGAAACAGATGTTTTGATGCCAGCTCCAATACATTATTCACACAAAATATTAAGACTAATGGCAGAAGACAGAAAATCAGGGAAACTAAAAAATATTGAACCAGATTCTAAAAGCCAAATAACTATTGAATACAAAGACGGCAAACCTGTGAATGTAAAATCAGTAGTAATATCTACACAACATTCTTCTGACGTTAATCAGTCTCAAGTAAGAGATTTAGTTAAGCCTTATATTGAGAAATCAATTCCTAAAGAATTATTAAATAATCTACAAGATGAAGAAATTTATATAAACCCAACCGGTAACTTTGTTATTGGTGGTCCAGATGGAGATAGTGGTTTAACAGGCAGAAAAATTATAGTTGATACATACGGAGGAGCAGCACCACATGGAGGCGGAGCTTTTTCTGGTAAAGATCCAACTAAAGTTGATAGATCTGCTGCATATGCATCAAGATATCTAGCAAAAAATATTGTTGCGTCAAAAATAACTGATAAATGTTTAATCCAGTTAGCTTATGCCATAGGTGTGTCAAAGCCGCTTTCAATATATGTAGATTTATTTGATAATGACGAGGAGAAGAATAAACATGTAGAAAGTCTTATTAAAAAAAATTTTGATTTAAGTCCTAGAGGAATAAGAGAGATGCTTGGACTTAACAAACCCATTTATGAGAAATCAGCTGCTTACGGTCATTTCGGAAGAGATCCTGGGTCTGATGGCTCTTTTTCATGGGAAAAAGTTGATAAAAAAGACATTTTTAGCAAGTAATAATAAGTTGAAAATTTAAAAATATTAATTATAAAGCTATTAACATTGTTGATATATCAAAGTGGGCTTCGGCCCATTTTTTTTTGGAGACTAAAATATGCTAAACAGGCGCTCAGATAAACTCGAACTATTAAGAATTGCAGAGGCAGTAGCGATGGAAAAATCTATAGATAAAGAATTGATTATTAACTCTATGGAGACTGGTATTGCTAAGGCTGCGAAATCAAAGTTTGGCAACGAAAACGAAATTCAAGTTAATATTAACAGAGATAATGGAGATATCGAAATTTTTAGAAAGTTAATAATTGTTGAAAATCCAGAAAATACTAACACTGAAATAAGCTTAGAGAACGCAAAGTCTTTAAATAATGAAAAAAAGTTAGGTGAAGAAATACTGCAACCACTACCAACATTCGACTTTGGAAGAATTGCAGCCCAAACAGCAAAACAGGTAATAAGTTTTAGTGTAAGAGAGGCTGAAAAAGAGAGACAATTTAACGATTTTATAGATAAAAAAGACACTATACTTAGCGGAATTGTTAAAAGATTAGAATTCGGAAATGTAATTGTCGATTTAGGAAAAGCAGAGGCAATAATTCAAAAAAATGAAATGATACCAAGAGAAAATATTAAAGCTGGAGATAGAGTGAAAGCTTATTGTTATGACGTTAGAAGAGAGCAAAGAGGGCAGCAAATTTTTCTTTCTAGAGCGCACTCAAAATTTATGGAAAAATTATTTATTCAAGAAGTTCCAGAAATTTATGATGGACTAATAGAGATTAAATCATCAGCAAGAGATCCAGGTAGTAGAGCAAAAATTTGTGTTAAAGCTATTGATACATCTTTAGATCCCGTAGGTGCATGCGTAGGAATGAGAGGTAGCAGAGTCCAAGCTGTCGTTAATGAATTACAAGGAGAAAAAATTGATATTGTGAACTGGTCAGAAGATATATCCGTCGTTGTTTCTAATGCTCTTTCACCTGCAGAAGTTTTAAAAGTTAACATTTATGAGGAATCTAAAAAATTGGACGTTATATTAACAGAGGAAAATTTAAGTAAAGCCATAGGTAGAAGAGGGCAAAATGTTAGACTTGCAACAAAACTTATTAATTACGAGATAAATATTATGACTGACAAAGAGGAGTCAGAAAAAAGGCAAGAAGAATTTAAAGACAGAACAGAAAACCTTATGAAAAATTTAGAAGTTGATGAGACATTGGGTCAACTTTTAGTAGCTGAGGGTTTTTCGACGATTGATATAATCAAAGACAGTGGGTTAAATGAATTAGTAAAAATCGAGGGTATTGAGGATGAAACAGCAAAAGAACTAATAGAAAGAGCAAAAGAGTTTCATAAAAAAAATCAAGAAGAAATACAAAAGAAAATAAAAGATTTGGGTTTAGCGTCCGACTTGATTGATCACAAAGGTTTAACACCAGGTATGCTTTTGACATTAGGTGAGAAAAAGATATTAACTCTAAATGATTTTGCTGATCTTGCATCTGATGAATTGATAGGTGGTTATGATATTATTAAAGGTGAAAAAGTTAAAATTAATGGTTATTTAGAGGATTTTGCTTTATCACGTGCAGAGGCAGATGAATTAATAATGAGTGCTAGAGAAAAAATTTATAATAATTAATTGATGGAAAATGGAAAAACAAAAAAAAAAACTTACTATATCAGGCAAACCAAAAAAAACATTTGTTCCCAAGCAAAATCTTGAAAGTAAAAATAATTATTCATCTAACAATAAAAAATTTTTAAAACCTTTCAATAAGAATTCAAATAACTTTAAAAAACATTTTAAAACTAAGCCGCTTGCTACAAAACTAAGTGATTATGAACGTAGAAAGCTTGCTGAACAAAAGGCAATGAAAGGTATAAGGGGAGAAAATAACCAAAAAGATAAAGAAAATAAGTCTAAATTTACTACTAAAAAAAGAGAGACTAAACTAACAGTTTCAAGAGCTTTGAGCGAAGATCTAGAATTTAAATCTAGAAGCCTTGCATCAATTAAAAGAGCCAGGGAAAAAGAACTTAGAGTTTCAAAAAGTAAGATAAGTTATGAAGAAAATGCTAATATTAAAAAAGATATAAATATACCTGAATTTATAACAATTAGAGATCTTGCGAATAGGATGGCTGAACAGTCCTCAAATATAATTAAACATTTAATGGGTATGGGTGTACCTGTAACAATTAATCATACGATTGACTCAGATACAGCAGAATATTTAGTTAAAGAATTTGGTCATAACCCTATTAGAGAAAAAAAAGCTGATGAAATTTTAAAAAGTATTCAAGATACAAAATCAGAAAACTTAAAAAACCGTCCACCGATTATCACTGTGATGGGGCATGTTGATCATGGTAAAACTTCAGTTTTAGACGTTATAAGAAGTACAAACATTGTATCTGGGGAGTTTGGGGGTATAACACAACATATTGGCGCATATCAAATAACAAAAAATAAGAAAAAAATTACTTTTATAGATACGCCAGGCCATGCTGCTTTTACAGAGATGAGAGCAAGAGGTTCAAAATTGACAGATATAGTTGTTTTAGTAGTTGCAGCTAATGATGGTGTTATGCCTCAAACCGTTGAATCAATAAAACATGCAAAAGCTGCAAATGTACCAATTGTTGTAGCAATTAATAAATGTGATCTTCCTGATGCTGATCCTCAAAAAATTAAAAACCAGCTTTTAGAGCACGAACTAATTTCTGAGGATTTGTCCGGTGATACAATTATGGTTGAAATTTCAACTAAAACAAAGAAAAATATAGATAAATTACTTGAATTAATTTTGTTACAAGCAGAACTTTTAGATTTAAAATGTGATTTTAATAACAACTCTAACGGCGTAGTTTTGGAGTCAAAAATCGATATAGGAAGAGGACCTATTGCAAATATTATCATCACTTCTGGTAATCTTAAAAAAGGAGATTATTTTGTTTGTGGTACTAAATGGGGAAAAGTGAGAGCAATTATAGATGATACTGGAAAGCAAATTGACGAAGCTTTTCCTTCTACTCCAGTAGAAGTTTTAGGGATAAATGGAGCAGCAAAATCCGGAGATGATTTTTTAGTTTTAGACTCAGAAAAAGAGGCCAAGTCTTTATCTCAAGCAAGAATTGAAGAAAATAAAACCTCTAAAAATCCATTAAATATGTTTACTCAAGAGTCAGCATTTAAAGATAAAAAATTAGAGGAACTAAACTTAATAGTAAAATCAGATGTTCATGGTTCATCTGAGGCTATAAAAAATGTAATCAACCAAATAAAACACGATGAGGTAAAACTAAAGATAATCTTGTCAGATGTGGGAATGGTTACAGAAACTGATGTAAATTTAGCCAAAGCATCTAATGCAATTTTAATAGCTTTCAATGTTAAACCTAGCAAAGAAGCAAAAAAAATTGCAGAACAAAATCATGTTAAAATTTCATCATTTAACATAATTTACGAATTAATTGATTTTGTAAAGAGTCAGATGTCTGGGTTGCTATCACCAGATGTAGAAGAAAAAGTAATTGGTTCAGCTGAAATTTTAGAAATTTTTAAAGTATCAAAAGTAGGAAAAGTTGCTGGTTCAAAGGTAATCGATGGTGAAATTTCTCAAGACGCTTTAGCAAGAATTATTAGAGATGGAGCAATAATCTATAATGGTAAAATAAGCACTATTTTTAGGGAAAAAAACCAAGCCAAGCAAGTGTCAGCTGGTCTGGAGTGCGGTATATCTTTTAAAGATTTTAATGACTTTCAAAAAAAAGACATTATAGAGGCTTATAGTTCTACTACAACAGAGAGGGTGATTTAATCTTATGACAAACACAGGCAAACCAGTTACTCAAAGACAATTAAGAGTTGGTGAAATGATAAAGCAATCATTAAGTATGATTTTTTTAAAAGATGAGGCAAAAATACCAACTATCAATACTAAAGAAATTACAGTCACTGAAGTAAGAATGAGCCCTGATCTTAAAACTGCAAAGATTTTTGTGCTTCCATTAGGAGGAAAAAACTCAGAGGAGATTATACGAAAATTAAAAGAATTTTCTTTTGTTGTAAGAAAAGTATTATCTAAAAAAATCATTATGAAATTTTTACCAAAACTTTTTTTTGTAAAAGATGAGTCTTTCGATTATGCAGAAAAAATTGAAAATTTAATAAAACAAGCTAATAAATAGGAAAAATTATGAAAAAAAATATTAATGAAGTAAGTTTACATGAAAAAGATACAGGTTCCTCAGAGGTTCAAATAGCTCTTTTAACAGATAAAATACAAACTTTATCAAAACACATGAAACAGTTTAAAAAAGATAAACATTCATCTGTTGGACTATTAAAAGCAGTTAATAAAAGAAAAAAACTATTGGATTATCTTAAGAAAAATAAAATTGAGTCATACAAAAATATATTAACGAAATTAAATTTAAGGAAGTAAATGTTTAAAATTTTTAAGAAAGAAGTTGAAGTTAACGGAAAGAAAATTAGTTTAGAAACTGGAAAAATTGCAAGGCAGGCAGATGGAGCAATAATTGCTACATGTGGTGAAACGGTTGTTCTAGCAACTGTCGTAGGGGCAAAAAAAGTAAATCCTGATGTAGATTATTTTCCATTATCGGTAAATTATCAGGAAAAATACTACGCAGCAGGAAAAATTCCTGGTGGATATTTTAAAAGAGAGGCTAGACCAACAGAAAGCGAAACTCTAATTTCAAGACTAATTGATAGACCTATTAGACCTTTGTTTCCAGATGAGTTTAGAAATGAAGTTCAATTATTACCTACAGTAATTTCTTATGATAAAGAGAATGAAGCTGATATATTATCAATTATTGCATCTTCAGCTGCACTAGCAATATCAGGTATGCCATTTATGGGGCCGGTTGGTGCATCAAGAGTAGGTTTTATAGGTGGTAAATATGTTTTAAATCCTACCAAAAAAGAATTAGAAAATTCAAAACTAGACTTAGTTGTAGCTGGAACAAAAGATGCTGTTTTGATGGTTGAGTCTGAGGCAAAAGGGTTAACTGAGCAGCAAATGTTAGACGCAGTAAAATTTGGTCACGAAGGTTTTGTCCCGGTCATAAAAATGATTGAGGAGCTTGCAAAAGAATGTAAAAAACCTGATTGGGTTGTGGAAAAGAAAGATTTATCAGAAGTAAAGAAAAAATTAGAGAGTGAATTTACTAAAGATCTGAAAAAAGCGTTTTCAATTAAGGACAAACAAGAAAGATCAAATTTAATTTCTGAAGTAACAGAAAAAGCTAAAAAGTTATACGAAGAAGATGAAAATTATTCAGAACTAGATGTCATGCATGAATTGAAAAACCTTGAAAAAGGCATTGTAAGAACAGATATACTAAAAAATAAAAATCGTATAGATGGCAGAGGCCTTTCAGATGTAAGACCAATTAAATGTGAAGTTGGAATACTCCCAAGAGTTCATGGGTCAGCATTATTCACAAGAGGAGAAACACAAGCAATTGTTACAACAACCTTGGGAACATCTGATGATGAACAAAGAATTGAAAGTTTAGAGGGTCTTCAACGTGAAAGATTCATGCTTCACTATAACTTTCCCCCTTTTTCTGTTGGTGAAACGGGAAGAATAGGAACTGGGAGAAGAGAAATAGGTCACGGTAAATTAGCTTGGAGAGCAATAAATTCATCTTTACCTACAAAAGAAAGTTTTCCATATACATTTAGAATAGTTTCAGAAATCACAGAATCTAACGGTTCTTCATCAATGGCAACTGTTTGTGGTTCATCTTTAGCGCTTATGGATGCAGGTGTACCAATTAAAGAACCAGTTGCAGGTATAGCAATGGGATTGATTAAAGAAGGAGATGATTTTAGTGTTCTATCAGACATCTTAGGTGACGAAGATCATTTAGGCGATATGGATTTTAAAGTTGCAGGTACAAAAGATGGAATTACCTCTTTGCAAATGGATATAAAAATAACAGGAATTACATTTGAAATAATGGAGCAAGCTTTAAAACAAGCTAAAGATGGTAGAGTACATATTCTTGATGAAATGAATAAAGCATTATCTAAATCAAGAGACGATGTAGGAAAACATACACCTAAAATGGAAAAAATTACTGTAGAAAAGAAAGATATAGCAACGGTAATTGGAAAAGGTGGTGCAACAATCAGAGAGATTGTTGAAAAATCAGGAGCTAAAGTTGATGTTAATGATGAAGGTGAAGTAACTGTAGCAGCACCAGATGAAGATTCGAGAAATAAAGCAATGCAAATGATTAAAGACTTAACAGCTAAAGCTGAACTCAACAAAATTTATAACGGAAAAGTTATGAAGATTATGGAGTTTGGTGCATTTGTTAATTTCTTAGGCAAACAAGATGGACTTGTACACATTTCAGAACTAGCTGACAAAAGAGTTGCAAAAGTCACAGACGTTGTAAAAGAAGGAGACGAAGTAAAAGTAAAAGTCATAGGTTTTGATAGGGGTAAAGTTAAACTGTCTATTAAACAAGCAGCTGTCTAATTAATGTTCTCATTATCAAAATTTAAAAATATTTTATCAAAAAATAAATATGGTAAATATTTAGCTATTGGAGGTTTTGCTTTCTTTTTTATAAAAGGTCTTATTTGGTTAGCAGTCATATTTTCTGTTGGTTTTAGCGCTTTTAACTTCATTTAAATCTCTGTTCATTTTGCGCTTGATATTCCTTAATTAGTTGCAATAACTTTTTAAAAATGTAAGCTTTTAGTAACCATATCTCATGGTGATAAAGAGACCGATATCGCATCGGTTAAAAGCGAGTTTTGGAAAAACTAACAAGGAGTGTGTATGAAAAGAATGCACAGAGTTCTTAATTCGTTTAGCCGAGGCTCAAAGATCGCTAGGCTAAATCAATTAATGTTCCGAAATTTAAAATCTGTTGAAGCTAATGGCAATGGCACAAGCGGATACGTTATTAAATCTGGAAAAAACTCTGGAAAAGTTGTTGGGCATTTAAAAAAAGAGCCTAAAAACATTTAATTAAGATTGGGGTATGGGGGCACCTGGCAACAGAACGCCCCTTACACTTAAGTAATATTTTTTGGATCTGGCATACCTACCTTATTATAACCAGCATCAACATAGTGTATTTCACCAGTGACACCTCCAGCCATATCGCTTAATAGGTATAAAGCAGAATTTCCAACATCAAGATTATCAACGTTTCTTTTCAGAAAGGAATGA
>CACKFS010000002.1:0-67500 GCA_902599575.1 uncultured Pelagibacteraceae bacterium
TTTTATGAGTTCATTCGAAGATAGAAAAAAAAATTTTGAAAATAAGTTTGCTCATGATGAAGAGCTTAAATTTAAAGTAAACTCAAAAAGAAACAAATATTTAGGTGAATGGGCCGCAGAAATTTTGGGAAAAAAAGATCAAGAAAAAGAACAATATATATTAGAAGTAATAAAATCTAATTTTAGTGAACCAGGTGATGAAGATATAATTAAAAAATTGTGCCAAGATTTGAAAGGTAAAAATATTTCAGAAAATGATGTTAGAGAAAAATTAAATGAACTGCTGCAAACCGCAAAAAAAGATTTTTTATAGTTTAATTATTTTTTTTTTTTTAATTTCAAAACCTATTCATTCATTAGAGGTTGAGGGATTTGCAAAAGTTATTGATGGTGACACAATAATTATAGATAAAAAAAAAATCCGATTATTAGGAATAGATGCACCTGAAATTGAACAATACTGTAAAAAACCCTGGATACAATTTAATTTTATTACTCTAAATAAAAAATACAAATGTGGTTTAGTAGCAAAAGAAAGATTAGATAAAATTATTTCAAAAAACAAAATAAAATGTAAAGGTGAAAAGTATGATCGCTATAAAAGATTAATTGCAATTTGTTATAAAAAAAAAATAGATTTAAACAATTGGATGGTTAAAAATGGGTTAGCATTAAATTACACCAAGTATTCAAAAAAATACATTAGTTCTGAAATACAAGCTAAAAGAGAAAAATTGGGATTATGGAAAGGTCAATTTGATAAACCATGGGAATGGAGAAAAAAAAATAAATAAATTATAATTCTGAAGTGATTCATTTTAAAAAAACTTGGGTAATTTTTTTCTTTTTTTTAATAAATTGCTCATCGATACCAAAAAATACATCTGATGGCTGTTCAATATTCTCTGAAAGATATTTATGGTACAAGCATTCAAAAAAAACAGAGCAAAAATGGGGTACACCAATTTATATACAATTAGCAATAATTAAAATGGAGTCTGATTTCGATTGGCTTGCTAAACCCGAGAGAAATAAGATTTTTAAAATAATTCCTTATAAAAGACCTTCATCTTCTTTTGGGTATTCTCAAGCAGTCAAGGGTACTTGGAAACAATACAAAAAAGAAACAAACAATCCGCTAGCAATTAGAAACAGGTTTAAAGATAGTGTAGATTTTATAGGATGGTATACAAACAAATCCTCAAAAATATTAAAAATTTCGAAAGAAGATCCTTTTAGACAATACATTGCTTACCATGAAGGGTGGGGCAATTATAAACACTATAAAAAAAATAAAAAGGTTATTAATTTAGCTAAAAAAGTAAAAGGTTACTCTGAAATATATAAAAAACAATTAACGAAGTGTAAAAAAAAATTAAGTCGAAAGAAATTTATAATTTATTAACTTAACTCTTTATTTAATTTTTCCTCAATATAATTAATACTTTTAGTATTTTTTCCAATTATCAAATAAATTACTGGTATCACATACAATGTAAAAAATGTTGAAAAAAACATACCTGCAAATATCGTTATACCAACAGTTAATCTACTTGCCTCGCCAGGACCGCTGCTAATTATTAATGGTAAAACTCCAAATATAGTAGAGGAAGATGTCATTAATATTGGTCTTAATCTAATGCTAGCCGACTCCATAACAGCTGTTTTAATATTCTTTCCTTCGGCTCTTAATTGATTTGCAAATTCAACAATCAATATTCCATTTTTTGTGGCTAAACCTATAAGAATAATTAATGCTATCTGACTATAAACATTTATTGAACTTCCTACTAATAACAAACCGACCAAACCACCTAAAATAGCTAGTGGAACTGTTAACATGATGGTTAACGGATGTTTGAAACTTTCAAATTGGGCAGCCATTACTAAATAAGCAGTTATTAATGCTAAAACAAATATTAAATATATTTGATAACTAATTTCCTTTATTTGCTCACTTTCACCCTTGAATTCAACCCTGGCTTCTGGGGTATTCTTCTTTACAACATCTTCCAAAAAATTAAGTGCTGATACTAACGTGTAATCACCAATAATATTCGCAGATATTGTTACAGCTTTTTGTCTATTATATCTCGATAAAAATGGAGCAGTGCCTTCCTCATCAATTGTAACGAAATTAGAAAGTGAAATAAGCTTATTAGTATTTTTTGATCTTACATAAACTTTATTTAAACTTGATGGCTCATTTCTATTAGATATATCACCCTGCAATATTATAGAATATTCTTTTCCATCTTTAGTAAAGTTAGTAACATTTTTTGAACCAAAAATTGTTTCAATAGTTTTTCCTATCTCTACAGTCGAGATACCTAAGTCAGAGGTTTTTTTTTGATCAATCTTTACATTTAAAATTGGTTTATTTAGTTCAAAATCATCCTCAATATTAGTCAGATTTTTATTTTTTCTTGCCTCCAATTTTATTATTTCTTTCCATCTTATTAATTCTTCATAAGTATTTCCTTGTATTACAAATTGAATAGGTTTTTCTACACCACCAGTTCTAATTCCTTGTGGCATTATTGGAAAAGCTAAAACTCCAGGCACTTTAGAAATTTCTTTAAAAGACTCCATCATAATTTTTTGACCACTTCTGTCTCTTTTTTCCCAACTCTCTAGTAAAGCTATTATGAATGCAGAGTTTACTTGTTTACTACTTTTTCCAAACCCAGGTACTCTTAATATCACTCTTCTGTACTCACCTTTGCCAATTTTAGGAAGGAGAAATCCTTCAATTTCTTGTGCTTTGTTCGATGTAAAATCAAAGCCAGAACTTTGTGGTGCTTTTACAATTACAAAAAAAGCTCCTCTATCTTCTTTTGGAATTAGTTGTTTGGGAGCATAAAGAAATGCTGTTATCGTTAATATTAATACAGAAAACAAAAAAAATATAACTGTCTTTTTCTTATCGATCCAGTATGAAAGTGAGTTCTTATAAAATATTTTAAAATCTTTCATTTTTTTTTCAAAACTGTGAGTTAATTTATTTTTTTTATCATTTTGCCCTAGGACCTTACTTGCTAGCATAGGGCTAAGGGATAAAGCTACAAAACTAGAAATTATCACTGCAAAGCTTAAGGTAACGGCAGTTTCCATATAAAGAACACTTGATAATCCCTTAACAAAAATTAAAGGAATAAAAACAGCCACAAGAACTAATGTTGTTGCAATAATTGCAAATGAAACTTGTTTCGAGCCCTTGTAAGCCGCAACTAATGGTGAATCTCCAAGCTCAATTCTTCTTACAATATTCTCTAACATTACTATGGCGTCGTCTACTACAATTCCAATGGCAAGTACTAGTGCCATTAATGTGAAAAGATTTATTGAGAAATCGAAAAAATATATTGCTAGAAACGTAGAAATTAGTGAAACGGGCAAAGCAACAAGAGGTACTATTAATGACCTAAAATTACCCAAAAAAGAATAGATTATAAATGACACAAGTATTAAGGCTACAAAAAGAGTTTTGTAAACCTCTTTAATTGCACTAGAAATGTAATTACTCCTATCAAAAGAAACTTCTAATTTTGTTCCATCTGGTAGACTAGGTTCAATTTGTTTTATTTTTTTCTTAATTCTGTTTGCTACTGAAATAGTGTTTGCATCTGAGTTTTGATAAATACCTATACCCACTACTTGTCTACCATTTCCTTTAAATAATGTTCTCGTTGATACTGGACCGAATTCTATTCTTGCAACATCTTCAAGTTTAGTAATAGATCCGTCTATCGATTTTTTTAACGGCAATTTTTTAAAAGATTCAAGTGATTCATATGCATTTTCGAGTTTAATTGTTAAATCAATATCTTTAGACTCTATTTTTCCAGCAGGAAATTCTACATTTTCCTGCCTGAGGACATTTTCTATATCTTGAGTTGTAAGATCTCTAGCTGCTAATGAGAGTGGATCTAACCAGACCCGAAGAGATAGTTCCCTCTCTCCACCCAACCTCACTCTTCCAACACCTTCAACTGTTGAAAAATAGTCGGTTAAATACCTATCCGCGTAATCTGTCAATTCAAGATCAGACATAAAGTCAGAACTAAAACTTAACCACATGGTTGTTCTAAAACCAGCTGATTGTTTGAATATTTCAGGTGCATCTGACTCAGTAGGTAAATTATCTAATACTCTTGCAATCGAACTTCTCACGTCATTTGCCACATCATCAATATCAAGATTATCTTTGAATGTTAGATCAATTCTTGACCTTTCATCTTCACTCATTGATTCTATAGAGACTAACCCGGCAGTACCTCCAACAAAGTCCTCAATTTTTTGAGTAATTTGTTTATCAACAACATTTGCAGATGCGCCTTTATAATCTGTTTGTATTGATACTACTGGTCTATCAATATCTGGAATTTCATTAGTAGGGATATCAAAAAAAACTAGACCTCCAAATATTACTAATACCAAACTCATCACTGAGGCAATGACAGGTCTTTTAATAGATAAGTCAGTTAGAAACATTTTAATTTAAAATTTTTATTTTAATTTTGTCTCTTACCTTTGATATTCCTTCGGTAACTATTTTGTCTCCTAAAGATAATCCATCAATTATCGAAACTTTACCAAAGTTTCTCTTTCCAATTTTCACTTTGATCTTATTCACCGTATTATCTTCTAGAACTTTGTAGACAAAAGCAGCTTCACCTTGAATTAAAAGCGAATTTTCAGGAATTCCTAATTGTTCTTTCTTATCGTAAATAATTTTTATATCTAAAAGCATGCCTGGAATTAACTTTAAGTCTTTATTTTCAACAATTATACTTGCAAGTACAGATCTTGTACTGGGGTCTACCCTTGAACTGACAGACTCTATAGTACCGTAAAATTTTTTTTCAAACGAATCTGATTTAACTTCAGCTGAAAGCCCAGGTTTTAATATGTTTAAATATATTTCAGGAACTTTAATATTTAGTAATATTGATGTTGTATCATCCAAAGTTAATATAAAAGATTCAGTTCCCAAAACTCCTTGTGCTATTTCTCTTTTTCCTAAAATACCTTTAAAAGGTGCAACAATTTTTTTATCTGAAGTTTCAAAAATAACCTCTCCCTCTTCAACAACCTTACCTATAATTATGTTTTCGTTTAATATTTCACTTTTTTTAATTCTATAATTTTTATTTTTAAGAGATAATGCAGTTCCAAAAGTTTCTATACTTTCATAAAATGTGGACTTGCTTACAGCGTTAACGATTACACCTGGTGGCGGCATCTTAGAAAATTTCTTTACAAAGTGTTTAGTAACAAAATGTCTACCAACTATTACTGAAATAATAATAATTAATAAAACTATTAAAAAAAATTGAATTTTTTTCGATTTAATCATGGTGAATACTTACCATATTCACTCCAAGATCCATCATAAATAATTGGCTGGTAGTCTTTATTTACTATCTTATAAGCATATGCTAGCACTGAGGCAGTGACTCCTGATCCACAAGTAAAAACAAATTTATTATTGTTCTTTGTTTTTATTATTTTTTCAAAAATTAACTTAAGTTCGTCCTTGGTTTTTAATTCGTTTGTAATTTGATTTATACATTCTCCATAAGGCAAACATAAAGAATTTTTGATACTTCCTCTTCTTAATCCTTTTCTAGGTTCATCTATTTCTCCTTTAAATCTTTTAAGACTTCTTGCATCAACAACTGCAAAATTATTTGTATCAATATTTTCATTTATTTGGCTCATATTAAAAACATAATTTTCTTTTTTAATTGCTTTGTAATTTGAAGTTACGATATTGGTTTTCTCATCAGTTAAAGCTTTATTTTCTTGTTTCCATTTTTTCAATCCTCCGTTTAAAATATATAATTTTCCAATGTCATGCCCAAAATACAATAAGGAAAACCAACATCTGCAAGCAGAATATAATCTTGAGTTATCGTAAATAAGAATTTTATCATTGTTAGAAATGCCTAACTTAGAAATACTTTTGCTCCATTGATCCTCAGAGGGTAACATGTGAGGGAGATCAGTATTTTTTTCAGATGTATTGTCTAGGTCGAAAAAAACGGAGTTAGGAATATGACACTCCTTATATTCTAAATAAGGATCCCTATTTTCAGTTGGTAAATGCCATGAAGCATCAATTATTTTAAATTCTTTTAAATTTTTTTCAGCAAAGTCTGTTGATATTAGGCTCATAGATTTTTTATAAGATATTTTTGATGATATTCCTCTGCCTTACAATAATTTAAAACCTCAGTTATTTTTGTAACAATCCTGCCTTTAAAATCTAAATTTCTCTTATCTAAAACTTTTCCAGCTACTTTTTTTTGAATTTCATTTAAATAGAAAATTTCACTTCTATACTGAGTTCCTATATCTGGACCTTGTCGGTCAAGAGTTGTTGGATCATGAAAATCAAAAAATAGATTTATTATTTTTTCGTATGAAATGATATTTTCATCAAACTCAATTTTTACTACTTCAGCATGTCCAGTGGTACCAGTGCAAACTTCTTGATAATTTGTATCTTTATTTTTTCCACCGCAGTATCCTACTTCAGTATTAGTTACACCGTCTATTTCACCAAATTTTCTTTCTGGTCCCCAAAAACATCCTAAACCTAATATTGCTATTTCCATTGATTATTAAATTAAAGTATCTAAAAGTATGTTGAGTAAATCATATGCTCAGTAAAAATCAATTAGGTTTTTTGTACATGTTTCTATCAGTGTGCGCCTTCTCACTAATGGATTTAATAATAAAATGGACTGCAGATTACCCACTTGGTCAAGTCGTTTTTTTTAGAGGTTTTTTTGGGATAGTATTTTATTTTTTTGTAATACCTAAAAATAGATTAAATAATTTCTATCGAACAAAAAGAGCATTTTTACATTTTTTAAGGTGTTTTGTGGGTCTTATAGCAATGGTAGCAATATTTATTGCACTAAGAAATTTACCTTTAGCTACAGTAGTTAGCATATCATTTGCTGCACCTATATTTACAACTATTTTTTCAATATTTTTTTTAAGTGAGAGGGTTGGTATCTATAGATGGCTCGCTGTAGTAATTGGATTTGTAGGAATTCTAATTATTACAGAACCAGGTTTTGAAAGTTTAAATATTTATTACATCTTCCCAATAATTTTTTGTATTGGTCTTTCATATGTTGCAATTGCAATAAGACAGCTTTCTTCAACTGAACCAGTTTGGTTAATTTCATTAAATTTTTCAATAGCAATCACAATAGCTGGATTATGTACTTTACCTTATGGTTGGAAAATACCTTCCTTTTTTGATTTTTTCGTTTTGTCTCTAGTTGGTTTGTTTGGTGGTGTTGCAAACCTCTGGCTAAGCCAATCTTATAAATTTTCTGAGGTATCTTTAGTTACTCCATTAAAATATTTAGGATTAGTATTTGCTATTTTTTTTGGTTATTTAATATGGGGCGAAGTTCCATCTTTGAAATCATTAATTGGTGGATTATTAGTAATCTTATCTTCAATTATAATTTTTAGACGTGAAATAATAATTAAAAAAGTACCCACAATACAAAGACATGACTAAAAAACCGCATTATTGGAATAAAGCAATAAAAGTTTTATCAAAAAAAGATAAAATAATGAAAGGGTTAATACTAAAATACCCTGATAAAACCTTAACAACCCGTAAAGATTTGTTTTATTCTTTATGTAAAAGCATTATTGGTCAACAAATAAGTGTCGCAGCCGCTAACTCGGTTTTTAAAAAATTTTCGAAAGCATGTAAAGGCAAAATAAAGCCTGGTAATGTTGCAGTGTTAAATAAATTAAAACTTAAAAAATGTGGTTTAAGTAGACAAAAGATAAAAGGTATTCAAGAACTTGCAAAAAAAATTAAGAATAAAACCTTTGACGCAAAAAAAATTAAATATATGAGTGACGAAGAAGCAATTGAATACCTCTCTGATTTACGTCAAATTGGGAGATGGTCTGCGGAAATGATATTAATTTTTAATTTAAATAGATCAAACATTTGGCCAATACAAGATATTGGCCTTTTAAGAGCTATTTCAAATAACTATAAAAAAAAATATCATCCTCCAAAAAATTTTGTAAATAAGCTAAATAAAAAATTTACTCCTTATTGTACCGTAGCTACTTGGTATTTATGGAGATCAATAGATGATGAACCAATACAATATTAGAAAAATATCTTTACTTTTTATGAATTTTTTCATGTAATAAAATTTTCAAATGTCAAAAAAACTTATTATTGATTGGGATACATACAATAAGTCCATAGATAATCTGGCTGTCCAAATTAGTGATAGCGGCTTCAAACCTAGTTTTATAATATGTATTGCTAGAGGTGGTCTTAGAGTAGGTGATATTTTAAGCAGAATCTTCAATGTAAAATGTGGATATTTAGGGGTTGAGAGTTATTCAGCAGAAAAAAATAATCAAATTGCTGATAAACAAAATGAATTGACTTTTGCAAGAGATTTGTCAACTACATCAAGGAGTTATGGAGAAAATATATTAGTAACTGACGACCTAATTGATACAGGTGTAACTCTAGAAAAAACTTTGAAATGGCTAGAAAATTATAAAGACTTCAAAGATAAAAAAATTAACTTCAAATCAGCTGTGCTTTATAAAAAAGAAAAATCTAACTTTAAATCAGATTATATAGTTCACAATTTACAAGATAATCCTTGGATTGTGTTTCCTTACGAATTAAGAGAATTAATTTCTATAGAAGATCTAAAAAAAGAATTGAAGTAAGGGGGCTAGTTTATTGGCTAGCCCCTCGTAAATTCTACGCTACAAGAAAACTTATTACACTTAAAACTGCAATTAACCAAATAGCAGGAGAAGTGTTAGATATTTTTCCAGTAAATATTTTAATCAAAGCATAAGATATAAAGGCTAAAGCAATTCCATTACTAATACTATAAGTAAGTGGCATTGTTATCATTGCTACAATTGAGGGAGCAGATTCTGCTATATCATTCCACTCAATATCCGTAATGTTTCTTACAAAAAGAACAGCAACATATAGAAGTGCAGCCCCATCGATTTCCTTCGGCAAACTTGTTGCAAGAGGAGAAAAGAATAAGCATGATAAAAACAAGATTCCAATTACTAAAGAGGTCATACCTGTTCTTCCACCCGCTTTAACACCAGCACCTGACTCTACATAACTTGTTACAGTTGTTGTGCCCATCATAGCACCAGCAACTGTAGCAACACTGTCAGACATCATGGCTTTATTTATATCTGTAACTCTACCTTTGCTATCTACTTTTCCGGCAACATTAGCAACAGATGTTAATGTTCCTGCAGTATCAAAAAAATCAATAAATAATAATGTAAAGACCACAGTTGACATACTTGCTGATAACGCCGCTTTTAAATCAAAATCAAACAAATATGTCATTGGAGGAGGTGAGCTTACTACTCCATTAAATTTTGCTAAGCCCGTTACCCATGCAATTACACTAAAAGCAATTATTCCAATTATAATATTTCCTTTAACTTTAAGTTTCTCAAGAACAACCATAGCAACAAAAGCCAAGCACCCTAATAGCACTAAAGGATTTTTTAAATCACCGAGAGTTACTAAAGTAACTGGATGATCTCCAACAACTCCCATAATTTCCAATCCTATTATGGCTAAAAACAATCCTATACCTGCTCCAATTCCTAATTTTAAACTTTTTGGAATTGAGTTTATTAACCATGCTCTTAAAGGTGTAAGAGAAATAATTAAAAATAATATTCCAGCTACTAGAACTGCACCTAAAGCAGCTTGTGGAGTGTAACCCATACCCGCAACTACACCAAAAGCTACAAAAGCATTTATTCCCATGCCTGGAGCAAGTCCTATTGGCCAAGTTTTTCCATAAAAAGCCATTATGAAACAAGCAAGAGCGGTTGCTAAAATTGTGGCTGTAAATACTGCACCAAAATCAAAAAAACCTTTTTCAGGTCCAGCGAATTCTCCCGATAAAATAAAAGGGTTTAGGAACATTATATAGGCCATTGTTAAAAATGTAGTTACACCCGCAATAACCTCAGTTCTAAAATTTGTTTTATGTTTTTTGTATTCGAAATATTTGTCTAGCATAATTCCTCCCGATAAAAAAAAATTATCAGATTAATAAAATAATTCCTTAATAAAATATTCTTTATTCACAATATTCAACTATAAGTTTATTTTTAATAATTTCTTCTATGCTAATATTCAATCTAATGAAAAAAATAATTAATATATTTTTGATTTTGTCATTTGTTTCATTATCGTCCTGTAAAACGGTACAGAATAAAGCTGATGAAGTTATTCAAAAAGAAGATAAGTATTTAATGAAATTTCTAAACAAAAAAAAAGATTTGTTGATTGCAGAATTTGGATACCCAGATTTAACAATGCCAAATGATGGAGAACCACCTGGTTCAGGAAAAATTATATATATTTCAAAAAAATACGGGATTAAATGTCAAAGAAGTTTTGAAATTGATGAAAGTGATTTTGTTGTAGGTTATTCATCAAAAGGATGTTTTTAACTTGTGGGGCTTTACCCCACAAGCAAGGTTTAGTTTATTTAATTTGAATTAACTTCTTTTTCTTAAAGTCTGGAACTATTCTTTCACATTCAATAGTTAAAAGCCCGTCTTTCAAATTAGCTTCACCAACTTTTACGTCTTCAGCAATTTTAAATGATCTAGTAAATTGTCTTTGAGATATTCCTTTGTGTATAATCTCTCCATTTTCGACAGTGTTATCAGATTTTTCAACTTGCTTGGTTCTTACAGTTAAAAGATTGTCTTCATATTCTACTTCAACATCTTTTTTGTTAAATCCCGCAAGAGCTACCTCAATTGAGTATCTGTCTTTACCAGTTTTCCTAATGTTATATGGTGGATAATTTGACTGAGTTGTCAAACTTCCATTCCCTAACATGTTTTCAAATTGCTCAAACATATCATCAAAACCAACAGAAAATGGTCTTAATGAATTAAAGATTGATAGATCCTTACTTGTCATTTTTCCTCCTTTGTTAGCAAGGTTATTTAGTGTCCCATTAGGCAACACCTAAAGTTATATGGTATCTATTTTAAAATTTTCAATATGTAATTTTTTATTTATTTTGCTGTAATGCTTTAACATGCTCGTCAGCACTTTCTGCTAGAGCGTTTAAATCATAACCACCTTCTAAGATTGAAACTACTTTTCTATTATTATACTTATTTGTTGCAAGAAGTGTTCTTCTCGTAATTTCATAAAAATCTTTCGATTTTAATTTAAATTGTGCAAGAGGGTCATCCTGGTGTGCATCGAAACCTGCCGAAAAAATTAAAAACTCAGGTTTAAATTCATCTAACTTTTTTAACACATGATTATATGCATCAAAGTAATTTTCAGAAGATGTGCCAGCTGGCAAAGGTATATTGAATATGTTATTAAACTTGCCCTTCTCATTCTCAGATCCAGTTCCAGGATAAAAAGGATACTGATGAGTTGATATATATAAAACTTTTTTATTATCGTAAAAAATGTCTTGGGTGCCATTACCATGATGAACATCAAAATCTATGATACATACTTTATTGTAATTATATTTTTCAATTAAATATTGAGCCCCTATTGCTGCATTATTAAAAATACAAAAACCCATGGCTTTATTTTTTTCACAGTGATGCCCAGGAGGCCTTATAGCACAAAATACATTATTAAATTTTTTACTCTCTACACCATCTATTGCTTTAATTATAGAGCCAACTGCGTCGTATGTTGCCTTCTTACTTCCGGGAGATATAACTGTGTCTCCATCTAAAAATTTTAAACCGCTAGACGGAAATGAATTTTGTATGCTATCAACATAATCAGACCCATGAACTTTTTTTAATATTTTTAGGTCAAACTTTTCTGACTTAACCCATAATAGATTTTTCCTCTTTTTTAATCTCCTAACAACTGCCGAAACTCTTTTTGGTTGTTCTGGATGACCATCACCAGTAATGTGATCCTCTGATGTATCGGATGTTACTATTGCAGTACTCACTTAAAGTATTCTTCTAATATTTCTGCATAAATTTTAGTTAAATTTTTTAAATCTTTTAAGGACACTGCCTCATCTATTTTATGCATAGTTTTGCCAACTAAACCAAACTCAAGGCAAGGTGATATCTTTCTTATAAATCTTGCATCAGATGTACCACCCGATGTTGATAGTTTCGGTTTAATTTTCGTATTTTTTTTAATAATATTCTGAATTTTATAAACAAAACTACTCGGTTCACATAAAAATGCCTCTCCAGATACTTTATATTCAATTTCATATCTAGATTTTTTCTTCCCACATATCTTTGAAAAAATGGTATTTAGTTTTTTCTTTAAAGATTTTGATGTATGTTTATTGTTAAATCGTATATTAAATATGGCCTTCGCAGAACCAGGAATAATATTATCTATATTGTTATTTATATTTATACTTGTAACTTCTAAATTAGTTGGCTGAAAATTCTTTGTACCACTATCAAATTTTATATCTTTTAATTTCTTTAAAATTTCTACTATAGTTGTAGATGGATTATTGGCTCGGTGTGGGTATGCAACATGCCCTTGAACACCATTAATAACTAACTTTCCAGTTAAACTACCCCTTCTACCAATTTTAACCATTTCACCTAATTTATTAGGATTGGTTGGTTCCCCAACTAAACAAAAATTTATTTTTTCTTTTTTCTTTTTTAAATAATCTACTAGCTTTTTTGTTCCATTAATCGCATCGCCTTCTTCATCCCCTGTAATCAAAAAGCTTATTGAACCTTTTAAATTTTTATTTTTTGTCAAAAAAATACTTACAGCAGATACAAAAGCTGCAATTGAACTTTTCATATCATTAGCGCCCCTGCCAATTAGATGACCATTTTTAACTTTTGGTTTAAATGGGTTCACAGTCCAGTCATTTAAATTACCTGGAGGCACAACATCCAAATGTCCAGCATAACAAAAATTTGAACCTTTATTTCCTAATCTTGCATACAAATTTTTTACGGGTTTATGTGTTTTATCTTTAAAGGTAATTATCTTAGTTTTGAAACCTAATTTAGTTAATTTTTTTTCAAGAAAACTCATCACCCCTGCGTCTATAGGTGTAATAGATGGAAATCTAATTAGCTCTTTAGCTAACTCAAGCTCATTTATTTTTTGCATTTTTATTCTCTTAAAAGATCGTTTACCGAAGTTTTAGATCTTGTTTTTTCATCAACTTGTTTAATTATTACTGCGCAGTATAGCGATGCAGCTGATGAATTATTTTTATCTGGTAAAGTTCCTGGTACAACAACTGAGTAAGGAGGTATTTTACCATAAGATATTTTTCCTGACTTCCGATCTACAATTTTAGTTGATTGACCAATGTACATTCCCATGCTCAAAACCGATCCTTCACCAACGATCACTCCTTCAACTACTTCGGACATTGCACCTAAAAAAACGTTATCTTCAATAATTGTAGGCAATGCTTGAGCCGGTTCCAAAACCCCACCAACGCCAGACCCTGCGGATATATGACAATTTTTTCCAATTTGACAACAACTGCCAGCTCTTGCAAAGGTGTCTATCATCGTGCCTTCATCAATGTATGCACCTATGTTTACATAGCAAGGCATTAATACAGCATTTTTACCGACGAAAGATCCTTTTCTAACTGGAGAATTAGGAACCATTCTAAAGCCAGCTTTTTCATGATCTTCTTTAGACCATCCAGCAGTTTTACCTTTTAACAAATGAGCTTTGTCATACCAACTACTATAAGGACCATTTAAATTTTCCATTGGATATATTCTAAAACTAAGCATTATTGCTTTCTTAATGTGTTGGTGAGCAATCCATTGACCATTAATTTTTTCAGCGGCTCTAACTTTTCCACTATCCAAGTCCGCAATTATTTGATTAATTGCATCTTTAAGCTTTGGATCTGAGCTAGGACTAATTTGATCCTTAATTTCCCAGGAATCGTTAATAATTTTTTTTAAAGACATAATTTACTTGTTTTTTAATAGCCTTATTTCTTTAAGAAATAAAGACAGATTTTCTATTTTATGAGAAATATAATCTTTATTAGAGTCTATCTTGCCAAAATGCTCATCATTAATTAGCCAAACTGTATAACATCCTCTTTCGTGACCAATACCTAAATTTTTTGCAATATCTTCAATATAGATCGTTTCTTTTGGATTTATCTTAAATTTATTGAGCATTAGATCAAATGTCTTTGCCTCAGGTTTTGGGACATATCCAGCGTCTTGAATATCGAACACTTTATCTCTCCCAAAAAGATCATACACTCCAAGATGTGATAATATGTTTTCAGCGTGTTCAGCACTCCCGTTAGTGAAAATAAACTTCTCCATATCTAAATTAATTAATTCATCTCTCATAATTTTATCTTCTTTCATAAAAGAGAGATCGATTGTGTGAACATATTTCAAAAATTCTTGAGGTGGTATGTCATGATGTATCATCAGCCCATTTAAACTTGTGTTATACTTATAAAAATAATCAGTTTGTAATTTTTTAGCTTCATCTCGATTTATTTTAAGTCTTTCAGAAATAAATTGTGTCATACGATAAGATACTTGACCAAATACTTTTTCTAACGAATAATTGTTATGTTTTCCATAACATACCCCATCAAGATCTAACAATAGATATTTCATTTTTTTTAAATCTTTCATTTTCTAATTAAAGTTCCTGATCCTTTATCTGAAAAAATTTCAAATAATATTGAATGTTTTTTTCTACCATCAATTATCGCAACAGCAGTTACCCCATTATTAATAGCGTCTAAACATGTATTTATCTTTGGTATCATTCCTTCAGTTATTGTTTCATCTTCGATCATCTCCAAAATTTTGGAAGAGGAAACTTCTTGTATTAGCTTTTTATTTTTATCTAAAACTCCCTCTACATTTGTCATTAAAAGCAATCTTCTTGATTTGAGCGATTTTGCTATTGCCCCTGCAGCAGTGTCCCCGTTTATATTATAAGTTTGCAGATCTTTTCCTAATCCTAAAGGAGAAATTACAGGAATTAAATTTTCATTTAATATCTTATTAATGATATCAGAATCAATTTTTTTGGGCACACCTACAAAGCCCAATTCACTCGACTCTGGATCAACATGAATAACATTGTTATTTTTTGTATTAATTGAAACTCCTTTTGTCCCTTTTTCTTCTAATGATTTAACAATGTCATTATTAAAATCTATAAGAACATTTTCTACAATATTTATTATTTTTTTGTTGGTCACTCTTAAACCTCTTATAAACTTTGATTTGATGTTTGATTTATCTAATTCTCTTTTTATTCTAGGACCTCCACCATGCACAACAATAATAGAAAGCCCTAACTTATTTAATATTTTTAAATCAGATATAAAATTATTAAAAATTTCTCTGTCAATAAATACGTTACCACCGTATTTTATTACTATTAATTCATTTTTATATTTCTGAACGTATTTGTGAACTTCATCAATAGGAGGACCATCTTTAGGTAAAATTTTTTCTATTTCCATTTAAGAGGCGGTTTTAACAGTAGTTCTTTTCATAATTACATACTGTTGGGCCATAGTAAGAATATTGTTTGCGGTCCAATACAGCACAAGTCCAGATGGAAAAGGAGCTAAAATTATTGTTAAAAATAATGGAAAGAACATAAAAATTTTTTTTTGTATCTCGTCCTGAGGGGCTGGATTTAGTTTCTGCTGCAGCCACATTGTGAAACCCATCATTACAGGAAGAGCCCCAATAATCATGAAAGATGGTGGATCCCATGGTATTAGGCCAAATAAATTAAAAATTGAAGTTGGGTCCTTTTCAGACAAATCTTTTATCCATCCAAAAAATGGCTGATGTCTCATTTCAATTGTTACAAATAACATTTTGTAAATTGCAAAGAAGAAGGGTATAGAAATCAAAATTGGCAAACAGCCTGATACTGGGTTAATGCCTTCTTTCTTGTATAGTTGCATCATTGCTTGTTGTAATTTCATTTTATCGTCTTTGTGAATTTCTTTTAAACGAGCCATCTCAGGTTGAACTAACTTCATACGGCTCATTGATTTAAAGGCATAATTGTTTAATGGAAAAAATGCTAATCTTAAACAGACAGTTATTAGTATAATTGCAATTCCATAATTACCTGCGAGTTTAAAGAAATAATCATTTAAAAAAAATAGAGGTTTAACTATCCAATAAAACCAACCCCAATCAATTACAAGATCAAACTTTTTAAGACCTAAGCTTTCATTATAACTATCAATAACATTTACTTCTTTTGCTGCGACAACCACATTAACAATATTGCTAATTTGGGCATTAGGTTTAGAATCGTATGAGTCTGTTTCTATGTAGTTTACTTTGAATTTTTGATTATATTCAAAGTCAGCTCTAAATTTTTTATTTTTTTGAGGAATTATACTTGTTAGCCAATATTTATCAGTTATTCCTAAAAAACCATTATTAGCATTTTTTGAGTATTTTTTGTCTAAGATATCTTTGTAATCTTTTTCGATCAGTTGATCATCTAAAACTCCAAGAGGTCCCTCATGTAAAATAAAAAAGTCTATAATCTCTGGAATTTTAGTTCTAATAATTTGTGCGTATGGGTAAAAACTATAAATCTTATCTGAACTATTCTTAATTTTT
Source organism: uncultured Pelagibacteraceae bacterium (assembly GCA_902599575.1). Lineage (GTDB taxonomy): Bacteria > Pseudomonadota > Alphaproteobacteria > Pelagibacterales > Pelagibacteraceae > Pelagibacter. The sequence continues at coordinate 16,687 of CACKFS010000002.1, forward strand.
TGTTCAATGGTGAATAAATATTGATTGTCAATTTTTATAATCTTCTCAAAAGTTAATCCCTGATTATTTTTCCAAATAAGAGTCACATCATCATTTGGCGTAAGTTTTGAATTACCTTCAATTTTCCAAATTGTTTCATTATTAGGAATATCTATATTTTTATTGTTAGATGCCCAACCAGACTCAATATAATAACCATTTGAAGTTGATTTGGGATTTAATAAAGTTACGAATTGATCAGATTCAAGTTGAGTTCTATATTTTTTGAAAATTAAATCATCTATTGTTGCACCCTTTAATGAAATTGAGCCCTTAATACTCTCATTTTCGAAATAAAATCTATCATCTAATTTTAATGCTTCTTCTCTAGAGAGATTGGTAATTTTTTCAGTAGTGTCTATATTTGGAGCGTCATTACTATTAACAATTTTTTCTTTTTCTTTTCTTTTTTTTATTTCTTCCGGCGATGGTTGAAAAAATAAGCTCCACATTACTATGATAGCTAAACTAAGCGATATAGCGGCTATTATATTTTTTGTATCCATAATTATTTTTTATTTTTTAAAGGCCTATAACCCTCTCCTCCACCTAAAAATTTAATTGGGTGGCAAGTTATTAGTCTTAGAAACCCTTTAATAGATCCTTTCAAAGGTCCATAAGTTTTTAAACAATCAATAAAGTAATCCGAACAAGATGGAAAATATCTACAGTTATTTCCTAGTATCGGAGAAATTAGATATTGATATAATTTAATAAATTTTATTAGTGTTATATTAATAAATTTAATCATAAAATTTTTTTAAAATTTAGAAGCATTGTTTCTTTAATATCACTGTACTTACTATCTAAAACATTTTTTTTAGCAATAATTAAGTATGAATATTTTAAATTTATTTTTGTAGTTTTTAGAATATAATTAATTATATTTTTTAATCTTCTTTTAATTTTGTTTCTTTGAAATGCTCTTCCAAGTTTTCTTTTAGTAATAATACTTAAATTTAATCTATTGTTGTTTTTATTTGTCAATTTTTTAAAAAAAATTGTAGAATAATGATTATTTATTTTCTTACCAGATAAAATTTTTTTGAAATCTTCATTTTTAGAAAGACTTAAAATTTTAATACCCATTATACGGTTAGTTTTTTTCTACCCTTTTTCCTTCTTCTTGATAGTAGTTTTCTACCACCTTTTGTTTTCATTTTAGATCTGAAACCGTGACGCCTTTTTCTAACAAGTCTGCTTGGTTGATATGTTCTTTTCATAGGTAATATTAAATATTAAAATTTTTGGGTAGTTATAGAAAATATATATGTATAAGTACAGAAAATTTTTATAATACTTCAGCATATGGAAAATACAAAAAAATTAAAAATTTATTTGGGTATTTCTTATATAATTTTGATATCCACATTTTTATATTATTTTTTTAGTAAATTTTCTTTACAAGAGGTATCAAGTTATGAGTTTATAAAAAACAATGTTGACTACTTTTCCAATCTAAAAAATAAGAATTACTTTACATTAATCATAACTTTTTTTTTCTTTGTAGTTATCTGGGTTTTGCTGTTGGGATTTGGCTCACCAGTCGCTTTAGCATCAGGTTTCATATTTGGAAAGTGGATTGGCACAATCCTAATTACGGTATCTTTATCTATTGGTTCTTTATTACTATATTTGATTACTATTTTCTTTTTTAAAGATTTGGTTCACCAAAAACTTGGCAATCGGATGGTTTTCTTAAAAGAATTATTTAACAAAAATGAATTTTTATATTTTTTAGTATATAGATTTATTGGAGGAATACCTTTTTTTATAGCTAATACACTCCCTGTAATATTTAATATCAAAATAAAAAATTATTTTTTCGGAACTCTAATCGGGATGATTCCTCAATTGTTTATTATGGTTTCAATTGGGAGTGGTCTTGAAAAAATTATTGATGCTAATACTACTCCACCCTCATTCTTTGAAATAATTTTTTCTAAAGAGATATATTTACCTCTTATAGCTTTCTTGTTCATAGTAATAATTAGCGTTTTTTTAAAAAAGAAATTGTATAAATAAAATAATTGGTGCCCCTTGCCCGACTTGCACGGACGGCTTTTTCCTTACCATGGAAATACTCTACTACCTGAGTTAAAGGGGCTTTTAAGGAATGATAAATTTACTGTATAAAATTAATTTTTTCAAATTATTGCCTTATTTTTTTTTTTTAATATAAGTATAATTTTTGTTAAAGAAATTTATGGGAATTCATTACGATTATAAATCTACAAGAGGTGCCAAGGCTATGGAGAAGCAAGCTAAAAGAGAAAAAAAGCTTGCCGAGAAAAGAGCAAAAAAACAACTTAAGTCTGGCTTAAATAAAAAAGAGGAAGAAACAATTCCTATTGATCAAGTAGTCACATTAGAACACTTAACAAATCCTGAAAAAAAATAACAAGAATGAATAACAAAAGAAAGCCCTCAAAGCTTGATCTTGAAAGGGCTTTACGTCAAAACTTAAGAAAAAGAAAAATTTTTAAAAAACCAAAAAAAAAAAATGATACTAAATGATAAACAAATAAAAAAGTTATCAGAGGAGGAAGAAATGATAACACCTTTCGTCTCAGAAAGTATATCAAAAGGTATAAGTCACGGACTTAACTCTTTTGGTTACGATTTAAGATGTGGCTCAGAATTTAAAATATTTACAAATATAAAAGGTGCTACAGCTGACCCAAAAAATTTCAGTGAGGATAATTTCGTGACAGTTAAAGGTGAAGAGTTCATATTAATACCTCCAAATTCATTTGCATTAGCGAGTAGTTTAGAATATTTTAAGATGCCAAGAAATGTTACAGGACTTGTTACAGCTAAATCTACTTATGCAAGATGCGGATTGGGTACCCCTCCAACAGTTTTAGAAGCCGGATGGCATGGAAATTTAGTTTTAGAGTTTTCTAATCACACAAGTAATTCCATAAAACTTTATGCCAATAGTGGAGCTGCACAGATATTATTTTTTAAAGGAGATCACCCGGAGGTTTCTTACTCAGATAGAAAAGGTAAGTATCAAGGTCAAGTTGGAATTACGCTAGCAAAATCAAAATAAATGAAAAGATTTTTAATAAATGGCCCTAATAAAGGAGTTAAGGGTGAAATTAACGTAAGTGGTGCTAAAAATTCTTGTTTACCTTTAATGGCAGCTTCAATTTTGTTTAAGAAAAAGGTTATTTTAAGAAATGCACCTTTTGTTAAGGATGTTTTGACCATGAAAGATTTGCTTATATCTTTAGGTTCAAAAGTCGAGCTCATAAAAGAAAAAAAAATTATTAAAATAACAAATAATAAAAAACATAAATTAATTGTTCCATACAACTTAGTTTCAACTATGAGAGCGGGCGTTTTAACAATGGGACCTTTATTAGCTAGATATCCAAAAAGTAAAATTAGAGTAGCTTTAGGTGGAGGTTGTGCTTTGGGTGTTAGAGACACTTCTTGGCATCTTTCAGGATTTAAAAGTCTTGGTGCAGATAATACTCTTAACAAAGGTTATGTGAACATTTACTCAAAAAACGGTTTAAAAGGAAAAATTTTTAAATTTCCAAAAGTTACTGTTACAGGAAGTTCAAATTTGATTATGGCATCAGTGCTTATAAATGGAGAACATATAATCAAAAATATTTCAATAGAACCTGAAGTTAAAGATTTGATTAAATTTTTAAATAATTCCGGGGCACAAATAAAGTTTATAGGAAAAAGATCTATAAAAATTCAAGGGGTTAATGAACTTGTAAATGGCGATCATACTATTATTGGAGATAGGATTGAAGCTTTTAGTTACTTATGTGTTGCAGCGATAACGAATGGGAAAGTAAAGGTAAAAAAAATTGATCCCAGACACTTAAATACAGAATTAAGAATATTAAAAAAAATTGGATACAAAATAGAAATTAATTACAATTCAATCATGATTTCACCAGGTAAAAAAACAAAACCTGTATCAATTAAAACTGGTCCTTGGCCACAATTTGCCACCGACAACATGCCAATTATTCTTGCTGTTTTAACAAAGGTTTCTGGAAAAAGTGTAATTGAAGAGACAATATTCTCAAATAGATTTATGGCAGTTCCAGAGTTAAAAAGAATGGGCGCAAAAATATCGATAAAGAAAAATAAGGCATTTATTTTTGGACAAAAAAAATTAAATGCTGCAGATTGTATTTCATCAGATTTAAGAACTACATTTTCAATAATTTTAGGAGCAATATCGGCCGAGGGATCCTCTACAATATCTAGGATTTATCATGGTTTAAGAGGTTATGAAAACTTACAAATCAAGCTCAAAAAATTAGGTATTAAAATTAAATTAAAAAAATAATGTCCAAAAAATATTTAGCTAAAATTTTAGCAAGAGATTTGAATGGATTAAACCTAATTTCTTTATATTGTCATAAATCAATTTTAAAAATATCAGATATTAAATTTCTAAAAGAAAATAAGATTTTTCTACTATCTCTACAAAGAAACTCAATTAAAATAAAAAATAAAAATAAAGTATTGAGCATATGTAAATTCGAATTTATTGATCAAGCTAAGTCAAAAAATATAAATCAATATTCATTAAAAAAAGATTTATCACTTCTTGCTATAGATACTATTAAAACAAAAAAAGGCTTCGAATTTAATTTGTTATTTTCTAATAATGGCTTTATAACGTTATCCTCAGAAATTATAGAAGTTACACTTGAGGATTTAAAGGAAATTAAAAATGATTTATAGATTAAATGCAAATAGTAAAAATTTTCAAAGGGATCTAATAAAAAAGGTAAATAAGAGGTCAGTTTTTTCTGACAGGGATTATAATATTGCAAAAAAAATCGTTTTAGATGTAAAAAGAAATGGGGATAAAGCAGTACTTAAATATGAAAAAAAATTCAATAAAAATAAGAAGCTTAAGTCAAGCTACGAAAATATAATTAGAAATATTAAAAGATTAAATCCAAAAGTTAAAAAATCTATAGATTTCGCATTCCAGAGAATTTTATCATTTCATAAAAATCAAAAGTCGAAAGATATTAAATTTTCAGATAGTTTGAATAATAAAATTGATTACAAGTACAAACCTTTGAATTCAGTTGGGATTTATATACCCGGTGGCAATGCAAGTTTTCCATCTACAGTTTTAATGAACGCAATTCCTGCTATGCTTGCAGGTGTCAAAAGAATTGTTATTGCAAATCCTGTAAGAGATAAAGATCAAAGTGCTGCTGTTTTATACGCAGCTAAAAAATGTGGTGTAAGAGAAATTTATAGAATAGGTGGAGCACAAGCAATAGCTGCACTTACTTATGGAACTAAAACAATTAAACGAGTAGATAAAATAGTTGGACCTGGAAATATTTACGTTGCAGCAGCGAAAAAAATAGTTTTTGGTGAAGTTGGTATCGATATGATTGCCGGCCCATCAGAAATAACTGTCGTCGCAGATAAAAGCTCAAATATAAAATGGGTTGCAGCAGATTTAATTGGTCAAGCAGAACATGATATTAATGCTCAATGTATCCTTATCTCAAAAAATAAAGAACTAATTGATAAAGTTCAAAAGGAATTAAAAATACAGTTGCAAAGTTTACCACGTAAAAAAATTGCATCAGGAAGTTTAAAAAAAAATGGTTTATTAATTTTTGCAAATTCGGATAAAAAAATTTCTGATATTATTAACATTATAGCGCCAGAACATTTAGAACTTAGTTTGGACAAATATAAATCTATTTTAAAAAATGTAAAAAATGCGGGTTCGATATGCACTGGAAAATATTCAGCAATGGCTGTAACGGATTATTGTGCGGGTAGTAATCACACTTTACCAACTCACTCTTCTGCAAAATTTTTCAGCGGACTGTCTGTTTTCGATTTTTTTAAAAGAATTTCTTATATAAATTTATCAAAAAAGGGTATTGAAACTATTGGTGAAAAAGTTATAAATCTTGCAACTTATGAAGGTTTAGATGGACACGCTAGATCAGTTAAATTAAGAATAGGAGAATAAAATTTGTCAAAGCAAGACTCTTTAGAATTTAAAGGAAAAGTTATAGATCTTTTACCCAATGCAATGTTTAGAGTAAAGCTGGAAAACAATCATATTGTAACTGCACACACTGCAGGAAAGCTAAGAAAAAACAGAATTAGGGTTTTGCAAGGAGATAACGTTACAGTAGAGGTTACTCCCTACGATTTAACAAAAGGGCGTATCATATTTAGATTTTAATGGCCTTGTAGCTCAGTAGTAGAGCAGTACCCTGAAAAGGTATGTGTCGTAAGTGCGATTCTTACCAAGGCCACCACCAAAGTGACATTAAGTCAATTTAAATTACTTGCATTAAATTTAGAAATCTAATAACAACCTCTTAAGCTTAACAAGCTTAAGTATAATAACTAACGAAAGAGTAAAATGAGTCTAAAAGGTAAAGTAAAGTGGTTTAATGGAAAAAAAGGTTATGGTTTCATTGAGCGAGAAGACAAAGAAAAAGATGTATTCGTACATGCTTCAGCTGTAAGAGAAGCAGGTTTAAGATTCTTAAACGAAGGTGACGAGCTTACATTTGAAGTTGAAGACGGAGAAAAAGGTCCTGCCGCAGTAAAACTGCAAAAAACCTCTTAATTCTAATTCATCAAAATAATTGTATAGGGATAAGCAAGCTAAAAAGCTGATTTTATTCCTATACAATCAACTGTTGATTTTTTTAATTAAACTGTTAGTTAATTCGCGATGATTATAATTATTAAAAGTTTAATATTATCTCACAGACACCATTTTCATGCTGGCTGCAAGCTAGCTATTTAATCATTATATAAATTTAAAAATATCCACAATTAGTATACAACAAAGATAGGAGCACGGGTAGCTCAGTTGGTTAGAGCAGCGGTTTGTGGAACCGAAGGTCGACAGTTCGAATCTGTCCCCGTGTACCAAAAAAATGGAAAAACAAAAAAAAATAAAACCTTTAAAGGAATTACCTTCAGGTTTTGAAGACAGAAAAGAAAAAGAGCTTTTAATCAGAGACTTCATAATTTCAAAGATTAAAGAGGTAATGGTTAAGTATGGCTTTCAATATCTTGAAACCCCAAGTTTTGAATATACTGAAAGTATAGGTAAATTTTTACCTGACAAAGAAAGGCCTGGAGAAGGTGTATTTTCTTTTAAAGATGAAAATAGATGGTTATCTTTACGTTATGATTTAACAGCACCCTTGGCGAGATACGTTGCAAAAAATTTTAACGAAATACCAAAACCGTTTAAACGCTATCAATTAGGAACCGTTTGGAGGAATGAAAAGCCAGGACCAGGAAGATATAGAGAGTTTCTTCAGTTCGATGCTGATTATGTTGGCACAAAAAATTTGCAGGCAGACGCAGAACTATGCGTAATGATATCAGAAATCTTAGAAAACTGCGGCTTAACTAAAAATGATTATACAGTCAAAATATCATCTAGGAAAATTACAGATGAATTATTTAAAAAACTAAAAATTCAGTCTCAGAAAAAAATTTCTATAATTCTTCGAGCTTTAGATAAAATAGATAGACTAGGGTGGACAGAGGTAAAAAAATTACTGGGCGAAGGCAGAAAAGATAAATCAGGAGATTATACAAAAGGAGCAGAATTAGACGTTGAACAAATAAAAGCTATAGAAAGCTCTTTGAATGTAAACTCACCTCAGAGCGAGGATTTAAAACAAATAATAAAGATCTTTAAAGATTATAAATTTGATAACTATAAGTTTGATTCTTCGGTAATAAGAGGTTTAGAGTACTACACAGGCCCAATATTTGAAGTTAATCTAAATTTCAGTGTAAAAAATTTAAAGGGACAAGTTATTCAATTTGGATCAATAGGTGGTGGAGGGAGATACGATAATTTAGTAAGCAATTTTGGTAATCTTGATTATCCAGCAACTGGCATATCAGTGGGTATAGATAGACTTGTATTTGCATTGATGCAAAAAAAGGAATTTGATTTAAAAGTTACCCGCCCTGTAATGATTAGTGTCTTTGATCAAAATAATATGAAAAAATATATAGAAATACTTAAGAAACTAAGATCAGAAAATATTAGTTCAGAGATTTATCCTGGTGAGGGTAAAATAAAAAAACAAATGGAATACGCTAATAGAATTAGTTCTCCATGTGTAATTTTTGCCGGCGAAGAAGAAATTAAAAACTCAGAAGTCAAAATAAAAGATCTTAGAACTGGGAAGGAAACTAATATTAAAAATGAGAGCATGGTTAATGAAATCAAAAAAATTATCTGAAAATATATTAAAATTAATAAAATCAGAAGGTTTTAAGTATATTAATTTAGATACTGTAATAGAAACTAATCATATCGTTGAAAGATCTGGTGAGTCTTTTAGACGTTTCATTTTCTCTTTTAATGATCAGAAAGGTAATGAAATTTGTCTCAGACCAGACTTAACAATTGCATCGTGTCTAAAATATTTAAATCAGAAAAGTAAAGCATCCAAAAAAGTGTTTTACAGTGGACAAGCTTTTAGAAAAACTCAAAGATTATCAGATAATATAATAAGAAATCAAATTGGTTTTGAAATTATCGGTTCTAACAAGGAAAAAGATGATGATAAAAAAATTATTAACACAGCAGTTAGATCATTATCAAAAGTAAAATTTTCATCGGGTGTTTTGACTATCGGAAATATCGAAATATTTAAACTTCTATTGAATAAATTGGATATTCCTAAAAGATGGAGATTAAGACTACAAAGACATTTTTGGAGAGAAAAATATTTTAACGATTTGTTAAAAAGACTAGAAACTAATTCTGATGTAGATCCAACTATTGTTGAAATAGATAAAAAAAAATATGAAGTAATGCTTAAACAAAAACAATCAAAAATTATTGCTGGAAGGTCACTAAATGAGATTCTAAACAGATTTAATAATAAGATAAATGACCCAAGAAGGCCCCAAAAAGGCAAAAATGTCGTAAAAATAATAAAAGAGTTTCTTAAAATAGATTGTCCAATCAGTGAAGCATTTAACAAATTAAATCTTTTTTTTAAAAAATATAAAATTAATTTAAGAGTAGAAAAAAATTATTTCCCAATCTCTAAAAATAAATTTTCAAGATTAAATGTAAAATATTCAGCTTCTTTTGGAAGACAATTAGAATATTACACAGGTTTAGTCTTCAAAATTGATATTAAAATTAAATCAAATAAAATTAACATTATTAATGGTGGACGATACGATAATCTTATTGGTGATCTTGGATCGAATAAAAAAATACCAGCGGTTGGAGCAGCTATAAATTTAAATGATTAATATTGGAATTCCCAGTAAAGGTAGATTAAGAAAAGATATATTACAAATTTTTTCTAAAAATAATTTAAAACTTATATCCGAAAGAGGAGAGAGAGACTTATTAGGATCATTAAAAGGATATAAAAATATAAATATTACTTACTTACATGCAAGAGAAATTGTTGAAAGATTAGGAGATGGAACTTTGGATATTGGTTTTTCAGGGTTTGATTTATTAAAAGAAAGTACAATTAATGTGCAAAAAAAAATAATAGTGAAAAAAAAATATACTTTTGGTAAAGCCAACTTAGTAATTGCTATTCCTAATGATTGGATTGATGTTCAAACGATAGCTGATTTGGAAGAAATTGCATTTGAGTTTAAAGAAAAAAAAAAAAATAGATTAAGAGTAGCAACAAAGTATCCAAATTTAACTACAAATTTTATGTTTGAAAGGGGTGTTACACAATTTAAAATTGTAAAAAGTCTTGGTGCAACGGAAATATATCCATTCACAGGTTCTTCAGAAATTATAACAGATATAACATCTACAGGTGAAACTTTAAGAGCAAATAATTTAAGAATATTAAAAGACGGAGTAATACTTAAATCTCAAGCATGTTTAATGATTTCCCAAAAAAGTCAAAAAAAGAAAGGTGTTTTTAATATTATAAATAAACTTAATAAAATAGTATAATTTGGGCATGGATTCGTTACTTACAATTTTAATTATTATCTTGCTTCTTGCTAATTTTTTAGCAATTTTATTTTTAATCAAGCGTAAACATCCTGATCCAGTTAATAACGAGCAAATTTTTAAAGATGAATTAAGTTCTTTAAAAAATACATTTAGTCAATCTTTTGGGTCGATGAGTAAAGAAATAGCAAAAGATATGACAGGAGCTCTGACAAAAGTTGATGAAAAAGTATCAGTTTTTAATCAACAAGTAAGCGAATTAAATAAAAGCCAAGATAGCTTTAGTAGAATTTTAAGTGGGGTAAAATCATATGGAACTCTTGCGGAATTTGGATTAGGTGCACTCCTAAAAGATTTGTTACCAGCATCTCAATATATCGCGAATGCTAAAATGAAAGAGGACACTTCAGAAACAGTAGAGTTCGCTATTAAACTTCAAGATGTAATGTTGCCAATTGATAGTCACTGGCCCGTTGAAAAATATAAAGCTATTGATGATGCATATAATGCTAATGACAAAGATGCACAAGCAGAGGCAAGAAAAGATTTAGCTTCAGCTTTTAGATTGAAAGCTAAAACTGTTAACGCGAAATATATAGCCCCACCGAAAAGTACAGATTTTGCAATAGTTTATGTTCCAACTGAGGGATTATTTTCAGAACTCTCTAGCTACAGAGATCCTAAAACTAAAGAGCTGCTTTTACAGGAATTAAGAACCAAATATAAGGTTACAATTTCTGGCCCTAACACTTTGTCTGCTTTATTACAATCCTATCATTTAGGATTTCAAACACTAAAAGTTCAGCAACATGCTACACAAATTTATAGTGATTTAAGAAATATAAGCTCAAGATTTGAAAAACATTTTGATGGAATAAAAGAACTTAGAAAAAAATTAGAACAAGCTATGCAAGCAACTGATAGTTTTGGAAGAGATGCAAGATCTATAATGAATACCTTAGGAAATATCAAAGATCCCGAACAAGTTGAAATAGCGTCAAAAAATGAGAATGTTGAAAAATTTAATATACCAAATTCAAAACAAGCTAAAAACTAATTTAAATTATTTTAAATAGCTCTATAAATGACTTGATGAAGTGGAACACCAAATTTTCTTATCCAAAATCAACAAGATCTTTGATAAATGGTTCAAGACATTACTCTCTAGATGGATCAAGTTTACCCTCTGTAACAACAATTTTATCAGCCACTAAAAGCGAGGAAGACAAAGCTGCGATTCTTGCTTGGAAGCAAAGAGTAGGGACTGTTGAAGCAGAAAGAATTAAGAAAGAAGCCTCAGCAAGAGGAAGTTCTATGCATTCTTACATAGAACAGTTTTTATACGGAAAACTAAATCAAGAACTATTAGAAGATAACAATAAGTCAAAAAAAATGGCAGAAGAAATTATTGATAATGGTTTGAAAAATAAATTATTAGAGATATGGGGGTCCGAAGCTACTATATATTATCCTGGCAAATATGCAGGTACTGCAGATTGTATAGGAGTTTATGAAGGCAAAGAATCAATTTTAGATTTTAAACAAAGTAATAAACCAAAAAAAGTGGAATATATAGAAGATTACTTTTTACAAATTGGAGCTTATTCTTTAGCTCATAATACTGTTTATAATTCTAATATTACCCAAGGCGTAATTTTATTGTGTACTGTAGATAGATTGTTTCAGGATTTTAAAATTGAAGGTAATGAACTAATAAATTTTCAGAATAAATTTCTTGAGAGAGTTGAAAAATTTTATCACCTAATTAATAAATAATTATTTGACTTTATTCAAAATTAATATATTACGAAATTACTTGCTACTTGTTTAGATGCGAGCTCTCATACTTTTCAATTAGCATTAATTAATAATTTATGAACATAGTAATTTGGGACATAGAATCCTCAAGCTCTAGCACAGACTTTGGAAGTATTATTGAAATAGGTGGAATTTTAGTAGATCAAAACTTAGTAGAAAAAGAAAGATTTAATTTAAGATGTAGACTTCCAGAAGGAGAAATTCCTCAATGTATGGCTCTTCTTGTTAACAAAACTGATGTTAACATGCTAACAAAAGCAAATCTAAGTCATTATCAAATGTTATCTCAAGTTGAGATGATTTTTAAAAAGTGGAGCCCAGCAATATTTTTAGGGTGGTCTAATATAGGTTTTGATGATGAAATGATAAGAAAAGAGTTTTTTAAAGGATTAAGATATCCATACATCACAAATGCATCTCCCAACAAAAGACATGATGGGCTAAACATTGCTCGCGGTGCTTTTGCTTTAGATAATAATATATTTAAAACTGAGACTAACGAAAAAGGTAATGCTGTAATGAAGCTAGAGTCTTTAGCTAGAATGAACGGTTTTGAGACTAAAGGAGCTCATAGTGCATTATTCGATGCAGAACTAACCCACAAAGTTTTAGGTCTAATAAAGAATAGACAACAAGATACATGGGGCAATTTTTTAAACACTTCAAATAAGCTTGATACAGAGACAATAATTAAAAAAGAAAAGATAATTACTCTTAATGAATATTTTTATGGAAAATCAAGACTTTATCTTTGTGCTCCTCTTCATCCAAAATTTTGTATTCATCCAATATATCAATGGGGGCAGGCTGTCGATCTAAGAGTTGATGTAGAACCTCTCCTAAAAATGTCTATCAATGAGCTAAAATCTGAAATGAAAAAAACACCAAAATTTTTAAGAACTATTAGGTCAAATAAAGCACCAATAATAATAGGTAAAGAATATGGCATGAAAGTTGAGCCTTATAGCGCTATGGATGTCTCTTTGATTAATAAAAGAGCAGAACTTGTAAATACTAATGAAAAATTTTCTAAGAATATCTTAATTGCATTAAGAGAAATTGCTGAAGAAAAAGAGCAATCAAAATCTCAAGAAGATATAGAGCCAGAGGAAAGTATTTATGTAAAATTTACGCCTAACAAAGATACTAATTTATTTCAAAAATGGCATGAAGCACCATGGAATGATAAGTTAAGATTACTAGATAAATTCGAAGATCAAAGAATGGTAGGATTTGGAAAAAAGATAATATTTCAAGAAGCTCCTCATGTTTTACCAGAATCTATGTTGAAGAAAATTAAGATGGAAATTGCTAAACGAATTTTAAGTGAAAAAAAAGAAAAATGGTGGACTTGTAAAGAATTTTATCATGAATGCGACAATCTTAGAGATAAATTTACCAATGATGGCAACGAGCCAAATTTAAAATTTCTTGATCAATTAAATAATTACGTAATGTCAATTGAAAAAAAATATAAAAATATTTGATGTGGATAAAACTATTTAAATTATTTAAGAACTTGAATATAAAAATAAATTTTATATAAGAAATACATGGCAACATTAAACGTCACAGATGAAAATTTTGAGTCAGAAGTTATCAAGGCTGGAAAACCAGTTGTTGTTGATTTTTGGGCAGAGTGGTGTGGACCTTGTAAACAAATCGGACCCATACTAGAAGAAATTTCAAACGAAATGTCCGAAGTGATAATTGCCAAACACAATATTGATAATGAACCTAATACACCTACTAAGTATGGAGTAAGAGGAATTCCTACCATGTTACTATTTTCAGGTGGTGAACTTAAAGCAACTAAAGTTGGAGCAACCACAAAATCTAATATTGTATCTTGGATTAAAGAAAATATTTAATTAAGATTTAAAACTTCACCAGCTAAATAAAGACTTCCTGCACATAAAAAGATGCAATTTTTATCTTTATTATTCATTAATAAAGACTCTTCAATACTTTCAGCAGTAAGAATATTTTTGTTATTAAGTTTCTTTTTAAATTCCTCTTTTGAGATGGAACCCTTTTGATTAGGTATATCTATAAGAGTTATTGAATTTACATAATTCTCAAATTGATTAACAAACTCTTTATGAGGTTTGTCATTCATCATGCCACAAATAAGATGTACTTTTTCGTTTTGTTGTTTAACCCAATTAGAAATTGAAATTGCTGAATTAATATTATGTCCCCCATCTATTATTAGCCTATTTTCACCTATTAAATTTTTTAATTTACCTGATTTTATTTCTTCTAAACGTCCTTTTAATCTCATTTTTTTCATACTATTTTTGATATTAGCATCAGATATATTGAATATTTTTCTAGCAGCTGCAATTGAAGTGCTGATATTATAGATTTGGTGATCACCAATCAAATTGGGTTGAGGTAGCATTATTTCTCCTAATTCATCCTGATAATGAATAAAACTGTTTTCAGATTTTGCCACGTTAAAGTCATCTCCAAAAAAATATTTTTTAGATTTATTTTCTGTTAAAGATTCTTTAATTTTTATCTTTATTTCTGAATTAATTTGATTGTTAATAAATATATTAGATGTTGGTAATGCGCTAGTTTTTTCATAAATTACACCATCAATTGTTTTATTATCCAACCAATTTAAATGATCTAAGTGAATTACTCCTAAAAGTGTAAGCAAATTTTTTTTAAATACATTTGTACTATCAAATCTGTGAAATAGACCAGCCTCTATAATATTTACATTATCTTTGAAATTCTCAGCATATTTTATAAATGCACATGTTAATATTTCAAAAACTGTTGCATTATCATTTGCTAATATTCTATCAACATCTTCTAACAAAATGGCAAGATTATTTTCATCAATTTCTTCGTTATTAAAAACAAATCTTTCTGTGTACGATTGTAAATGAGGAGACGTATATAAGTTATATTTGAATCCAGCTGTTTTCAAAATTGCGCTTAAAGCAGTAGCCATAGAAGCTTTGGAATTTGTTCCAACTACAGTTACAATATTTTTTATTTTGTTTTGTGGATTACCTAATTTATTTAACAGATTAAAGGTTCTGTCTAGAGAGAGATCAATCTTCTTACTATGACGCTTCTCTATTTTCGATATTATCTTCTGAAGTTTTGTCACCATCATCTACTTTTACCTCAGATTGTTTCTTTAGCAAGATAGATAACAAAACACCAATTTTTTCTGGCAAATCTTTTCTTTGAATTATTGTATCCACAAAACCACAAGCTTGAACATGTTCTGATTTTTGAAAATTTTCTGGTAACTCTTCTTTAACAGTTCCCTCAATTACCCGTCTTCCTGCAAAAGCAATTAAAGTACCTGGCTCAGCAATTTGAATATCACCAAGCATTGCATATGAAGCAGTGATGCCTCCTGCGACGGGATCAGCAAATAATACAATATATGGAATTTTATTTTTCTTAAGTTCATTTATAGCCAGCGTTGTCCTAGTCATTTGGTTTAACGAAATAATGGACTCTTGCATTTTCATTCCTCCACCTGTTGCAACAACTAAAAGAGGTTGTTTATTTGAAATAGAATTTTGTGCTGCAAATAAAAATGCCTCACCCTCTGCTGCTCCAATGCTAGCTCCCATATAATTAAAATCAGATGCGATGGCTGTTAACTTTATATTATTTAAAGAACCATCGGCAACTACCATGCTACAATTTAAACCAGTTTTTTTTCGAGCACTACTAAGCCTATCTTTATATGATTTCGTATCTGTGAAATTTAAAGGATCATCTGGTGGCATTGGTGTTTTTAGAATCTGGTAATTATCTTTTCCGAATAATAAATCAAATCTTTGCTTAGGATTAATTCGATGATGTTTGTTACAGTCAGGACAAACCCATAAATTATTCTCTAAATCTTTTTTTAAAATTGGACCTTTGCAACAAGATGTCCAATCACTCTCCTCCATATCCTTACGAGACGGTCTTTTTTTAAGAAATCTTTTAATTTTTTCACCAAAATCTAGTGTTTTTTTTAACCAATTCATAAAATTTTATTTTTCAATTTTTTTACCATATTGCTAACCTTTGTGACAGGATTTTGTCCATTATTTAAACTGCTAGTTATTTCTTTGCAAATCGCACTCCCTACAACTAGTCCATCTGCAGTTTTCAATTTTGAAATAGATTTTTCAGTAATACCAAAACCAATAACGCATTTTTTTTTTGGATCGATTCTTTTTATTTTTTTATAATTTAAAATAATTTTCTTAGGTGAAACTTTAAGCTTACCTCCTGTTGTAGATAGCATTGAAATGTAATAAATCATGTTGTGTGATTCTTTTATTATTGAATTCAATCTATGTTTCGATGTAGTGGGTGAAATAAGCTGAACAAAAGAAATAGATTTTTTTTTACACTCGTTTGCAAATTTTTTATTTTCTGGCCAAGGTAAATCAACTATTATTAAACCATCTATTTTATTTTTCTTGCAATCATTTAAAAACTTATTTTGACCATACTGTAATACCATATTAAAGTATCCCATTAAAATAACTGGCTTCGAAAATTTACTTAATTTAAAATCTTTAACAATTTTGAAAACATCCTTAATTTTAGTGCCATTCTTTATTGCTCTAAAAGAGCTAGTTTGAATCTGGCCCCCATCAGCAATTGGTGTATTATGTGGAAATCCAACCTCACAAATATCAGCGTACTTAGATATAGCTTTTAAAATTTTCAAAGAATTTTTTTTTGTGTTGTCTCCAGCGACTGTATAAGTAAGCAACGCTGGTCTACTTTCTTTTTTTGCGAAGTTAAAAGCTTTAGAAATTGCATTTATCATAGTTTTACACCTAATTTTTTTTTTAAAATTTTCCTATCTTTATAAGCATCTCCACAACTATTAACTATAACTATTGTATTTTTAGAAAGTTTTTTAGCCTCTGAAATTGCAACTGAAAAGGCATGACTTGGTTCTAACGAAGGTCTTATGCTTTCATACTTTGATACAATTTTGAAAGCTTTTAGAGCATCCTCATCACTTGCTGCAGTATATCTTGCTCTCTTAGTATCTTTTAAAAAACAGTGAAGCGGAGATACTCCTGGATAATCCAGACCAGCTGAAATTGACTTTGTTTCTTCAATTTGACCTTCTGAGTTTTGATTTACATATTGTGCAGCTCCATGTAAAATACCTATCTTAGACCCGTAAGTTAATGGTGCAGCATGTTTTTTGCTTTTAGATGGCCCACCTGCCTCAACTCCTATAAACTCAACTTGCTTTTTATCATAATCCATAAATTCATTCCAAAAACCAAAACTTGAGCTCCCTCCTCCAACACAATTATAAAGTTTTAATCTTTTTGGTATCTTTCCAAATTGTTCAAGTATTTGTATTTTTAATTCTCTTGAAATTTGACTTGTAGACCAGCCACAAATCTTAACAAATATATTAGGCCCAACTGTTGAACCTACACACATTGCTGTTGTATCACAATTAGCCACCCAAAATCTCATACATTCTGAGACGGCATCTACTAGGGTTTGACTGCCTGAATAAACTGGCACAATTTCTGCACCATTACTTTTAATTGCTTTAACGTTTGGTTGTTGTCTTTCGATATCTTTTGCACCCATAAAAATTTTACATTTTAAGCCAAATTTTTTTGCAGCCATGCTTAACATTTTCCCTGCATAACCAGCTCCTGTATCCCCACAAATAATTTTTTTACCTGATTTTTTTGCTAAAAGACAATGAACTGTAGCATTATAAATTTTGTGAGCACCTCCATTTGCATCAGACACTACTTTCGACCATATTTCAGCTCCACCCACATACTCTGTGAGGTTATTTAATTTTATAAATCTAGTAGGAGCTCCTACCCAATTTTTAAAATATTTATCTCTTTCACTTAAGAATTTTCTGTCTTTTTTGAGTTTATTAAATAAAATTTCTAAATCGCTAATAGGCTTTTTAAGAGTTTCAGGAACAAAATTTCCTCCAAATTTACCTCCCCAAAATCCTAACTTGTCATGTTGATCTATAACAGAAATTTTTTTTTTTAATTTCATGACTTGTTTACCTCGATTAAAAATTTATCAATTTTATTCATATCTTTTTTTCCATAAAAATCCTCTAAAGCCCCGCTCACATCAATAATATATTCTTTGTTCTTAAAATTTATGACTTCATTAATTTTAATATTTCCAGCAATCATTTTTTTAAAATTATTAGGTATATCATCTAATAAACTGTGATCAAAAGCCATAGATTTTTCGTATCCTTTTGAATCAAATAATATAATTTCGGAAAAAGTTAAATAATCTTTATATTTTTTTATATCAATCTTGCTTTCTACGGTTATAGCTGAAATAATTTTTTTGTTATATTTTTCTTTAATACTTTTCACTTCTTGAGGAGTACAATCGTAAATTTGATAATAATCGAAATTTAAGTCTTTTATATTTTCTAATATTTCATTATTAGGTTTGACTAATACTGCAACAAATTTTGTTTTTTTTTTATCGTTAGAAAGCAAATTTTTCAGTTTTTCTATTTCAACAAAGCGTTTTGATTTAGTGTAGTTCACTATGAAGCCAACGAATTGAGCCGGGAATTTATGATTGATAATAAATCTTAAAATATTATTATCAGAAACGCCACATATTTTACATTGTAAGGTCATTGACGTAAATGATCAATTAAAATTTTAAAATTTTTTTTTATGTTTCCTTTTGTTAAATCTCTTCCGATTACCAGCCAATCACTTCCCTGATTAAAAGCTTCCCTAGGTGACATAACTCTTTTTTGATCATGTATTTTCGAAGAAATTCTTATACCAGGTGTTATGATTTCTTTATTAAAAATTTTTTTGACAATTTTGACTTCTCGAGGACCACATACTAATGCATCAAGTTTAGCTTTTTTTGCTAACTTTGATTGCATCACAACTATTTCTTTTAATGATCTCTTATGTCCAATATCCTTCAAATCTTTACTATCTAAAGATGTTAAAGTAGTAACTCCTACTATCTTAATTTTTCCAGCAACTCTCTTAACTTCTCTCAGGGCTTTTAAACCTGAGGATATATGAACTGTGATATAATCTATCTTAAGGTCTTTCAAAGAATTTAAAGTAGAAGACATTGTATTTGGAATGTCATGCAGTTTTAAATCAATAAATATAATCTTATTTTTTAATTTTGATATAAAAATTCTTCCATTTTTTGAATTTAGAAACTCTAGGCCAAATTTATAACCAATCTTAAAATTTTTTAATTTACTTTGTAAAATAATTGACCTTGCTTTCTTAAGATTATTTGTATCAACAGCAATAAAAATTTTATTTTTCATTTATAATTTTAAATAATTCTTTGCTCATTTTGAAATTTATATTCTTCTTTTCTGGAGTATAAACAATTTCACCAGATTTTGGGTTCCTTGAATTTCTACTTTTTTGAATTTTTTGATGGAATATACCCCATCCTCTTAATTCTACTCTTTCACCGTTTTTTAAAGCTATTTTTATTTCATTTAGAAATATATCAAATATTTTTAAAAGATCTTTTTTTAATAAATTTGGGTAAATTCGTACTAATTGTTTTATTAAATTTGACTTAGATACTGGCAATTTACTTAGTAAATTTTATTTTTTTTCTTTTTTTTTTGTAAGTTTATCAGACAAAGTTGAAAAAGGTAAGTTTTTTCCTGACAATGGTGAACTAAATTTGGATACAGCTTCCTTATTTTGAAGTTCTTCTAAAAGTTTAATGCTAAGTGAAACTTTTCTTTTGTCTATATTTAATTCTGAAATGGCAGCATCTATCCTTTCACCCCCAACAAACCTTGAAGGTCTAGCGTCAGAAGATGACACAGCAATTTGTGACTTTTTTATTAACAAATTTAAACCACAGCCCTCCGGTTGAACCATTAAACCTTTATTATCAGAGGAAAGCACTTTTACAGTAATCGTGTCATTAATTTTTTTGTTTTTAAAGAAATCAAAAGGATCCTTTTGAGTTTGCTTTAGGCCAACTCGAACTTTTTGCAAATCTTTTTTGATTTCAAGAACTTTAACTTTCATTTTATCTCTCAGTTTGAAATCTTTCGCAATTTCTTCAGGAACACCAGTATAACTCAAATCATTAAAATGAAGAAACGCATCAATCTCATAATCATCCAATTTTAGATAAATTGCATATTCATTCATGCTACTTATTGTACCACTTAACTCCGATCCAACTGGGTTATTTTTTTGAATTTGATCAAAAGGATTTTCTTTAGTTAATCTGTAAGAAACTGCTATTCTCCTTTTGTCTTTATCAATTTCAGTTATAACGCAATTAATTTTATCCCCAACTTTGAAAAATTTTTTTGGAGAAACATTTTTTCTAGTCCAGCTTATTTCGCTTGAATGTAATAATGTTGTTAATCCAGGCTCCAGTTCTGCAAACACACCAAAGTCCATTATTTTAATTACTTTAACCTCATATTTTTTATTTAATTCATAGTTTGAAATTTTATCAAAAGGATCAGGAGACAGTTGCTTAATACTACAACCAATTTGTAATTTTTCTTTATCAACATTAATTACTAGCAGATCATGTTTATCACCTATATTAAACACTTCTTCTGGATGATTGACTCTTGAATAGCTAATTTCTTGCAAATGTACGAGGCAATCTAACTCATTATTAACATTAAAAAAACAACCAAAAGAACTGTATCCTTTTACTACTGCATTTTTAATAATATCTCCCTCATTGTACTTCTCTATAATTTTTGCTTTATCTTCTTTTTTACCAGAAGAAATTATTTGTCTCCTAGACACACATGCATTACCTCTAATCTTATCCATTTTAATTAATGCAAATTTTTGTGGCTCGTTAATAAGGTGCGATATATCTTTTATTGGAATATCTGATATTTGTGAACCTGGACAGAACATTAGAGAGCCAGTATCTATATGTTCAACAATTACTCCGCCTTTACATTTGCTTGTAATTTTACCCATAATAGGCTCGTTATTTTCGAAAGCTTTAACTAATGTATCCCAACCCTTTATTTTTTGAGCCTTACTTGCTGAAACTATCACTTCACCATTTTTGTCTTCAATCCTTTCGAGCAATACTTGTATCTTTTCACCAACTTTTAATTTGCCTTCTTGACCTAAAGTTTTCAGCTCGTTTATGTCAACCAAAGGTTCAGATTTAAGGCCCTCAATAAATAAAAATACATATTTTTCACCGACCTTTGTTACAGTACCCTCAATAATTTTACCCTCAGTAAGATTTTTTGTTTTAGAAATTTGATTATTAAGAAGTTTTTCAAATTCTTTAGATGCGTCTGTATTTGTATCTTTATATATTTCCATTAATTATTTAAGTGAGAGCTTTTAGAGAAATTTTTTGAATTAATCAAGAAACAAAACAAATTTAAACACCATAAAATTCAACAATTTTTAAGGTTAATTAATTAATGTTTTAAGAATTACTGAAATTTGTATCCAATTTTTTTTAAAATACTAATAAAAGAGGGAAAAGAGCTTTTATGCGACTCCATATCTTCTATAGTCCACTTTCCGCCTAATGACAATGCAGCAATTACAGATGTCATAAATATTCTATGATCTTTGTAGTAGTCTTTTATCAAAATATTTTTATTTAGGGTTAAATTTGGATTGCCAAAAATTTTAATTGATCCTTTTCCTAACTTTATTTTTACACCTATTTTTTTTAATATTTGAGATGCTAATTTTAGTCTAGGGCTTTCTTTCTTGTCTAATTCCTCAAGTTTTTTAAAACTTGATGTACCAGAAGCCTTAGATGCAAGCAGAAAAATTATTAAAAATTCATCTATAGCATTACTATTTAGCTCTACAGGGCAATTTATAGGTTTTAAATTTTTCTGGCTTTTTACATATATATCTGCAATTTGTTCTCCATGAACTTTTCTTTTGTTTGTAAATTTCACTTTTGCTCCCATTTTATTTATTATCCTAATGAATCCTATTCTAGAGGGATTTATATTAACGTCTTTAATTTTTAATTTAGAATTTTTTAAGAGAAGAGTTAAAACTATAAAAAAAGCACTTGAGCTGATATCTCCAGGAATTATATAATTAAATGATTTAAACTGATTTTCACCAATTACTTCAATTCTATCAAATTGTTTTTTTTTGTATATTTTTATTGGTAATTTTAAGTATTTTAAAAATAACTCAGTATGATCTCTTGATTTTTTTGCATTAATAATTGTTTTGCCAGGTGTGTTCATTGCAGCCAAAATAACTGAACTTTTACATTGAGCAGAACCTTTTTTTTCAAAATAATTTATTGGCCTAAGATAATCTGAACCAATTATTTTTAAAGGAAGGTTTTTTTTGTGATTTGAAAAAAACTTTGCCCCAAATTGCTGCAGTGGATTTATAATTCTTTGAAAGTCTCGCTTTGATAAGCTGTTATCTCCAATTATCTTTACCGAAAAGGGTGACTTGATCAAAAGACCAAGCAAAAGTCGAGCAAATGTACCTGAGTTTCCTGCATTTATACTAATATTTTTTTTGTAACTAAATCCATTTAATCCATTACCATAAAGATAACAGTTTCTATTTTTAAAAATTATTTTAACACCTAATCTTCTAAGCCCTTTTATTGTACTTAATACATCCTCAGCCTTAGGTAAATTTTTTATTTTACATATTCCATATGATTGTGAACCAATTAATAATGATCTTATAGATAGGCTTTTGTCACCATCTACATTAATTATTTTATTAAAATCTTTTATTTTCTTTTGAATAACTATTTTAACCATTAGATTAATTAAATTTAAAAGAGTCACCAAAGTATGCATTTATTGCATTTTCATTTTTTACTAACTCTGAAGGAGTTCCTTTTGCCACAACCTTTCCATCGGCTAAAACGATTGCAGAGTCACAGACTCTAAGTAAATCAGCAGCTTGATGATCTGTAATACAAATACTTATTTTTCTTTCTGATTGTAAATTTATAATTATATCTTGTAATGTTTTTATTGATTTTATATCTAGTGCACTAAAAGGTTCATCTAAAAGAAGTAATTCTGGATCGCCTAACAAAGCCATTGCTAGAATTAAACGTTTTTTTTGTCCTCCAGATAGAAAACGAGCTTTTATATCTCTTATATTTTCCAAATCAAATTTTGAAATTAAATAATTGATTTTTTCCTCTCTAGTTCTAGCTTCTTTAATTTGTATTTCTGCCACCGCTTTCAGATTTTCTTGTAAAGTTAAATCGAAAAAATAACCACCAATTTGTGGACAAATATTTAATTTAAATCTAGATGTTCTTACAAATATTGGATATTCATTAACGTTTTCATCTTTAATAATTATTTTACCTTTGTCGGGTTTTATAAGACCGGTGATCAAATTAAATATAGTTGACTTTCCTACACCATTTGGTCCCAGCATGCCAAGTATCTCGCCATGATTTATTTCCAAGTTAATATTTTGTAATATAGGTCTATTTGCGAATGCTATGTTTATATTTTCTAATTTCAAAAGTGGTTTTTTTTGCTTAAATTTTATTATTCGGAACTTTTTAATTACTGACATTTTTTAAATTACTCCTCACCAGAATATTCTTCTTTTCATCATCCATTTGAATTTTTGTGTTTTTATTCACAAAATCTATAAATATCTTATCAGCACTTAGTTTAGTTAAACTACTGTTATAATTTACTTTATCATACAAAGTTGCTGTTTGGTCCTTAAAAGATAGGTCCATATACTCAGAATTTATTTTGTGATCACTATAGATCATTTTCACTGAGCCACTAAAAGTTGTATCATTGTTATTATCGTCATACTCAGCTTTGTTAGAACTGATAAAAACTTTCTCTCCTTTCAACATAAATATAACTGCAGAGACTTTTTCCATTAATATTAGATTTGATTTATTAGGATTAATAACTCCGTATTCAGATTTAATTTCATACCTGTTACCTTTATTATCTTCTGAATAATAGAACATTTCTGTAATTAAATCCTCAGATCCTTTGTTAATTTCAATATTAGTATTTTCTGACTGATTCAATTTTTTAACATTTATATTTCTAAAATAATCTAGATAAACAATTGTTATGATAATCAATATTACAAAAACTATGAAAATTTGAATGTATGTTTTTTTATCCATTTATTGAATATTATTTTCCAAAATATTATGGATATGAATTATACCAATAGTTTTACTTCTCGAGATATCTTCATGAACACATAAAGATGTTATTCTTTTTGAATTCATTAACGCTAGAGCTTTTACGGCTAGAACTTCTTTATTTATAGATATAGGATTTTTTGTCATTACATCTTTAACTACAAGATTATCTAAATTTCCCTTTTTTTCGTTTATTCTTCTAATCTGACCGTCAGTTATGATTCCATTTGTTTTTTTGAGATTATTCTGAACAATTAAAACACCAAGTTTTTTTTTCGTAATAATTTTTAATGCTGCGCGCATTTTAATATTTTCATTAATAAAAGGGATTTTTTTACCTTTTAACATTAAATCTTCAACTGTTTTTAGTTTAGCACCAATACTTCCAGATGGGTGAAATTTTTTGAATTCTTTTTCACCAAAGTTTTTATACTTCATTGTTGATATAGCTATTGCATCTCCAATAGCAAGTTGCATTATAGTTGATGATGTTGGTACAATATTCCCTGGGCCAGCCTCTTTAACTTCAGGCAATAAAATTTTTAAGTCAGAATTTTTATAAAGTAGTGAATTTTTTTTTGATACTATACCTATTAAAATTATATTTTTATTTCTATTAGCGTACTGTATTATATTTTTTAATTCTGATGACTCACCGCTGTTACTGATTAGTATAAGAACATCATTAGATGTTATTTGACCTAAATCTCCATGAGAGCATGAGCTAGCATCTACAAAAAAAGATGGCGTCCCAACAGATGAAAGTGTAGAAGAAATTTTTTTTGCAATTATACCAGACTTTCCAACACCGGATAATATTATTTTACCTTTTTTACAACTAATAATAGTTTCTATTACTTTATTAAAGTTTTTATCAACAGACGCTCTTAATTTTTTCAAAGAATTTATTTCAGATAAAATAACATCTTGAGCTATTTTCTTAAATTTTTTACCACTCATTAGTGTGCCCAAATATCATCCTGAAAACCCTCTAAGTCCAAATTTACTCTAGTGTTTAAATATCGCAAACAATCTTTATAAAGATTTATACGATTTTCTCTTTTTAACATCTTATTTAATGCATCATTAATCTTATGTAAAAACACAACATCGTGAGCACAATATTTTAACTGAGCGGATGAAAGTTCACCTCCAAAATCAGAAGATTGATATTGTTTACTTATATCTATGCCAACGAATTCTTTCACAAGATCTTTAAGACCATGTTTGTCAGTATATTTTCTTATTAATTTTGACTGCAACTTTGTATCCTCAACATTATCTATATCTATGTTTAAATATTTTTTAATAAATACTAAATCTGCCCTAGCATAATGAAATATTTTAATTATTGATTTGTTCGATAAAATTTTTTTCAAATTTGGCGCCTCGTATTTAGTTCTATCAAGTTGAATAATATGTGCATCAGAATTACCAGCAGAAATTTGAACAAGACATAGCTTGTCTCTTAAAAAGTTTAAACCCATAAACTCACAATCTATTGCAATCTTATTGCCAAAATCTAAATCTTTTGGTAAATCGTTTTTGTGAAGCTTAATATCCATAAAATTTTTAAATAATAATATATATATGAAACCAAAAAATTGTCTAATTTTTGGCGCCAGTGGTCAAATTGGTCGTAACTTGATAAGAGGATTAACGCAAAAAAATTTAAAGGTGACTGCAGTTACAAGAAATCTTCATCAAAAGGGATATATTCTAAAAACTCAGGCAAATCCAGGTTATCTTGAAATAGTGGAAACTAATATATTTGATCTTATAAAAATTGAGGAATTAATAAAAAAAGCTGACGTTTGTATAAATCTAGTTGGAATTTTATTTGAAAAGGGAGCAAGTAATTTTGTCAATATACATGAAAGGTTCCCCAGTATTATTTCAAATCTTTGTGACAAACATAAAATAAGTAAATTTATCCATCTTTCAGCACTAGGTATTGAGAATGCAAAAGACTCAAAGTATGCAATTAGTAAATTAAAGGGTGAAATCGAAGTTCGTAAAAACTTTAAAAATTCAATAATTTTAAAGCCATCTATTATTTATTCCGTAGATGACAATTTCACAACTATGCTTATGGGATTACTTAACTTGTCCCCATTTTTCCCTTTATATTACAAGGGTAAAACTAAATTTATGCCTTTGCATTGCGCTGATATTTGTAATTTGATTTTAGACATAATTGAAAGTGATGTAAGCAATCAAACAATAGAATGCATTGGACCTGACGAACTAACATTTAAAGAAATAGTACAAAAGTTACTAAAATTAATTGAAAAAAAAAGATTTTTCATTCCAATTCCTCTATTTATTGCAAATGTTATGGCAACCTTTTTTCAAATTTTCCCAAAACCTTTGATAACTAAAGACCAAATAAAACTACTTTACTATGATAATATTCCTTCAGGACAGCATAAAACAAACCTAGATATTGGAAAAAAATTTGAACTAAACTTCGAAAACGAAGTGGAAAAATATTGTTATATGTGGAAAGAAACCGGAGAGTATGCAAAAAAAAATAGAAAATTTAAATTATGATAGCCTGGATTATTTACATTATTGTTGGATTGATATTATTTTTCATTTTATATTTAGCTGTCCTAGGAATTAATAGGGGAGTAGAAGCAAAAAAAATTAATAATACAGAAAAGCTAAAAAATAAATTTAGATCTTCAAAAAATATTTCTAGTGAATTAAAAAAATTAAAAGGTCTTTACGAAAATGGAACAATCACTAGAAAAGAATTTACCGCTGCAAAAAAAAAACTACTAAGCTGACTTAATTTTCTTTTGTATAAATTTTGGAACTTCACTATCTTTATCGACAACTTCTTCTTTTTTATTTTTCGGTTGAAACGCGTAAAGTAAATGTAGGCGGCAATATGAAAAATCTTTTAATGACGTTCTGCCGCAAAAATAAAAACCTTTTTCATTTGGATGACCTATTGGCCACTTACACGAATTTTCATCAAGCTCCTCTAGTTGCTTAGGGTTCTCGGGTTCAAAATCTTTTTCAATAACTAAAGACTTAAACTTTCCTTTTCTTACCTTTTTAACATTTAAATTTTGTGATTTATCATTTCTTTGGATAAGAGAACCTTTTTTTGCAATAATTTTTCCCGATAGGTTTAGTCTATGAGCCTTTCCAATTACAGCATTTCTACTCACTCCACCTAATATCTCAGCTATTTGACTTGCAGTGCTGCCCTTTCCCCATAACTCTTTTAATTTAGCAACCTTCTCATCTGTCCAACTCATAAACTATATTTTGTTGTTTAGCATTTATAAAATACAATATATAGCATAAATAAATTTAATTTTTTAACAAGCATATTATTTTATTTTCTAACAGTTTTTTTAAATTATTAAGAATTATATTTATGGTTGAATTAAATAATAAATACAAAATTGGAAAAAGAAGATTTGGATTAATAAATTGGATAGGTTTTTACTCTTTATATAAAAAAGAAACTTTACGATTTTTAATTGTATTTGGACAAACAATTTTAGGACCTGTCTTAACTGGTATTCTATTTTTAATTGTAATCTCGATTGCATGGGGCGATGATAGGGGAGCGGTTTTAGGCTTACCTTTTGTAGAGTTCTTGGCTCCTGGACTTATATCCATGCAGGTAATCCAACAAGCATTTTCACATTCTTCATCATCAATATTAATGGGTAAAGTAATGGGAAACATCGTAGATTTAATTGGAAGCCCATTGTCTGCAGCAGAAGTTACCTTAGCTATTGTTTTGGCTTCAGTAACAAGATCATTTATTATTTGCATAGTGTCAATAATTTGCTTTAATTTATTAGTAGATGTAAAAGTATTAAATTATAACTACTTTTTTACTTATTTATTTTCCTCCTCATTTTTAATGGGATCATTAGGTTTTATTGCTGGGATGTGGGCAGAAAAATTTGACAACATGGCAACTGTGACTAATTTTATTATAGTACCATTATCATTTTTATCGGGAACATTTTATTCAATTGATAGGCTGCCTGAGGTATTAAGAGAATTAAGCATTTATAATCCTTTTTTTCATATGATAGATGGATTGAGATTTTCAATGATTGGTATTAGCGATGGATCTATAATATTTGGATTGCTATATTTGTTATCTTTTAGTCTAATTTTGTGGAGTATTGCATATTATTTATACAAAAAAGGTTATAAAATAAAGTCGTGAGTTATTTAGCAAAAAATTATAATAGAAAAAAAATTTCATTTAAGTTAGGAAAAGGAAGCTACTTATATTCTTCTGATAACAAAAAATATTTAGATTTTGTTCAAGGTATAGCGGTAAACTCTTTGGGTCATTCGCATCCAAAACTTATAAAAACTATTAAAGATCAATCAAAAAAACTATGGCACGTTTCTAATGCATTTCAAATTCCAGAAGGTGAAAAACTTGCAAAAAAGTTGTGTAATAAAACTTTTGCTGATTTTGTAATGTTCCAAAATAGCGGAACTGAGGCAACAGAGGCTGCGGTTAAAGTTGCGAGAAGATACTTTTATTCAATTGGAAAACCAAATAAAAACAGAATTTTGTGTGTTAAGAATTCATTTCATGGAAGAACGTTGGCTGCAATTTTTGCTAGTGGATCAAAAAAAATGACAGAAGGATTTGGCCCTAAAATACCAGGATTTGACCATTTTAATTTTGGAAATCACTCCTCATTAAAAAAAAAAATAAATAAAAACACGGCTGCAATAATGGTTGAAACAATCATGGGGGAAGGTGGGATTAAAGTAATACCTGATTGGTGTTTGAAAGAACTAAGACATTTGTGTAACAAAAAAAAAATATTGTTGATTTTAGACGAAGTACAATGTGGCATTGCAAGATCTGGAGATTTTTTTGCGTTTGAGAAATCCAAAGTAAAACCTGACATTGTCCCAATTGCTAAGGGAATTGGCGGTGGATTTCCTATTGGAGCAGTTTTAATGAATAAAAAAGTTGCCTCTGGAATGGTTGCTGGATCTCATGGATCAACTTTTGGAGGAAACCCTTTGGCCATGTCTGTTGGTAATACAGTTATGGATATTGTAACTAAAAAAAGTTTTTTAAATAACGTAAAAAGACTATCTAAATATTTTTTAGAACGTCTCAACTATATTAAGTCTAGACATCCAAAAACTATTAAAGAAATAAGAGGCAAGGGTTTATTAATTGGTATTCAACTTTATAAAGATCCAACAAAATTTATTCAAAAGTTAATGGATAACAGATTATTAACAATTCGTGCAGCAGAAAATGTCATTCGAGTTTTACCTCCATTAAATGTTAAAAAAAATGAAATAGATGCCGCGTTAAAGATTATTTTAAAAGCATGTAATGATTTAAAATAATATGAAACATTTTATTAATTTAAAAGATATTAAAACCAAAGATTTAAGAAATATTATCTTAGATGCTAAAAAAAGAAAAAATTACAGAAGAAAATTAAATACTTTAGAGGTTGACAAAGGATCACCTCTTAAAGGCAAACTATTAATACAGATGTTCGAAAAATCAAGCTTAAGAACTCGATTAAGTTTTTATTTAGCAATCAAACAATTGGGTGGGGGCACAATCACTTTAAGATCAAACGAACTTCATCTTGGTCAAGGAAGTGAAAGTATAGCAGATACCGCTAAAATTTTGTCGACCTACGGTGATGGATTTATGCTTAGAACCGATGATGATAACAAATTAGAAAAATTCAAAAAATATCTATCAATCCCAGTAATTAATGGTTTAAGCCCATCTTCTCATCCAACGCAAGTACTGTCGGATATTTTTACAGTTGAAGAAATTAAAAAAAAATCTATTTCAAATTTAAATATCTGCTGGATTGGAGATTCAAATAATGTTTTAAATAGTTTAATTGCAGCATCTGTAAAACTTTCTTTTAATTTACGTATAGGTTGTCCCAAAAAGTTTCAACCAAACTTAGAAGTTATAAATTGGGTAAAAAAAAATAAGAGAAAAATTAATATTTATAATGATCCTGTTAAAGCAGCCTACAATGCTGATGTAATATTTTCTGATAAGGTTATATCTCTTAATGATAAAGTTAATAAAAAAAAAAAATTAATTGAATTTAAAAAATTTAAAATTAATAAAAAATTATTTAGTCACGCAAAAAAAGATTGTATTTTTTTACATTGTTTACCTCGAGGTAATGAAGTTACGGATGAAATTTTTTTAGGAAAGAGATCATGTGTTTGGTTACAAGCTTTGAACAGAGTTCACGTTCAAAAAAGCATATTATTATATTGCTTTGGAAAATTAGGGTAGAGGAAGTGGGTTATCTGAATATTTATTTAGATATAAAATAACTGAGGCTCTATCTTTTTCTTTCCTTAATCCTGCGTAAGCCATTTTTGTGCCCTTGATCCATTTTTGGGGCTTTATTAAAAAACCATTAAGCTCTTCAAAAGACCAATTTTTTTCGTATTCGACTAATGCTTTTGAATATTTATAATCTTCCACAGCCGCAATTTTTCTACCTACCACATTATATAATGCTGGTCCGATTTTATTACCTCCTCCTGCTTCGATCGAATGACAAGCTGAACATTTTTTAAAAACCTTTTCGCCATGTGCAATATCACCTAATGCCATAAGAGCCGAGATATCAACTTTATCATCAGCTTTCATGGTGTTCTCCTCACTTATTTGCTTAGCATCATCATCAGGAAGCTCTACTTTATAAGCAGAACTATCTAATTTATCTACTTTAAATATGATATTTGAAATTTTACTAATACCTATTATTAATAATGCTACGAGTAGTATTGAAGCTATGATTTTGTTTATCTCAAACGAGTCCATTATTCTGTGTATAAATTACGTATAACATGTTAATTGAAAAAAATGCTAACTAAAAAAAAGTTTGCGTCTCATAGACGCACAGATTTTACAATTTATGTCTAAAACTATCATTATAATACCATCAAGATTGAGTGCAACTCGCCTTCCTAATAAACCTTTGCTAAAAATAGGCAATTTATCAATAATTCAGCATGTTTATAAAAGAGCAATAGAGTCTAGGGTTGGCAAGGTTTATGTAGCAACAGGAGACAGGGAAATTGCTAATGAGATTTCAAAAATTAAAGGTAAATTTATTTTAACAAAAAAAAACCACAAAACTGGAACAGATAGAATATTTGAAGCATATAAAAAAATCAGTAAAAAATTGAATTGTGAATATATTATTAACCTTCAAGGAGACGAACCTTTTATTGATCCTAAAGATATTGCTAATTTAAATAATAATATAATTTCAAAAAATTTAGATATTGGCACACTTGGAAATAAAATTACTAAGGCTGATTTTATAGATAAAGGTATTGTTAAAGTAATTACTAATAACAATATAGAAAAAAAAAAAATATCTAGAGCTCAAAAATTTTTAAGAAAATGCAAACATCCAAAAAAAAATGCTTATGGTCATATTGGAATATATCAATTTAGGACATCCATTTTAAAAAAATTTGTAAATTTAAGACAATCCAAAAATGAAATTAAGCATAGACTTGAACAATTAAGAGCTATTGAAAATGGTATTAATATTGATGTTGTATATAGTAAAAATAAGTCTTTTGGCATTGATACAGTTGAGGATTATGTGGAAATAAAAAAAATTATGGAATATAAAATCAAGAAATTATGAAAATTGTTTATCAAGGATCTCCCGGCGCTTATTCCCATTTAGCTGCAAAGAAAATTTATCCAGAATATGATTTCATACCTTATAATACTTTTGAAGATTGTTTTAAGCATTGTAATGAAAATGAAGAACATAAAACAATAATACCAGTAGAAAATTCTATAGCCGGAAGGGTTGCTGATATTCAGTACTTGATTAATAAGTATAAACTACAAATTTACGCTGAACATTTTCAGGAAATAAAACACAATTTAATGATTTTAAAAGATAATGAACTTAAAAATGTTAAGTCAGTAAGATCACATTCTCAAGCAATTTCTCAATGTCAAAAATTAATCAATTCTAACAAATTTGAACCCATAATTGCTGCAGATACTGCTGGTAGTGCAAAGTATATAAGCGAAAAAAAATTAAAAAATGAGGCTGCTATTGCTTCTGAGCTTGCTGCTAAAATTTATGACTTGAAAATCGTGAAAAAAAATATTGAGGATAATCGAAGTAATGTGACCAGATTTTTAATAATGGGCAAGAAAAAATCTCATCCAGAATTTGAAAATAAAAACTATATTACAAGTTGTATATTCAAGGTTAAAAATAAACCGGCGGCTCTTTATAAATGTCTTGGAGGTTTTGCCACAAATAATGTAAATTTAAGTAAGTTGGAGAGTTTTTCAGACCAAAATAGTTTTGAGCAGTATCTATTTATTTGTGATATGTACGGTCATATAGAGGATCCAAAAATACAAAAGTCTTTAGAAGAACTAGGTTTTCATACTGTTAATTTAGATATACTCGGAGTTTATGAAGCAAGCGAGTATAGAAATATAAAATAATTAAAAACTTTTGTTGTAGACTAGAAAATATAACTGTTATAATAAACTTGGGGCCATCCAGGTGGTATTACCATAAACTCCCCCAGGCTTGAAAAAGAGCAAGGGTAATGAGTATTTTCCAGGTTGGCTGGTCCCTAAAAATGAGCATTAATAAAAAAGTACTAGCAATAAAATATCGACCTCAATTTTTTGATGAATTGGTTGGTCAAAAAATAATTGTACAAGCCATTAAAAAGTCAATCGAATTAAATAAAATCCCTAATGCATTTTTATTTACAGGGATAAGAGGTGTTGGAAAAACTACAATAGCCAGAATTTTAGCTAAGTCACTTAATTGTTTAAATTTAAACAAAGAAAATTGCGTCAATAACCAGTGTGATAATTGTAAGCAGATATCAGATTCTAGGCATATAGATGTTCTTGAAATAGATGCGGCTAGCAAAACAGGTGTCGACGATGTTAGAGATTTGATCGAATTTTCAAGATATGGGCCCACATCATCAAAATATAAAATATTTATAATTGACGAGGTTCACATGCTAAGCAAGCAAGCTTTTAATGCGTTACTAAAAACACTCGAGGAACCACCAGAATATTTGAAATTCATTTTTGCAACAACAGAAGTAAATAAAATACCAATAACTGTACTATCAAGATGTCAAAGATTTGACCTAATGAGAATTAGTTATGATGAACTATTAATTTTTTTAAAGAGAGTGATCTCGATGGAAGAAAAAGTTTTAGATGAGGATATATTAAAATTAATAGTTAAAATATCTGAAGGTTCTGTTAGAGATGCGCTTTCTTTATTAGATAGATTACTACTTAGTGATAATGAAAATAATAAAAAATTAGATCTGGAGTCTGCGCAAGAAATATTTGGCTATTTTGACAAAAGTTACATTTTAGATCTAATAACTGAATTATTGAAGGGCAATGAGAATAAAGTTCTAGAGTTTTATAAAAATATTTATAATCAGGGAGTAGAACCAAAATTATTCATAAATAATTTTCTAGAAATTATTTATTACTTAAAAAATCACAATAGTATAAACAGTTTAAGTTCATCAATAGAGTTTACAGAAACAGATTTCAAAAGAATTAAAAACTTAGCAAGCAAAATTGATAGTAAAACAATTTTATTATTTTGGGAATTTTCTGTAAATATTTTAAAAGAAATAAGTTTAGTTGCTAATCAACATTTAGCAGTAGAAATGTTTTTGATTAGATTAATGTATTTAAAAAGAAAAACACCTGGAGAAATAGATACATTTGAAGACTTAAGTAACATAGGTTTTAGTGAAAAAGATGATTTAAAAAATGACGACTATACAAAAAAAAAAGAAAAGGATCTAAATAATAACAAAACAATAAATCAAATTAAATTTTCTTCACAGGAACAACAAAAAATTTCTCCAGAAAATGAAAAGATTTCTAATAAATCAAAAATAAACTCTTTCTCCGAACTAATATCAATGTGCATTTTAAAAAAAGAAATCAATTTAAAATATGAATTAGAAAATAATGTTAATTTGATTAGCTTTAAGAATAATAACATTGAAATCTCTTTCAATGAAAATCTTGATAAGGATTTTATTAAAAATTTGACTTCCAAATTATTGGATTGGACAGGTGAAAGATGGATTATTTTGCTATCAAAAAAAATTGGATCAAAAACCATGAAAGAAATTCAGAATCAAGATAAAAAAAATAAATTGGAGAATATAAAAAATTCGAATACATATAAAAAAGCAAAAGATCTATTCCCAGACTTAGAAATAATTAATATAAAAAATCTAGAGGAGGACTCTAATGAATGATTTTAATAAAATTTTGGAAAAGGCTAAGGAAATTGAGTCAAAGGTTAAAGAAAGCCAAGAAAAAATAAGAAATATCAAAGTGGAAGGTACCTCTGGAGGAGGGGAGGTAAAAGTAGTTTTAAATGGTGACGGGGAAATTGACAGTTTACAAATATCTAACAGTGTTTTTAAAGAGGACAAGTCTTTGTTAGAGGATTTAATAATTGCAGCTCACAATAACGCAAAAAATAACCTTAAATTAAAGACCTCTGACGAACTTTCTAAAGTCACCGGAGGTTTTGGTATACCAGGTTTTAAATGGCCACTGTAAAATATGATGGAAATTAGGGAAATTGAAGAACTTATAAAGGCTATATCTAAATTCCCTGGACTAGGACCAAAGTCTGCAAAAAGGATTATCTTAAAATTAATAAATAATAAGGATGAGATAATGAAGCCCACAATTAATGCACTGGTAAATGTATATAAAAATATTTCGAGGTGCAATTATTGTGGAGTATTAAAGTCCTCAAAAGATGAATGTAATTGTAGTTATTTACAAAAAAAATTTTCAAAAATTTGTGTCGTAGAAACTATTGCAGATCAGTGGAGTATAGAAAGCTCAAATATTTTTACTGGCTATTTTCATATCCTTGGTGGAACTATCTCTGGATCAGTTGATAAAAGTCAAAAACTGCTAGTTGACTCACTTTTAGATAGAGTAAAAAAGCAAAACATCGAGGAAGTTATATTAGCTACAAGCGCTACGGTTGAAGGGCAAACTACTGCCTATTACATTGAAGAAATCCTGAAAAATACTAATGTGAAAATTTCTAAATTAGCACAAGGACTGCCTGTGGGCGGCGAGATTGAAAATTTAGATGATGGCACACTATTTTCTGCTTTTAAAAATAGAACCCAGCTTTAATTTTTTTTTAAAAATCGGTTAGTGTGTAATAACGGTTCAGTGTAACCAGACGGTTGATCTTTTCCCTTGAATATTAAATCACAAGCAGTTTTAAAAGCAATAGATTTATCAAAGTTAGTAGACATCTTTTCGTAGCCTGGATCGTTTCTATTTTGATCATCTACAATTTTTGCCATTTTTTTTAAAGTTTCTAAAACCTGAAGAGTAGTACAAATATTGTGATGTAGCCAATTCGCAATATGCTGGGATGATATTCTTAAAGTAGCCCTATCTTCCATTAACCCAATGTTATTAATATCGGGTACCTTAGAGCATCCTATTCCATTATTAATCCATCTTACCACATAACCTAAAATTCCTTGGCAATTGTTCTCTAACTCATTTCTTATTTCATCAATGTTCCATTTTGGTTTTGATATAATAGGTATTGACAATAATCTATCCAAATCAAATTTTATTTTTTTTTCTATTTTTCTATGAACATCAAATACATTTATTTTATGATAATGCATTGCATGAAGCGTTGCTGCAGTTGGCGAAGGAGTCCAGGCACAATTTGCCCCTGATTTTGGGTGATTAATTTTTTGGTTTAGCATATCTTGCATCTTATCTGGAGCTGCCCACATTCCTTTTCCAATTTGAGCTTTTCCAGAAAAACCACATTCTAAACCGATCTTTACATTATTATTTTCATATGCTGTTATCCATGCTGAATTCTTCATGTCACCTTTTTTAATCATTGGGCCTGCTTCCATGGAAGTATTCATTTCATCTCCAGTCCTATCTAGAAACCCAGTATTAATAAAAACTACTCTTTTTTTAACTCTTTTAATACATTGTTTAAGATTAGAGCTAGTTCTTCTCTCCTCATCCATTATTCCAATTTTTATTGTATTTTTTTTTAGATTTAAAACTTCCTCAACTTTTGAGAAAATTTCATCAGCAAAAGCAACTTCATCTGGACCATGCATTTTGGGTTTCACAATATAAATTGAGCCAGTTCTTGAATTTTTTTTTCGCTTTAAATCGTGAAGACAAGCTGCTGAAGTTATGAATGCATCTAAAATACCTTCAGGTATTTGTGATTTATCCGAAAAAAGAATGGCTGGAGTTTTCATTAAATGACCAACATTTCTATTCAGCAATAAAGCTCTCCCATGTAATTTAAGATTTTTACCATTTGAAGAAATATAGTTTCTGTCAGAATTTAAAAATCTTTCATATTTTTTTCCAAGTTTTTCAAATTTTACCTTTAGATCTCCTTTCATTAATCCTAACCAATTCCTATATCCCAAAACTTTGTCCTCTGCATCTACAGCTGCTACGCTATCTTCATGATCTATTATTGTGGAAACTGCTGACTCTATAACTAAATCGCTGAGACCCATAGGATCATTATTAGCACTAAAAGCATATGGATTTATTATTAATTCAACATGTAAATTGTTATTAACTAAAAGCACACCTTTTAATTTTTTATTATCAGATCTATAACCTTTATATTGTTTGGGGTTTTTAAGTTTAATATTTTTATCATTTATTTTTAAAACTAGTTTGTTCGAGATTATTTTTAAAGAATTAATTTTTTTCCAGGATCCATTTTTTAAAGGGAATACTTCATCAAGAAAATCTCTACAGTATCTAATTACTTTTCCACCTCTTACCGGATTATACCTATTATCTAATTTTTCTGAACCAATAGCATCAGTTCCATAAAGTGCATCGTACAAACTTCCCCATCTAGCGTTGGCTGCATTTAAAGCATATCTAGCGTTAGATACGGGAACAACTAATTGTGGACCGGGTATTTTTGCTATCTCATCATCTACATCTTTAGTCTCAATTTTAAAATTTGTTACCTTTTTTTTTAAATACCCTATGTCTAAAAGAAATTTTTTATAATTAATTAAATTAAATTTTTTTTCTTTATTTTTTAAGTGCCATTTATCAATAGAATTTTTTAAATCTTTTCTGGTTTGTAATAGTTTATTGTTTTTTTCTCTTAGATGATAAAGAGATTTATCAAGGCCAGACCAAAAATGTTTCGATTTAATTTTAGTTTTTTTTAAAAGTTCTTTATTAACAAAATTGTACAAGATTTTATTGACATATAACCTTCCAACAGTTTGATATTGTTTTTTGATTTTATCCATAATTTATAATATTTTATTTAATTCTATATTTACAAGGTTTATTTCTGTCAATATTATCGCAATCATTTTATTGCCTTTTTTAAAATATAATGAATATTGAGATATATGAAAAATTATTTAAATTTTGAAAATGATATTAAAAGCATTGAGGCAGAGATAGACAAACTTAAAGACCCTTATAATAATGAAGGACTATCATCTGTGGATACTAGTAAAATTGATAAATTACAGAAAGATCTCGACGAAAAGTTAAAAAACATTTATTCAAAACTTGATCCTTGGCAAACTACTTTAGTAGCTAGGCACGAGGATAGGCCAAAATCAAAATTTTTTATAGATAATCTTTTTGAGAATTTTTTTCCTTTATCTGGGGACAGATTATTTGGAGAAGATAAATCTACGATAGCTGGACTTGCGAATTTTGAAGGTCATTCTGTAATGGTTTTAGGACAAGAAAAAGGGGACGATCTTGAGACTCGAATTGAGCGAAATTTTGGAATGATGAAACCCGAAGGTTATCGTAAGTCCATAAGGTTAATGAAAATTGCTGACAAATTTGGTTTACCGTTGGTAATATTTATAGATACACCAGGGGCTTATCCAGGTGTTGGTGCTGAAGAGCGAGGCCAAGCAGAGGCAATAGCCAAATCAATTGAATGCTCATTGTCTTTGGGTGTACCAACCATTTCAATAATAATTGGAGAGGGTGGATCAGGAGGGGCAATTGCTTTAGCGTCTTCAAATAAAATTCTAATGTTTGAAAATGCAATTTACTCTGTAATTTCACCAGAGGGATGTGCTTCTATATTGTGGAGAGATCCAAAAAAAACCTTAGAAGCAGCTACCGCAATGAAACTTAGGTCTAATGATTTACTAGATCTAAAAATAATTGATGAAATAATTAAAGAACCAAGCGGTGGGGCCCATAGAGATAAGGATAAAATGCTTTTAGAATTAAGAAAATCCATAAGCAGACATTTGGGGGAACTAAACACAATGTCTAAACAGGATATAATTGACCACAGAAAAAATAAATTTTTAAATATTGGAAGACAAAAAAGCCTTCCTAAAGAATTTTTGTCATCAGAGGAATTGTTTTCTAAAAGTGTAAAAAAAATATTTAGTGTAAATAATAGTCTTTGGAAAAATAAATATTTGATATCATCATTTGTTTTTGTTACTTTAATTTTATTATTATACTTACTATCGTTATAAAGAACCACAGCAATGCTTGTATTTTTTATTTGATCCACAAAAACAAAGTTCATTTCTACCAATTTTCTTTCTATTTGCATCGACCACTTTTTTGCTTTGATTAGTTGTAGCAACGTTCTCTGTGACTTTTAAATTTAATAATAATACTATTGTATCCTGTCTTATTTTTTCCAGTAATTTTTCAAAAAGTTCATAAGATTCTTTTTTATATTCAATCAGCGGATCTCTTTGTCCATAAGATCTTAAGCCAATCACTTGTCTTAACTGTTCCAAATATTGTATATGATTCTTCCAATTCATATCTATAATTTGTAAAAAAATTTTTTTCTCAAGATCGTTATTACCAATATCGGATAAAAGTATTATTCTTTGTTTTCTTTTGTCCTTAAATTTTTCCTTAATGGCTCTATTAATCTCATTTTGATTAGATGAAAAAATTCCATCAAGATATTTTGAATCTTTATTTTGAAGTAAAATTTCGAATTTACCTTTCAAAACTTTATTTTTTTCAAGATTTAAAGATTTGTTTTTTTCTTTAATAATTTCTTTAATCTCGTCATCTAACAGTTTGTCGATAATTTGTGTTATCTCTTTTGTATTTAAAATTTTGTTTCTTTGATTAAAAATTACTTGTCTTTGGTCATTAAGTACATTGTCGAATTTTAAAAGTGTTTTTCTTATATCAAAATTTCTTGCTTCTACTTTTTGTTGAGCTCTTTCAAGTGCTTTATTGATCCAAGGATGATCAATACTTTCTCCATCTTTTAAACCAAGCTTTTCAAGCATGTTATTAATGGACTCAGAGCCAAATATTCTCATTAAGTCATCCTCTAAACTTACAAAAAAAATTGAGCTACCCTCATCCCCCTGTCTACCTGATCTTCCTCTTGCTTGATTATCAACTCTTCTTGACTCCATTCTCTCAGTGCCTATTACATACAAACCACCAAGGGCTTTAACTTTGTCTTTTTCATTATTTTTTGTGTCACCAACGTTATCTATTTTTCCACCAAGTTGTATGTCTACACCTCTGCCAGATATACTTGTGGTTATTATGACTGAGTTTAACTTACCCGCATTAGCAATTATGTCTGCCTCTCTTTCATGATTCTTTGCGTTCAAAACTATATGTTCAATTTTTTCTTTTTTTAAAAGCTCCGAATATATCTCTGATTTATCTACACCTGATGTAAAAACTAAAACAGGTTGCGCTTTTTTATTGCAATCTTTTATTAGATTTATAATAGCACTTTGTTTTTCTTTTTCTGTTCTAAATATTTTGTCATTAAGATCTTTTCTAATCATTTTTTTGTTTGTTGGTATTGAAAGAACTTTCAAATTATATATTTCAAAAAATTCTTGGCTTTCTGTTAATGCTGTTCCCGTGCACCCTGCGAGTTTCTGATATAACTTAAAATAGTTTTGATAGGTAATAGAGGCTAAAGTTTGATTTTCAATTTCTATTTTTACATTTTCTTTTGCTTCAATTGCTTGATGAAGACCGTCCGCATATCTTCTGCCCTCTAATATTCTACCAGATATTTCATCTATAATTTTCACTTTACCATCCATAAGAACATAATCTTTATCTTTTTTAAAAATGAAATTGGCTTTTAATGCTTGATTAACATGATGAACAATATGTAGGTTTATAGGATCGTAAAAATTGTTGTTTTTAAGTATTCCTGCCCTACTTAAAATTTTTTCCACACTATCTATACCATCGTTTGTTAAAATTATAGATCTATCTTTTTCATCTATTTCATAATTAGAAGGTATTAAACTTTTTACAAATTGATTTACTGATTTATATTGTTTACTTATATCTTCAGCTTGACCAGAAATAACTAATGGAGTTCTAGCCTCATCTATCAGACAAGAGTCAATTTCATCCACTATTGCATAATATCTTTTTTTTTGAACAATTTGATTTAAAGAAAGTTTCATATTATCTTTTAAATAATCAAAACCAAGCTCACTGTTAGTGGCATACGTAATATCGCAATTGTAATTTTTTAATCGTTCCTCATCGTCCTGGTTATTATTTATAAAGCCACAAGTCACCCCCAAAAAATTATAAATTTTTGACATGTTTTCACAATCTCTTTTGGCAAGGTAATCGTTTACAGTAACTATATGTACTCCATATCCGTAAAGTGAATTTAAATAGGCCGCAAGAGCAATTGTAATAGTTTTGCCCTCACCAGTTTTCATTTCTGCAATTTTACCTTGGTGTAAAACTATTCCCCCAAGTATTTGTACATCAAAATGTCTTTCTCCTCTTTTTCTTTTAGATGCCTCTCTAACTAATGCAAAAGCTTCACATATTATTTCATCAGACATTTTTGCTTTAGCTAGTTTTGTTTTTAATTTGGCAGTTCTGTTTGGAAAATCTTTATCATCCAAGTCTGAAATTTCTTTTTCAAGGTTATTTATTTTTTTTACAAGATGTTGAATTTTGTCAATTTCATCCTGGTTGCTACTTTTAAAAATTTTACTTATAAAACTTAAAGGATTTAACATTTTTTAATTTTTCATATACATTAATATCTAAATAATTATATAGTCATTAACTAAAAATTTTAAATATTATGGCTATAAATTTGAGCAATTTTCTCTTTTCTAAAAAAGATGGGTCAAAAATGGCAGACTTTCAAGATTTAGACCACTTAGATGGATTATCAATTTCAGTCACATCTGCTAATCTATACAATAATAATAGAGATGACCTTGTTCTTTTTTATTTCAGAAATGGAGCTGAGTATGCCTCCGTTTACACAAAGTCAAAAGTAATTTCAGAGAATATTAAATGGAACAAATCTATTAAAAGTAAAAAAATAAGAGCTCTATTGGTAAATGCTCGTAATGCTAATTGTCTAACAGGCACAAAAGGTTTTAATTCATTAAAAGAAATCGCAGATAAGATCGCAACCTTATTGACTGACAAACAAAAATTAGACGAAGACTCACCAAAAAAAATTAAATCTAATGAAATTATATTTGGTTGTACTGGGACAATAGGGGAAATTTTTCCTTTACAAAAAATTAAATCCTCAATTAACAATTTAGTAGACAAAATAAAATATACTCAAAATAAATATTTATGGATAAAAGCAGCTATGAGCATTTTAACGACTGATTTAAAACCTAAATTAGCTATGGAGGAATGTAAAATTGGTAAAACAAAAATTAAAATTTATGGAATTGCAAAAGGTTCAGGTATGATTTCTCCAAATATGGCAACTACACTGGCCTATCTTTTTACAGATGCAAACCTACCTTCACTAGTGTTGAAAAAAATATTGAACAAAAATATCAACAATACATTTAACGCAATAACGTGTGATGGAGATACAAGCACAAACGATATGATTACATTTTTTTCTACTGCGAGTGCAAAAAACAAATATATAAAAAATTCAAATGATATTAATTTAAGAGAATTTGATAAATCTGTGAACAATGTATTATTAAATCTTGCAAAAAGAATAGTAAATGATGGGGAAGGTGCCTCAAAATTTATAAAAATAGATGTGTTAAAATGTAAATCCGAAGAAGATGCTAAAAAAATTAGTTTCTCAGTAGCTAATTCTCTATTAGTAAAAACTGCTATTGCAGGAGAAGATCCAAATTGGGGTAGAATTATGATGGCAGTAGGAAAATCAGAAATAGATTTAAATATCAATTCAATAAATTTAACAATTGGTAACAATAAGGTAGTAGAAAAAGGTCAACTTTCGAAAAATTATTCAGAGCAAAATCTTAAAGAATACATGAAAGGTGGTCTGATAAATATTATTATAGAAATGAATTTGGGAAAAAAAAATTTTACTTGTTATACTATGGATTTAACAAAAAAATATTTAGAAATTAATTCAGATTACAGAACTTAAGTATGATAAAATACAAATTAAAGTGTAATGATTGTGAAAGAGATTTTGATAGTTGGTTTTCATCATCCTTAGAATTTGAAAAATTAAAAAAAAAAAGTTTTTTAAATTGCCATTTTTGTGAATCAAAAAATGTGGTAAAGAATTTAATGGCTCCAAACATTCTAAATCAAAGTTTAAAGACAGAAGATAAAATTTCAAATAAAAAAAAATTAAATATAAAAAAAAGAATTTTAAAATTTCAAAACTTCATCAAAAGGAATTTCGAATATGTTGGGGATGAATTTGCTTTTAAAGCAAGATCACTACATTACGATAACAAAAAAAATCATAAAGGAATTTATGGAAGTGCATCTAAAAAGCAGATTAGAGATTTACAAGATGAAGGTATAGAAACCCAAACATTTCCATGGATTGAAGATAAAAATAATTAAATTTTTTTAAATCTTGTTATATAATTAACATCATCATTTTTTGAAAGATGCCAATTTCCGGAGAGGACATTGTATTTAACACCAAGTATTTCATCAAGATACAAAGAATTATTTTTACAAATTTTTATAAGGTCATCTGGTTTAACAAACATATTCCAATCATGTGTGCCGATAGGCAACCACCTAAGAACATACTCTGCCCCTATTATTGCAAAAATGTATGATTTTAATGTTTTATTTAAAGTTGCAATAAACATAATTCCGTTTTTTTTCAAAAATTTTGAACTTTCTTTTAAAAATAAATTTATATCTTTTACGTGCTCTACTATTTCCATATTTAATATTACATCAAATTTTTCTTTATGATAAAAATTTTCTGGAGACGCGCAGAAATAACGGATTTTTAAATCATTTTCTCTTGCATGAGTTTTGGCTATTTTAATATTTTTTTCTGAAGCGTCTATACCAATCACATTAGCACCAAGTCTTGAAAGTGGCTCACATAGTAAGCCCCCACCACAACCAATATCTAAAATTTTTATATCTTTTATAGACCTGTTAAATTTTTTTGTAATACTTTCTTTAATATAACTAAGCCTTACAGGATTGAATTTATGAAGTGGTTTAAATTTTCCGTTAGGATTCCACCATTCTGATGCTAATTTTGAAAATTTGTCGATTTCTTTTTTATTAATTGTTATATTTTTCATTGATAGTTGACTTTTAACTTATGATAATATTTATCTGAATATAAAAATTTATTACAAATTATCAATGAAAATTATAGTATTAAAATTTGGAGGAACATCAGTCGGTAGCCTAGAAAAGATTAAAAAAGTATCAAAAATAATAATCTCATACGTAAAAAAAAGATATAAAGTAATTGTTGTATCTTCAGCAATGAGTGGAGTTACTAACGAACTATTGTTAAAAACAAAAAAAATTGCTCAAAATTTTCCAAATGATGAAAAAGACGTTATCCTGTCGACAGGTGAACAAATCTCCTGTGCTTTAATAGCAGGAAAATTGAGAGATGCCGGCTATAATTCTAGATCATGGCTTGGATGGCAATTACCGATCATAACTCAGGGCAGTTATAGCTCATCAAGAATAATCAAAATTCAAAAAAACAAAATACTTAAATATTTGAAAAAAGGGGGAATACCAATAATTACCGGTTTTCAAGGGGTTAATAATGATTTCAGAATAACTACACTTGAGAGAGGTGGTTCAGACACTAGCGCAATTTTATGTGCAAAATTTTTTAGTGCTGATAGATGTATAATCTATACTGATGTGAAAGGCGTATATACAACAGATCCAAATTTGATTAAAAATGCAAAAAAAATTAGCAAGATATCTTATGAAGAAATGTTAGAGATGGCTTCACTTGGAGCGAAAGTTATGCAGCCAGCATCCATTCAAGAAGCAAGACTAAACAGAATCGAGATTGACGTAAGATCGACATTTTCAAAAACTTCAGGTACGACAATAACAAAAAAGAAAAATATAATAAGCAAAAACACCATTAGAGGTATATCTTTTACTAAAAATGACGCAAAGCTAAGTTTAATTGGCGTAAAAGATAAGCCTGGTATTGCTGCATCTATTTTT
Source organism: uncultured Pelagibacteraceae bacterium (assembly GCA_902599575.1). GTDB lineage: Bacteria > Pseudomonadota > Alphaproteobacteria > Pelagibacterales > Pelagibacteraceae > Pelagibacter. The sequence continues at coordinate 61,218 of CACKFS010000002.1, forward strand.
AAACCACTTTATGAAAACTCTATCAATGTAGACATGGTCGTACAAAATGTTTCAGCAGGAGGAAAGGAAACTGATTTGACTTTTACAATTAAATTAGATGATTTAAAAAAAACACAAAAATTAGTAGAAAATAATAAACAAATTAAATTTAAAAAATTAATTATAAATAAAAACGTGTCGAAAGTGTCAATAGTTGGTGTAGGAATGGTTACTACCCCTGGTATAACTTACAGAATGTTCAAAGCACTTGCCAAAAAAAATATAAATATCGAAGTTATTTCAACCTCAGAAATCAAAATATCAGTTTTAATTAATAAAAAGAATCTCAAAAAATCTGTTGAAATACTTCATCAAGAATTTAAACTAAATAATAGTTTATGAGTTTAAGACCATACAGAGATATAAATAAAAAAAAGACAAAAGAAATAAAGGTTGGGGCTGTTAAAGTGGGAGGTAACAATCCCATATCTGTTCAATCGATGACAAATACTTTAACTACTGATGTACCAGCTACAATTAGTCAGATAGAGAGTCTTGCAAATGAAGGTGCCGATCTTGTCAGAGTTTCATGTCCTGATGAAGGTTCAACTAAGTCTTTAAAAGAGATCTGCAAACACTCAAAAGTACCGATAATTGCCGATATACACTTTCATTATAAAAGAGCTTTAGAAGCAGCTGATAATGGTGCAAAATGTTTAAGAATAAATCCTGGGAATATTGGATCTAAAGATAAACTTAAAGAAATTATAAAATCTGCAAAATATAACGACTGCTCAATAAGAATTGGTGTCAACGCTGGTTCATTGGAGCATGATATCCTTGAAAAATATAAAGAACCTTGTCCAGAAGCTTTAGTAGATAGTGCTTTGAGAAATATAAAATTGATTGAGGATAATAATTTTGATCAAATAAAAGTTAGCGTCAAATCATCTGATGTATTCCTATCAGTTGCTGCATATAGACAGCTGTCAAAAAAAACTAATTATCCTTTACATTTAGGTATTACAGAGTCTGGAAGCTTTATACCTGGAAGTGTAAAATCTTCTATAGGTTTAGGTGTTTTATTATTAGAGGGAATAGGTGATACTATCAGAGTATCGCTTTCAGATGATCCGGTTAAAGAAATAAAAATTGGGAATGAAATATTAAAGTCACTCAACTTAAGGTCTAGAGGAGTAAAAATTATATCTTGCCCCTCTTGTGCAAGACAAGGATTTGATGTCATTGAAATTGTAAAAAAACTTGAAGAAAAATTATCACATATAAAAACGCCAATAACTCTGTCGATTATTGGGTGTGTTGTTAATGGACCAGGAGAAGCTTCCCAGACTGAAATTGGTATTACTGGTGGCGGCAAGGACAGTAGCATGCTTTATCTCAACGGAATTCAAAACAAGAAAATTAAAAACGATGAAATAATATCTAAAGTAGTTTCAATTATAGAAAAAAAAGAAGCTGAAATAATAAATAAAAAATAAATAATGATACCTGTTGATAAAGTAAGAGAGATCATCTCTAAACATAAAATATTAGAGAAAGAATTATCATCCGATAAAGTTGATAAAAAAAAATTTGCAAAAATTTCAAAAGAATATTCCGATTTAAATGAAATTTTGAATGACGCTAAACAATTTTTATCTTTTGATAAAACTGAAAGAGAATTAATCAAACTAATAGATGATAATGAAACTGATCAAGAGATGAAAGAATTAGCAAAAGCTGAATTAGATGAACTTAATAAAAAAATAAAGATTAACGAAAAAAAATTAAAATTATTTTTACTTCCCAAAGATGATGCTGACAAAAAAAACGCAATTATAGAAATTCGAGCTGGTACGGGCGGCTTAGAAGCAAGTTTATTTGCTGCAGATTTGTTTAAAATGTATGAAAAAGTTAGCAACAAAAGAAAATGGTTATTAGAATTAATTAGTATTTCTAAAAGTGAGGCAGGTGGATTAAAAGAAGTTATAGCAAGTATCAAGGGACAAAATATATATTCATCATTAAAATTTGAAAGCGGAGTTCACAGAGTACAAAGAGTTCCTGAAACAGAAACTCAGGGAAGGGTTCATACATCAGCAGCTACTGTAGCAGTATTGCCTGAAGCAGAGGAAGTCGACGTTAAAATTGATGATAAGGATTTGAGAATTGATGTATTTAGAAGTAGTGGTCCTGGAGGCCAAAGCGTTAATACAACTGACTCTGCTGTTAGAATTACTCATATACCAACTGGCATAGTTGTAAGCCAACAAGATGAAAAATCTCAAATTAGAAATAAGGAAAAAGGTCTTAAAATCTTGAGATCAAGAATTTATGAATTTGAACGAAAAAAGTTAGAAGATGCAAGATCTAAAGATCGAAAAAATAAAATTGGCACTGGAGATAGGTCTGAAAGAATAAGAACTTATAATTTTCCTCAAGGCAGGATAACCGACCATAGAATAAATTTAACTTTACACAAATTAGAAGAGTTTATGGAAGGTGAAATATTCGATGAAATTGTTGACAGCCTTAATTTACACGCTCAAGAGGAAGAACTTAAAGGTTTAGAAAAATGAATCTAATACAGGCACTTAATACTGGTTACAATTTATTAAAATCAAGCAAAATAAACAGTTATAAAATTGATACTGAAATTTTGCTGTCTGCAAGCTTAAAAATTTCTAAAGAAAAAATGATACTCAATCTAAATAAAGAAATTAGTTTTGAAGACTATGAAAATTTTTTAACAAAAATAAAAAGAAGAAAAGCAAATGAGCCTATTGCTTATATATTAAAAAAAAAGGAGTTCTGGAAAAATAATTTTTATTTAAACAAACATATTCTTGTTCCAAGGCCAGAAACAGAACTTTTAGTAGAGGAAAGCCTAGATATTATTGCTCCAATTCAAAAAAAAAAACTTTTAGAGATTGGGGTAGGTTCAGGATGTATAATTATATCTATTTTAAAAGAGAGAATAAATTGTTCAGCAGTCGGTATAGATTGTTGCCGAAATGCAGTAAAAATAGCAAAAATTAATGCAAATTTGCATCAAATAAACAATAGAATCAAAATATTTAAATCATATGTTGACAACTTTAGTACAGGTAAATATGATTTAATTATAAGTAATCCTCCTTATATTGACAAATTTCAACTTAAATATTTAAGCGTAAGTGAGCATGAACCGTTTAAGGCATTAAATGGAGGAATTAATGGAACAGAAATGTTGGAGAAAGTAATAATTAAGTCTTCACAATTATTAAAAATTAATGGAAAATTAGTTATTGAAATAGGAAGTAATCAAAAATACAAAGTGTCTGAAATATTAAAAAAAAATAAATTTTATATAAACAAAATAATAAAAGATTTATCAAGTAACGACCGATGTATAGTATCTACAAAGCTTTTATAAATTATTATGAGACCATTTAAAAATCATCAAAAAAGGAATAGGGGCAGAGGCATGCAAGATAGATCATTTAAAAGATCAAATGAAATCAATAGAGTAAACCTAGATTTTGGTAATAGAGAAAATGGATATAGAAGAAAAAACAATAGAAATAATGGTAATGTTGATAAACTAATCATTAAGTATAATGAACTTGCTAGAGAGGCACTATCAAATGGTGATAAAATTCTATCAGAAAATTACTATCAGTATGCAGATCACTTTTTAAGAGTCTCAATTGAGCAAAAAGAGAAACAAAAGGATAAAAATCAAACTCTTTCAGAACCTAATTAAAAGTTTGCAATAAGATCAGACTTTAGCACATCAGTCTTAATTCTAACTATTTCGAAATTTTTTCTGTTAATACCTTCTAAAGATTTGCCAGGGGGTAGCTTAAGAAGTTGCGAATTAATTTTTTTTCCATTTTCTATAACTTCGTAATGTAAATGGGGGCCAGTTGACAAGCCTGTTGAACCAACATATCCAATTATTTGCCCCTGTCTAACTCTATTTCCGGGTATAGCAAGATTAGAAAAATTTTTCATATGTGCATATACAGTTTGATAAGTTTTATTATGTTTTATTTTTACACAGTTTCCACCACCGCCACACCATCCAGCTTTTGTTATTACTCCATCACCAGATGCCATGATGGGTGTTCCCTCTGGCGCTGCGAAATCTGTACCTTTATGCATTTTGTTATAACCAAGTATTGGATGTTTTCTCATTCCAAATGACGAAGATAATCTAGCACCATTGATTGGTGTTTTCATCAATGCTTTCTTAATACTTTTTCCATTTTCATCGTAATGGCCATTAAACTTCTTTTTTGGAAAATAATATAATTGATTGTATTGCCCACTTAATATTAAATTTGCATAGAGAATATTTCCGTTTTCAAATACTTTATCATTTTCATCTACAAAAATCTCATAAATTATTTGAAAAGAATCATTTTTTCGAATGTCTCTTTGAAAATCTATTTGGAATCCATAAAGTCTTGCAAATTCAATTATAACATTTGGATTAATATTTTCTTGAGTTGCACTCCTATATAAACTTGATTTAATTATACCCTCTTTTAATACTATTTTTTTTTCTAAATTAGTGATTATTTCCTTTTTAACAAAAGAATTCTTTTTTAAGTCTTTATAAATTTCTAACTTTCTTGATTTAGTCACTGGTATTAAAATATTTGATATACTTTTAAAGTTATTAGTATTTTCTAATGTTAGTTTGATAACTTGATTTTGCATTAAGTTTAATGAATTAGAATTTTTTAACAAACTAATAACTTTTTGTATATCTGATTTATTTACATACAGATTGTTCAGTATGCTCACAAGACTATCTCCTGTCTGTATTCTATACTCTATGTTTTCAAACTTTGGTTTTAAATTAGAGAAAAAATGGTTTACAGACTTTTTAAAATACGAGTTTCTCAATATTTCAAGGTAGTCATTTTGAATTTTTTTAGTATTAAAGTTATATAATTGAGTGATTATAATTGAGATTATTAGAAGAAATATTAATAAAAAAATCTCAAGATTTTTTTTTACGAAATTGACAATTTTTAGTTGAATAAAATTCATATTTTTTAATTATTTTATTTTGGCATGTTTTAACATCAAAAAACCCTGTTTTTATTGATTTTTTGGGATATTTTTTTGATCATAATTCTTGATTTAGGGCTATTTTGTACTATAAGCATTTTCTCCAAACAATAAGATTATTGTTATTATTAGGTTTACCTAATTAGCTATTTAAAACGTGAAATTTAAGAAGAGAAGTGTGGACGGTTAAGGTTACCAAAATTTGTCGTACACACTTCAACTACATATAAATTTATTCTTAGATTTATATGGAAGCTAGTGTGCGCCGTTTTTAAACTTGAGAGTTTGATCATGGCTCAGAACGTACGCTGGCGGCACGCCTAATACATGCAAGTCGAACGAAGTAGCAATACTTAGTGGCAGACGGGTGAGTAACATGTAGGTATCTTCCCTATGGTGAGGAATAACACGAGGAAACTTGTGCTAATACCTCATAAGTCTTTACGGAGAAAGCTTTATGCGCCATTGGATGAGCCTGCACTTGATTAGTTTGTTGGTGGGGTAATGGCCTACCAAGACAATGATCAATAGCTGATTTGAGAGGATGATCAGCCACATTGGGACTGAGACACGGCCCAAACTCCTACGGGAGGCAGCAGTAGGGAATCTTGCACAATGGGGGAAACCCTGATGCAGCGATGCCGCGTGAGTGAAGAAGGCCTTTGGGTTGTAAAGCTCTTTCGTCGGGGAAGAAAATGACTGTACCCGAATAAGAAGGTCCGGCTAACTTCGTGCCAGCAGCCGCGGTAATACGAAGGGACCTAGCGTAGTTCGGAATTACTGGGCTTAAAGAGTTCGTAGGTGGTTAAAAAAGTTGGTGGTGAAATCCCAGAGCTTAACTCTGGAACTGCCATCAAAACTTTTTAGCTAGAGTATGATAGAGGAAAGCAGAATTTCTAGTGTAGAGGTGAAATTCGTAGATATTAGAAAGAATACCAATTGCGAAGGCAGCTTTCTGGATCATTACTGACACTGAGGAACGAAAGCATGGGTAGCGAAGAGGATTAGATACCCTCGTAGTCCATGCCGTAAACGATGTGTGTTAGACGTTGGAAATTTATTTTCAGTGTCGCAGCGAAAGCAATAAACACACCGCCTGGGGAGTACGACCGCAAGGTTAAAACTCAAATGAATTGACGGGGACCCGCACAAGTAGTGGAGCATGTGGTTTAATTCGAAGATACGCGCAGAACCTTACCAACACTTGACATGTTCGTCGCGACTTTAAGAGATTAAAGTT
>CACKFS010000002.1:72500-112387 GCA_902599575.1 uncultured Pelagibacteraceae bacterium
CATATGGTTTACTGGAGTTTCTGGAGCAGGAAAAACTACGTTAGGAAAAAAATTTTTTAAAGTCTTAAAAAAAAAATCTCAGTCTTCTATTTTTATAGACGGAGACGAATTTAGATCAATATTTAAAAAAGATCTTAAATATTCGTTAAAAGATAGAGATAAAAATGCTTTCAGATTGACAAGACTTGTTCAATCTTTATCAAAACAAAAAATTAACATTGTTGTTGCTGCCAATCTAACTAGTTTTAAATATAGATCTTGGTGCAGAAAAAAAATTTCAAACTATTTTGAAATTTATATTAAAGCAAAAAAAACTTCACTCTTAAAAAGAGATTATAAAAAATTATATAAAAATGCAATACAGGGAAAAATTAAGAACGTTGTTGGTGTAGATCTACCATTTAATACCCCAAGAGGCTGTGATTTACATATTGAAAACAATCTTACTAAAAATGTACTTTATAAAAACATTGAACAAATTTTCAAAAGAATTGAAAAATCTAAAATTAAAATTTATTAATTATAAATATTTTTCTGCAATAATTTTGTCTTTAATATTATCAATTTCAAACCAATATCTAGAAGTTTTGAAATATTTTAGATTAATAATTCTATTTTGAATTGCGCTATTTAAAAATGATGTCATATCAATTTTTTTATTATCCAAATTTATAAAAAATTTATGAAGTTTAATAAAATCTTCATACTTAATTTTTATTAAGCCCATAAACTGTAAGTTAGGCCTTAAATCTAAAATTTTACCCCCAATAGATAAAATTTTATCTTTATTAATTAATACATCTTCAGCATCTTTATTAATTTTATTTTCATTCATTCTTTTTTTCCATAGAGAAAGCCACTTTTTGTTAAGTGGAATATGGGTTTTTTTTATTTTAATCATTTTGTTAATTATTTTATGATCAAAAATTATATCACTATAAGAAACTACGATGTCTTGTTTAATATAATTTTTTGCACAAAAGAGAGAGTATACCATATTAGTTGATAGATATTTGTTGTTTTTAATTTTTTTTAATTTTGGGTATTTTTTATTAACTAAAGCAGATTTGTATCCAGTTAAAATAATTGTTTGATTAAATTTTTTAAAATTTTCTGACATATAATCTATAATTGGTTTTGATCTCACTTTTATTAAACATTTAGGAATTCTCTCTGTTAACTTTTTAAGTCTAGAACCTCTTCCAGAAGCTAATATAATTAATTGCATATTATTTAATGTAGGAATAAAAGTTTTTAAAAAAATAAATTTGCTTTTTAATTTCTTTAATCTCTCGTTCTGGATGCCAAATAACACCACCAATTTTTTGGTTCCTTATCTTAAAACATTCTATACTGTCATCGTTTGCAAGAATAAGTTTTTCAATACTTTTAGATTCTGAAAAATTAATTTTAAAATTATGATAAGATTTTACAAAATTAAATTTAATATTTATTTTTGATAAATTTTTTAATTTGTGTGAGCCAACGTGACTTACATCTTTTGAAAGTTTTAATTTATTTTTCATTGCTATAAAATGTCCACCATGGCAAATTCCAATTAAAGGTGTACGAGTTTGTTTTGCTTTCTTAAAAAAGTAATCATCAAATTTTGATCTATAAATGTCATTTTTTTTTTTTGAAAATTTTAGAATAGAATTTCCTCCACTTAAAATTATTAAGTTATATTTTTTATTAATTTCAAAATTACACGAAATATCTATTAAACAATTTTTAAAACAATTTTTTAAAAATTTAATCAATTTACTTTCTACTGCGAATTCTACTTGATTTTTATGTCTTATTATAATTTTTGGTATAACTATTATTTTCATTTAATAGTTTCTAATTTATTTGAGATAGGATTTAAGTAAACGGTTTTTGCTTTGCAAACTTTCTCAAAAATAGCATTACCTACCCCAATAGCTGCTGGCAATCCTAATTCTGCACATCTTATAGACATATGTGAGTTTGCACCCCCAAATTTTGTAATTAAACCACCAATTTCATGGTTAAAAATAAAATCGTAGCCAGGGTCTGCGCTTGCAATGCAAACTATTTTACCTTTTAAATTTTTTATTTCATTTTTTGAAAATTTTACTAAATCAAGTGAAACAGGTTTACTGCCTATGAAATTTATTTTATTTGATTTTTCAAAAAAAGAATAAATATCTGATGGATTGCAAATAATTTCTGGCAAAATTATTCTTTTATTAAATTCATAAATTCTTTTATTATTCTCAATATTTTTTAAAAACTTAATTTTTAAATCTTCATAGTCTAAATTATAATAGAGTTCAGTTATGGTATTAAGGTCTAAATAGCTTAGTTCTGAATTATTTATTTTTAGTCTTTTACTTAATTTTTTTAGTAACTGGAAAATGTGGTCAATACTTTTCGTAAAGACATATTTTGAATATTCTCTAAATTTGATACTGTTTTTAATAAAATTTATAAATTCAGAAAAATTAAAATCAAATTTGTTAAGTATTAAAAAAGTTCTAATTTTTTTCTTTTGTAATGTGTTAAATAAAAAATTATTTTTTTTATGAATCTTTACGCTTTTTTTTTGATTTTTAAAATAATTTTTATATCCATCTCTATAATTTTTTGAGGAAATTTCATAAGTATCAGGTCTTAGATGTCCATATTTCTTTAAAAATTTTTTCTTTGGTAAATTGTTTTTATCTGCCAACATTTCAGATGTTATAGTTTTGATCCCAGCTAAAAACTTTGCTTTATCAGATTTAGTTATAATTTTTTCATCTACAAAAGAATTTAAAATTTCTATTGCAATAAATCCACATCTTGCAAGTCCAGCAAAACTATATGTTCCATATCTTTTGCAATCCTCACTTAACCAATAAATTTTGTCAATTTCATACATTTTGGAATTCACAATTTGATTTTGTTTTTTTGTTAGTATATCGATGTTTTTTTTATAATAATTGAATTGACTAAAAACTTTTGTATTAATATCTTTTAAACTATTAATAATTTTTGTTATGTCTTTATTTTTAAAATTATATTTTTTTAATTGTTGAAGTTTTTTTTTTGTTGATAATGAATAGCAAGTAAATAAAAGTTCAAATTCAATTTTGTCATGAAGATTTGTATTTTTTTTAAACTTATTTAAGTAGTAATTTAGTAATTTTTTAGCCAATTCATCATCAAGTAACCTTGGTATCCATGAATTAAAATCAACTCTTATATCAATAAATGGTGTACCAAAAAAATTTGTCATTAAATGGTTTGATGTTACATCTCTAAAACCTAAATCTTTTCTATTTAAAGCCCAGACATGATCAGTTATTAGCTCCCTGTATAAAGATGTGGATAGAGGTTTTGGTTTAGTTCCAATTATTTCTGCTGGATTCCAGTCTGGCATTACACCAAAAAAACTTGTATGACCAATCAGATTATTACTTTTTATTTTTAATTTCTTGATTTTTTTTTCTAATTTTTTAAGGGCCAACTTATAAGCGTCAATATTTACTTTTTTATTTTGTAAATTTTTAATATGTCTTACTTGAAATAAATAAATTTTTTTTTTTTTAACCCCAAATTCTATGTCTAGATTTTCGCTTCTAAATTTAATTTCAAGTTCTTTAGCGAGTAATATCAATTTTTTAAAAATTAAGTCTTTAGGCTTAATTGGTGATTTTTTGAAATACACATAGTTTTCAGAATTTTCTTTACCAGATGTGATAGCTGATGTGTCAGATCCTTTGTGATAATTAATTATGTAATATGGCGATTTGTTTTTTAAATCACATGTGGTTATTACCCCAGACATCTCAGTTTTATCAATCATCTCCTGAATTAATATTTCATTTTTTGGATTTTTAAATTTTTTGTAAGAAGAGATTACTTTTTTAATTTTTTTTAAAAGATCTTCAGAATTTTTTGGATCAACATTTGGTATACTTTCAAAATATCCAGCGAAAGAATGATTTTTGTTATCTTCAAAAATAGTTGAAGATCTAATGATTACACCTGAATTAAATTCTTTTTTGATTTTAGCCAAACATTCTTTTTTATTTTTTTCAAATTTTTCTACATTAAAAAAAATCAATTTTGGAACTTTGGCATATTTGACTTTTATTTTTGAAAGAGTTTTAGCCTTAGTTTCTAATTTCATTTTCTAAGTATTATAATGAAATCTTATTTGTTCACGATTTAATCTTCCAAGAGGTTTTTCATCTAAAATTAAAAAATATTGATCGTGTTTAAAATTTTCAATTGATATCCAATTTCTTTGAAGATTATTTAAAAGGAATCTGTAATTCGACGTTCTACCATCAATTATGATTATAGTTCCAGGTTTTAAAAAACTTTCTATCTTTAAAATGTCACACGACATAGGCATAAAATCTGGGTGAGCAGTTGAAATGCCATTTATACTGCCTTTAACATTAAATAAGCTGGGACCATCTAAATAAATTAGATCGGGATTTATTAAAGGTAATTTTTTATATTCCGTACATATTCTTCCATTAAATTTTGTCATTATAACAGGTGAAAATTTAATTTTTGTAACTGCATTTTCAGAGTGATTTAATATTTTTTTAGTCGAAGAAATATAATTATTAAAATTATCAACTGCATGTATTTCAAAAGGATTATTAAATCTTAATTTCTTTACTTTATTAATGAATTTATATTTATTGTGTAAAAGGGCATTAGCAAATATTTTTGTCGACCATCCAATACCAAATTCTAGAATAGTAACTCTTTTATAATTTATAACAATTTGATGCAATCTATATAAGTCATCTAACTCAGGCCCAAATTGTTTAATATTTTTTTTTGAAATGTGTTCATTAGAAAAAGGGTTATTTTTTTTTTTTATTAAACTAACTTCTTTTTCATTTTTGAAAATTCCATGTTTAATAAAATAGGATATAAGTTGTTTTTCAGAACGAGAGATAAAATCAGGTTTGAATTTCATTTTATATGTATAGCCAAATTGACAAATTTTAATTATAAACCATATTAAATATTAAACAAAAATTATATAAATTAATTAAAAATAAATGTCAAAAATAAGACAAGTGTTAGTAACTGGAGCATCTGGTTTTATAGGATCCCATCTGGTTGAATTATTATTAAAAAAAAAATTAAAAGTTAAAGCTTTTGTTAAGTACAGCTCAAGCAGTGATATAAATTGGTTAAAAAATATAGATAGCCTTAAAAACAAAAATCTAAAAATTATATATGGTGATATAAGAGATTACGACTCCATTAATAACGCCCTAGATAAGTGTGACGCCGTTATAAATCTTGCTGCAATGATTTCTGTACCATATTCATTTAAAAATCCGCAAAGCTTTGTTGACACCAATGTTTATGGTGCTTTAAATTTATTCAGAGCTTGCAAAAATAGAAAAAAAAAAATAAAAAAAATTATCCAAATTTCATCAAGTGAAGTATATGGAAATATTTTAAGATCAGGAAAAAAAATTTTAAAGGAAAGCGATATCTTAAACGCTGAATCTCCTTATGCAGCATCAAAAATAGCCGCCGATCATTTAAGTTTAACTATGTTTAAAGAACATGATCTTCCAATAACAATTGCAAGACCTTTTAATACTTTTGGGCCAAGACAGTCATTAAGAGCCGTTATTCCAACTATAATTACCCAGATTATAAAAAGTGATAAAATAATTGTTGGAAATGTTAAAACTAGTAGAGATTTTCTGTATGTAAAAGATAATGTAAAAGCTTTGTACAACATTTTAAATACAAAAAAAACTGAGGGGAAAGTGTACAATATAGCAACCCAACATAGCACTGAGATATCTAAGGTAATTGAAATTTTAAAAGATAATACAAAAAAAAAATTGATAATTAAAAAAAATAAAAATCGATTTAGAAAAAGTGAAGTTTACAAGCTTTTAGGGTCTAACAGAAAAATAATTAAAGACACAAATTGGCGACCCGAGTTTTCAGGTTCAAGCGGCTTTAAAAAAGCTCTAATAGAAACCTACAATTGGTTTTTAGATCCAAATAATATTTCTTTATACAAAGATATTTCGAAATATCATATATAAATGAAAACAAAACCTTTCTTAAAAATAGGCAAAAGATTAATTGGTGAAAGCTATTTACCTATTGTGATTGTAGAACTGGGAATAAATCACAATGGGAACCTAAGTCTGGCAAAAAAATTAATCACAACTGCAAAAAAAATGGGTGCTGAGATAATTAAACATCAAACTCACATTCCAAGTGATGAGATGAGCTTAGAGGCAAAAAAAATAATACCAGTTCATACTAATGAAAATATCTATGATATAATTAGTAAATCATCGCTTTCATTAGAAAAAGAAATCAAATTACAAGAATTCACAAAAAAAAAAAAATTAATATTTATAAGCACTCCTTTTTCAAGAGATGCCGCTAATAGATTAAATAAAATGAAAGTACCAGCTTTTAAAATCGGCTCAGGAGAGTGTAACAATTATCCGTTGATAGAACATATCTGCAAATTTAAAAAACCTATTATATTAAGCACTGGAATGAATGATCTCGAGTCGATTGCCAAAGCTGTAAAAATAATTGAGAAAAATAAGATAAAATATGCGTTACTGCATTGTACAAACTTATATCCTACACCAAGTAAGCTAATAAGATTAAATGCAATAGATGAATTAAGAAAAAAATTCCCAAAAGCAGTGCTTGGATTATCTGATCACACTCCTAACAATTATACGAGTTTTGCTGCGTTAGGAAAGGGTGTTTCTATAATAGAAAAACATTTTATAGATCACAGAAAAAGAATAGGTCCAGATATTTCAGCCTCAATAGATAAACTTCAACTAAAAGAATTGATAAAAGGATCAAAAGAAATTTTTGAAGCTTTACCTGGGAAAAAAATACCAGTAAAACAAGAACAATCAACAGCACAGTTTGCATTCGCTTCAGTTGTATCCAATAAAAAAATATTTGCAGGCGATAGACTTAGTAGTAAAAATATTTGGGTTAGGAGACCAGGAACAGGTGATTTTATGGCAAGAGATTTAAAAAAATTATATGGCAAAAAAGTTTTTTCTAATATTAAAAATAATGTCCAAATTAAAGTGTCACATTTAAGAAATGGAAAAAAAAATTAAAGTAGCTTTTTTTTCGGCCAATAGAGCTGAATATAGTTTAATAAGACCATTTATAAAAAAATTCTCTAATAATAATAAATTTAAAGTAGATTTTATTATAAGCGGATCTCACCTTGATCAAAAATTTGGAAGAAGTTTTGATGAAATAAAATTAGATAAAATAAAAAATATTCATAAAATTGTCATTTCATTAAATACAAACAAATTAATAAATACAGTAAACTATTTTAATTTACTTCAAAAAAGACTCTCTAAAGTGATAAATAAAATTAATCCAGATATTGTTTTTATCTCATCAGATCGTTTCGAGACAATGTCTTTTGCTATTACATCTTACTTAATGAAAATACCGATAATACATTATGAAGGTGGAGATATTACTGAGGGCGGTGCTTTAGATGATAACATACGTCACGCAATTACAAAGTTGTCTAATATTCATCTAACATCAAATTTAGACTCCTTAAAAAGATTAATAAAAATGGGTGAAGAAAAATGGAGATGTATAAATATTGGCTATAGTCCAATTGCATTAATTAATAAAAGTCATTTCAATTTAAAGAAAATTTCAAAAATATATAATTTACATGAGGATAAGACATTACTATTGTTTACTTTTCATCCATTGGTACTAGAAAAAAATAAATTTGAAAATGAATTATATAACACCTTCAAAGCACTGAGTTTACTTGAGGAAAAAAAATTCCAGATAATTATTACATATCCTAACTTTGATCCTGGATATGAAAGGATAGTTACTGAGATAAAAAAAATTGAATCTAAGAAAAAAAATGTAAAGGTTTATAAAAATTTAGGAAGTTTTAATTATCACGGCCTGCTTTATTATATGGAAAAAAAAGGTAGAGGTGCTTGTGTAGGCAATTCATCAAGTGGGATCAAAGAAACAATTATTTTTAATGTGCCTACTGTTAATATAGGTCAAAGACAAAAATCTAGGCTTAAACCTTCAAACGTTATTAATGTTGAACCAAATTACACTAAAATTTTATCAATACTAAATAAACTTACCTATTCAAAAAAAAAAAATTACCGAAACCCATATCAATTAACAAAAAACTACCATAATCTAATAAATAAAATTAGATTGATTACTAAAAATAAGTCATTCAGTGAAAAAAAATGCAAATTATAAAAAAAATTGATGAACTTCGAATTTCTGGAGATCAAACTATCACAGATGCTATAAGTAAGCTTAATAGATCTAAATTTAAAATTCTTTTTATTGTAAACAAAAATAAATCACTTATTGGATCGATTACTGATGGAGATATAAGAAGAACAATAATAAAAAAAAAAAAATTAAACTTAAAAATCATTGAAGTAATGAATAAAAATGTAAAATTTTTTTTTAAAAATAAATACAATGAATATAATTATAAAGAATTATTTAAATATAAGATTTTCTGTATTCCTGTAGTAAACAAATCCAAGAAAATTTTATTTTATATTATTAAAGGTGAAGAGAAGGTTAAAAAAGCAGACAATACAGTGTTTTTAATGGCAGGTGGCAAAGGCTTAAGATTACGTCCTCTAACAAAGTTTGTTCCAAAACCACTTTTGAAAATAAATAATATTACTATAATTGAGAGAATTATTGAAAATTTTAAAGAGCAAGGTTTTGATAATTTTATTATATCAATAAAATATTTAGGCAACAAAATCATAAAATTTTTAAAAAAAAGGAAAAATCTTAGCACCAAAATACAAATTATAAGTGAAAAAAAGTTCTTAGGAACCGCAGGTTCATTATCTTTAATTAACAAAAGAAATAATGTTAAATTTCCTATATTACTTACAAATTCAGATTTAATAACAAACATTGATTATAAAAAGTTAATTAATTTTCACATTAAAAATAAATCAGACTTAACAATTTGTGTTAGAAGCCAAATTTTTGAAATGCCATATGGAGAGATTTATCTAAAAGGAAGTAGGGTAAAAAAAATTATTGAAAAGCCGATTTCAAATTCTATCATAAATACTGGAGTATATGTGTTAAGTAAAAAAATAATAAGAAATCTTAAATATAACAAAAGAACTATGATGAATGACTTAATCAATCAATTACTAAAAAAGGATTATAAGATTATGTCTTTTCCTATTTATGAAAACTGGATTGATGTAGGAAATAGAGATCAACTAAAAAAGGCTAGAGGTCAGCATTAGTGAAAAATTTAAAAACTATAATTATATCTCCAGGCAATAGCGGGGGTGGTGCTGTATTCGAATATTTAGCTTCGAGAGATGATTTTGTATCCCCTTTTAAATTTGAAGAATATAGAATGGTAGGTGATCCTGACGGACTTTATGACTTATACTTAAATTGTTATAAGCATGTTAATATTTACTCGAGTTCTTTAGCTATAAAAAGATTTTTAAAATATAATTCAAGGATAAATAGTTTAAAAGTTAAATCACATAATAAAAAAGTTAAATTAGTAAAAAACGGTTACAATGATATTGTTTTACAATTTATTAATAAAATCTCGAAAATTGAATATTCTTCAAATCCTCAATTTTATAAAATGAGACTAAATAATTTAGATAAAACTAAAATTTTTATAAATGAAAAAATTGATGGTAGTTTATCTAATAAAAGACCTTTTAGAGTGATTATTCCAAAAGATAAAAAAATTTTTATCAAAGAATCTATAAAATTATTAAATAAAATAATTTTAAATAATTTAAATTCAAAAATTTTAAAAAAAAATATAGTAATCGATCAAGGTGCAAATATTTTCAATCCTGAAGAGTCTTCAATGTTTTATGACAATAGAAAATTGATAATTGTTACAAGAGATCCAAGGTCAATTTTTTATAGTATGAAAAGAAGAAAATCTTATGGTTTTCCAGGATATGATATTAAAATATTTGTAAAGTGGTACGAGTGGATCACTAATAATATATATAAAAAAAAATCAAATAAAGTTATGCATATAAATTTTGAGGATTTTATTTTAAATAAAAATAAAAATATCTCTAATTTAGAACAATTTCTTAATTTAAAAAAATTAAAAAATGAAAGATTCGATTTTGAGTCCTCCAAAAAGAACATACTTAAGGCAAAAAAATTTTTAGATAAAAATGAACTTAAATATATTGAAAAAAAACTTAAAAAATATTTAGTTTGGTAAATGTATAAAAAGAAAAAAATTTTATTAATAATACCAGCCAGAAAAGGGAGCATTGGTTTAAAAAATAAAAATTTACTTAAGATAGGTGGTAAATCACTAGTAGAGTGGTCTATGGAGGCTGCAAAAAAAGTAAAAAAAATTGATAAAATTTTAGTCACTACAGATTCAAAAAAAATTATGAAATTGGCAATAAACAATGGTCTTAATTGCCCCTTCTTAAGACCTAGAAAATTATCAACAAATACTGCTAAACCGTCTGATGTGATTGTTCATTCTTTAAAATACTTAAAAAAACAAAAAGAAAATTTTGATTTGTTTGTTTATCTGGAGCCAACCTCTCCATTCACCACTAGCAAAGATATAGATAATTCAATCAAGTTCTTTTTGAAAAAATATAAATTAAAAGATAGTTTAGTAAGTATAAGTAAATTTGAAAAAATAAATGACGCAAATATTCTAAAAATTAAAAATAAAAAATTTGTACCAATTTTAAAAAAGTATCAAAATGATGTCCGTAGGCAAGATAAATCGATAATGGCTTATTTAGATGGAGGTATATATATTTCAAAAGTAAATAAATTTTTTCTCAACAGAGGTTTCCTTCACAAAAAAACTGAATTTATTTTTTTTGATGAGTGGAAATCTATTGAAATAGATAATAAAATTGACTTCATAGTAGCCAAAAGTATTCATTTAAAGTACAAAAAAGTTTTACTACAACAAAATAAAAATTGTTAAATGATTGTCGCTGAAATTGAATTAAATCATTTAGGAGATAAAACTAAATTAAATAAATACTTGTCAATTTTAAAGAAACAAAATTAACTCCAAATAATATTAAATGATTTGTAATGTTTGATAATTTATAATAAATAAATTTTTTGAATTTATGAAAAAAAAATATAATAAAGGCCAAAACCTATACAAAAAAACATTAAAGATCATCCCTGGCGGTGTACAGCTTTTATCAAAAAGACCAGAAATATTTTTACCTGATCAATGGCCAAGTTACTATAAGTCTGCAAAAGGTTGCGAGATTTTGACTTATGATAATATTAAACTTTATGATTTTACCAACTGCTCAGTTGGAATGTGCCCACTTGGGTATGCAAATCCTGTAGTTAATAAAAGTGTAATCAATGTTATAAAAAAAGCCAATACTACTACATTAAATACTTATCTAGAGTATGATTGTGCTAAATTAATATTGAATGCTCACCCTTGGGCGGAAATGGCAAAATTCACTAAATCAGGTGGTGAGGCAATGTCAGTTGCAGTTAGAATTGCTAGAGCATTCAAAAAAAAAGATAAAGTTTTATTTTGTGGGTATCACGGTTGGTATGATTGGTACATATCTGCAAATTTAAAAAATACAAATAAATTAAATGAACACCTTTTACCAGGAATAGCTTCCGGAGGAATACCAAAATCACTTGGTGGAATGACTATTCCATTTGAATTTAATAATGAAAAAGATTTCAAACTAAAATTTAAAAGATCTTTAAAAAAATTAAGTTGTGTAGTTTTAGAGCCAGCTAGAACACGACACTGTGACTTAAATTTTGTTAAGACAATTAGGAAATATTGTAGTAAATATAATATTCCTCTAATTTTTGATGAGATTACTTTAGGATGGCATTACACTTTGGGTGGTTACCACAAAACTTTAAATGTTAACCCAGACATTGCAGTATTTTCAAAAGGGACGACAAATGGTTTTGCACTAGGTGTTGTTATTGGTAAGAAAAAGATAATGAATGCAGCACTTGAAAGTTTTATTTCTAGTGCATATTGGACAGAAAATATCGGTTATGCTGCAGCAATCGCGACAATAAATTATATGAAAAAAAACAATGTATCCAAAAAACTTATATCAAAAGGAAGAAAAATTAAAAACATTTGGACTTCTTTGGGAAAAGAAAACTCTCTACCCATATTAGTGAGAGGGATCGACTCTTTACCGACTTTTTCTTTCGATAATCAAAAATCAGATGAAATGATAACTTATTTTACTCAAGAAATGTTAAAAGAAGGGTTTTTAGCACATGGTCAATGTTATTTGATGATATCACATACTGATGAACATATTAAAAGATATAAGTATGCCTGTTCAAAAGTTTTCAAAAAAATATCCAAAATTTTTCATCAAAATAATGTTAATTTTAAAAAGCACATAAATGGAAGGGTAAAATTTGCTAAATTTAAAAATCCAGTTTAATTGAAAAATTACAAATTATTCTTAGTTATATGAAAAAAAACTACTAAAAATAAATATTTCTCCACATGGAATAAAAAAAGTTAAAAATTTCACATAAATTAAATGTAAAAATCCCAAGAGTATTCAGGGTTTAAATGAGAAAATTAGAATTAAGAATAATTTATTTTATTTTAGGTAGGCAAATAGATGTTATGAAATCGAACTTGAAAGACAACATAATAAATTTATTTATATAAGATAGATTACTTGTAAATTTGATATTTAAGTTATATAGATCATCATTATGCACACCTTAATAATTGGAGGTAATGGATTAATTGGCTCCTCAATTGTTCAATCCTTGGAAATCAAAAAAAATATTATTGTTTGTGACTTAAAAAAAAAAAATAATAAAAATAACTTTTATGACTTAAATATTAATAATGAAAAATCATTTAAAAAGCTTTTTATTAATTTAAATAGAAAAAAAATTAAGGTTGATTGTGTTATTAATTGTTCTTATCCAAGACCTGTAAAGTTTGATAAAAATCCGTTAAATTTAAGTAAAAAAAATTTTTTAGATTATTTTGAAACTCATTTGTGGGCATTTAATGCAGCTACTAGAGAATTTTCAGAATATTTTAAAAAAAATAATATAAAAGGCCATATAATAAATTTTTCCTCAATTTACGGTTCATCATTACCTGATTTTACTATTTATGATGATTTTAAAACATTCACGTCATTTGAATATTTTTTTACAAAAAATAATATTACCCTTTTCACTAAATATTACGCAAAGTACCTAAAAAAATTTAAAATTAGGGTTAATACGATTAGTCCAGGAGGAGTAAACTATAAATTAAAAAAAAAATTTGTGAAAAAATATTCGTCAAAAACCATATCAAAGAAAATGCTTAATAAAGATGATCTTAATGGAATAGTAAAATTTTTATTATCAGCTGATGCTAAGCACATAACTGGACAAAATTTTATTGTAGATGATGGTTTCACCTTGTAAATGATTATTTATTTGCCAATAGAGATAAAAGATAGAGAGTATCTACCTAAATTACTGTTAACTCATTATATCTTAAAAAGCAAAAAAAAGTCATGTGTAATTATTTCACGATCGCGACTAGCTAGACATAAAATTGAAAATTACAAAAATGCAATTTACTTTGATAAAAGTTTGTCAATGCATAAAACTGAAATATCTAATCAAATTATTAGAAAAAATATTCTCTCAGTTCTTGACGAAGAGGCACCGATATTTAATTGGGTGAGTTACATGAAGGATATTAGGCTACCACTTAATATTCTTAAAAAAACACACTTATATTTTGTAATGGGACAAGTAGATAAAACATTTATTGAGAATAAGTATAAACAAAAATTTAATAATGTTAAAATAGTGGGGCACCCAAAGTATGATCTATTAAACCACCCTTTTTACAACTTTTATAAAGAAGAAGTAGAAATTATAAAAAAAAAATTCAAAGAATTTATATTTATACCTTTAAGTTTTATACACGACCTAAAAGGAAGTGATGATTATAGCAAATATTTAATAAAAGAATTTGCTATTAACAAAAATTTAAAAAAAAAATTAAAAGATTCGATAAAGTCTTGGGATTATGATTTTAAAAATTATAGTAAATTTTTAAATTGCATTGAAAAATTAGCCAAAGAAAATCAATCTATAAATTTTATATTAAGGCCTCACCCAACGCAAGATATAGAAAAAATTAAGAATAGAATAAAAAAAAAGACTAAAAATTTGCATATAATATATAAATATTCAATAACGCCATGGATACTTGCGTGCGATTATTATTTGCATTCTCACTGCACATCTGTTTATGAGGCAGCAAAACTGAAAAAAAAAATTTTTTGTTTAAATTTAAACAAAAAAAACATGGGTGTTCATCTTTTAAAAAATCCAGGATATAACTTTAATAATACTAAGAAATTCGAATTGTTTTTCAAAAATTTTTTAAAAAAAAAAATTAAATACAATTTTCAAAAAATTGCTTTAGACAAAAACTTTTTATTTAATTATAAAAATAATAGTTCATGCAGAGAAATACTAAAATATTATTCAGCAATAAATAAATCTAAAGGTAATGTAAAATTAGATTTTCAAATAAATTCATATATAAAATTTAAAATTTTAATAAAGAAATTTATATTCTCTGTAATTAAATTAAGAAATTTAATTTTTCCAGAAAACGATCATTTTAAAAAAAAATATTTTGAACTTAAAACTAAAGATGTTGAGATTATAATTAAAAAGTTTTCTAAACTAGATAAATCAAAATATAAATTTTATTTAGAAGAACTTGACAAGGACGTTGTAATGGTAACAAATTATTTTAGGAATTAAATTTGAAAAGCATTGTTATTTTACCCACATATCAAGAAAGAAAAAACTCTGAAATAATCTATAAAAAAATTAGAAATTATAATCCAAAAATTAAAATATTATTTATTGACGATAACTCGCCAGATGGAACAGCAAAAATATTAAGTAAACTCTCTAAAAAAGATAAAAATTTGAGAGTTATTGTAAGAAAAAGGAGATTGGGCATTGGATCGGCGCACAAGTTTGGTATCAAATTCGCAGTAAAAAAAGGTTTCAAAAAAGTAGTAACAATGGACGCAGATCTTACACATGATCCAAAAGTAATTTCAAAAATGTTATTACTCTCTGATAAATATGATCTAATACAAACTAACCGTTTTTTTAAAAAAAATAGCATAAAAGATTGGTCAATATTTAGAAAAGTAATGACTACTGCAAGATTCTATTTGATAAAATATTTGCTTGGTCTGGAATTTGACACTTCTGGAGCATTTAGATGTTATAATTTTAAAAAAATAGATCTTAAAGATCTGCTTTTTGCCAAAGATAAAAATTATTCTTTTTTTTGGGAAAGTATTTATGTGCTTAATAAAAAAAAATATAGTATTTTTGAATTACCAATTAAATTACCTAAAAGATTACATGGTTCTTCAAAAATGAGATTTACAGATTGGTTATGGGGCGTTACATATTTATTTTTTATTTATATAAAATTTGAAATTTTTAAACAAAAATTAAAATAATGAAAATTAACTTATGTAGAATCTGCAGAGCGAATAATTTAAGTAAAATTTTCACTTTAGGAAATCAGGCTTTAACAGGAAAATTCCCAAAAACAAAAGATGAAAAAATATTGAAGGTACCTTTAAATATTGTTGTTTGTAAAAAATGTAAGACCATGCAACTTGATAGAAACATAAGCCCAAAACTACTATTTAACAATGATTATGGTTATCGTTCAGGTATTAATATGACAATGAAAAATCATTTAAAGACACTATCCAATTTAATTAAAAAAAATTATATTACCAAAAAAGGAGCCATATTAGATATAGCCAGCAATGATGGAACATTTTTAAACTTTTTTGAAGATAGTTATTATAGGGTTGGTATAGATCCTACAATTAATAAACATAAGAAAAGATACAAAAAAAAGATTATAAAAATTCCTGAACTCTTTAATTATAAAAGTCTAAAAAAAAAAATTAATAATAAAAAATTTGATGTTATCACAATAATAGCAATGTTTTATGATATTAAAAATCCGAATTTATTTTTAGATCAAGTAAAAAGATGCCTGAATGATGAAGGAATAATCATAATAGAGGTAGCAGATTTGTATTTAACTCTAAAAAAAAACATATTTGACACTATTTGTCATGAACACTTAATTTATTACTCTTTTGGAAGTATGTCAAAACTAACTTTAGAAAATAATTTAAAAATTATCAAACACTCTTATAACAACATTAATGGGGGAACCTCTAGATACTTTATTGTAAAAAAAAATAATATGAAATTTAATGAACAAAACCTTAGCAATGTAATTAAAAACGAAAAAAAAATTAAATTAAACAATTTAATTACTTACAAAAAATTTTTTAAAAAAATAGAAAAAATTAAAGTTAATATTAAAAAATTATTATTAAAAGTTAAGAAACAAAAAAAAGTGATACATGGATATGGAGCTTCAACAAAAGGAAACGTATTAATGCAATTTTTTCAAATAGACTCAAAATTACTTGATCTTATTGCTGATAGAAATCCATCTAAAAATAATCTTTATACCCCGGGCAGTAAAATAAAGATTGTATCAGAGAATGTCTCAAGAAGAAAAAAACCTGATTACTATTTTGTATTACCTTGGCATTTTAAAAAAGAAATATTAAAAAGAGAAACTAAAATTAGAAAAAATGGAACCAAGTTTATTTTTCCCTTACCGAGCTTGAAAATTTTTAGTTAAAACACATTTCTTTAACTATATCATTGAATTTATAATACGGCTCCCAATTTAATTTTTTTTTAGTTTTTTTTATATTAATTGTTATTTTCTTGTTATTTTTTTTTATTTCTGATTTTAATAATATCCTTTTATTTTTTATATCTTTTAAATAAATCTGTTTATTTTTAATTAACCACTTATATTTTATATCTAAATATTTACATGAGAGCTCAATAAAATATTTTAATTTATAATTTTTACCAGTTGCTATTATCTCATGTGATGGCATTCTTTGTTTTATAATTTTATATGCAGCTTTCATATAATCGTGAGCGTGTCCCCAATCGACCAAATCTTCTATATTATTTAATGCAAGTAATCGGTACTTATTTGGAAACTTAAGTTTATTGATAATTTTACGAGTTATAAATCTTTGATCCCTGAGTTTTGACTCGTGATTAAAAAAAAATGCAGAACAACAAAACATTTTAAAGTTGGTGTTAAAATATTTTAGATAATTATATGCAGAATATTTTGCGATAGAATATGGGTGAATTAAAGGATGCGGCTTAGAATTATGAGATATTTTTTTACTTGAAAAAAGCATTCCACTTAAAGCCAAAAAATATTTAATTTTAATATCATAGTTTTTTATAGAATTTAAAATAATTAAATTATAAAAATTATTAAAAATTTCGCATTTAATAACATCATCTTCTGCCTCCTTTTTACTAGAGACAGAAAGTAAATTAAAAATATAATTAGGTTTTATTTTTTTTAAAATTTTAGTAATGATTTTGTCGTTAAATTTTTTTATACACAAAATTTTGAAATTGTTTTTTTTTGCTTTATTTAAAGAAATACCATACACACTAATCTTATTTTCTACCAAAATTCTATTTAGGTAATAAGCGTCTTGTCCATTTGGCCCAAAAATTAATGCAATTTTTTTTTTTTTCTTCATTTAATAAGATATATATTAATTAATAATTTATGAAAACTTATCTTAAAATTAATAATCAAATTTTTGATCATCTTTTGATTATATTATGTATTACTTATTTCCTAAAAATATTTATTTTTCCATTAAATTTTGAGATGGGCGGTAGTGAAATTCACTACATAGCCTATTTTAAAGACTATTTAAACGGTTTTCGAAATTTTGAATTTATTGGTTTGCAGAACGAAAGATGGCATTACCAAGAATGGAGGTGGGGTGTTTACATAATTCCCTTTATATTAAAAATATTTGTCTCTTTTGAAAATGCAGTTTTTTTAAGCAGCCCAATAATTTTTTTTTTAAGTTTTTGTTTACTTATATTGAGTTTAAGAAAATATCTTAGCTTTATATCTATAATTTTTTTCTCTATTTTTTGGATAATACATCCTGAAATAACTAAATTCACATATAGTTTTTCAACATTATCATCGTCATTCCTTGGAATTTCAATTGTAATTTTTCTTTTGAGTTTCGAAAAAGAAATAATTTCAAAGTTTGGAAAAAGACCATATTTAATTTTTTTAATTCTTAGTTTTTTCTTTTTATATGGATCGAGAGAAACCAATTTAATATTTTTTCCGTTTTTAATTTTTTATATATGGAAAAATTTTCAAAGAAGGGATTTTTACTTTTTCTTGATTCTTGGAACTTCATTATATTTAGCGGAGAGTATTTTGATAGCCTATATCACAAATTGGCAATTTGTAAGTGGTAGATTGTTTTATCATCTCATAGGAGACAATTCATGGATTGATTTTATGCAGAATGATAAGTTAAGGTTCGGTGATGATGCACAGTCAATAAAAAGTTTTTCAAGAAAATTTCTAGATGGCGGTATTTTTTCTAGATGGTATTTCACTGGGCTTACATCTAATTTTTTTTATATCTTCGCCCTAATTTATTCTGTAAAAAATATTTTTGATAAGAAAAATAATTTAGAAAAAAAAATAAGTTTAATTTATCTTTCATATTTTTTTAGTATTAGTTTAATAATGGTTAAACTTGTACCTTTGGTACCATTTATACATTTTAACGTTGGTATTCAAATTATAGGTTTGCCATTAGCATTAATTTTGTTCTTGCTTTTTTTAGACGAATTGATGAAACCTATAAAAAATAATATAATTAAATTTGTTTTTGTAGGTTTTATAGGTGTTTTATTATCTTTAAAATCCTTAAATCATTTTCACAAAATTGATTATAAAATTTTAAAAAATAATAACTATAATCTTATTAATATGAAAAAACATGTAGATAAAGTCTATAAAATAGTTAATGATAGTGATTGTATTTCTGTAAAAGGATCGTATATACATTTAATTTATGTGGGTGATAATCAATTAGATAAAAAAATAAAAAATAAACTTATTAATTCTATTAAAGATAATGAGATGGAATATATAAATAAATCAAGCTCTGGCAAATTTTATAAAGTTAAATTTAGTAAAAAATGCAAAAAAATTTTTAAATTATATAAATTTCAAATAATAAATTAAATGTTTAGTTTTATTAATAAAGTTATGTCAAAAAAAGTTAGTATGTGGTTTTTTTTATTGTGCATCTTTATTGGTATTCTAGCTATGGTTATGTTTGGTTCTGCAGTGCGCCATGTTACTAAGGGAGGTTTTTTATTAGGAAATATTGGGATTTTAATCGATAATATTGCAAAATTTCCTGGTAAGGTAATCATATTATTTAGAAGCCACTCAACTGAAATATCCCCCCAAATTTTAGAGGCTAATGAAGATTATTTTTTAAATGATTATAATTTATCCAATGATTATGAGGGATATTTATTAGTTTCTAGCTATGACAATGATGGATCTTATGTTTATCTGTTAGACGTAGAAAGTAAAAAAAAAATTTATGAGTGGCGTCCTCCACTTAAAGAAATATATAAATTAGCACCAAAATTTGTAGATGGCATTAATACTCCACGATATTATAGGTCACAACATCCATTACTTTTTAAAAATGGTGACTTAGTATTTAGTAGTGGCGATGGTCCTTTATTAAGACTATCAAAATGTAACGAAGTGAAATGGATTATTTCCGATCAATTTCACCACTCCATACATTTAGATGAGACTACAAACCTTATTTATGCAATTAAAACTTTCAAAAAAAGTAAAAAAAATATTTATTTTTTAGAAGATGGATTTTCTATAATTGATCCAGAAAGTGGAAATGTATTAAAAGAATTTTCTATCCACGACATTTTAACAAACAATAAAGATAATCTAGGTTTATTATATGGCGTAGGAGAATTTGAAAAGGATCGGTATCATATAAATTCCGTAATACCTATTAAATATACCGATAATTTTTTTGAAAAAGATGATTTAGTAATTAGTATAAGAAACTTGTCTACTATAATTGTGTTTAGACCCAAAGAGGATAAAATTGTTTGGAGTCAAACGGGGCCTTGGATAAATCAACATGACGCAAGATACTTAGGAGAAGGAAAATTCTCAATATTTTCTAATAATATCATAAGAGGCTTACCTCAAAGCTATGAGTTTTTGATAGATCACAGTGATATATATTTTTTAAATTTAAAAAATAATACAATTGAAAGACCATTTAAAAATATTTTCAAAAAATCAAAACAAAGATCTGGGGGTATATTCCGCCCTATTGATGATGATAAAGGTATAGTTGAGCTCCACTCAGACGCAAAAATTATGAAAATTTCAAAAAAGTATGGAGTAATGTGGGAACATCAAAATTATCTTGGAAATAATAAAAAAGGCAATATAAACTGGAGTAGATATATTATAAAGGACAACATAAATATAAAAATATTCGAAAAAAAATGCGTCGTTAAAAATGATTAAAATAGTTTTTTTGTTTAGTGTTTTCTTTCAAACTACTGCTCAAGCCTATATCGGACCAGGTATGGGTGTTGGCGCTATTTTAGGTATATTAGCAGTGCTTGTAGTAATTTTATTAACCTTTATTGCTATAATCTTTTATCCAATTAAAAATTTTATAAAAAAAATTACCTCTAAGAAAAAAAATAACGAAAATTGACAATTTTTAATCTAGATACATTAATTGCAATATCAATTTTAATTTTATCTTTATTTATTTTTTTAAACTTAAATTACAAAAATAATGCAGTCAAATTTTTATTCGGATATGTAGATTTTTTTTTAATTTTTTCATCCAAACTAGATGAAAAAAACAAAATTAAAAATCTTAAAAAACAATTAAATATTATAATAAAGAATTTTATAATATTTATATTAAAATTAACAATCACTCTTACCCCCGTATTATTAACCATATTTTTTGAGTTATTTATAAAAAAAATAAATTTTATTGGAATTTTCTTTTCAACAGGTTTTATATTGTTGTCAGCTATCATTTTTATAATTTTTTACAAATTCAAAAAAAAAAAATTTAAAAGGTATGATCAAACAAATGAATTAATTCATAAACTTACAATTCAGAATTTTCCATTACTGAAATTAACCTTTGACTGTGAAAAAAAATTTTTTTTAAAAAAAAATAGATTTATTAAAAAATTATTTATAACTGGATATGCAAGATCTGGAACAACACATCTTTTAAACGAATTATATAAATCAAATCAATTTTCCTCACTTAAATATAGTAATTTACCGTTAATATTATCACCTAAAATAAACAACATATTTATTAAATTTTTTGCAAATCAGAAAAATAATAATTCTTATTCAAGGGCACATAGTGATGGCTTAAATATTTCATATAGTAGTCCAGAGGCGTTTGAGGAAATTTTTTGGAAATTTATTTCTAGCAATTCATATATTAAGAAAGATTTTTTAAAAAAACATGATCTCTCTAATTTTGACCTCGAGGAATTTAATAAATATATAAGTTTGATAACAGAAAAAGATAAAATATATCTATCTAAAAATAATAATAACATTTTAAGAATAAAAGATTTATCTAATATCGAAAATTCAATATTTTTAATTATGTTTAGAAGTCCACTAGAACATTCTAATTCGTTGTTAAAACAGCATAACAACTTTGTCAATCTTCAACAAAGAGAAACATTTATTAAAGATTATATGAGCTCTATTGGACATTATGAATTTGGTCAAAATCATAAACCTTTTTTTTATAATGATAATGAATACAAATCCGAGACAATCAACTATTGGATCAAAGAATGGATCAAGTTTTATAACGAAATTTTAAATACAAGTAAAAAAAATAATTTTTATTTTATTAGTTATGATAAATGTTGTAGTGAAAAAAATTATATTAATTTAAAATTGAATAAAATCTTAAATTATGATTTCAATATAAATTTTGAGTCAAAAAAAAAAAATAAATCCTATAAAACTGAAAATAACTTAAATTATGATATTTTACAAAAAGCAAATGAAATACATCAAATACTATTAAAGAAAAATTAAAGCTGTTGAAAAAAATAATTTATATATCTGACCTAAATTTACCTAATAATTCTGCTCAAAGTATACAAATTTTAAAAATGTGTGATGCTTTCTCTGGTATTAAAAATAGGGCTGTTATTTTATTTGTTAAATTTTATAATAAAAATTATTCTTTAAATAAATTAAAAAAGAATTTAATTTTGAAAAACTATTTTTCAATATTGTCTATTCTTAATATCAAAAAAAAAATTTTTCTGACAAACTTTTTATATTCATTATTAGTTTCTTTTGCCATTTTAAAAATTAAGAATCGAGACATAGTTTACACTAGGGTAATTTTAGTTAGTGTATTTTTATCAATTTTGAAAATCCACCATACATTAGAAGTTCACCAAGAGTTATCAGGATTTACAAAAAAAATATTTATATTTTTCTATAAATTTAATAAAAAAAATTATTTAAAAATTGTTTTTATTAATAAAAATTTAAAAAAATATTTTAAAATTTTAAAGAATGTTCCAAGTATAGTTCTAGATGATGCAACAAATTATTTAGATTTTAAAAAGAAAGTAAAAACTTTAAATAATTCTTGCGCGTACTCAGGAAGTTTAACTAAAGGGAAAGGATTTGATTTTATAATAAAATTAGCAGAAAATATTAAACATGTTGATTTTCATATTTATGGAGAAAAAAGAACATACCAAGGTAATTTATCAAAATTAAAAAAAATAAAAAATCTAAAAATTCATGGAGCTATTGATTACAAAGATATTCCAGTTGCTTTAAAAAAAAATAAGATTTTAATTATGCCATATAATAAAGTAAGCTTTGGTAGATCTAAAAATGTTAATTTATCAAAATATATGTCACCCTTGAAATTATTTGATTATTTAGCATGTGAAAGAGTAATTATTGCAAGTAAGCTTAATGTTTACAATCATATTTTGAAAAACAATCATAATTCAATTTTAATTAATAAATTAAAAATTAATGATTGGAAAAAAAATATTGAATTTGTTTTGAAAAATTACATTAAATTTAGAAGCTTAAGACATAATTCATTATTAACATCTAGGGAGTTTACTTGGAAAAGAAGAGCTAAAAAAATTATTCTGTTTAATGAAAAATAATAACATTTTTATCACTGGTGTAGCAGGTTTTATAGGTTTTCACTTATGTTATTTTCTTTTAAAAAAAAATTATCGCGTGTTTGGTATCGATAATATTAATAATTATTATTCAAAAGATTTAAAATTAAAAAGATTATCTATACTAAAAAAAAATAAAAATTTTTATTTTAAAAAAATTTCATTAAATGATTATACAAATTTAAGAAAAATAATAAAATATTCTAAATCAAAAATAATTATAAATTTGGCAGCTCAGCCGGGTGTAAGATTTTCATTTATAAAACCAGACCAATATATTAATTATAACATAATTGGTTTTTTCAATATTCTAAGATCTATGGAAGAATTGAAAATTAAAAAACTTATTTATGCTTCGTCTAGCTCGATCTATGGTGATGCAGAAAAATTTCCAACAAAAGAGTATTCCAAACATAAGTCTATAAATTTATACGGATTCACTAAAACGGTTAATGAAAGTATGGCTGAACTCTACAATCGTATGTCAGATATAGATTCTTATGGTCTACGTTTTTTTACAACTTATGGCAGCTTAGGCAGACCGGATATGTTTATTGATAAAATTTTAAACTCGATAATTACTAAGAAAAAGATATATTTATATAATAAAGGCAAACACACAAGAGACTTTACTCATGTTTCGAATGTCGTTGAAATTATTTTCGAACTATTAAAAAAAATAAATAATTATAAAGGCTCAGATAACTTTAATATTTGCTCAAGTCGAAAAGTAAGCATACTTGATTTAATTAAAAAGATAGAGAGATATAAGGGAATTAAAATAAAAACTATAAAAACAGGAAAACAAAAAGGAGATATGCTTAACACTTACGGAAGTAATAAAAAAATCTTAAAATTTATAGGAAAAAAAATAAATTTTTTAAATCTTGAAGAAGGATTAAAAGAAACAATATTTAAAAAATATGAGTGAAACTAGTACATTTTCTAAAATCATTAAAATTTCAAAACTAATTCCCCTTAAAAGCAAAAATTTACTTATTTTATTAATTATTTCTGGTGCAACATTGGAGTTAGCTGGCCTGAGCACCATAGGTCCCTTTCTTACACTTATGATGGATCCAGATAAGATATTAGAAATAGAATTTTTAAAATTATATTTCGATAAATTTCCACCGTTAATTAAAGAAAATTATTTAATTTCTTTTGGTTTTTTTTTAGTAATTTTATTTTTAATAATAAATACTTTTTTATCATTTCTATATTTTTATATTGACAGTGTATCGCGTAAATTTTCATCTAATTTATCTACCATATTAATTAGAAAATATTTACAAAATGAGTTTAGTTTTTTAATTAAAAAGAATATTAACGAATTATCAAAGAATGTTTTAATTGAGACAGTGCAACTAGTTTATGGGATCTTTGTACCAATTATGACAGCTCTAACTAAATTATTAATTATATTGTTTATTATTTCTTTTTTGATGATTATTAATTTTAAAGTTACAATTTTATTAATAATTTTTTTCATGTCTATATTTTTAAGCATCTATTTTTTCGTACAAAATAAACTATCTTCTCTTGGTAATGAAAGAGCAAAATATGATAAACAAAAATTTATTACAATTAATGATAGTTTAGAATCAGTAAAAGAAGCAAAACTACTTAATATTGAAAATTTTTTTACTAATAGATTTATGTTAAGTGCAGATGATTATGCAAAGGTAGTTATAAACATGAATAAATATATTATTTTTCCTAAATATTTTATTGAGTATGTGGTTTTTACAACTTTAATTCTTATAATAATGATAGTTTCAATAAATGGAAAATTCATTTCATATGTGCCTATATTATCAATTTATGTATTTGCTGGATATAGAATATTGCCAGGTCTACAAGTAATATTAAATGCGATATCTTCAATTAGAAAATCTGAAAAAAGTTTAAATATTATCTATAATGAGCTCTATAAAAATAATTCGGAACAGAATAAAATTCAACAAGAGGAGGTTACCTTTGACAAAAAAATTTCTATAAAAAATTTATCATTTACTTTTGAAAACTCGACTACTAGTTTATTTCAAAACTTAAATTTTGAGATAGAAAAGAACTCAAAGGTAGCTATTATTGGTGAAACTGGTATAGGTAAATCAACATTTGTCGATTTAATAACAGGACTTTATTTGCCTCTAAGTGGTTCAATCGAGATAGATAAAATTAAACTAACATATTTAAATAGAAATAGCTGGCAAAAATTAATCTCCTACGTTCCACAAAAAATTTTTTTGTATGAATCAACAATTAAATCAAATGTAGCTTTAGGACAAGATGAAAAAAAAATTGATAATGAAAAAGTAAGAAAAAGTCTTAATTTTGCAGAGTTAGATGAATTTGACTTAAATTACAATTTACTTCACAATGCAAATAACTTATCTGGTGGAGAGAAACAAAGACTTGGTATAGCTAGAGCAATATATTCTGAGCGACCAATAATAATTATGGATGAGTGTACTAACGCTCTTGATAAAAATACTGAATTAAAAATAATTAAAAAACTTATTGCTCAAGAAAAAACTATTTTTATGATTACTCATAACACTGATTATCTAAAATTTTTTGATAAAATATTATATATTTCTAAAAACAAAGTAATTTTTGATGATTTCAAAAGTATTTACGAAAATAAAGATTTTATTATCTCTAATTAATTTTTTTCAAACAAAATACTTGTAGTATATATTTGATTAAAAATTCTTTTGATTAAAAAAGAGGGAAAATTTTTTTTCTTTAAAACTGTTTTAAAAATTCTGTAAATTGAAATAGTTTGAAAATTATTCATTGAAAATAATTCTTTTAAATTTGAATTATTGAATGAATTCAAATGTTCAAGTGGTTGATATGGTCCCTTTTTGACTGGATCCTTTAATTTTTTTGTATTAGGGACCGATATGTAAATAACTGTAAATTTTTTGGATAACATATTTAAATTTTCAAAAAATTCATCAAATTTTTCTAGGTGTTCTAAAACTTGGTTAATATAAATAAGATCAAATTTGATTTTTGTGTCCTTAATTTCTGAATCATTTATTATTTTAATTTTTTTAGATTCTAAGAATTTAACTTTTTTTGACGAAAATTCAAAAGCATAACTATTAAATCCTTTTTTCTTTGCGAAATTACAAAAACTTCCTACACCCGCTCCATAATCAAGTGTGTTTACTGAATTTGTATCTAATAGATTTAATAACGACGTAAAAAAGTATTCTTCATTTAGATTATTTTTTTTTTTTAAACTGTCGTCAAATGAAATCCAATCGTTATAAAGTTTATTTAAAATTAATTTTTCAGGAATAAATTTTTGCCATTTAAATTGACATTTTGTACAATTTAATATCTCAAAATCATGATTTTTAGTTAAGCTATAAATTTCATCTAAATTTTTTTCTCCATAAAATTTTTTGAAAAATGTTTTTAATTTGTCATCTTTGAAAGGTAATTTATAAATTGTTTCATTTTTATTAGATTTGCAGATCTTGCATATATTTTGCTCGTAAAACATTAATTAACTTTAATCTTATAATCTATTAAATTATAAACCGCTAATGATATTTTTAAATAATTTTTATAGATTGAAGATAAAAATATTTAATAAAATAATTAACAAAAAGCTACGTATTAAAAGTGGTATTTTTTTTGGTTCTTCAAATGCAAACGATTTCATTAAAAACCAAATAAAGAAGTCAAACTTTATCTTTGAATTTGGGTCTGGGTCTTCGACGTTATATTATTATAAATTAAAAAAAGATTTTATATCAATAGAGCTGGATAATGATTTTATCAAATCTCTTTCAAGAAAAAAAAAATTTTTAAATAAAATTAGATATATTAATATTGGAATAACTGGCGAGTTCTCTTATCCTTTTATATGTAAACTTTCTAAAGTAAAAGAATATGTGACAAGTATAGATAAATATATATATAAATTAAAAAAGATTGATTTAATATTAATTGATGGACGTTTTAGAGTTGCATGCTGCCTAAACCTTTTAAAACATAAAAAAAAGATAAAAAAAAATGATACAAAGATTATTTTAGACGATTATTTAAAAAGAAGACACTATAGTATAATTAAAAAATATTTTTTTATAAAAAAATATGGACGTATAGCGATTTTAAGACCTAGGAATAAATATTTTCATAGTGAAAAAAATTTAACAAAATACTTACATGATCCAAGATAAAATGAAAATATGTTACATATCTAACTCTGCGGCACCTTCAAATAATGCAAGTAGCTTACAAACAGCGAAACTTTGTGAGGCATTAAGTAAGATTGGACATAAAGTAATGTTGATATTACCTAATACTGGTTGCAGAAATTCAAATTATTACAAATTTTACAATGTAAAAAGTAAATTCAAAATAAAAATTTTAAAACTATTCGTTAAGTTTCCAACTGGAATAAGTTATTATCTATATTCATTACTATCCATATTGTGCTCAAATTATAAAAAACAAGATTTATATATAACAAGAAATTTTTTTACCTCTTTATTATTATGTTTTTTTAATAAAGCACATATTCTTGAGATTCACGATGATATACAAATCGAGGGTAGAGTGGTTAAATTTATGATTAAATATTTTAGATACCTTAACAATAAAAATATTTTAAAGATTATTACAACTACGAATACTCTTAAAAAAAAGTATCATAATTCTTATTTCGTAAGTAAAGACAAATTATTAGTTCTTCATAATGCTTCATCAATAAAATTGAAATTTAAGAAATATAAACGTTTAAAAAAAAATTTAAAAATCGGGTATTTTGGTTCTATTTATAAATCTCGTGGAATAGATATTTTAATTAAACTATCTAATGAAGATAAAAATAATGATTATTATATTTATGGAGGTAGCAAAAAAGAGATTAAGAATTTGAATACTAAATATTCTTCAAAAAACTTATATTTTCACAACTATATTCCCTATTCTAAAATAAAAAGAAAACTTGAAAATGTAGATATATGTTTACTACCTTATACTAATAAAATTACTGTATCAGGAAATGTCGGTGATATTTCAAAATACACTTCTCCATTAAAAATATTTGATTATATGATAACAGGTAAACTTATAATTTGCTCTAATATCAAGGTTATAAAAGAAGTATTAAAACATGACGTAAATTCGATTTTAGTCAAAAAAAAGAATAATCATATTGCTTGGTTAAAGGAAATAAAAAAAATCAAGTCCAATATAAAAAAATTTAATAATTTAAGATTTAATGCATACAAATTTGCAAACAGAGAGGACTTTATTTGGCGGGCAAAAAAATTAATCTCCTCTATCTAATAGCTTTACGTATTAAATTTTTGATTGAAAAGTTCCTAGATTTAATATCTTTTGGTATATTAAGTTTATTATCATTTAATTTTTTTATTTTACAAATACCGGTACCTTCAAAAGTAAATTCAATGTTAAAATTTGTTTGATTATTATTATATATTTCCAACAATTTGACGAATGTTTCGTAATTATTTATTTCTGCATAAAAACGATTTTTCTCAGAATTTTTTAAATAAGGTAACCAACTAATATCATCTATGAAAAAACAACAATCTTTCTTCAAAAAATCATAATAATAATAAAGAATTTTTTCAACATGTTTAGATTCATGTATTGTATCAAGTAAAATCAAATCTATTTTTTTTGGAATTTGCGAACTTATTATTTCAAAATTATCATCTCTGGTTTTTATAAATTTCCATTTATCGCTTGAGAATTTCTTTGAATAATCGATGTTATCTACAGAAAATAATTTACATTTTTTTATCTCGCAGTAATTTAAAAATAACTCAGTCGACATACATTTTTCACTTACACCAAATTCAAGAATATTTGAGTTGTTAAATTTTATAAGTTCAGGGACTATAAAATTAGTCAATTTTGAGTGATGTCTTGATCTAGACTTAAATTCTGTTAGGAAGTTAATAAATTTTTCCATATTTACGATTATTAATATATTTTAAGTATTTTTTTTGGAACAAATTTAATGTATTTGAAGAGTTCTTTATTAGAACCTTTGGTATACCCAAGTTCTTTTTTAGATATTTTATTATAATTTATTTTATACTTCTTTTTAGCTCTTTTATTCAATTTTGATATAATTTTATTTATTGGAGTTGAAACTTCTGAGGAAACATTGAAAATTTTTGCACTTTGTTTTGTTGGAGCAATTCTTAATATTTTAAGTACTATGTATAAAAAATCCGATATATTCACAAAGTCTCTTGATGGATAAATTTTTTTACCATTTTTTACAATGTAATTTATATTAGTAATTTTATCTAATTTATTATTTTGATTCAATTTAAACACTAATCTCTGATAATTAATTTTTTTGAATTTAAAAACTCTAAAATTAGGATTTTTTACACCAATTATATTAAATAATCTTAAAATTATTAGATTATCGAAGTTTTGTTTTTTCAAATATTTCTCTACTATCAACTTTGTTTTACCATAATAGTTTTTTGGAAAAGTTTTATCATTTATTTTAAAAATTTTATTTTTTTTTGGCTCTTTGTAAACATTTGATGATGACAAAAAAATAAATTTTTTTACATTATTTTTCTTACAAATATTTATGAAATTAATAGTTTTTATTACATTATTTAAGAAATAAGCTTTCTTACATTTTTCAGCTTCCAGAACGTAAGAAGATGCTGCAGCATGAATAACAGTATGAATTTTATATTTTTTGATTAGATACTCAACTTTTCTTTTGTTTGAAATACAAAAAAAATTGTGATTTTTAATATTAGAAACATTAGTTTTATATGAATATGATAAATTATCTATCCCAATGTATCGAACTTTTTTATTAACAAAGTATTGTGAAAGGTGTGAACCAATATATCCAGTGCTTCCAGTAATTAAAATCATAAAGAAATTTACATATTAATCTTATAAATTAATGTTAAAAAATACTAATGAAAAAAAAAATATTTTATTGGTCTCCGTGTTTGGATCGAGTAGGTACAGTTATATCAACAATTAACTCTGCAATTTCATTGTCCAGATATGACAAAAATAATGACGTTCGAATAATAAATGTTTGTGGAGAGTGGGATCAATATCGGGAAAAATTAAATGATAATTCTGTTAATTTAATTGATTTGAATTTCAAATATTTTAAAATACTTCCTAAAAAGGGTTTTATTAAGAGCAGGTTTTCTTACATCATTATTTATCTATTATCTTTTATACCATTATTCTTTTTATTAAAAAAAGAAAAGCCAAACAAAATTATATTACATTTAATTACATCATTACCACTCACTCTTTTAAACCTCTTCAAATTTAAGACAGATTTTATTTTAAGAATTTCTGGATACCCAAAATTAAATATCATAAGAAAATTTTTTTGGAAACTTTCATCAAAAAAATTATGTATTGTTACTTGTCCAACTTTAGACTTAAAAAAAGAACTAGAAAACTCAAATTTGTTTGACCGAAGAATTCTACATTATTTACCAGACGCAATTATAAGAATTAAAAATTTTAGAAAGAAAAATGATATACCAACTGATTTTAATTTAGTTAAAAATAAAAAAGTTATTCTATCAGCTGGAAGATTGACTAGACAAAAAAATTTTTCGTATCTAATAAATGAATTCTCAGAATTTCTTAAAATTAATGACGATTTTGTTCTTTTTATTTTAGGAGAAGGAGAGGATAAAAAAAAATTAGGTCAACTAATAGAAAATAAAGGACTTAAAGAAAAAATTTTTTTGTTGGGATTTAAAAATAATATTTATAGTTTTATGAGAAATAGTGATATTTTTATACTAAGCTCGCTTTGGGAAGAGGTAGGTTTTGTTATGATTGAGGCAGCATTTTGCAATTCTTATATAATCTCGAGTGATTGTCCGAATGGTCCAAAAGAATTTTTAAATAATGGAAAAAATGGTATATTATTTAGTAACAATTCTAGAGCAAGTCTTTTAAAAAGCTTAAAAAAATATTCTAATTTGGATAATGAAAAGATTTTTTCTGATAAAGTTATTTTAAAAAAAAAAACAAACAGACATACCATGTTTAAGCATTATTTAATTTTTAATAAGTTATTAAAATTGTGAGTTTAAAAACTGTCTATTAATTTATAATATTTTAATAGATTACTTTTATAATCAAATCTGCTTAATGATTTATAAGATTCATCCAATAATTTTTTACATTTTTTTTTGTTAAAAAAATAATATTTAATTTTGTTTGCAAGTTCTATGTGATCACCTACCTTAAATAGTAGTCCACCTTTTCCATTCAATAGAATCTCCTTAGGGCCAGTATGACATGAACTCGATATTACAAATTTTTTAAGCGTTAAGGCCTCTAATAATACATTGGGAAGACCCTCATATTTAGATGTTAAAACAAATAAGTCTGATTGTCTAATAAAAGGATATGGATTTTCTACAAAATTGATAATTTTAACAAAACGACTTAATTTTTTCTCAATTATATATTTCTGTAGCCGCGTCTTTAAAATACCTTTGCCAATTATACATGCTTCAAAATTTATTTTATTTTTCAAATGGTTCAAAGATTTTAAGAACGTTATTTGATCTTTTTGATCTGTAAAGCGACCAATATTAATGATTTTTAATTTATTTGAGGAACTAAAAATTTTTTTAGATTTGTCTTTAGATCTTTTTATTACCTCATATTTATTTAAAGGATTGTAAATACATTTTGATCTTATATTAAGATCTCTCTTTAGATCATTTTTAAATTGCATACTATTTACCATCACAATATTTGATAAAGCTAAAACTTTTTTAAAAATATATCTTTTTAGAAAATTTCTTGACCATCCTATGGGAGCTGTATTGGATCTGGCTATAACTTTTACTGAAAAAAGTTTACAAACTAATATACAGTAAACATTTGCTTGAAATGCAAAAATAACTGTATCTCTATTTTTTAATAATTCTCTTATTAATAAAAAAATTGCAACGATATATTTTATCCTTCTATTAAAGTTATCCCATTTCTTTGATGATGGAGTTATTAGAATTATAGATTTATCAAATTTTTTTTTATATTTTTTTGAAACCGTTATTACTTTTAGTGTATTAACTTTATTAATTAAATAATTACAGACTAAGAAAAAATTTTTTTCTACGCCTCCACCTTCTATTGAAGGCATGAATACAAGTATTTTATGTTTCATTAATTGCTGACATACGATATAAATTTGATAAAAGTGGTAATTAAGATATTTATTTATTAAAGAATTACAACAGTTAATAAAATATATCTTTCCAAATTTATCTTACTATCCTATACAATTTTCAAAAATTCGATTACTATCTATTAAGTAATGATCAATTCATCTGAAAAAATCTTTTTCATTCTTTTTCTATTAGTTCCATTATCTATTCTTATTGGTCCGTCTGTATCACTTATAAATATTATTACCATGTCTATAATGTATTTGTATTTTTTCTTAAAACTTAAACATTATAATTTTTTAATAAAAGATAACACTGTGAGAATTTTGTTATTTTTATATATTTATCTTTTATTTAATACTCTTATATCTTTAAGTATTGAAAATAGTATTTACAGAAATCTTGGTTTTATAAGATTCATATTATTTTTTTTATCAGTAAACTATTTATTTTTTATTACTAAAACGAGTGAAAAAATATTTTTTTTTTGGACCATATTATTTTTAATTTTTATTTTGGATGTATATTTTGAGAGATTTTCTGGGGTTAATTTATTTGGTTGGGGTGCGAGTTCTTTAAACGGTGTCCCGCAACCGCACGGAGAAAGAATCGTAAGTTTTTTTAAAGACGAGCCAATTGCAGGAGCCTATATTAATGGTTTTATATTTCTAATTTTAGGAAATTTACTAAACACATTAAAAAATAAAAAAATTGGGAAATTAATATTTTTTTTAGCTATATTTATATTTTTCTCATCATTGTTAATAACAGGCGAAAGGTCAAATACTCTAAAAGCTATATTTGGATTAATTTTGTTCGTATCTTTAATTGACATACTTAATTTGAAATCAAAAATTATTTTTTTAATTACTCTGTCAGTTGTAATCATATTAACAGTATTAAATTCTGATTATCTTAAAAAAAGATACTTCGACCAAATTTTTTCAAAAATATATGTAGAAAACAATATCGAATTTTTTGAAAATAATACTTATATAAAACTTTATAAGTCAGGGTTTGAAGTTTTTAAAAATAATACATTGTTTGGAGTTGGCAACAAAAATTATAGAGTTGAAACTTGCAGTTATAAAAATAAGTTTAAAAAAAATGATTATTTTTGTACCACACACCCACATCAAATATATTTTGAATTTTTATCAGAACATGGTTTAATTGGAACAATACTACTACTTTTAATTTTTTTTATATTAATTTTTAAAAATTTGAAAAAAATCATAGGATCACAAAATTATTTGCAAATAGGAGCATTTATTTTTTTGATTTGTAATTTTTTACCCTTACTGCCATCTGGGGCATTTTTTAGCGACTTTAATATAAGCTTGTTTATTTTAAACTTATCAATATTGTATGCAGTGAATGAAAAAACCAATATTTTTTTCATTAAAGAAAATAAAAATGATATTTCTAAAATTTAATACAGGGCCGTTAGCTCAATAGTAGAGTACTGCATTGACATTGCAGGGGTAGTTGGAGCGTAACCAACACGGCCCACCAAAATATTAAAATTGAAAAAACTTTTTTTTTGATATAAAAAAAATTAGAAAAGGGCCTGTAGCTCAGTTGGTTAGAGCAGTACACTCATAATGTATTGGTCCCAGGTTCGAGTCCTGGCGGGCCCACCAAAAATCTAAATTAAATAAAAATAATTTATTAATCGATCTATTTTGATTTAAACTACTTATTATTATTAAATTCTCTTAGACTTGTAAAAAGAGCATTCACATCTCCATTATTATTCATAATTATAGAATTAAATTCCTCTTTTTGAGTTCTAGCTAAGCTTAACCCTTCAATAATTAGGTCTCTTATTAAAGGTTTTGATGGATTTTTAGTATAGACTCTCCAATCAATTGAAATCTCTGGTCTGTTAGATGTTGCTAAAAGCTTACTTTTTACAATTGTATATTTCTCATTTTTTACATCTTCTGAAATTACAACAATTTTTGCTTCTTTATACTCAACTAATCTTGTTGAAAAACTTTTAAGGAAATACTCTCTAAAAATCTTTTTAAATTGATTTTTTTGATCTTCATTTAGACTTTTTCTATGTTTACCTAAAGTATAAAAACCAATCCCATCTATATCAACTGAGTTTTCTCCAATCTTAACTAGCTCTTGGATTTTAACTTCCATAGTATCTTGGCTGGATAAAATATTACTAGCTTTACTAGTTATATCATTAATAAAATTAGAGGATATATTTGCTGTTGAATTTGAAGTTAGGCTAATAAAAAAAAATATTAAAATTGTTATCCTTATTCCAAAATTTTTCATATTTTACTATTTATTTGTCTAAAGAGTCCCAATCGCTGTCATCCAGAGTATCAGTCTTTACCTTAAGATTCTTAATTTTTCTATCTCGATCTTGAAGATATAAACTTCTTACAGTTGCATAAAAGTCTATAGAGGTTTTTTCTAAGCTATCAAAGGATTCTAAATTTTTTGCCCTAAAATCTACACCCTCAGTTAGTTTTGAATAATAATAATCTGACTCTTTAAAATATTGTGTGTCGTTTTTAACAGTTACGTTATACCATGCATCTCCACCGCTCATAGATATCAATGATCCAACTGCATCCCTAACAGTAGATGGACCAATTACTGGTAACACTAAGTAACAACCCTCTCCAATACCCATTGCACCAAATGTTTGACCAAAATCTTCTTTTTCTAATTTTTCAAAACCTAAAACATCAGCTGGATCAAATATTCCAACTATCCCTATCGTAGTGTTTATAATTAAACGTATTGTGTTATTGCCTGCTGCTTTTAAATCACCTTGTAATATATTATTTGGGATTGTAACCAAGTTAGACAAATTATTTAATGCATTGCTAGTACCAGTTCTAATAGGTGACGGTAATTTTCTATAACCTTTAGCAACCGGTCTAAATAAGACTTTATCTAAAGCCATATTAAATGCGAAAGTTGCTCGGTTTATTTTTTCAAAACAATCCTTAACTTCTTTTTCCTCTCCATAAGAGTATGATACAACTAAAAATTGTATTGTGATAACATATATAACAATCTTTAAACTCTTAATCATCTAAGTTTCTATAGTCTATATTTTAGCAAAGTAAATTGATAATTTAAATAACATTATATGGTAAAAAGAGGGGTAAATGATTGAAATTAGACAATTTTACTCACCAAATTTTGATTTAAATAAAAGAAAAAAAGAAAATATAAAATTTTTAGTTTTTCACTACACCGGAATGAAGACTGAAAAATCTGCACTTAAAAGATTATCTAGTAAAAAGTCTAAAGTAAGCAGTCATTATTTTATTAAAAAAAACGGATCTATAATTAATTTGGTACCAGATCTTTATATATCATGGCACGCTGGAATCTCATTCTGGAAAAAACTTAAAAAACTAAATAAATATTCAATTGGAATTGAAATACATAACCCTGGCCATCGACACGGTTACGAAAGTTTTAATAAAAAACAAATAAATTCTGTAAAATATTTATCGTTAAAATTAGCAAAAAAATATAATATAAAAAGTGAGCAATATTTAGGACATTCGGATGTTGCTCCAGATCGAAAAAAGGATCCTGGTGAAAAATTTCCATGGGAATTTTTATCAAAGTATCGTATCGGTGTATGGCATTCTTTAGATAAAAAAATTTTAAAAAAATTCAGGCTTAAAAAAACTAATAATGCTGAAAAAAAAATATTTTTAAATAATTTGATAAAAATTGGTTATTTTCTCAAAAAAAAAGAAATTAACTCAATTTCATTTGCAATAAAAGCTTTTCAAAGAAGATTTAGACCACAATTGGTTAATGGAAAAGCAGACCTTGAATGTTTAAAAATCTCAAAAAATTTAATTAAAAACAGCAATAATTAATATTGAAAAGTTAAAAAAATAATATATTTTCCAATTGCCAGATAAATGACTTATCGCTTTATAAACTTATAAAGAGGAAAGTCCGGGCTTTACAAGGACACAGTGCCAGGTAATACCTGGCGGGGGCGACCCTAGGGACAGTGCCACAGAAAATAAACCGCCTTATCAAGGCAAGGGTGAAAAGGTGTGGTAAGAGCACACCGGCTTCATTGGTAACAATAAGCGCATGGAAAACCCCACTGGAAGCAAGACCAAGTAGAGATGACATTGTTAATAACAAAAAGCAGTCTTTGGCTAGTCATCAGGGTTGGTTGCTTGAGCTTTAAGGAGACTTAAAGCCTAGATAAATGATAGGTTTAAACGACAGAACCCGGCTTACATTTTATCTGGCATCTTAATAAATTTTATCACAAAGTTTCTCATTTGTTCCAATCATAGATTTGTTAAAAACAACTGTTGACTGTATTTAAAAAAACCCATAGTATC
The DNA here is from genome assembly GCA_902599575.1 of uncultured Pelagibacteraceae bacterium. Taxonomy (GTDB): domain Bacteria; phylum Pseudomonadota; class Alphaproteobacteria; order Pelagibacterales; family Pelagibacteraceae; genus Pelagibacter. The sequence continues at coordinate 109,375 of CACKFS010000002.1, forward strand.
CCATATATTCCCAAATAATGGGATTAGGGAAAATATGAAATATGTTTTTATCTACTTTCGAAAACAAATTAGACAAAAAAGGAAGGGTATCTGTGCCTGCTAGTTTTAGATCGTATCTTTCAAATTTAGGTTATAACGGAGTGATTTGTTATCCATCATTTAACAATAATTGCATAGAAGCTTGGCCCCAAGATAGAGTTGAAAAAATTTCTAATTCAATAGACTCACTTAATCCTTTTGAAGAAAAAAAAGATTATTTTGCAACTTCAATACTTTCTGAAAGTATTAGTTTACAGTTTGATAGTGAGGGTAGAATATTAATAACAGATAAACTTTTAAAACATGCAAAAATTAAAAATAAAATGGTATTCGTGGGCCAGGGAAAAACGTTTCAAATATGGGAGCCCTCAAATTATGAAAAATTTAAGGTAATAGCAAAAAAAAAATCAAATATTTACAGAACTAGCCTTAAATGGGAACGTCAATTTAATAACTAATAGGGGAGAATATGACTATAAATTTTAAAACACCAGATATTAGAGAATTAAAACCAAGAATATTAGTACTTGGAGTTGGAGGCGCTGGAGGTAATGCAATCAATGGCATGATTGACAATGGTTTGCAAGGAGTAGAATTTATTGCTGTTAATACTGACGCCCAAGATTTAAAACACAGTAAGGCCAAACAAAAAATTCAAATTGGGTTAAACTTAACAAAAGGTTTAGGAGCTGGATCAAAACTAGATATTGGTCAAGCAGCAGCAGATGAATCTTTAAATGATATTATAAATATATTACAGGGCGCAAACATGGTTTTTATAACAGCCGGAATGGGTGGTGGAACTGGAACAGGTTCTGCGCATGTAATTGCAAGAGCAGCCAAAGAATTAAATATTTTAACTGTGGGAGTTGTTACATTACCATTTTTGTATGAAGGCCCTTCTAGAATGAGAAGAGCTCAGCAAGGTCTAGAGGAACTTAGAAAACATGTTGATACAATCATTGTAATACCAAATCAAAATCTTTTCAAGGTTGCAAGTGAACAAACTACTTTTGAAGAATCTTTTGAACTTTCAAATCATGTTTTGCTTCATGGAGTTCAAAGTATCACAGATTTAATGGTAAGACCCGGTCTTATAAATTTGGATTTTGCAGATGTTGAACATGTAATGAGTGCAATGGGTAAAGCTATGATGGGAACTGGAGAAGCAGAGGGAGAAGGTAGAGCCTCTAAGGCTGCTGAAATGGCAATCACAAATCAACTAATTGACGACTACACTTTAAAGGGTGCTAAAGGATTACTTGTAAATATTACAGGTGGTAAAGATCTTAAACTTTTCGAAGTTGATGAAGCAGTTAACAAGGTAAGAGCGGAAGTTGATCCAGAAGCAGAGTTGATAATAGGAGCTATAACTGATCCTGCATTAGAGGGTATTATGAGAGTATCGATTGTTGCGACAGCACTTGATGGACAACAACCCGAGTCAAAATCAGTTATAAATATGGTACACAGGATTCAAAATAGAAATCCTGGATATAGTGATGTCTCTGCTATTCAAAAAAATGAGATTTTAAAAAGTAATGGTGCCAACTTCTTAACAAGTACAAGCGGGGCGAATGCTTTACAAGTTGAAAATGAGGAAATTAAAAGTATGGAAAGTGAATTATTAAACTCAATGGTGGACGAAAATATGGCTGTAAACAATTTAGCTTTAGAAGAGACAAAAAATGAAATTAGCAATAGTAAGATTGCTGAACAAGAAACTCCGTTAAGTTTAAATGAGACCGTTGAGAGCACACAAAATGACGAGTCAAATGGGCTTGAAAATTTTGATTTAAGTAACGAGAGTCCTCAACTATTTAATTCTGATAATGAGATCATGAATGAGAATACCAATGAAAGTTTAGAGAAAGAGATTGAAGAAGACGAACTAGAAATTCCTGCATTTTTAAGAAGACAAAAAAATTAATGGTCTTTGATAAAATAAATGAGCGCCACCATTGTATCGGATAAAAATTTACATTATCCTGTATTACTTAAAGAAGTACTAAATATTATTTCCCCTCAAAATGGTGGCACTTATATTGACTGCACGTTTGGACAAGGTGGATACTCAAAGAAAATCTTAGAGTTTCCAGACACCAAAGTGATTGCTTTAGATAGAGATCCAAAATCAAAAACTATTGCAATTAAATTTAAAAAAAAATTTAAAGATAGATTTGATTTTCATAATAGGAAATTTAGCGATTTAGACAAAATACGATTACCAAAAAAAATTAATGGAATAATATTCGATTTAGGTTTTTCTTATAGTCAGATAAAAGATTATTCAAAAGGACTATCATTTAACTCAAAAGGTAAATTAAATATGAAAATGGGACTCAATAAAATTTCTGCTGACGATGTAATTAAGAAATTATCAGTTACTCAACTAGAGCTAATATTTAAATTATTTGGAGAGGAGGAAAAAGCAAAACAAATTTCTAAAAAAATTATTAAAGAAAGATTACTTAAAGATATTAAAACAGAAGATCTTGTAAGAATAATAAATTTATCAAAACAAAACTTTACAAAAAAAAATAAAGCAACTAAAATCTTCCAGGCTTTAAGAATTTTGGTAAATAACGAAATTAGCGAATTAGTTTCTGCACTGTCTAAATCTTGCAACATTGTTTCGGATAACGGAGTGATAGCAATTGTAACATTTCATTCTATTGAGGATAGAATTTGCAAATTTTTTTTTAATAGTATTACAAGCAGTAAATCTGTTTCTAGATATTTACCTATTAGCAAAAGTGAGGAATTTTATTTTAAATTAATCAATAAAAAAGTAATAACACCAACTCATGAAGAAATAGATGCAAATCCACCCTCAAGATCGGCTAAATTAAGATCTATCAAGAGACATGGGATAGAAAAAATAGAAACAAAGTTTTTGTCCGAGAAATTTGAAAAATTACTTGAAATAGAAAAAACATGTTCAAAATTATGAAAAAATATTTAATTATTTTTT
>CACKFS010000003.1 GCA_902599575.1 uncultured Pelagibacteraceae bacterium
TTTCGTTTTTATTTTTTATAACGTTATATTTATTATCACCTACTATAGGGTTGCCCATAAAAGAAAGTTGTTTTCTTAATTGATGTTTTCTTCCTGTAATTGGTTTAAGTTCAACAAAACTAAATAAATTATTTGAACTAATTACATTATAATTAGTAATTGCTAACTCTATAATTTTTTTTTCTCTTTCATATTTAACTAGATTGCCTCTTATTTCACCTTTTTTATCATTAAATATGCCATGACAAATAGCTAAATAAGTTTTATGAATTTTTCTTAATCTAAATAATGAAGTCAACAATTTTGCACTACTATAATTTTTAGCTATAATCATAACGCCCGAAGTTTCTTTATCTAAACGATGAACTGAGTAAGGTTTTGAGTCTTTGAATAAATTACTATTAGAAAAATTATCTATTAAATTGTTTTTAGATTTTGTTCCACCTTGTGTTGAAATACCTGACTTTTTATTAATCACTATGAAGTCATTATTATCTTCTATTATTGATTTTTCATTTTCCTCTAAATTTTTTTTAGAGGGTTTGTATACAGTTTTATTTTTTGGTTTTGATTTATAATCAAAGTTATAAAAATTTATTTTATCTCCAATTTTAAGTTTGTATGATGAACTTGTTTTTTTATTATTTAACTTAATTTTTCCTTTTCTTATTGATTTTTCTAGTAAAGATTGGGGATATTTACCTACATTATTTTTAACCCATCTATCTAGACGCATAGATGCATGAATTGGTTTTATTTTATAAGACCTATTCATTTATTTTTATTATTTATGCTGAGATTTGTTTCTTGTTCTTATCTTCGGCCTTAGGATCTTCCTTTTTTTTCTTTTTAAATTTTCTTTTTGCCTCAATATCTCGATCAACAAATTCAATAACAGCCATTGGTGAATTATCTCCGTATCTATAACCTGCTTTAATTATTCTTGTATACCCACCTGCTCTTTTCTCATATCTTTTTGATAAAGTATTTAAAATTTTATTAGCGTTCGTTTTATCTTGTAATTTAGAAATTAGAACTCTTGTGTTTGTTAAGTTTTTTCTTTTTCCTAAAGTTATAAGCTTTTCTGCTTGTGGTTTTATAAGTTTTGCTTTTGGTAAGGTTGTTATAATTTGCTCGTATTTTATTAATGAATTAAGCATGTTTTTAATTAACGCTTTTCTGTGCTCTGAAGTTCTATTAAGTTTTTTATAACCGATTTTATGTCTCACTTTTATATACTTTCCTCTAGCTTTTTCGATAATTCAGCTATATTTTCAGGAGGCCAATTAGGAATTTCCATTCCAAGATACAAAGACATACCATTTAAAATTTCTTTAATTTCATTTAAAGATTTTCTCCCAAAATTAGGAGTTCTGAGCATTTCGCCTTCAGATTTTTGAACTAAATCACCAATATAAATGATGTTATCATTTTTTAAACAATTCATAGATCTAACAGATAATTCAAGTTCGTCCACTTTTCTTAAAAGATTCCTATTGAATTCTGGTTCTTTAGGTGCTTCTGTCACAGATACTTCTTGTGGTTCATCAAAATTGACAAACATAGAAAGCTGATCTTGAAAAATTCTAGCAGAATAAGCTAAGGCGTCCTCAGCTGAAATTGATCCATTAGTCTCAACTTCCATTGTAAGTTTATCATAATCTAGTGCTTTACCTTCTCTAGCTGTACTAACAGTATATGAAACTTTTTTTACAGGACTAAACAAAGAGTCTATCGGAATAAGTCCAAGAGGTGGTTCTTCAGGTTTGTTAAAGTCTGCTGAAACATAACCTTTTCCATTACCAACTGTCATTTCCATATGAAAATTTGTATTTTCGTCCAAATTACATATTACAAGATCAGGATTTAAAATTTCTATTTCGTTTACAGGGGTTATATTTGACGCTTTAATTACACCTGGGCCTTTTGCGTCTAAGATTAATTTTTTTGGTCCTTCAGAATTGCTCTTTAAAGCTAGAGATTTAACATTTAAGACTATATCAGTAACATCTTCTCTTACGCCTTTTATCGAAGAAAATTCATGAAGCACACCATCTATTTGAATAGCAGTTACAGCAGTACCTCTTATAGAAGATAATAATATTCTTCTTAATGAGTTTCCTAAGGTTAAACCGTATCCTTTTTCTAAAGGCTCTGCTACTATTTTTGCAAATGATTTATCATCACTAAGATTAACATCTAATTTTCCTGGTTTGATTAAAGATTTCCAATTTTTTACGTTTATTTCTGTGTTCTCCATTAAACTCTCCTTTTTTTTGGTGGCCTTGTTCCGTTATGTGGCATTGGTGTTGTATCTTTTATTGATATTATTTTAAAACCTCTAGCCTGCAAAGCTCTTAGGGCTGTTTCTCTACCAGACCCTGGACCTTTTATTTCAACAATTAATGTTTTCATTCCATATTCTAAAGCTTTAGTAGCTGCTGAGTCTGCTGCAATCTGTGCTGCGTAAGGTGTAGATTTTCTAGAACCTTTAAATCCTTTTTGTCCAGCAGACGACCAAGAAATAACATTTCCTTGGTTGTCAGCAATAGAAACAATAGTGTTGTTAAAGGTTGACTGAACATATGCAATACCATTAGGTATATTTTTTTTTATCTTTTTTTTTTTTGAATATGAACTTTTTTTTAATACCTTTGGTTCTTTATTTTCAGTTTTATTATCTAGTTCTTTTTTTGCCATAAATTATTTCTTTAAAGGTGTTAATTTCTTTCCAGCTATTGCTATGGCTTTACCTTTTCTAGTTCTTGCATTACACCTGGTTCTTTGACCCCGAACTGGTAGCTTTTTTTTATGCCTTGAACCTCTATAACAAGCCAAATCAATTAATCTTTTTATACTTATGGAAGTATCTCTTCTCAAATCGCCTTCTACAGAAAAATGTTTATCAATATATTCTCTAATTTTTAAAATTTGATCATCAGTTAATTGATTTACTCTTGTAGCTTTTGCAATATCTAAATCTTTACAAATTTGTTGGGAAAACTTATCACCAATTCCATAAATGTAGGTAAGACCCACTTGGACAATTTTATTTTGCGGAATGTTTACACCTGCGATACGAGCCATAATTTAGAGATAAAATCTAGCCTTTTATATAAGAAGTTAGTTTAATGTCAACTTTTAAACCCCTAGAATATTATTGATTTTATTAGTAATTTCAGCGATTTTTTGACCTCCATCTATTTCATGAAAATTAGATTTAGAAGAGTAATAATCTAAAACAGGTTTTGTTGTAAACATGTAAGTATCATATCTTTTCAAGATGGTATTTAAATCATCATCTGACCTTTTTTCAATAGTTTTTCTTTTTTCAATTCTTTGAACTATTGTATCTTTGTTAACATTAAGAAAAAAAATAAAATCTATTTTTTGACCAGTATCATTTAGTAGAGAATCCAAATTTTTTGCTTGTTGTAAAGTTCTTGGATATCCGTCAAAAATAAGTTTATTCTTTTTTTGAGGATCAAAAACAACGTTTTTCATTAGATTATTGACAATTTCATCATCAACGAATTTTCCCTCGTTCATGTTGCTAATAATTTTTTTTCCAATTTCACTTTCTTTTTTTATTTCATCTCTTAACATATCGCCTGTGGATATTTGGAAGTTATTTAATTTTTTTTCTAAATTTTTTGCCTGTGTTCCCTTACCAGCACCAGGAGGACCAAATAATATAATATTCACTTTTATCTGCCAAATTTGGTTTTTTTAATTAATTGCTCATATTGAGCACTCATTAATCTAGTTTGAATTTGAGTAACTGTATCTATTGCAACTACTACAACAATCAAAATTGAAGCACCACCAAGGTAAAAAGGAATTGGATATTTAGAAATTAAAAATTCCGGCATCAGACATACTAAGGTGAGGTATAAAGCACCAATAGTTGTTAATCTTGTTAAAATTTGCTCTATGTAAATAGCCGTACTTTCACCTGGTCTAATTCCTGGTACAAAGCCACCATATTTTCTTAAGTTTTCTGCAGTTTCAGTTGGATTAAAAGTAATTGATGTATAAAAAAATGTGAAAAATATAATCCCAGCTGCATAAAGTAACATGTATAAAGGTTGACCTTGCGTAAAATAAGATGCAAATGATGACACTGTATCATTAGATGAAAAATTAAAATTTGACAGCGTGACTGGTAAAAGCAATAAAGCTGACGCAAAAATTGCAGGTATAACACCAGCTGTATTAATTTTCAAAGGAAGATGTGATGATTCACCACCATACATTTTATTTCCCATTTGTCTTTTGGGATAATTAATTAGGATTTTCCTAAGAGCTCTTTCCATAAAAACTACAAACATAATTGTTACGATCAACAATATAAAAATAAATATTATCATTATTGTTGAAATTGCGCCTGTTCTTCCCAATTCAAATGTTGTTACTAATGCACGCGGTATCTCTGCAACTATACCTGAAAATATAATTAAAGAAATTCCATTTCCAATTCCTCTTTGAGTAATTTGTTCACCTAACCACATTAAAAAAACTGTACCCGCAACTATTGTGGTAACTGTTGAAATTTTAAAAAAAATTCCTGGACTAATGACTAGACCTGAAGATGCCTCTAAACCTACAGAAAGACCATATCCCTGGATTGTTGCAAGTAAAACTGTTCCATATCTTGTTATTTGCGTGATTTTTTTTCTTCCAATTTCACCTTGGCTCTTTAAATTTTTAAAATAATCGGACACTCCAGTTAAAAGCTGAACTATTATAGCTGAGGATATATAAGGCATTATACCAAGGGCAAAAATAGCCATACGACTTACGGCACCACCTGCGAAAACATTAAACATTCCTAATAATCCTTTTTGATTACCCTCCATCATTATTTTTAATTGATCGGGATCTATACCGGGTAATGGAACAAAAGTTCCAAATCTATAAATTGCTAAAATAAGAATAGTAAAAATTATACGATTTTTTAGATCTCCAGATTGGGCAATTGAACTCATATTAAATTACTTGTTAATAATTTTTATGTTTGAGCCTGTTTTTTCTAATTTTGATTTCGCTGAATTAGATAAATAATTAACTTCGAGATTTAATTTCTCTTTAATTTCACCCTTTCCTAAAACTTTAAGTTTTTTATATTTTTTTTTAATTATGTTAAGTTTCTTTAAAAGAGCTAAATCAATTTTGTCAGTACTTTTAATTTTTTTAGACTGCAAAAAAGACTGAATTTCAGCAAGATTCAAAGCACCTATCTTTTTTCTAGGTATAATATTAAAACCTCTTTTGGGTAATCTCCTATAAAGGGGCATTTGACCACCTTCAAAACTTTTTATAGCAACACCGGATCGTGATTTTTGACCTTTAACACCTCTTCCACATGTTTTGCCTTTGCCAGATCCAATACCTCTGCCAACTCTTATTTTTTTTTGTTTAATCTTTTTTAAATTATTTAACATTTATCCTCTTTTTTCTATTATCTCTGCAATTTTTTTATTTCTAATAATAGAGATTTGTTTAGGCGAATTTTGTTTTTTTAAAGCCTTTAAACAAGCTCTTATGACATTATGTGGATTAGCTGTGCCCAAAGATTTTGCGACAACATCTCTTATACCTAAAACCTCACAAACAGCTCTAACAGGTCCACCAGCTATAATTCCAGTTCCTTTAGGTGCAGCTCTCATTTTAATTTTCCCTGCGCCATCTTTTCCATATATATCATGATGAATAGTTCTACCCTCTCTTAAAGGTATTTGTATTAAATTTCTTCTTGCCAACTCATTTGCTTTTTTAATGGCATCAGGAACTTGTTTTGCCTTAGCATGGGCTATACCAATTTTACCATTTTGATTTCCAACGACTACTAATGCTGAAAATCCAAATCTTCTTCCACCTTTTACAACTTTAGTTATTCTATTAACGTGAACTAATTTTTCTATAAAATCATCTTTTTGCATTTAAAATTCCATTCCGTTTTTTCTTAAAGTTTCCGCAAACTCTTTGACTCTACCATGATATTTAAACTTACCTCTATCAAAATAAATTTTCTTTATTTTTTTATCTAAAGCTTTTTTTGCTAACTTTTCTGCTACAATTTTAGAAATAGATATCTTGTTTGTTTTAGATGCGCTTTTTATATCTTTTTCTACTGAAGATGCTGACAATAAAGTTTTACTATTAACATCATCTATAATTTGAGCTGAAAAATTTTTTAAACTTCTTGAAACACTTAATCTATATCTGTTATTACCAGCATTTCTTTTAAGCTTATTTCTAATTCTAAATTTTTTTCTTTGAATAGTATTTAATTTCATTATTTCTTTTTTCCTTCTTTTTTTAAAATATATTGACCTTTTTCTCTAATTCCTTTTCCTTTATAAGGTTCTGGTGGTCTAAAAGATTTTATCTGGGATGCTGTCATGCCAACTTTTTGTTTATTCATACCTGTAATTTTGATTGTAGTTTGTTTTTCAACAGCAATTTTAATATCACTGGGTATATCAAAATTTATGTCATGACTAAAACCTAGTTGAAGATTTAGTTGATTTCCCTTTAAAGCCGCTCTATATCCAACACCACTTAATTCAAGTATCTTTTCAAATCCTACGCTTGATCCTATTATGGCATTATTTATTAAACTTCTATTCATGCCCCAAAGTCTTTTTGTAGTATCATCTAATATTTTAGGTTTAATAGAAATATCTTTTCCATCATTAACTTGTAAATCAAAAATATCTAAATTAATTTTTATAGTCTGTTTTCCTAAAGGTCCTTCAATATTTATATCAGAACCTGAAAGCATAACTTTTACTTTCTCCGGGATTGAAATATTTATTTTTCCTATTTTGGACATTAAAAAACCTTACAAATCACCTCTCCACCAATTTTTTGTTTTCTTGCCTCAATATCAGTCATTACACCTTTTGGTGTTGAAACAATTGCGATACCAAGTCCATTGTTAATCTTTGGTAAACTTTCAGCGCTAGAAAATATTCTTCTACCAGGCCTCGATACTCTCTCTATTACAGTGATTACAGGTGATCCAGAGTTATATTTTAAATCTATAGTTAAAACGTTTTTATTATCATTATTTGCAACATTAAAATTATTTATATAACCTTCACTTTTTAAAACATCGGCGATTTTAGTTTTAAAATTAGATGAAGGCATTTCTACTTTTTTATGATTTCTCATTTGAGAATTTTTAATTCTTGCTAACATATCTCCGATTGGGTCACTTAAACTCATAAAATTTCCTTTCTACCAACTTGATTTTACCATTCCAGGGATTTTGCCTTGGAGTCCTAATTGTCTTAGAGCTATCCTTGAAATTTTTAATTTTCTATAAACACCATGAGGTCTTCCAGTGATCTGACATCTATTTCTAATTCTATTTTTCGCAGAGTTTCTGGGTAATTTTGATAATTTTTGTTGAGCTTTAAATCTTTCTTCTAATGGCAGTTTTTTATTCATAATTATTTTTTTTAATTTCTCTCTTTTCTTAAAAAATTTCTCTGAAAGTTTAATTCTTCTGTTGTTTTTGTTTACAGAACTAAGTTTTGCCATTAATTACTCCTCCCCGTTCTAAATGGAAAATTAAATTTTTTTAATAATTCCAAACTATGTTCTTTTGAAATCGATTTTATGACAATCGATATATCTAAACCTCTAATTTTATCTACTTTATCAAAATTAACCTCAGGGAAAATTATATGTTCTTTTACTCCAAAAGTATAATTTCCAAAGTTGTCAAAACCATTTGTAGACAAACCTCTAAAATCCTTAATACGTGGCAACGCTATATTTACAAGTCTATCAATAAATTCATACATTTTGTTTTTTCTTAAAGTTACTTTTAAACCAGCTTTTGTGTCTTTTCTTGTTTTAAAGTTTGATATAGATTTTTTAAATTTAGTTATGACAGGTTTTTGACCGGTAATTTTAGATAAATCTTCTTCACAAGATTTAATAATTTTATTGTCATTGCCATCAATACCAAGACCCATATTTATAACAATTTTTTCTAATTCCGGAGACATATTTAAGTTTTTAAAACCATACTTCTCTTTAAGGGAATTCTTTATTTCATTTTTATAAAGTTCTTTTAATCTTGGTATCATTTTTGTTTACTAGTTTCCTTTTTCTTCTCTTTTTTTAAAATAACAACGTTTGAAATATGCATAAAATTTTCTTTTTCGAATATTCCGCCTTTTTTATCTTTTGTGGTTTTAACATGTTTTTTAATCATATTTGCGCCTTTGACTTTAATTCTGCAATTATTTCTATCTACTTCAATTACTTCACCAGTTTTATTTTTATCTTTACCAGTTAAAATTTTTACATCTAATCCCTTTTTAATCATTTATATTACCTCTGGAGCGAGTGATATTATTTTCATTTGTCCTCTACCACGTAACTCTCTTGTAACAGGTCCAAATATTCTTGTTCCTATCGGCTCTCCCTTATCATCAGTTAATACTGCAGCATTATTATCAAATTTAACTTTTGAACCGTCATCTCTATGAATTCCTTTCTTAACTCTAACTACTACTGCTTTGTGTACAGAACCTTTTTTAACCTTACCTTTTGGAATTGCCTCCTTAACAGCTACAACAATTGTATCACCTATGCTTGCATATCTTCTTTTTGAGCCTCCAAGGACCTTTATACACTCTATTCTTTTAGCTCCAGTGTTGTCTGCTACATTTAGTTCTGTTTGTACTTGTATCACTTGTTATCCTCCATAACTTGAAACTTTTTTGTCTTTGAAAAAGGTTTAGACTCTATTATCTTTACTTTATCGCCATTTTTAAATTTATTATTTTCATCATGAGCACTAAATTTTTTCTTAACTTTAATAACTTTTTTAAATAAAGGGTGTTGATATTTTCGTTCAACCAAGACGGTAATTGTTTTATTTGGTTTATCACTAACAACTATTCCACTAAGAATTTTTTTAGGCATTCTTTTTCCTCTCTATAAATGTTAATAATTTTGCTATAGTTTTTTTGACCTGGTTAAATTTTGAAGTGTTAGTAAGTTGTCCATTTACTTGTTGAAATCTTAAATTAAATAAATCTTTTTTATTTTTTTCCAAATCTTTTTTAGCTTTATCTAATGTCAGTTTTTTAAATTCACTTTTTTTCATTAAGAAAATCTCCTAATAAATTTAGTTTTAATTGGTAGTTTTGCAGAAGCTTTATACAATGCTTCTTTAGCAATTTGTTCAGAAACACCATCTACCTCAAATAAGATCCTGCCTGGTTTTACTCTGCATGCCCAGAACTCTGGCGATCCTTTTCCTTTACCCATTCTAACTTCAGTAGGTTTTTTTGATACTGGTATATTTGGGAAAACTCTAGTCCAAACTCTTCCTTGTCTTTTCATATGTCTAGTTAATGCAACTCTAGCAGCCTCAATTTGTTTTGATATCACTCTATCAGGTTGCAAAGCTTTTAGACCAAATGAACCATAATTCATGATATTGCATCTTGATGCATTTCCATGAATTCTTCCTTTGTGTGCTTTTCTAAATTTTGTTCTAGTTGGCTGTAGCATAATTATTTTTTATTTGTCTCCTGGCTAAATTCTTTTGAGAATATTTCTCCTTTGTAAATCCATACTTTAATACCTATAATGCCGTAAGTTGTTAAAGCCTCTGACTCAGCATAATCTATGTCAGCTCTAAGCGTGTGTGAAGGTATGCTTCCCTCTCTTAACCACTCTGTTCTTGCAATTTCATTTCCACCCAACCTACCACTAATAGAAACCTTTATACCCTTAGCACCAAGTCTTAAAGCAGACTGCATAGCTCTTTTCATTGCTCGTCTATAAGACACTCTTTTTACTAATTGTTGTGCTATATTCTCTGCAACTAAAAAACTATTTGTTTCTGGTTTTTTTACTTCTTTGATATTTAAATTAACCTCATTAGTAGTTAAAGCGGATAATTTATTCTTAATTTTTTCTATATCACTTCCCTTTTTTCCAATAACAAAACCTGGTCTTGATGTATAAATTGTGACAAAACACTTTTTAGAGGTTCTTTCAATCATCACTTTGGACACACCAGAGTTGATTACATTTTTTTTTATGTAATCTCTTATTTTAAAATCCTCAATTAAAAATTTTCCAAAATCTTTTTTCTTAGCATACCAAACAGAGTCCCATCCTCTATTAACGCCAAGTCTATAACCTACCGGATTAACTTTTTGTCCCATGTTTCTCCTTTTGATTTTGTTTTTGTTCTGATAATATAATTGTTAGATTAGAATAAGGTTTAATTATTGGAGCTGCTCTACCTTTTGCTCTTGGTCTAAACCTCTTCATTATTACTTGTTTTCCGCAGTAAGCCTCTTTTATGACAAGTTTATCTATATCGTATTGATAATTATTTTCAGCATTAGCAATTGCTGATGCAAGAGTTTTTTTTACATCACCACATATTCTCTTATTTGAAAATTCAAGGTCTCTTAATGCAAAATCAACCTTTTTGCCAACAAGTGCTTTTAAAATAGGTTTTAATTTCCTTGTGCTTGACCTAACATTTTTGTTAACAGATCTTACCAAATTTTGTTCGTTATTTTTCTTTGTTTCGCTCATATTATTTTTTATCTTTTGTGTCTTCCTCTTTAGCTTTTTTATCTGCTGGAGTATGTCCAAAAAATTGTCTTGTTGGTGCAAATTCTCCAAATTTATGACCAACCATATCTTCTGATATTGTTAGTGGGATAAATTTTTTACCGTTATATATTAGAAAACTTAGTCCTATAAAGTCTGGTATTATAGTCGATTTTCTTGACCATGTTTTTATAGGTTTTTTATTAGTTTCATTTTTTTGTTTTTCTGCTTTCTTAATCAAGCTTTCCTCAACAAATGGACCTTTCCAGACTGACCTTGCCATAAATTATCCCTTCTTCTTCTTTCTTCTTCTAATTATATATTTATCTGTTCTTTTATTATCTCTTGTTTTTAATCCTTTAGCAGATTGCCCCGTTCTTGATACTGGGTGCCTTCCACCAGCACTTTTTCCTTCACCTCCGCCATGAGGATGATCAACTGGGTTCATTACAACACCTCTTGTATGAGGTCTTCTACCCAACCATCTTGATCTACCAGCTTTACCTATTTTAATGTTTTTTTGATCAGGGTTTGACAGAACACCTATTGTAGCTAAAGATCTTGAATCAATTTTTCTTACTTCTCCTGAAGTCATTTTAATTATTGAATAATTTCCATCTGTACCAGAGATTGATACTGAGGTGCCTGCTGACCTTGCTATTTTTCCTCCACCACCAGGATTTATTTCTACATTATGTATATCAATACCAACTGGTATTTCAGATAATGGTAGACAATTACCAATTTTAATTTCTGAATCTTCTCCATTTGATATTTTATCTCCAATATTTATTCCTTGTGGAGCTAAATAATAGTATTTTTCACCATCATCAAATTTTACTAACATTATATGACAAGATCTATTTGGATCGTATTCAATTCTTTCTACCTCACCCTTTGATCCTTTCTTTTTTCTATAAAAATCAATTATTCGATATTTTTGTTTATGACCGCCACCAATATTTCTAGCTGTAATCCTCCCCTGATTATTTCTTCCACTTGATGAATATTTTACAGCAGTAAGAGGTTTGTAAGGTTTGCCTTTCCAAACATTGCCTCTATCAACTAGAATTGTTCCTCTAGTAGATTTTGTATAGGGTTTGAATGTTTTTAAACTCATTATATTCCTGTTGTTAAATCAATGCTCTGTCCCTTTTTAAGAGTAACGATTGCCTTTTTGTAGCCTTTGACTTTCACTGTCCTTCCTCTTGTAAATTTAGTTCTATTCTTTTTATTGATAATATTAATTTTTGTAACATTGACCTTAAAAATTTTTTCTATATTTTTTTTAAGGCTTTTTTTGTTTGCAGTGTCAATAACTTTAAAAACAACTTTGTTAAATGTGGATAGGTTAGTAGATTTTTCAGTAATTACTGGACCTACAATTGTATCATATAAATTTATTTTGCTCATTTAATTATATCTTTTTTCTAGTTCTTTTAATGAACTCTCAGTAAATATTATTTTTTTATATTTAATTATATCAAATGCACTAAAATGATTTACATCAGTGCATTTTACATTTGGAATATTCCTAACAGCTTTATCAATATTATTTTTTGAAGATTTATCTAGAATAAGAATACTGTTTATAGCATGAAATTTTTTTAAAATTAAGTTCATTTCTTTCGTTTTTTTTATTTCTTTTGAAAAATCATTAAATATTATCAAATCATTTAATTTATGTTTTTTTGTTAATATTGATGCAATACCTAATCTTTTTTCATTTTTATTTAATTTTCTTTTTTTATATTTAGTCTCACCTTTTGGACCATGAGCCACACCTCCGCCAACAAATATCGGTGCCTTTCTACTAGCGTGTCTAGCATTACCTGTACCCTTTTGAGCATAAATTTTAGAAGTAGATCCAATAATCTCGTTCTTTTGTTTTGTTTTTGATTTTCTTCCTTTGTAATTTGCATTGGTTTTATATATTACTTCGCTAATTAAAGTTTCATTAATTTTTGAGGAAAAAATATTATCTTTGACCTCTATTGAGGTTTTTTTTCCATCTATACTTAGCTTATCTATCTTCATTTATTTCTTCTTTTTTTCAGGTATTTTTTTTAATTTTTCAATTTTCTCAATTTTTTCAGCCATTGTAAGTTTTCTTACATTTTTAACTGACTCTCTAACTACTACTTGGGTATTTTTTGAACCTGGTATAGATCCTTTTAAATATAATAAATTATTTTCTGGATCAGATTTAATTATTTCAATATTTTGCATTGTTCTTATTTTGTCACCCATATGTCCTGCCATTTTTTTATTTTTAAAAACTTTACCAGGATCTTGATTTTGACCCGTAGATCCATGTGCTCTGTGTGATATTGAGACACCGTGGGAAGCTCTCAAACCAGCAAAGTTATGTCTTTTCATGGCTCCCGCAAAACCTTTTCCAATTGTTTTTGATTTAATATCAACAAATTTTGTATCCTTGAATATTTCTATACCTACTTCGTTCCCCTCTTTAAAATTTTCCAAGCTATTTACTCTAAATTCTTTGAGCACCTTTTTAGGTTCTGTATTTTTTTTTGCAAAATATCCTTTCATTTGTTTTGATAACTTTGAGTTTTTTATTTTTCCAAAACCTATTTGAACAGCGTTGTAACCATTTTTTTCCTTAGATAGTAGGTTTATTACTCTACCAGTATCAAATTTTATAACAGTTACAGGAACGGATTGTCCTGATTTATAGAATTCTCTAGTCATTCCAATTTTTCTACCAATTAAGCCAATTTCAAGCATTAAATTTTAATCTCCACATCTACACCAGAGGCAAGATCTAATTTCATTAATGCCTCTACAGTTTGCGGTGTTGGTTCAATAATATCTATTAATCTTTTATGAGTTCTTGTTTCAAATTGTTCTCTACTTTTTTTGTCAATATGAGGTGATCTTAATACAGTGTATCTTTCAATTTTGGTTGGTAAAGGTATTGGGCCTTTAATATTAGCACCAGTCCTTTTAACTGTATTAACTATCTCCTCAGTTGATTGATCTAAGACTTTATTATCGTATGCTCTTAATTTAATTCTAATGTTTTGTTTATCCATTTTTTAAGATCCTGTTTTTTTTGTTACTTCATCTTGAACATTTTGAGGTACTTTATCGTAATGATCAAAAAACATTGAATATTGTGCTCTACCCTGAGACATAGATCTTAAAGCATTTATATAGCCAAACATGTTTGCCAACGGCACCATCGCGGTTATAACTGTAGCATTACCTCTTTGTTCCTGAGTATTTATCTGACCTCTTCTACTATTTAAATCACCAATTACATCTCCCATATAATCTTCTGGGGTGACAACTTCAACTCTCATAATAGGTTCTAATAATTTTAATGTTGCTCTATTGCATGCCTCTTTAAAACATTGTCTCGATGCTAATTCAAATGCTAATACACTCGAGTCAACGTCGTGATGTAATCCATCTAAAATTGTAACTTTGTAATCTATTATCGGAAAACCAGCTAAAATTCCTGAATCAGAAACGCTTTCTATACCCTTTTCAACACCAGGAATAAATTCTTTAGGTATTGCGCCGCCTTTAATTTTGCTTTCTACTTCTCTACCTTTGCCTGGCTCTAATGGCTCGACTGATAATTTAACTCTCGCAAACTGACCGGCTCCTCCACTTTGTTTTTTATGAGTGTAATCAAATTCTGAATTTTTTAAAATTGTTTCTCTATATGCTACTTGTGGCGCACCAATATTAGCCTCAACTTTGAATTCTCTTTTCATTCTATCTACAATGATGTCTAAATGAAGTTCTCCCATACCTTTAATTATCGTTTGGCCGGACTCTTCGTCTGAAGTAACTCTAAATGAAGGGTCTTCTTTTGCTAATCTACCTAAAGCCTCACCCATTTTTTCTTGATCACCTTTAGTCTTTGGCTCTACAGCAATCTCGATTACAGGATCTGGGAATTCCATAGGTTCAAGTAACACTGGTTTATCTTCATTTGCGAGTGTATGTCCAGTAATTGTGTACTTTAATCCAGCTAAAGCAACTATATCTCCTGCATTAGCCTCTTTAATGTCTTCCCTTGAATTAGCATGCATTAACAACATTCTTCCAACTCTTTCCTCTTTATCCTTTGAAGTGTTGTAAATTCCAGTACCAGACTTAACAGTTCCTGAATAAATTCTTATGAAAGTAAGTGAACCTACAAATGGATCGTTAGCAACCTTAAAAGCTAGTGCAGAAAAAGGAGCATTATCCTCAAATTTCATCTCAATTTCTTCATCTGAATTTGGTTTTGTCCCTTTAATTGATCCTATGTCTACTGGACTAGGTAAATAATCTACCACAGCATCTAGTAACGGCTGTACTCCCTTATTTTTAAAAGCTGATCCAGTTAAAACTGGGACAAAATTAAAGCTTAAACATCCTTTTCTGATACATTTCTTTAAATCATCAATTTTTATCTCTTCGCCATTTAAATAACTTTCCATAAGTTTTTCATCTTGTTCAACAGCTGTTTCAACTAACTCTTGTCTGTATTTATCTGTAATTTCTTTTAGATCAGCTGGAATATCTTTTTCCTCCCAAGCAGCACCAAGATCTTCATTTTTCCATACAATAGCTTTCATCTTTACAAGGTCAACTACGCCTTGAAGTGAAGCTTCGATACCGATTGGAATTTGCATAACTAAAGGTTTGGCTCCTAACCTATCTTTAATCATGTCAACACATCTAAAAAAATCTGCTCCAGTTCTATCAAGTTTATTAACAAAACATATTCTTGGAACTTTATATTTATCTGCTTGTCTCCATACTGTTTCTGATTGAGGCTCAACTCCTGCTACACCATCAAATACCGCAACAGCACCATCAAGAACTTTTAAGGATCTCTCAACCTCAATTGTAAAGTCTACGTGACCAGGAGTATCAATAATGTTTATTCTATGATCGTTCCAAAAACAAGTAGTAGCAGCAGATGTAATTGTGATACCTCTTTCTTGTTCTTGTTCCATCCAATCCATAGTCGCTGCACCGTCATGTACTTCTCCAATTTTATGACTCTTTCCAGTATAATATAAGATTCTTTCAGTAGTTGTTGTTTTACCAGCATCAATGTGGGCCATGATACCAATATTTCTATATTTATCTAATTTGTGCGTTCTAGACATTTAATATTACCATCTAAAATGTGCAAAAGCTTTATTTGACTCTGCCATTTTATGAGTGTCCTCTTTTTTTTTAATTGCTGATCCCCTATTTTGATATGCATCGTAAATCTCATTAAAAATTTTATCAGACATTTTTTTATCTTTTCTTTTTCTTGATGCATCTATAAGCCACCTGATCGCTAAAGCTTGCGATCTTTTAGATTTTACCTCGACAGGTACTTGGTAAGTTGCACCACCTACTCGTCTTGATCTTACTTCAACAGTTGGTTTAATATTTGTAATTGCTTGATTGAATATTGTTATTGGTTCATCTTTCGATTTAGATTTTATCTTATCTATCGCATCGTAAACAATCTTTTCAGCAATAGTTTTTTTACCATCATACATAAGTGAATTAATTAATTTGGGAATTATTGGAGATTTATATTTTGCATCTAATGAAATATTTTTTTTTGAGGTGCTTTTTTTACGGGACATTTTATTTACCTTTTTTTGCTCCGTATTTAGATCTTTGCTGTTTTCTTGCAGTTACACCCTGTGTATCTAAATTACCTCTTAAGATGTGGTATCTTACTCCTGGTAAATCTTTAACTCTTCCACCTCTAATTAGAACAACTGAGTGTTCTTGTAAATTATGACCTTCACCAGGTATATAAGATGTTACTTCATGTCCATTAGACAATCTTACTCTTGCAACTTTCCTTAGTGCAGAATTTGGTTTCTTAGGTGTAGTTGTGTAAACTTTTAGACACACACCTCTTTTCTGTGGAGATTTTTCAAGCGCAGGAACTCTGTCCCTAGCCTTTGGTCTAGTCCTTCTTTTTTTCAACAATTGATTTATCGTTGGCATAATATAGTAATGATTAAGGAAGAAATTAAAGTAGTCTAATGTCTGTGGTCGCGTTTAGTACCTAAATAGCACTACTATCCAACCAAAATCTTGGTGAAAATACTATAGTTTTTGAAATTGTCAAATTAAAACAATAAAAAAAACGCTCTATTATTATGGATTTGCAGGCGTTTCAGCTTGTTCTACTTTTTCTTGCTCAGATAAAAATTTTTGATCGTCTTCTAATGCTTTTTTATTCCATTTGTTTTTAATTGAACCGGTTCCAGCAGGAACTAATCTTCCAACAATTACATTTTCTTTTAATCCAGCTAAAGTATCAACTTTTCCTTTTATAGCAGCGTCTGTGAGAACTCTTGTTGTTTCTTGGAAAGAAGCAGCTGATATAAAAGACTCTGTTTGTAATGAAGCTTTTGTAATTCCCATTAAGACTCTCTCTCCAACTGCAGGTTTTTTACCGTTTTTAATTAATTCTTCGTTTACATTCTCAAGTCTAAACCTGTCTATTATTTCACCTGGCAGATAATCTGAGTCTCCAGAGTTTTTTATTTCAACCTTTTTAAGCATTTGTCTTAAAATGGTTTCAATATGTTTATCATTGATTATAACACCTTGGAGTCTGTAAACCTCCTGAACTTGATTTACAAAATACTCTGTTAGTTCTTTAATACCTAAAATTCTTAAAATATCATGAGGTAATGGTTGACCATCTAAAAGATATTCACCTTTTTTGATTTCTTCGCCAGGGTTAAAATTGATATGTTTTCCTTTTGGTATTAGGTAATTTGATGTTTCGCCAGAATCTGAAACTATTGAAACCTTTTGTTTTCCCCTCACTTCTTTTCCAAACACAACTTTACCATCGTTTTCAGCTATAATAGCGCTATCTTTGGCTTTCCTTGCTTCGAATAATTCAGCTACTCTTGGTAATCCACCAGTGATATCTTTTGTCTTTGAGGTTTCTTTAGGTAATCGTGCAATCACATCACCGGCGCTAATTTTTTGTCCATCTTTTACTGATAAGATAGAGTCAGGAACTAAATAATATCTAGCTTCATTATCGTCTGCTTTTTTAACAACATTACCTTTTTCATCTCTAAGAGTAATTCTTGGTTTTAGCTCAGTGTTTTTAGATTGTGATCTCCAATCAATAACTGATTTGGATGATATCCCAGTTGTATCATCTTGAGTTTCAGAAAGAGAAACTCCATCAATTAAATCTACAAAATTAACTATTCCACTTTTTTCAGCTATTACCGGTGTTGTGTAAGGATCCCACTCACAAACTTTTGAATTCTTTTTAACTTTATCCCCGTTTTTAAAGAAAAGTTTAGATCCGTAAGGAACTTTATAAATTGCAATTTGCATTCCTTTTTCATCTTCTAAAGAAATTTGTGTATTTCTTCCCATTACTATTTGGTTTTTTTTAGAGTCCTCTAATAAGTTCGTATTAATTATTTTTAAAACACCATCGTTTTTAATCACAATTTGAGAATCTTGTTTAATTTGAGCGGTACCACCAACGTGAAAAGTTCTCATTGTTAATTGAGTACCTGGTTCACCAATCGATTGTGCAGAAATCATTCCTATAGCTTCACCTACGTTAACCATTTGACCTCTTGAGAGGTCTCTTCCATAACACATTGCACAAACACCTTCTTTAGAACCACAAGTTATAACGGAGTAAACATTTATAGCCTTTACACCAGCTGCATCAATTTTTTCACAACCAGCTTCATCTATCATTTCACCTTTTTTTATTATAACTTCGCCAGATATTGGATTTTTGACATTATCAGCAACTACTCTTCCAAGTGCTCTTTCTGATAAACTGACAATAATATTTCCACCTTCAATTATTTCAGATAAAGTAATGCTTCCTTTACTCTTACAATCACAATCTTTTTTTGTAATTGTTAAATCCTGAGCAACATCACATAATCTTCTTGTTAAATAACCTGAATTAGCAGTTTTTAATGCTGTGTCTGCAAGACCTTTTCTAGCACCATGAGTTGAATTGAAATATTCAAGTGCTGTTAGACCTTCTTTAAAGTTAGATGTAATTGGTGACTCAATGATTTCACCAGATGGTTTTGCTATTAAACCTCTCATCCCTGCTAATTGTTTCATTTGAGCAGCAGAACCTCTGGCGCCTGAGTCCGCCATCATAAATACTGAGTTTATATTAAGTCCCTCTTCTGTTTTTTCTGTAGCAGATATACCCTTCATCATTTCAGATGCGACTTTATCTGTACATTTTGACCAAGCATCGACAACTTTGTTATATTTTTCTCCTCTTGTAATTAAACCCTCTGAATATTGATTTTCGTAATCTTTAATCAATTTTTTTGTTTCTTCTATTAATGACTCTTTACTATTTGGGATAATTAAATCATCTTTACCAAAAGATATTCCAGCTTTGAAAGCATGCTTAAACCCTAGGTCTTTAAGTTTATCGCAAAATATAACTGTACTTTTTTGTCCAGTAAATCTGAAAACAATATCTATTATCTCAGATACAACTTTTTTAGGAAGTATTCTGTCAATTAGGCTGAAAGTTATATCTTTATCTTTAGGTAATAGATTTGCTAATAAAAATCTTCCTGCGGTACTTGTGTGTTTTTCAAATTTCACTTTTCCATTTTCGCCCACAGTTTCAAATCTAGATATTATCCTAGAGTGTATTTTTATACTGCCAGATTCTAAAGCTTGCTCAATTTCGGAGTTGTTCACAAAATAACCTTCGATATTTTTTTCTTGATATGGAGGTAAAGACAAATAGTAAATTCCTAAAATCATATCTTGACTAGGTACAATTATAGGTTTTCCGTTAGATGGGCTTAAAATATTATTTGTAGACATCATCAATACTCTTGCTTCAAGTTGCGCCTCTAAACTCAATGGTATATGTACAGCCATCTGGTCGCCATCAAAGTCTGCGTTAAAAGCAGCACAAGTTAGTGGATGTAATTCAATTGCGTCTCCTTCAATTAATTTAGGCTCAAAAGCTTGAACACCAAGTCTGTGTAATGTAGGAGCTCTATTAAGTATGACAGGGTGCTCTCTTACAATAAGCTCTAATGCATCCCAGACTGCATTGGTTTCTCTTTCGACTAATTTTTTTGCCTGTTTAATTGTTGATGCTAAACCTAATTTATTTAGTCTTGCATATAAAAAAGGTTTAAATAATTCTAAAGCCATTTTTTTTGGTAAACCGCATTCATGTAATTTTAGGTCAGGACCAACTACAATGACTGACCTACCGGAGTAATCGACTCTTTTACCAAGAAGATTTTGTCTAAATCTACCTTGTTTGCCTTTTAACATTTCAGCTAAAGATTTTAATGGTCTTTTACCAGTGCCAGTTATTACTCTACCTCTTCTTCCATTATCAAAAAGAGCGTCAACAGATTCTTGTAACATTCTTTTTTCATTTCTAACTATTATATCTGGAGCTTTTAGATCCATTAATCTTTTTAGACGATTATTTCTATTAATAACTCTTCTATATAGATCATTTAAATCAGATGTGGCAAATCTACCTCCATCTAAAGGTACTAAAGGTCTTAGTTCAGGTGGGATGACTGGAATTACAGTTAATATCATCCACTCAGGTTTATTACCTGTTTTAATAAATGAGTCTATAAGCTTTAAACGTTTAATTGATCTTTCTTCAGAGACTTTTGATTTTGTCTCATTAATAGTTTTAACTAGTAATTCTTTTTCCTTTTGAAGATCTATTGATTTTAATATTTCTAAAATTGCCTCAGCACCAATACCTGCTGTAAATGCTTCATCACCGAATTCATCTTGATATTTAATTAATTCCTCTTCAGACAATAACTGATTTTTTTTAAGACCAGTTAATCCAGGTTCTATAACTATGAAATTTTCAAAATATAAAACTCTTTCAACTTCCTTTAGTTTCATGTCTATAGCTAGTGATATTCTGCTTGGTAGTGACTTCAAAAACCATATATGAGCAACTGGTGTTGCTAGATTAATGTGACCCATTCTTTCACGTCTGACATTAGATTTGGTTACTTCAACACCACATTTTTCGCAAATTATGCCTCTAAATTTCATTCTTTTGTATTTACCACATAGACACTCGTAATCTTTTATAGGACCAAAAATTCTTGCACAAAATAAACCGTCTTTTTCAGGTCTGAAAGTTCTATAGTTTATTGTTTCAGGTTTTTTAATTTCACCGTAAGTCCAAGATTTGATCTTTTCAGGACTTGCGAGAGAAATTTTTATACTATTAAAATTTTGTGCATCAGAAATTTCACTAGTTTTAAATATGCTACTTAAATCTTTTTTCATAATTATTGCACAAATGAGCTGAGTTTATTTTTCCAATTTTTACCTTCTGTTGAAACAAATATAGCTACAGCCTCTATTTCTTTTTCAGTCAATTTATCTTGATATGCTGGCATAACACCGTAACCATTTGTTACTATGTTTATAACGTGCTCTTTAGATAATTGATTATTTCCACCATCTGCTGCATTTAATATGTGGCAGTTTACACAAGCCTCTTTATTATAAAAAATATTCTCACCTATATTTATTAAATCCTCTGCGTAAGAAAGATTTGTAAAAAACAAAAATATTAAAAAAATTAATTTTTTCATAATTAGTTAAGCTCCACGTTTAATGCAAGAGATTTTATTTCTTTAACTAGAACATTAAAGGACTCTGGTATACCAGACTCAAAGTTTTCCTCACCTTTGACTATAGTTTCATAAACTTTAACCCTACCAGCAACGTCATCTGATTTCACAGTTAAAATTTCTTGAAGAGTATAAGAAGCACCATAAGCTTCTAGTGCCCACACCTCCATCTCGCCAAATCTCTGACCTCCAAGTTGTGCTTTCCCTCCTAGAGGTTGTTGAGTAACAAGACTGTAAGGACCTGTAGATCTTGCATGTATTTTATCCTCAACTAAGTGGTGGAGTTTTAACATATAAATTGTACCAACAGTTACAGGTCTATCAAATTTCTCACCAGTTCTTCCATCCCAAAGTTCTGTTTGGCCTGACTTAGGTAACATCGCTAAATCAAGCATCTCAGTCACATCTCTTTCCTTTGCGCCATCAAATACTGGAGTAGATATAGGTACACCATTCATTAAATTTTCACAAAGATCGGAAAATTCGTTCTTAGATAATTTTTCAATTGAATCTCCAAATATTTCTTGACCATAAACAGATTTCAAAAATTCCTTGATTTTTGAAGTTAACTCTAATTTTTTTTGATTTTCATAAATTAAGGATTTTAGTTTGTCGCCTAACTCTGTACATGCCCAGCCTAGATGAGTTTCTAGAATTTGACCAACGTTCATCCTGCTTGGAACACCTAATGGATTTAATACAATATCAACGGGCTTACCATTTTGTCTATAAGGCATATCCTCTACTGGCACGATTTTACTAACAACACCTTTGTTTCCATGTCTTCCAGACATTTTGTCTCCAGGTCTCAATCTTCTTTTAATCGCAACAAATACTTTTACCATTTTCATCACACTTGGTAAAAGATCATCACCTTGTCTAATTTTTAAAACTTTATCTTCAAATCTTTCTTTAATATCCAAACTAGCATTATCGAATTGTTCTTTAAGTTTATTTAAAATTTCATTTTTTTTTGTATCATTTAAATCAATTTTAAAAATATCAGCACTAGATAGTTCGGATATATTTTCTTGATTAATTTCAGTACCTTGATTTAAGTTTTTGATTTTTTTAGGTAGCTTAAAGCCAGTTAAAATTTGTAGCGCTCTTTGTTTTATACTTCTATTTAAAATTTCTTCTTCCACTATTCTATCTTGTTGTACTAAATCAATTTCTGCTCTTTCGATAGTAATTGATCTTTCGTCCTTTTCAATTCCATGTCGATTAAATACTCTAACATCAATTACTGTGCCACCGCTACCGCTAGGCATCTTTAATGATGTATCTGTTACATCAATAGCTTTTTCACCAAAAATTGATCTTAATAATTTTTCTTCAGGACCTGATGCAGTGTCACCTTTAGGAGTGACTTTACCAACTAATATATCTCCTGGTTTTACCTCTGCACCAATATAAACTATACCTGACTCATCTAAGTTTTTTAGTGCTTCCTCATTAACATTGGGTATATCTCTTGTTATATCTTCCTCTCCAAGTTTTGTGTCCCTTGCCATTACCTCGTACTCTTCAATATGGACTGAAGTAAATACATCGTCTGTCACACATCTCTCAGATATTAGTATTGAATCTTCAAAATTGTAACCTTGCCAAGGCATAAATGCTACTGTTACATTCTTGCCTAGCGCTAATTCACCAATTTTAGTAGAAGGGCCGTCTGCAATTATATCTCCACTCTTAACCTTATCACCAACTCTAACTAGTGGTTTTTGGTTAATACAAGTATTTTGG
Source organism: uncultured Pelagibacteraceae bacterium (assembly GCA_902599575.1). Classification (GTDB taxonomy): domain Bacteria; phylum Pseudomonadota; class Alphaproteobacteria; order Pelagibacterales; family Pelagibacteraceae; genus Pelagibacter. Next base: position 23,016 of record CACKFS010000003.1, read on the forward strand.
TTTGATCTTTTAAATTTTTGTAGATTGTAAATATCAACACCAGATTTTGAATAATCTGTTTCACTAGTTGCTTTTATTACTATCCTTTTTCCATCAATTTTATCAACTACACCATCTCTTTTTGCAACAATAGTTACTCCAGAGTCTAAAGCAACATCGCTTTCTATTCCCGTTCCGACTAGAGGTGACTCTGGTTTGAGCAAAGGCACAGCTTGTCTCATCATATTAGATCCCATTAAAGCTCTATTTGCATCATCGTTCTCTAAAAATGGTATCAATGATGCAGCTACTGAAACTAATTGTTTTGGAGAAACATCAATGTAATCGATATTTTCAGGTTTAGATAATATAAAATTTAAATTTTGTCTACTTGAAACTAAATCCTCTGTTAATTTTCCATTTTTGTCTATTTTTGAATTAGCTTGGGCAATTGTATATTTTGTTTCCTCCATTGCTGACAAATATTCTATCTTGTCTTGTACAACGCCTTCAATTACCTTTCTGTATGGTGACTCTATAAAACCATATTTGTTAATTTTTGAGTAAGTTGACAAACTATTTATTAAACCAATATTAGGTCCCTCTGGAGTTTCTATAGGACATATTCTACCATAGTGAGTAGGATGAACGTCTCTAACTTCAAAACCAGCTCTCTCTCTTGTCAAGCCACCAGGGCCTAAAGCAGAAACTCTTCTTTTATGAGTTATTTCAGACAGTGGATTTGTTTGATCCATGAATTGAGAAAGTTGAGAAGTCGCGAAAAAGTCTTTTAATGAAATTGTTAAAGGTTTTGCATTTATTAAATCTTGTGGCATGGCTGACTCTACATCTAAAGTTGTCATTTTTTCTTTAATTGCCCTTTCCATTCTGTAAACACCAATTCTTGCTTGGTTCTCTACAAGTTCGCCCACCGATCTAACTCTTCTATTTCCTAAATGGTCTATGTCATCAACCTCATCTTTACCGTCTCTTAGGTCTAACATTTTTTTAATTATTGAAATGATGTCATCGTTTCTTAGTATTGTAATTTTATCTGAGCAGTTAAGATTTAATCTAGAATTTAATTTTACTCTTCCTACATCTGATAAATCATATCTATCCGAACTAAAAAATAAGTTATTAAAAATTTGAGAGGCTATATCAATAGTTGGTGGCTCCCCAGGTCTAAGTACTTTATAAATTTCATTTATCGCATCATTTTTACTCTCATTTTTGTCATTAAATATTGTTTGTAATAAATAAGGACCTTTATTAATAGAATTTGTATAAGCGGTTTCAATAGTTGTAATATTCTGCTCAATAACCTTATTTACTATAGTTTCATTTAATTCAGATCCAATTTTAAATGTATCATCACCTAATATAAATTGTTTGGTCAAATACTTACCAAATAAAAACTCACTAGATACGAGAATGTCTTTCAATCCATCAGAATGAAGTTTTTTTGCTTTTAAATAATTTATTTTTTCACCTTTTTTAATAATTACTTTATTTGATTTTGCATCAATTATTTCCTCAGAAAAATTTTTGGACTTATAGTTTTCAGGATTAAACTTTGTTTTCCATTTTTTTGATTTACTGTCAAAATTATAAACTTCCTTATCATAAAATTCATTAATCATATCGGATTTATTAAATCCCAAAGCTAACAATAATGTTGATACTAAAATTTTCTTTTTTCTGTCTACTCTAAAATATAATAGATCTTTGACATCAAATTCAAAGTCAAGCCAAGAACCTCTATTAGGAATTACTCTGCAATTAAATAATAATTTACCACTAGCATGAGATTTGCCTTTATCATGGTCAAAAAATACACCTGGACTTCTGTGCATTTGGTTTACAACAACTCTTTGAACTCCGTTTGTTATGAAAGTTCCACTATTGGTCATCATTGGAACTTCACCCATATATACTTCTTGTTCTTTGGCTGATAGTATATCCTTAGTATTATTTTCTTGGTTTATTTCATAAACAACAAGTCTCAAATTACATTTTAATGCAGACGAATAAGTTAAGCCTCTTTGTATACATTCCTCAACATCAAATTTAGGTTTCTCAAGTTTATAACTCACATATTCCAGAGTCGCTTTATCATTTAAATCCTCAATTGGAAAAATACTCTTAAAAACTCTATCAAAACCTTTTACAAATTGTTGGTCTACATCAGCTTTAAATTCAGTAAGTTCTCTATAGGAGTTTTTTTGAACTTCGATTAGGTTAGGTATAGATAGACCTTCTTTTAATTTCCCGAAATTTTTTCTAATGTTTTTCTTTTTAGTAAAAGATAATTGCATCAAGTCCCAACTGTTAATAACTAAACTAACAGCCTATTTTAAATTTTATTTACTTAAGTTCTACTTTTGCGCCAGCTGCTTCGAGTTTTTTCTTCATCTCTTCAGCATCTTTTTTGTTTACGCCAGATTTAATTTCTTTAGGTGCTCCTTCAACTAAATCCTTTGCCTCTTTCAAGCCCAATGTCGTAATTGCTCTAACTTCCTTAATTACATTAATTTTTTTGTCTCCTGCTGAGGCTAATACAATTGTAAATTCATCTTTCTCCTCTGCAGGTGCGCCACCAGCTGCTGCTCCTGCTGCAGGTGCTGCAACTGCTGCTGCTGCTGTAACTCCCCATTTTTCCTCTAATTGTTTAGATAATTCTGCTGCTTCAACAACAGTAAGTTTCGATAGTTCGTCAATGATTTTATTTAGATCTGCCATACTTCTTCCAAGGTTATTTTTTTGATTTTTCGAGCGCTAAAATAGCGATTTTTGAGCCTGGCGCAAGTAAAATACTTGCGATTTTTTGCGCGGGAGACCTCAATATTCCCACTATTTTCGCTCTTGCTTCATCTAAGGAAGGCAAGGTGGCAACATTTTGTACTCCAGTAACATCCAAAATATCCTCACCCATGATTCCCCCAAGGATTTTTAGATTAGAATTTTCTTTTGAAAAATTAGTTAATATTTTAGCTGAAGTAATTGCATCAGATGATAAAGCAACAGCTGTCGGACCAGTAAACAATTTAGATAATTCTTTGCACCTAGTTTTTTCTAATGCTAATTTGGTAATTCTATTTTTAGTAATTTTGAATTGAATACCATGCTCTCTCATTTTTTTTCTTAATTCATCTAATTGTTTAACGGTTAAACCTTGATAATGAGCGACTATTACTGCTTCAGATTTATCAAACTGAGAAGTCATTTCTTTTATATATGATTGTTTTTTTTCTTTACTTATCATAATTAAAAATTCTTTCCTAATTTCACTTTATAAGCAACTCCCATTGTAGAAGTTACAAAAATATTTCTTATTAGGTCACCTTTAATGGTTAAATTTGATTTTTCTTTCTCAAGAGTATCTAGGATAGTATTAAAATTTTTGATTAAGTTGTCATCAGAAAAAGATTTCTTTCCAAAACTTAATCCTATGTTTCCATCTTTATCATTTTTAAGTTCTATTTGACCAGCTTTAGCATTTTTAACAGCTAATTTAATATTGTCTGTAACTGTACCTAATTTAGGGTTGGGCATTAGTCCTTTTGGTCCCAGGATTTTACCAAGTTTTGAAAGTTTAAGCATCATAGATGTTGAACAAATTAATTTTTCAAAATTTAATTCACCATTTTTGATTTTTTCAATTAAATCGTCTCCACCTACTATGTCAGCTCCTGATTCTTTTGCATCTTTTTGTTTATCGTCTTCTGCAACAACTGCAACTTTGATTTTCTTACCGGTGCCACTTGGAAGATTAACAGCTGTCCTAATATTAATTTCATTTTTCTTCTGTTTATTATTTATTAAAATACTTAAATCAATAGATTCATCAAATTTAGTTGTACAATTTTTTTTTATAACTGGAATTAGATTATTAATAGTGTCTGATTCTTTTTTATTAGTGTTTTCAGGTAGCTTTTTATATCTTTTTGAACTCATTAGTCTTTAACCTCTATGCCCATAGATCTTGCTGAACCAGCTATAATTTTTACAGCTTCATCAATATCATGAGCGTTAAGATCTTCCATTTTCTTTTTTGCAATTTCCTCAGCTTGCTTTTTAGTAATTGATGCAACTATATTTCTTCCTGGCTCTTGAGATCCACTCTTAAGTTTTGCCGCTTCCTTAATAAAATGTGAGGCTGGTGGTGATTTTATAACAAAATCGAATTTTTTGTCTTTATAGACAGTAATAATTACTGGAACGGGCTTACCCATAAAATTTTTAGTTTTATCGTTGAAGGCTTTGCAGAATTCCATAATATTTATTCCCCTTTGTCCTAATGCTGGTCCGACAGGTGGTGCTGGGTTGGCTTGTCCACCTTTAATTTGCAATTTTACATATCCGCTTATTTCTTTTTTTGCCATTAACTAACCTTTTCAATTTGATTAAATTCTAGATCAACAGGTGTAGGTCTACCAAAAATAGATACGGACACTTTAACTCTAAGTTTTTCTTCATCTATATCTTCTATCAAACCTGAAAAAGATGCAAAAGGACCATCGACAACCTGTACTTTTTCACCTACAGAATAGTCAATTGTAGATTTTGGTTGCGCTACGCCATCTTTCATTTGACCCAGAATTTTTTCAATTTCTTTATCGGATACTGGAACTGGAATACCTTTAGATCCCAAAAAACCACTAACTTTTTTAATACCTTTAATCATATGATAAATGTTATCATCCATTTCGCTTTTTATTAACACATATCCTGGAAAATATTTTTTTTTTCTTTGAACTCTTTTACCTCTCTTAACCTCAGTAACATCATGTGTTGGTACCACTATTTCATCAATTTTATCTGATATTTTTGCTTTATCGGCCTCTTCTTTGATCAACTGGGCTACCTTATTTTCAAAGCTTGAATGTGATTGTACTATATACCAATTTTTCATCATAATCCTATTTTTAAAATTAATCCCAAAATAAATTGAAAAAGTTGATCCAAGAGTAAAAAGAAAATAGATGCAATTATAGCCATTGCTGCTACCATCAATGTTCCTTGTAAAGTTTCCTTGCCAGTTGGCCAAGTAACTTTAAAAGCTTCTTGTTTTACCTCTTGTAAAAATTTCATTGGGTTTTTCATAATTTTCATTTTCTGGCAGGAGCGGAGGGACTTGAACCCCCAACCTCCGGTTTTGGAGACCGGCGCTCTACCAATTGAGCTACACTCCTATAGGTAGCTTACTTAATTATTTTTGTTACTACTCCCGCACCTACAGTTTTACCACCCTCACGAATAGCAAAATTTAACTTTTCACTCATAGCGATAGGTGTAATTAATTTTACTGTAAATTTAGCATCGTCACCAGGCATAACCATTTCTGTGCCTGAAGGAAGTTCAACTTCTCCTGTAACGTCAGTTGTTCTAAAATAAAACTGAGGTCTATATTTTGTGAAGAAAGGTGTGTGTCTTCCTCCCTCTTCTTTTTTTAGAACATAAGCTTGAGCTTCGAACTCAGTATGTGGTGTAACTGAACCAGGTTTTGCCAAGACTTGACCCCTTTCAACATCAGTTCTTTCAACACCTCTTAGAAGAGCTCCAATATTATCTCCAGCTTCACCAGTGTCTAAAATTTTTCTGAACATTTCTACACCAGTACAAACTGTTTTTTTTGTGTCTCTGATTCCAACAATTTCGATTTCTTCACCTGTTTTTACAACACCTTGTTCAACTCTACCAGTTACAACTGTACCTCTTCCTGAAATTGAAAATACGTCTTCAACTGGCATCAAGAAAGGTTTATCTTTTGGTCTATCAGGTTGAGGTATGTGTTCATCAACAGCTTTCATTAAATCCATGATAGCTTTTTTTCCAATTTCTTCATCTTTGCCTTCAACAGCTGCTAAAGCTGATCCTTTAATAATTGGAGTTTTGTCACCAGGGAATTTATAAGAAGTTAATAACTCTTTAATTTCTTCCTCTACAAGTTCAATCAATTCTTTATCTTTTACTTGATCAACTTTGTTTAAAAAGACAACAATAGCCGGTACTCCAACTTGTCTTGCTAAAAGAATATGTTCTCTAGTTTGAGGCATCGGACCATCTGCAGCATTAACAACTAATATTGCACCATCCATTTGAGCTGCTCCTGTAATCATGTTTTTAACATAGTCAGCGTGACCTGGGCAGTCTACGTGAGCGTAATGTCTTTTTTCCGTTTCATATTCAACGTGAGCAGTTGAAATTGTAATTCCTCTTTCTTTCTCCTCTGGGGCTTTGTCAATTTGATCATATGCTGTAAATTGAGCTCCTCCAGTTTCGGATAATACTTTTGTTATCGCAGCAGTTAGTGTTGTTTTACCATGGTCTACGTGTCCAATTGTACCAATGTTACAATGTGGTTTGGACCTATTAAATTTTTCCTTCGACATTACTATTTTACCTCACTTTAATTTTTTAATATTTTGGAGCGGGTAAAGGGAATCGAACCCTTACATCCAGCTTGGAAGGCTAGCGTTCTACCATTGAACTACACCCGCATACCCAAGTTAATACTCCAAGTTGTTTAATATCTTTAAAAGAATGGTGGAGGGGGAAGGATTCGAACCTTCGAAGACCGAAGTCAACGGGTTTACAGCCCGCCCCATTTGACCGCTTTGGTACCCCTCCTAATAAACAATAGGAGTAGCGTCACCTTGTTCAATTAAAGCCTTAAACAACAGGGGTTTTATATATTTTTATTGAACAAATGCAATATGAGAAATAACAAGAAAATGAGTAAAAAATTAAGTAAAATTAAGGAAAATTATGTCAAATTCTAACTTTTATATCGTTGGAAAACATCCAGTTATTGAAGCTTTAAAAAATCCAAATAGAAAAGTAATTAAACTCTTTCTTACAGAAGAAAGCAAAAAAACAATTCATAGGGAAAACAACAAGGTAAATCTTCTTAAAGACATTAAAGTTTATTTCAAAACTAAGAAGGAGCTAGATAAATATTGTAAGAATGAAAATATTTTGCACCAAGGGTACGTTGCTGAAATAGAAAAACTAGAAGATTTATCTTTAAAAGAGTTTATCAAAATAAAAAAAAATAAAACTCTTTTGTGCCTACAAGGCGTTTCAGATCCAAGAAATATAGGTTCAATCATTAGAAGTGCTTTGGCATTTAAAATTGACGGTATTATAGTTAAAGAAAGACATTATCCCGAGACAAGCAAGGCAATGTATAAAGCAAGTAGCGGAAGTATTGAGTATATGAATATATTTAAAGTATCTAATATTAATACAACTTTAAAGTTTCTTAGAGAAAAAAATTTTTGGGTTTATGGCTTTGACTCTCATGCAAACAAAGATTTTTCAGAGGTAGAGTGGAAAGGTGACAATGTTCTTCTATTTGGATCAGAAGGTTTTGGATTGAATGAAAAGACTGAAAAGTATGTTGATTATTTTGTGAAAATAAAAATTAATAGAGATTTAGAAAGTCTAAATATATCTAATAGTGCATCGATAGTTTTTTTTCATATAAACAAAGCAAAAAAAAATGTTGATTAGTAATAAATATATTATAAAAAACATCCAGTGCCCTTGTAGCTCAGCTGGTAGAGCAATTGATTTGTAATCAATAGGTCCGCGGTTCGAATCCGTGCGGGGGCACCACTAATTAATTTCTCTCCTTAATTGCTCTAATTTTATTTTTTTTTGAAGACTTCGATTTGAATCGTACATAAGATTAAATTTAATTTTCTTATTGGTTTTTATAACTATTTTTTTGGCATTACGGATTTCAACATTGTCCGCAACGGCACTAACCGGTCTTTTTAAAGGATTTAGATTTTTAATTTGAATAATAGATTTATCGCTAATGATTTTACCTCTCCATCTTCTAGGTCTAAAAGCACTTATTGGAGATACTGATAGTTTTTTTGAGTTTAAACTTAAAATTGGACCATGAACTGACATATTATATGCAGTACTTCCAGCAGGGGTTGAAACTAAAATTCCATCTGAAATTAGTTTTTTTATTATGTTTTTTTTTCCTGAAACGACTTGTAATGAAGCTGCTTGTCTACTTTGTCTTAAAATAGATACTTCATTTATAGCCAAATATTTTTTTGATATTCCATTTTTGGTTATAACTTTCATTTCTAATGGAGAAATTGATATCATTTTGGCTTTTGATAAATTTTTAATTATATTATTTGGAGAAAACTTGTTCATTAGAAAACCATAGTTACCAGAGTTAATTCCATAAAAAACTCTTGAACTTTTTATGTTTTTCTTCAATGTTTTAAGCATGAAGCCATCTCCTCCGATCACAACAAACAAATTATTTTTTAATTTATTATTTTTTAATTTTTTAAGTAAAAAAGATTTAATTTTTTGTGATTTAGAATTTTTATCTGATATTATTCTGTTCATCAGTGGTGCCCTCGGCCAGACTCGAACTGGCACTCCCAAAAGGGCAAGGATTTTAAGTCCTTTGTGTCTACCAATTTCACCACGAGGGCATGAGTTATTTTCATTAGTGTTTATGCCAATATTTATAATTGAACAAGAGGAATAAGTAAAATTTTTTTATTTTATCTCCTAATATTATTGGATCGGGGTATAGGCATCATAAATATTGGGATGTGGTTTACTTCCGCAAGGTGTTTCTGCGCAGACCCATATTTGTAATTTTGTATTAGACTCAGTGTGTATTCTAACATAACCAACATCTTTATCGTACCAATATTGACCACCTTTGGTTACTGGATTAGCTGCTCTTGTGTCATAAGGATTTTTAAAATTATCTAGTGCCTTAACAGCAGCATCTGCAACATCATCTTTCCACTGATATCTACCTTGATAGGAACAATTTAAATTCCCCTTCATTACAAATCTTTCACCAGTTGAACATTTCATTACTTCATTAGTGATATACTTTACGACTTGTTTAAAATTTGAGATTGATGCTGATCTTTTAGCACTTTTAGTATACCCATTATAAGCAACTACACCTACTGCAGCTAAGATACCAATGATGGCTACAACGACTAAAAGTTCTATGAGTGTGAAACCTTTTTGTTTCATGCAAATATCATACCACTCAGTAATGTATGTGATCAATAATCTTAAAATTTAAAAAACTGTGACTATTTCAATAAGTGGAATATCGACTTTTATCCCATTTTCCTCATAAGCAGCTGCAATTATAACACATGAAGTATTATTTCTGCCCACAGAGGTCATTAGAGCTATTGTTTTAGGACAAAAGTTTTGTCCTGCCATGCCATCCAGTAAAATTTCACCCGCAAATTCAACTTTTCTATTATTAAAATATTTTAAATTTTGAAGACCAGATGGATAACTTGGCGTTGTATTATACGGGTTAACAATCTTGTCTTTAAACGCATCAACCGCATAAATTGCCCAATCATTTGTTGATAAATTGCCCCCACCAATTTCACAACGCGTAATATGAGCTGATGAATTTGGAGAAGAGGTAGCATTTACTCCCATTTCACATTTTTTTACTTCATTCATTATAAATTTTTGAATTAATTTAACATTTTGTATTACTGTATTTTTTTTCGCACTACTCGTATACCCATTATAAGCAACCACCCCTACAGCAGCTAGAATACCAATGATTGCTACAACGACTAGAAGTTCTATTAGGGTGAAGCCTTTGTTTTTAGTCAATATTGATGACAGCCGATAAGTTGTTGTTTGCATCAGTACATGGTTCCTTAAAACATGAAGTTAATCTTATATCATTTTTATCAAGAGGTGGCGAGGCTCCTGGATTAAATGTTTTATCATGCGATATTCCATTTAAATGAATTGAACCTATACTGCTAGAATTTGTTGATGGTCCAGTATTTCTAACATAAGTTAAATCTGTATAAGCGCTAACTAGCTTTTTGTCGGTGTTAAATAGTTGTTGTAAATGAGGAATGATTAATCCATATGTAATGCCCGAACATTTTAGTCCAGTCCCACTATCTCTCTTCATGATTTGTGTTTCACCCAAGTCACATTTTGCTATTTCTGCAGACATATATTTTTGCATCATTTTAAAATTAGCCTTTGTTGCACCTGCTTTCGCGCTGCTTGTATACCCATTATAAGCAACTACACCTACTGCAGCGAGGATACCGATGATAGCTACAACGACTAAGAGTTCTATTAGAGTGAAGCCCTTTTGTTTCATTCTAAGGAATTATATTTAATCTTGTATGATTTGCATTATCTTTACAAGGAGTAGTATGACAACAATATAAATCTATTCCTGTATTATTATCACTTATAAATACATAACCCAGATGATTGTCGTTAATTGTTCCCCAGTTATTAAATACAACCAATGATTTTTCCTGCTTAAAAGGATTTTTCATGGTGCAAAAAGAACATCTGGAATAACCGACGTAATTTATAAATGCATTTTTTGCGATTCTTCCTGGATTTTGTACACTTAGAGGGCATAGAAAGTTTGATCTATTACTTTGGTCAAATATATAATCTGTCATCCCAGTGTTACATTTCATAGTTTCAAGACGTATAAATTTTTCAATTGATTTACATGTAGATTTTATATTTGATGACTTAGCACTATTTGTATATCCGTTATAAGCAACAACTCCTACCGCAGCTAGGATACCAATGATTGCTACTACGACTAAGAGTTCTATTAATGTGAATCCTTTGTTTTTCACAAAATAAATTATATAATTTTATTCCTTTAGTTTCTAGTTAGTTTCTAGTTTGGTAGAATTTATTATTTATATTTTCAAATAAAAATAATTAATGGTTTTCTTAAAGTGTAGGATTTAATAGGATTTAAGACCACGTGAGACTGTGTGAGACTATAAAATATCTCTAACCTATGTTTTTTAAGTCCTTTGTGTCTACCAATTTCACCACGAGGGCATTAATGAATTTCATGAGTATTTATGCTAATATTTAAAAAAAGTATGTCTAATAAAATTTTGAACTTTTCTATAAATCAAAAAGATATAGTCAAATGTAAAGATTTTACCAATAATGTTGTTAATCAAACTTATAATAGATTTAAAAAAGAATTAAATGAAAGAAAAAAAAGAATTTTTTTTGGTAAATTAGGTGAAACTATTTTTTTCAACTATTTAATTTCATTAAATAAAAAAATTAATAATGATGATATGTTTAAAATTTTTATCGGTGAAAATAATGCAGATAATTTTGATTTCAAAACAATTGATAATCAAACTATAGATATCAAAACTGCATACGAAAACTTTCATAATCGAATAGTTATTCCTGAAGATCAATTTGAAAATAATAAAGCAAAAGATTTTTATGTGGGAATTAAAATTTTTTATAATGATAAAACAGCAAAAATATATGGTTACACTTCAAAAAAAAATTTATTATTGAATAAAAAACAAAATTTTGGAGAAGGGTATGCCTATTGGGAATATCTAAATTCATTAAGCAATATTGAATTTTTAATTAAAAAAATTTAAACGTTATACTCAAAAATTACGCTAATTTTAACTCGTATTGATAATTTTCTAAATGATCAGGAATTTTATTTTTGTCTTTTAAGGTAAGTCTAATTTTTATATTTTTTGCTACCTCATAAGCCAGTAAAGGTGGAACGGCATTTCCAATTTGAATTCCTATATGTGTTCTTTTGCCTAAAAAAATAAAATCGTCAGGGAAAGATTGTAATCTAGCCGCCTCTCTAGCAGTTAAAGCTCTGTCAGCTTTTGGATGTGTTACTCTACCAACAGGAGGGGTATCAAATCTAGTAGTTATAGTATAAGCGGGTTTGTTTTTTACTATTCTCATATAAGAGCCACTGTGGATTGATTTAGTTTGAAGATTTTTTGGAAGATTGTTTCTACCCTGTCCTTCTTTAAGCATTTTCATAATTTTTAAAACTTTGTCATCATGTTTTGTGGAGATATGATTAAATAGTGACTTTGCATTTCTTCTCATTATTTTTTGGTACTCTGTAATTGGTTTCTTATCATATTTTGATTTAAATTCTCCTTGACCTGACTTTGTAAAAGGCAAATCATATATTGCCTCTTCAACAGTTACATATTCTTTATTTATTTTAGGAGGAAATAAGAATTCTGGATCAATACCTAAATTGTTTCCAATGAAAAAAGCTCTCTTTCTCAATTGAGGCACCCCATAATCAGCTGCAAGTAGAACTTTTACTTTAGTGTCATAACCAATCGATTTAAAAATTGATAAAATTTGGTTTTTTGTTTTGCCTTGATAAATATTTAATATTCCTGGAACATTTTCCATTAAGAATATTTTAGGTTTTAAATCTTTAATAACTCTAACAAACTCTTTAAATAGTTTGTTTCTTTTATCATTTAGAAAAATACCGTTACCTCTTATACGTTTTCCAGACATGCTAAAACCTTGGCAAGGAGGGCCTCCAACAACCACATCTACATTTGATTTATTAACTAACAAATCATTAGAATTAACTTTCGTTATATCTTCCTCAAATATTTTGGTTTTTTTGAAATTTTCCCTATAAGTTTGTGAAAGATTTTTATCAATCTCTACTGCTGAAATTACATCAAAGCCTGCATCTCTAAATCCTTGGGATAACCCTCCAGCTCCAGAAAATAAATCAATAACTTTTAAAGAATCCATCCGTAGGTAATTTTACTATTTTTGATAAGTTTTTTATATTTAAAATTTTTATTTAGAAGGTTTTCTACATCAATAATCTTATTATTTTGATCTCTATAAAGATTATTATTTACAATAAACGGTATAATTTTTTCGTATAGCTTATCAGGAGTGATAAAACCCTTATTTTTTTTTATATTTTTTTTAATTTCTATTTTTAAATGTTCGACAGGTGCAACACCATTCAATTTTTGCCTTTTGACTAAAGATTGTTTTTTAAAGTTGTAAACAAAATCTCCCTTAAAGGTATTTTTTCTATTTAACCCTTGTGTTCCAGAAGATACAGCTTGCTCCTGGTAGACAATATTTTCCAATTTAAATCCAATTTTTTGCAAATTAGAAATGACAATTTCCCAAATCCGTATATCTCTATTGTGAAAAGTTAATGATAGATACTTGTTGTCTTTTAATACCCTGTGCATTTCTTTAAATACATTAATCAACCGTTTTGAATAATCATCATATTTTTTATTTCTATAAGGATCATAAATAATTTCTTTATTATATTTAACGTTATCTTTTAACCATGAGTTCCAAAACATACTTAAACCAAAATATGAAATACTTTGACCGTATGGAGGATCTGTGAATATATAATCGATACTTTTAGATTTTATAAATGATAAATTTTCAGAAGATTTATTATAAGTTTTAATCTGTTTATCATCAATTAAACTCATCGCTTCTCTCTTGCCTTCACAAAATTTTTTAAATCTTGTCTGGAATGTCATAAAAATATTTTTTTCAGTATGTATTTTTGGTACCCATAACTTACTTACCACCCAACCAGACCTTCCTTGAACTTTTTTTTCATCACCAGGTATCATTTTTGAGACACTTGATAGCATGGATGAAAAACATAGTTTTAAATTATCTCTAATTTTCTGGTTTGAAATTTTTCCAATATCTTTATTAATATTACCTAATATGATTAATGCTCTTTCTGTAAAAAGCATATTCATATGAGTTTTATCACTTCTTTTTACATATTTAAGTATTTTTTCTTTTGGATAATAAAAGTTATTTTTTTCTTTATTAAAGATTAGGGAAATTTTATTTAGTAATTTTTTATCTAACTTATCCGCTTTTTTAATCAAAATACCACATTTTCTACAACGAATTTTTATTGAGTAAAATTTTTTTTCTTTCCAAACAGAGTTTTCAATTATTGCATTAAATTTACATTTTTTACACTTGCTAAAATAAAAACTTTCGTATTTTTTTTTATTCTTATTGAATATTCTGGTAAAATTTTTTTCTAAGAAATCTAAATCAATTTTGTTAATGGTATTATTAACAATGAAAGTTGAAATGGGATTTAAATCCACACCAATTGCTTTTCTTTGCATCTTAGAACATTCAATTGGAACAACGCCACTGCCCATAAATGGATCTAGAACAAGATCATTTTTCTTGGTGTAGCTCTTAATATACTCATTAACTACATTATGAGCTTTTCTTCCCCAGTACCTATGTAATAGATAATGTTTTGAGTGAGAACTGGCTTTAATATTTTTGTTTATTTTTTTCAATTTTATTCCAAAAAAGGTTTCGGATTATATAGCATTTCCTCATACTCTCCCCTCTCACCATTTTCAAGTGGGAAAGGCACCTTATCTTCTTCAAGTTTTTTTTCAAAATTAGATGTAATATTTCTAATTCTATCAATATATTTTTCATTGATTCGAATATAACCTTCATCGTGATTATAAATTAGAGAAGGTATGTATTTAAAAACTTGATAAAATCTGTCGTCAAGTTTTGGTTTGTTGTTAGTTAAATCATCCAAATATCTTATTATATATGGAGATTCAGTTTCGTTCCTTAATAACAAAATATGATCAACTATATCTTTATATTCATTATAGTTTCTAGAGATAAAAACAAAAAACTTATATTCCAAATATGATATCTCAAATTTTTTGGTTTTTTCACCAATTGTTAAAAGAACTTTATACAAAGTTATTATTAAAAAGTTTTTAAAATTTTTATTAAACGACTCAGACTCTGGGTTTCTAATGTCTGTATCTTTGGCTATTCTATTCCAATAGCAAATTTTTTCAAATTGAGACTCAATTAAATCTACATATTTATTTATTTCATCAAAGTTATTGGTTCTTTTACAAATTTCATCAAAAACTTTTGTTGGGGCGTTCTTTTTATCTTTATCTAATAATCCTAAATATCTAGACAAAATCATCGTTCTAGTGCCAGATGTATCATCTGAAATATTTTCTAATTTTTTTTCAAAATCTTTCACATTTATTTCAGGATTATCTTTATAAATTTTACACCCTTTAAGATTGGTTATTATATCTTTTTTTTGCTGACCTATTTTTGAATACATATTTGATTTTGCCTGTCTTACCAAATATTCTCCCCATTTTTTCCAATTCTGGGGAATCCTTTCGACATCAATTTTTGGAGAATAAAGAGCCTCTTCTTGTCTAAAGATATCAATAACTTCTCTTTCAAAGATTATTTCATTTCCATTATTATCATAGTAGAAAAGATCTTTTTCAGGTAACTCGACTGTGCCTGTTACACCTTCAAATACACCAAGTGCATTACGTTGATTTTGGCCAACAAAATCCATAACTCTTAATCTAAATTTATTATCAGAAAGTCTTAACCCTCTACCAAATTGTTGGATCGCAATTGTTGATGAATTTGTTGGTCTTAGTAATAATAAACAGTCAATTTTTTCAATGTCAATTCCCTCATTAAATATGTCAACAACACAAGCAATATTAATTTTACCATCAATAAAATCTTGAGTATTTTTTTTTCTTTGCTCTCTACTAAGAAAAAATTCACTAGTTGTATTTGTATTGCTATGTATTACAGCTGCATTAAGGTTTTGATTATTTAAAGCTGCTGCAAATCTATGTGAATGTTCTATATTGACACAAAATGCTAGAGTTTTTTTTGGTTCAGGATCTTTTAATAATTTAAATTTTTCAATAATTAAATTATCTCTTTCTTCAATAACTAAAAGTTGATTAAGATCTTCCTCATAATACTTTCTATTGTTCCATCTAATATTACTATAATCAACATTGTCTTTATGTCTAAACCATTGATATGGAACTAAATAACCTTTTGCGATGGCCTCCTCTGTTCTTACTTCATGAACTAAATTTCCATCATAAATTTCATTTATTATATCAAAATCATCTGCTCTCTCAGGTGTAGCAGTCAGACCTAATAGAAATTTAGGTTTAAAATGATTTAATACATTTGAATAAGTAATATTTTCATCTGAAGAATGATGCGTCTCATCAATAATAATATAATCAAAATGACTTTTATCGAACTTTTCTAAATTTTCTGGTCTATATAAAGTTTGAATTGATGCAAAAATAATATCTGATTTAGTATCTTTTTCCTCAGCATTAAAAAACCCAGATGTTTTTTCAGGCCATACATTTTTAAAAGACGTTTGTGACTTTTTTAAAATTTCATCTCTATGAACAACAAAGAGTGTTTTTCCATTAAAATTCTTAGCATCAAAAGCCGATAAATAAGTTTTACCAAGACCAGTAGCATAACATACAAGGCCTTTCTTTTTTCCTTTTTTTCTAATTTCCTTCAATTTCTCTAGTGTTATTTTTTGAACTTCATTTGGCTGCGGTTTTCCTGAGATAAAAGTTTTAGAGTTTACGTTAAACTCTGGCTCAGCCACAAAAAAACGTAACAATGTATCTCTACCTCTAACCTTATTTTCTATAATATCGTAAAGCGGGATGGTTCTATAATTACCTTTAAAATACTCATTAATAGAATTTTTTTTAAGCTGATCATGCGAATAATCTTCAGCAGAAATTTGATGATGTGTGGGATCATCTACTTCTATAGCGTACTTTCCATTGTCTCCATGTAAAACAAAGTCAATTCGTCTTTTATTTCCCTCTGCATCTGTAAAATTAAACTCATTCTCTAATCTATCTAAACCTCTTTCTCCCCATGTTGGATAAAATAGTTCTGTAATAAATGAGTAGTTACCAAACGTTTTAACTTTTTTAGACTCTGGTCTTCTGCAGTGAGGATATTTTATAAAGTAATCTTCTAATTTCATTTTTTGTATAATGTACTTTTTTGTTTCATTAATAACCAATCCTTTTTTGAAATCTATTAGCTGAGTCCGAACATGGGGTTTTAAAACAACCATTAAAAACAAGATCACCTCTATTATTATCCCAACAAGCAGTTAGTTCGCCAATGTTTGCATCTTGAGTGGTATTTACAAAACAATTTGTTGTAAAGAAATTTTTCATAGGTCTATAAGTATTTAGAATTGGTTGTCCAAAACCATAGTTATTATTTGCTCCAAAATATGTCATTAAAATACCAGAAACTCTACTCACATCACTGGTAGTTGAGCTTAACAGAACTTGGCAAGTTGTTTTATTCCATAAAGCATTTTCACTTCCACCTTTAACTGTGCAAAGTGCCTTTTCATTAAGCCAAGTTTTATATACTACTTCCATATTTGCTTGAGACTGTTTTGCTTTAGCACTACTAGTATACCCATTATAAGCAACTACTCCTACTGCAGCCAGTATACCGATGATTGCTACAACGACTAAGAGTTCTATTAGGGTGAAACCTTTTTGTTTCATAGATCAGTCAACCCCAACTAGCGAAAACATCTTCTCACCTTTTTCACTCACATTTGTTCCTATTTTAAATTTTTTTCCCCAGTAGTCTCGATCAATACAAGTTAATCCTAGGTTGCCACCAACATTTTTTCTAGTTATGTCGACACCACAAGTGCTAACACCATAAAAATCAGGTGAATGAGGGTTTTTCCAATTTTCAGCTTTAAAATGATTTTCAAAAGCAGTTGCAATGATTGCGCTATTTGGATCAGTCCAATTATTAATTTTAGAACATAAATCTGGTTGAGCAGTTACGTTACCTGAAACTAATTTGTTCAAAATAACTTCACCACCTATACTACATTTTTTTATTTCTACAGACATAAATTTAGCAATATTTTTATGAATTGTTTTAACAGCATTATTTTTTGCTGAAGTTGTATACCCATTATAAGCGACCACTCCTACCGCAGCTAGAATACCAATGATTGCTACAACAACTAAGAGTTCTATTAACGTGAAGCCTTTTTGTTTCATTTATTCTAAATTTATCTGACTTTTGATTGGGGAACCACTGCTTTCCACACAAGTTTCTATAATAATAGTTGTGTATCCGACGTTCACGGATATTGAGTGCTTTCCTTGATAGCCAAGCGTTTTATAACCATAAGATTTAGGAATTCCATGACACTTAATCGGACCTCCTACAGTCATCGCACCTGTAGTTGGATCATAAACATCTTGGATTTTATCGTTAAAAATTTTTTCGATATGATACGGAATTCTTTGTCTATCATTTTTTGGTGCATTGCAATTAAATAAATTTGAATTACCATATTTAAATATTCCTGAGTCGCCTAATTCGCACTTGGCAAGTTCATTTTGAATATATTTTGCTATAATTTTATGATTAGCTTCTGTAGTTTTTTTTTTCGCACTACTCGTATATCCATTGTATGCAACAACCCCAACTGCAGCGAGGATACCGATGATGGCTACAACGACTAATAGTTCTATTAGTGTGAAGCCTTTGTTTTTCATTATTTAATCAATACTAATAGTTACTCCAGTTTTATTTGCATCATTTCCACAACTGTCTTTAAAACATGCATGCAGAATTACATTTTGATTACTTGAAGTTATGTAAACATTTCCTTTTATATACTTATCTCCAAGAATAACTGCATTTATAGATGTGTCATATGGATTTTTAAATTCACGGAGTGACTTTTCTGCAGCTCTAATTACTGTTGATCCAGTTCTACTGCTACAAGTTAGATTTTTTTGCATTACCTCACTTTCACCCATATTACATTTTTGAACTTCATTAATAATATAATTTTTTACTTGATTGTATATTGATTTAGTAGCATTAACTTTTGCGCTGTTTGTATAGCCATTATATGCAACTACACCAACTGCAGCGAGAATACCGATGATGGCTACAACAACTAAGAGTTCTATTAGTGTGAAACCTTTTTGTTTCATTTAAAAATTTGGATCAATCATCGCAAAATCTTGCATTTTTTTATTATCCCACCACCACATTACTTTAAATTTGCCAGTGTTACCGGAACAATATGGATTTCTTGGACAAATGACCATTGTAACTTCCCCATCATCTTCTCCATCACCGGCACCAACACCTTTAGAGTTAGTTCTGGTAACTTTACAATTTCCTAATGGATGATTATAACTTGTGCCAAAGTGTGCTTGTTTTTCTGTATCAAGAGGATTAGCTAATTTAAATTTATGCGAAAGTGTTATTGCTGCACAACTCCATTGCTTACTAATATATATATCATTACATGGAACACCTGGATCACCAAAAATTCTACTTGAACTATCGATTCCACATTTAGCAAATTCACCCTGCATATAACTAACAGTTGTTCTAAAATTTTGTTTTACAACCGCTTTTTTTGCTGAAGATGTATACCCATTATAAGCAACTACTCCCACTGCAGCTAGAATACCAATGATTGCTACAACGACTAGAAGTTCTATTAGGGTGAAGCCTTTTTGTTTCATTTCTAAATCAATCCATGTAAACATAACTGATAGTTCTGTTATTAGCATTACTACATGGAGTCTCGTGACATGTAGCAATTAATACATTGTTCCATGCATTCTGACCCATTAATGTTCTTCCAAGATTAGCATCGTTATTATAATCGTACCAACTAATATTAATAGCGCTCTCATCAGTATTGAATGGATTCTTAAAAGCTGCGGATATACCTGCTCCAGGTTTGTGTATAGCCTGAATAATTTGACTTGAGTTTGTTATTGGACAAGATAATTGACCTGACATTGCAGTTCTTTCTCCTAAATTACATTTTTGAATTTCAGCGGACATAAATTTTACTATTGATGAATGATTTGATTTGGCCGAAGATTTTTTTGCACTATTTGTGTAACCATTATAAGCTACCACTCCTACAGCAGCTAAAATACCAATGATAGCTACAACGACTAAAAGTTCTATAAGTGTGAAACCTTTTTTATTCATAAAATATTAAAATTCACATAAATTGAATTCAGCATATAGATATTCATCAGAACCGTCTTTGTTGCCAATATTTGCATATACACAGGATGTATTGCCACCACCCATACTACAAAAATTATTTTTACTATTGGCGTAGCTAAATTTAATTTGACCTTTTGGAGGTTTTTTTGGAGGGCAATTTGCAATTCCGTCGCTTAATTGACTCCATTCTACAGCCTTAGTAGTACTGTCATAGGAATTTATTTTAATAGTTTTTGAAAAGTCGCCATATACACCCCATGCCATTTGATCTCCATTAATTGGTCTATTTTGACAGTTTTGTCCATCAGCCCAGAGAAAATCTAAACCGGATTTACACATTGTAATAGCTTCAGTTAATTTTTTTTCTGCGATTTTAAAATTATTTTTAACTGCATTAATTTTAGCACTTGCTGTATACCCATTATAAGCAACCACGCCTACAGCAGCTAGGATACCAATGATTGCTACAACGACTAAGAGTTCTATTAGCGTGAAGCCTTTTTGTTTTATCATTCTTGAAAATATACAAACTCCTCAATAATATTATCTCCAGAACATGGTTCTTTAAAACAAGTCATAAAATTTATTCTAGCATAATCAGTTTTATTATTATTTTGTTTAGCTCCGGTTGAGCTTATGTTAACTTGTCCAACTGTGTATCCAAAACCAGATCTAACACCAGGAGCATTTGTATTATAAGGATTTTTAAAATTTCTTAAAACACCCCAATCGTATCCCCCTGATCTATAAGCTTTTATATTAACAAGAGCCTCAGATACTTTTTGTGCACCAAGTCCCGGTGGATGAAAAACATTCTGTCCATATGTATTATTACATATAACGTGTCCTTCCATAATAGATGTTTCACCAATTGAGCATTTCATTAATTCATTTTTGGTATATTTCATTGCTTGTTTATGATTTTGTTTCACCGCATTAGCTTTAGCGCTTGATGTATAACCATTATAAGCAACAACCCCTACTGCAGCTAAGATACCTATGATTGCTACTACCACAAGTAGCTCTATAAGAGTAAAACCTCTGTTTTTCATAAAACAAATTATATATTCTAATTTTTAAAACTTCTAGTATACGTAAAGTTGTCCTTTAAAATCCTAGATATTAAGAGGCTATTTTAAGCACCTAAAACTTTTTAGATAATGAAACATTAGCATTTTTGTCAGAAGAATTATTAAATGCTTGTCTTGCATTGAAATTTAAATGTAATCCATTTACATTTCTTGTTACATCAACAACAGCAGCTAAATCATTGTTTCCACCAATATTTAGTGAATAATCTGTTTTTCTCATTGATCTATAATTAAAACCAAATCTTAATGAATCTGTTCTTTCACTCTCATTTCCTTGTATTCGTTTATAACTAGATGTGAGTTTTATATTATCCCTGGCCTCAAAATGAAACCCTATTTCAGATGAGGCTAAATGTGTAGAACTTACACCTTGTACAAATGTGTATGTCGTTGCTGTATCAGAGACATAATTCATTTTTACATCAGAAGAATTACTAAAATCTAAGCTATATTCAATTACTCCAAACGGTTTTAATGAACTATCAGAAAATTTAATTACATCATTAATCTCCATTCCAATTGATCCAAGGGCACTTTCAAAAGTCTGTTTAGAATAAGATAATGCATCTGTACCTGTTTCAGTATAAGAGTCTAATTCAGTATAACCTAAATCAAGCCTTACAATTGGTGTTGCGTTAAATTCACCTTGACCAAAAGTTTTTCCATAGTTAATTGATCCAAATAATTGATTACCGTTTCTTGAACCTGTTAATGTATTTCCAGAACTTTTCCTAACACTATCAGACTCAATTATTCCAAATCCAATTAAACCTTGCATAAAATTATTATTATTGAAAGGTTTCGTTCTATATATAGTTAGGCTTAAACTTTCAGTATCAATACCAGTGCCATCACTTCCTACATCAGCATCACTCAATCCATATTGAATAGCAAAGCCTAAAAGATCGCTCTCATTTATTTTTTTATCAAAACCAAAAGCCACACTTTGACTATCAGTTTCTTTTGGAGAGTTTTCTGAATTACCACCATCACCAATTCTAGAAACACTTATAGAACCTTCACTCCACAATGACCAATCATCAGGTACAAAATTAGGTTGTGTGTAAGTTGATATTGGTATTGTTTCCATTAAAGATGCTAATATTGCATTATCAAAATCTAATTTTATGTTATTGTTTGTAAAATTATTGCTAGTTCTATTTTGTCTTAAATAATTTAGTCTGCTTGTGACTATGCCAACAGATGTAGTAAATGATGTTTTAACTTGTTCTGTAAGTGATTTAATTGAACCAGTTACCTTTTTATCTGTTGTTGGATCAGTTTTTGAATTTGATGTAAAACTTAAAGCAGTTGTTGAACTAATTCCTGCATAAGAATTACTTGACGCATCATCAAAAGCTGTTGCATCTATTAATACATAATATTCTATACCTGGATCAAAATCAGAAGAAGGATTAACTGTTATTTGACTTGAGCCTGACCCTGTAACCTGTCCACTTGTAACATCAATTTGCTCAACTGTACTATCATCGGATGTCTTTTTAATTGTAATATTTCCAGTCTCTGCATCAACACTTTCATTAAAATTTAAAACAATGTTGGTATCGAGCTCTACGTCTGTTGCATCATCTGTAGGTGTTGAAGATGAAAGTGTAGGATTAGCATTATCAACAGAGGTAAAACTTAATGCTGTTGTGGAACTTATTCCAGCATAAGCATTATTTGCACCATCTTCAAATGCAGTTGCATCAATTAGTAAATAATATTCAGTGGAACTATCAAAATCACTTGATGGATTTATTGTAATTTGATCTCCGCCTGCTTGACCCATTGGACCTTGAGCCCCATTACCTGTAACCTGCGCACTTGTAACACCTATTTGTTCAACTGTACTATTATCAGATGTTTTTTTAATAGTTACATTTCCAGATGTTGCACTAACACTCTCATTGAATGTAAGAACGATATTAGCATTGACTGCAACTCCAGTAGCATTGTCAGCTGGTGTTGATGAAGAAAGAGTTGGAGCAATGTTATCCTCAGTTGTAAAACTTAAAGCAGTTGTAGAGCTTATACCTGCATAAGAATTACCTGTTGCATCATCAAAAGCAGTTGCATCTATTAATACATAATATTCTGTCGATCCTGTTAAATCAGATGATGGGTTGACTGTTATTTGAGTTGAACCTGATCCAGTAACTTGACCCCCTGTAACATCAATTGTTTCAACTGTACTATTATCAGATGTTTTTTTTATAGTTATATTTCCACTCTCTGCATCTACATTTTCACTAAAATTTAAAACTATATTATCTGAGACTGAAACATCAGTTGCATCATCAGCTGGAGTTGATGAGCTTAAAGTCGGAGTAGCATCTGCTGTTCCAAAATATTCAATTTCATTAATTTGGTGCATACTACCACTTACAACGGAGGTAACGTAATATCTAAAATAAGAGTAAGGAGCAGGAGTATCAAAGTCATCGCCACCGCCAGTCCATTTGATTACTTGATATCTAGTTGAGCCCCAGGGAGAAGTGCCGTTATTACTATATGAATAAATATCAGTCCAATCACTACCATTGTTTGAACCTTGGATTTTAAAAATATCTGGATCTCTGCCTGCAACATCATTACCTGATGTAATTGTAAAATGAGTTAAGACATAGGCTTCAGAAAATCCTACTGATATCCATTGTGTTGGTCCGTTACAACACCACTTATCATGACTACTACCAACCTTATTGTCAAATACGTTGTAAGAACCTTCCAAATGCCAATATTTTTCAGAACTTGCATCTATAGACGACCAATTCCAATTTGTATTAGAACCATCAACACCATTATTTTCAGGATCTGTGAGGTCTCCACCAAGTAAAGCACTAGTACCAGTGCCTAAAACTGTATAAGCTTGGGCTTGGTTATTCCAACACCCCAAAATTATTAAAAAAAAAATAATTTTGATAAAATTGCTAATTGAGTCTTTAATGTCCATTTTAGGTCATTTTTAATTTAAAATGACACATATGTAAAATTATAAACTGCGACCGAAGGTATAAGAAAAATGTATATGTGTTATGAATATTAAAGATAAGGCCAGTAATTATTATCTTTTTAAAAGGTATTAGATAATTGGAGATTTAAACCATAAACAGGATTTTCATCCGTAAAGGAATAATTGGTATCAAGTTTTAAATCAAAGTAGTTGTAATGTTTAAGATAACTTAAGTTAGCTGTATTATTAGTTAGCGGGTCAAAGTTAAAAGCAATATCAGTATTATTCTCTCTTAAATATCCAAACTTAAAGAAAAGACTTTGAAGATGACTGCTTTCATCAAGTCCTTGAAGTCTTTCAAAATTTAATCCAAACGTGTGACCGCTCTCAGATACACTTTCCATCCCAAAATTTACTTTAAGATTATGTAATGAGTGTCTTTTAACAGATTTACGTTGAGAGGTAAGATCACTGTGACTTTTTACTGTATATCCAATATTAGATGATAAATCTTGTATGTATTCTATACTTCCATTTCTAAATAAATTAAAATTGGTTTTTTCAACTAATTTATCAAACTTTAGACCAGCAGTTATGTTACCGGTATTAAAAACTAAAGAGTCGTAAATATCTTGAACAGAAGATGTATTGAAATCTGTATAACTTGAAAGACTAGTAATTCCGAACATAAATCCGCCTGTAGGTCTAATGTTAAATTCTCCATAACCACTGTCACTATTCATATTTATAGCAGTAAATAGTTGCTTACCATTTCGATTGCCAGTTACTTGGTCAGATGAGTTTAGTTGATCAATTTTTAAAAAACTTAGTCCTAAAAGTGTGTTTAAATTTAATTTACTGTCTAATTGGTTTGTGCTGTATAAATTTAAAGTTAATGTTTCTGAGTCTAATTTAAAACCATCAGATGTTTTGTTATAAGTATTTCCTTGGCCATATCTAATTGCAGCACCTACAAATTTATTATTTTTAAGTTTTTTATCTACTCCAAACATTAAACCACCAACTTTAAGTGTTTGCGGTGTTGTTGTTGCTTTGTCACCTGTCCTACCAATTGAAATATCTCCGTGAGACCAAAAAGATAAATTCTTAAAATTACTTCTTGTTTCTTTTTTCTTTTTTACAGAAGCTTTTGTATATTTTTGATTGAAAGTATTTTTTAGAGTATCACTTAATGCAGATAAAATAGGATTATTTATATTCAAATTAATATTATTAGTATTAAGATTATTGTTACCTTCATTACGTCTTAACCAATCAAATCTTTTAAATATAACAGAAGAGTTTTGATGTATTACTTGTTTAGCAACATCAACTTGAGCACTAGTATTAGAAACAGTATCTTCTTCACAAATTACAATTCCGTAAGGGCAACTTAGGTCGTACTCATGAACTCTATCACGAGCACCAACTGCGCCATCTTGGTAAGTAACTTGGTAAAGTTTCATTCCATCTTCGGAGAAACCCATACCGAGAGGAGTACCATTAGTTCCATCAGCTCCTAAACTTTCGAATTCTTGTTGAACTTTTCCTGCAAACTTTGCTGTCGTTATATCAAATCCTGTGCTTAGTTTATAAACATAGATGAATCTCGCAGCTGCTCCAGTGCTAGATTCGATTACATACATTCTTGTTCCATCATCATCAAATGAGAAATCTTGAAGAATTGTTGATGCACCACTAATTGTAAAACTATTTCCTTCAGTAACTGTGCTGGTGTCATAGGGAGTAGATAAATTAAACTCAATTATTCTTCTACCTGAAGAATTAACCCAAACATCAATTAGAAACATTTTTGTTCCATCATTATTAAATTTAACAGATCTGTTGTTGCCTATATCTGGATCTGGACCTGTTTTAAAATGAAAACCATCATCAGCGATAGTAGTTGCACTTGAAAAATCATAGGGGATTGAAAGCGAATTGGCATTGAAACCACCTCCATCATTGATGGCAAAAACTTTTGTTCCATCGTTATTAAACTCAAAACCTTGTGGTTGCGTTATGTTGTCAACACCTCCATTAGTAGCTAATGTTACTTTACTATCAAAATCGATTGTAGAAATATTAAAAGGGGTATCAACATCGTATTGTATCAAAACATTAGCTCCAGAACGAAAATCAGAAAAAAAAATTTTAGTTCCAGCTGGATTAAATCGTACATCAGATGGAGATTTTACAATATTATTTAAACTAACTGTTCTTAACAAAGTAGGTTTTACTTCTGCTTTCAAATTTGTAAATTGAAATAAAATTAGAGAAAATACAAAGATTTTTATTAATTCTTTCATGTAATTAATTTATAAAATTTACAAAAAGTTTTTTATCAAAAAGAAAAAAAAAATCTATATTTCATAAGTTTAAAAAATGAGTAAAATACCCCTAATATAGGAATTATCCTGTATTTTTTATAGCTGCCGATATTCCGGCAATACTAGTCATCAAAGCATCATTTAAATAGTCTTTATTTTCTCTTTTATTATTTTTTTTTGATAGCTTCATCATTACAGTTGCCTGCAGAATATTTAACACTTCAGAATAAAGGTTTCTTATAATTGCTGGACTTCTAAAAATTTTTCTTTGTTGTAAAATTTCTCTCGGTGTAATCTTTTTATTAAGTTTTTTAAGTGCATCAAATTGAAATCTTAGTTTTTTTCCAACTCTTTTTAAATTTTCATCTGCTAAATTTTCTTCATAAATTTTGGAAATTTCAGGATCTACCTTAGAGATAACCATATCTAATAAGTCCATTGTAGAATTAAAGAAAGGCCAATTTTTTTCCATATCTATTAAAGTTTTTCTAAATTTTTTTATTGAGGAATATCTTAAAGCTTCAGCTGTACCTAACCATGCTGGCAACATTAATCTAATTTGTGTCCATGCAAATACCCAAGGTATTGCCCTTAAACTTTTTATACTATCTACTTGTTTTCTTTTAGATGGACGAGATCCAATTGAAAGTTTGCCCAATGCTAAATGAGGTGTAACAGTTTTAAAATATCTAATGAATTCCGAGTTTGATGTTAAATTTTTTCTATATGAGCTTTTAGATATATCAGACATATTTTCTATTAAATTTCTCCAATTATTTTTTGGTTCTGGTGGTGGAATTAATGTTGCGAGCATTACCGAACTTATGTAGCTACATAAATTATATTTAGCTAAAGGCTCGTAACCATATTTTTGTTGTATTACTTCACCTTGATCTGTAATTCTAATTTTACCATTAACAGATCCAGGGGGTTGAGATCTTAGTGTTGCTTGAATTGGTCCTCCCCCTCTTCCTGCAGAACCTCCTCTTCCATGAAAGAAAGATACATTAACTTTAAATTTTTTTGATAAAGCTAATATTTCTTCTTGTAATTTATATTGATGCCAGCTTGCACATAATTTACCTGCATCCTTACTAGAATCTGAGTAACCAATCATAATTTCTTGATTATGTTTAATTAAATTCCGATACCATTTTAATTTATATAAATAGGACATGATCTTACCTCCATTTATTAAATCGTCTAAAGTTTCAAATAAAGGTACAACTCTTAATTTATCTTTTATATTTGCTTCTTTTTGTAAAAGAATAACTGAAAGAATATCTGATGCTGAGGATGTCATTGATATAATATAAGCTCCTAAACATTCTTTTGGTTGACTTGCTAATTCTTTAAAAGTTAACCAAACTTCTAAGTTTTCCTTATCTTTAAATTGAAAATTTTTAATAAAGTTTTTGCCTTTTATTTTTTTAGATAAAAACTTTATTTTTTCTTCCTCTGACCAGGAATTATAATTCTTTTTAAATTTTCTTTTTACAATTTCAGTAATAAGTTTTGTATGTCTTGAAGACTCTTGTCTAATGTCTAATCTTGCTAAGTTAATTCCAAAACATTTTGCCCTACGCATTAAATCTAATAATTCACCACTTGCTATATTTTCATTTTGTGTTTCTTCTAAAGACTCTCTGACTACCCTTAAGGGTTTTAAAATACTTTCCTTAGAGGAAATTAAATCTTTTTGGTTCAGTGGTTTTTTATTAACTAAATGTTGCTCAATCATTCTGTGTGTTTTTCTCATTTTATCTCTAAGGGGTCTTAAATAAACTCTATAGGGTTCATATGAAAAGCCAGTATATTTTAAAATTTTTTTTGAACATTTTTGCATTGAAAAAGATCTAATCAATTTTGTTAAAGATTTTTCGTAAAGTTTTGCAGCTTCCCATCTAGATAAGAGTAAAACCTCTTTTGTAACTTCAGATGTAACAAATGGGTTCCCATCCCTATCTCCACCCATCCATGAACCAAATTCAATTGGATTAAAATTCTTAGGTAAGTTTCTATTCATATTTTTTACGAATATTTCATTTAATCTTCTGTAAACTTTTGGAATTGTTTCCCATAAACTATCTTCGATAATTGCTAAACCCCATCTTGCTTCATCAAAAGGCGAAGGTTTATATCTCTTAAGTTCATCAGTGTTCCAAATAATAGTTATTTCATCGAACATTTTTTTATCTAAAACTTTTAATTTAGACGGATAATTTTTAAGCAAATTTCTTTGTTCTAATATTTCAGTTAAAGTATGGTATTTCTGAATTAAAGTTCTTCTTTTCACTTCAGTTGGGTGCGCAGTTAAAACAATCCCAATATTAAGTTTTTTTGCAAGGTCATAAATTTTATCATTAGAAATACTTTTATTTTTGAAAAAATTTTCAAATATTTCCTCAATAAAAATATTTTTATTTTTTTTATTTTTATTGGAGTTTTCATATTGATCTAGTGTTCTTGAGGCATCAACAGATTCTGCTAAATTATATAAATTCATAAAGTGACTGTAAGCTCTACTTAATTTAAGTAAATTTTTAGGATTTTGTTTTTTTATTTCTTTGGATAAACTCCTAAATGGGTTTTTTAGATTTTTATTAGCAATATTTGCTTTAGAAATAAGTCTTGTTTTTTCAACTAATTTAAAAAATTTTATTCCCTCTTGTTCCTTTATAACTTTACCTAATATATTTCCAAGGTATCTAACATCATTTCTTAAACTTTTTGTTGGAATTCTTTCATAATAGAGGTCTCTTTTTATCATTTAAAAATAATTTTTTTTAAACTCAATTATTTTTCCCAATCAAATCTTGGAAAAGAATCGAAAATTTTAAATATACCTTCAGACCATTCTTTAGAAACTTTAGAAAATTCTTGATCATTAAGGTTTAAACATTTTTGAGATGCGATTTTGTATTGATCTTTTTTATAAACAACAAAGTCTATAGGAGGTCCTACAGTTAAGTCACTTTTTAAAGTAGAGTCCATTGATATTAAAGCGCATCTTGATGCATCTCCAATAGATACATCAGGAGTTATAACTCTATCCAAAATTGGTTTTCCGTATTTAACTTCTCCAATTACTAAATACGGTTTGCTATCAGCTGGCTTAATATAATTTCCTTGAGGATAAATTAAAAAAAGTTCCATTGGTTTACCTTTAATTTGACCACCAACAATAAATGTTGATCCTAGTAAAACAGTGTCAGTGTTCATACCTTTTGGTGATGAATGTTTTAAGTTCAATGCACCAATATATTTTGCGACTTGATCAAAATCCTCACATGTATTTAAATTTTTTTTTCCTGAATTGTTTTCAAGATCCTTTTCGATTGATTTATAAACAGCTTGTGAAGTTCCTAAATTACCAGAGGTAACTATTAATACTGTTCTGTCACCAACATCGTAGGTAAACATTTTTGAGTAAATATTGACATTATCTAGTCCAGCATTAGTTCTAGAGTCCGAAGCTACAACAATTCCATCTTTTGTTTTTATACCAATGCAATATGTCATTGTTTTTTTGATTATTAGTTATATATATACCTCGACTTATATATATACCCCAAATTCTCATAACAGGTATATATAATTTGCACTTAAAATTATAAATATATTTATAATAATATACGAAATGACTAGTCTTTGGAAAAACTATGATGCTAAATCATCTTATGATGAATACTTAACACCAGAAAGAAAGTTAAGAAAAGAAGCTAAAATTATTTCAAGTATTTTAGATAGACACGGTAAGAAAAAACTTCAAGAAATAGATAGAAACTGTATGAGCACTATAGACTCGAGAGGAATAAATTTTAAAGTTTATTCTGCTGATAAAAAAGCTGCAGAAGAAAAAAAATGGCCATTAGATATTATCCCTAGAATTGTTTTAAAAACAAAATGGAATAAAGTTAAAAAAGGATTAATTCAAAGATCAAAGGCATTAAATTTGTTTATTGACGATGTCTATAATAAAAAAAAGATATTTAAGGACAAAATCATTCCAGAAGACATAGTATTTAAATCAAAAAATTATTTAAAACAATGTGAGGGCTTTAGTCCTAAAAGGAAAATTTGGTCTCATATCTCTGGGATTGATTTAATAAGAAATATTAATGGTGATTTTTTAGTACTTGAAGACAATTTACAAGTTCCATCTGGTGTATCTTACATGCTTGAAAATAGAATGGTGATGAGCCAAGTATTTCCTCAAATATTTACAAGATATAGAGTTTCTCCAATTGGTCACTATTGTAATAGACTTTATCATTGTATGCATGATGCAATACCTTACCAAACAAAAAATCCTCATATGGTTGTTTTAACACCTGGGATTTATAACTCTGCATATTTTGAACATTCCTTTTTAGCTCAACAAATGGGAGTAGCTCTTGTTGAAGGAAAAGATCTTTACGTTGAAAATGATAAAGTTTTCATGAAAACAATAGGTGGTGGTATTCGAGTGGATTGTATTTATAGAAGGCTCAATGATACTTATTTAGATCCAAAATCTTTTTTTAAAGGATCCTTAATAGGTGTCCCAGGTTTATTTAAAGCTTATAGAAAAGGAAATGTTGCGATACTAAATGCCCCAGGAACTGGTTTTGCAGATGATAAACTAATTTATTCTTATGTTCCAGAAATAATAAAATATTATTTAGGAGAAGAGCCAAAACTTAAACAAGTTGAAACATTTAGATGTTTTGAAAAACTACAAAGAGATCATGTAATAGAAAATATTGGAAAGATGGTTGTTAAACCAGCAGATGGATCTGGTGGGTATGGTATTATGATTGGGCCTAAAGCTAAAATAAAAGAAAGAGAAATATTTCAGAAAAGAATTAAAGACAACCCAAGAAATTATATTGCCCAACCATTAGAAGTATTATCAACAACTCCCACTCTTCAAGGTGATTTGTTTGAACCACGACACCAAGATTTAAGACCTTTTATATTATCTGGAAAAGAAACCTATGTAACAATGGGTGGTTTAACGCGTGTTGCTCTTAGAAAAGGTAGTACCATAGTAAATAGTTCGAGAGGTGGCGGTTCTAAAGATACGCTCGTTGTTGATATTTAATGAATGCCGACCATAAAGTTTTAATATTTACAGATTTAGATGGAAGTTTATTAGATAGAGATACTTTTAAGTTTGATCAAATTTTAAGATATATTAAAGATTTAATTTCTAAAGGTATTTTTATAATTCCTAATTCTAGTAAGACAAAAAAAGAAATAGAAAATTTTAATAAAGAGTTAGATGAGGATTTGCCTTTTATAGTTGAAAATGGTGCTGCTATTTATAATCTTAACTTAATTAATTCCAGTTTTCCTGAAAAAATTAGTTTAAGCAGAGAGATTAGTGAGATTTTAGATATTTTTGATAATAAAATTTCAAAAAAATATAAATCCAAATGCAAATTTATTAAAAATTTAACAAGTGATAAACAATTAAAAATTTTCGGGCAATCAAAAGAAAAAGTTAAATTAGCAATGAATAGAGAATACTCTATACCTTTATTATATGATGGTTCAAAAGCAGAAAAAGTAGATCTTATTAAATCTGTAAATAATGCTGGCCTTTCACTGCACGAAGGGGGGAGAGTGATTAATCTTTGTGATAAAATAAGTAAATCTCAAGCGATGAAACATGTTGTTAAAATATTTAAGAAAATAAGCAAAGAAAAACTAATTACAATTGGGGTTGGGGATAATTTCAACGATCTAGATATGCTTAAAAATAGCGATATACCTTGTTTAGTTTTTAATGATAAATTTACGATGGAAAAAATAAACATAGATAACTGTTTAGTGTCAAAAAAACCTGCACCAGAGGGATGGGAAGAGGTAGTCAAATTGGCTCTAGATAAAATATAATAATGTTACTAGAATAAGTTATGGGTGATTTTTCTCAAAACGGTGTAGTTTCAACACTTCATGATTTTGGAACAAAGTCTACAACTGAGATTGAAAAGGATTTACTAAATTTTTCTAAAGAAAGAAAAATGGAGTTAATTCTACCATGTTTATATTCAGAATTAGAGGGTTCTGCTCTACCTAATATTGTAGATCAAATAAGTAAGACAAAATACTTAAACCACGTGATTATAGGATTAGATAAAGCGTCAGAAAGCCAAGCTAAAAAGGCTTGGAAATTTTTTAAAAAAATAAATGTGTCTTTTACAATTTTATGGAACGATGGACCTAAGCTTAAAAAATTAGATAACGAGTTAAAAAAGAAAAATTTAGCACCAAACCAAATGGGTAAAGGTAGAAATGTTTGGTATTGTATAGGAATGTGTATAGCTAGGGATACAGCAAGATCTGTTGCATTACACGATTGTGATATAAAAACTTACGATAGAAGAATGTTGGCTAAATTATTTTATCCAGTTGTAAATCCCTTATTTAACTTTGAATTTTGCAAAGGTTATTATCCAAGAATTGCAAATAATAAAATGAATGGAAGAGTTGCAAGACTTTTAGTTGGGCCTTTGTTAACAGCATTAGAAAAAACGATTGGCCAAAGTGAATATTTAAATTTTATGAAATCCTTTAAATATCCTTTAGCTGGTGAATTTTCATTTAGACGTAATGTATTACCAGAATTAAGGATTTCATCGGATTGGGGTATAGAAGTTGGAATTTTATCAGAAATGCAAAGAAGTTTTTCGCCAAATAATATTTGCCAAGTTGATTTAGCAGACGCTTATGATCATAAACATCAGGATCTCTCTATCGATGATGAAACGAAAGGACTATCAAAAATGTCGATTGACATTATAAAAACATTTATAAAAAAATTAGCCACTCAAGGAAACTCTTTTAGTAGAGAAACTTTCAGGTCTTTAAAAGCAACCTACTACAGATCAGCATTAGACTTAATTGATATTTATAGAAGTGACGCTGCAATGAATGGATTAAAATTTGACTCCCACAAAGAAGAGGAAGCTGTTGAATTATTTGCAGTAAACATTATGAAGGCAGGAGAAGCCTTTTATATAAATCCAATGGACACACCATTTATTCCAACTTGGAGTAGAGTGAAAAGTGCAATACCTGATTTTCTTGTAAGATTAAATGAAGCTGTTAGTGAAGATAATAAAAAATTTATTTAATGTTATCAAGCATAGTAAAAAGTCAAATAAATTCTAAGCTAAAAAATATTTATAGTAAAAATTTTAACAATAAAGACTTAAGAATATTTTCTGATGAAATTTTTGAATTAATCAAAATTTCTAATAAAAAAATATTAAAAGCTAAAACTAAAAAATTGAAAATATCTGAAGATACTTCGGTTGTGATTTGTTATGGTGATAGTGTATATGAAAATGGAAAAATAAATTCAATTAGGTCATTAAAGAATTTTTATAACAAAAATTTATCAAGGTATTTTAATACAATACATTTTTTACCATTTTATCCCTCAAGTAGTGACAGTGGATTTGCTGTTAAAGATCATTACAAAATTGATAGTAAACTAGGTTCTTGGGCAGATATAAATAATTTTTCAAAAAAAAATAATATTATGGCTGATATTGTAATAAATCATGCTTCGTCAAAAGGATTATGGTTTAAAAATTTTTTAAAGAATAAATCACCGGGAAAGGATTATTTTTTAAAAGTAAATAATAAATTTGATGTTTCTAAAGTTGTAAGACCAAGGGAAAATAGATTACTTAAGAAGATTCATGTATTTAATAAACCTGATTTTATATGGAGAACATTTAGTTCTGATCAAATAGATTTAAATTTTAAAAATCCAAAAGTCTTAATGCGTTTTATTAAAATCATGATCAACTTAGCATGTCATGGAGTTTCAATTTTTAGACTAGATGCAATTGCCTATTTATGGAAAGAAAGTGGTACTAAATGTATAAATCTCAAGCAAACACATGAAATAATTAAATTATTAAGAATAATATGTAACTCTTTACAAAATTCCCCTTATTTAATTACTGAAACTAATTTACCTGAAAAAGAAAATTTAAGTTATTTTGGAAAAAAGAATGACGAAGCTAACTGGATATATAATTTTACTTTACCTCCCCTTTTAATTCATGCTTTTCTTTTTGAAGATAGTTCCAAATTAAATCAATGGATAAAAAAATTACCATCTACAAAATTAAAAAATAACTATTTTAATTTTATTGCTTCGCATGATGGTATAGGGATGAGACCTGCTGAAGGTTATTTAAACAAGGGTACCCTTAATAACTTATTTAAAAGATTGAGGAAAAATGGAGCTCAACTTTCATATAGAAAAATAAATAAAACACAGAAAAAAGTTTATGAAGTCAACATAACTCTCTTTAATGCTTTCAAAAATACAGATTTTGATAAAAAAGGATTATATTCTTTAGAAAGATATGTATCTGCACATGCAGTAATGTTTTCTATTGAAGGAGTGCCAGCTGTTTACTTTAATTCGATATTTGGTAAGGCTAATGATGAATATAAATATGTCATATCAAATAATAAAAGAGACCTTAACAGATATAAATGGAATAAATCTAAATTAGATAGATTTTTAAAAGATAAAAAGTCTAAACAAAAAATTTATTACGATCATATCACTAATTTATTAAAGATAAGAATAAAACAAAAAGCCTTCCATCCAAACGCATCCATGCAGTGTATATCTTTTGGTAAAAAATTACTCGCCTTTAAAAGAATTAGTTTAGATAAAAAACAAACTATTATTTGTGTTACAAATGTTTCATCCAAATCTCAAAAAGTTTTATTGGGAAATAAAGAAAATAAATATAAAAATCTTTTAAGAAATAATATTAGTATTATTGGAAAAAGATTAATCCTGAAACCTTTTGAAACAGTTTGGCTATCTAACTAAAAAACAAATATTACGACCCAATATGAAGAAAGCCCAGATACAATTGTTAAAATAACATTCCTCGTAAAAAACCCAATTATTAAAGCAGTTATCGCTCCAAATATTTTTGGATCACTTATAGTAACGAAGGCTCCAAAATCATCTAACAAAACCCCAGGAAATATTATTGAAGGGAAAACTACAGATGGTACATAATTTAAAATCTTTCTTAAATTATCACTTATCATTTCTTTTCTGATCAATGTAACCATGCTCATTCTTGTAAAATAAGTTAAAATTCCAGCTATAAAAATTGAAGTCCAGGTCATTTTTTTAATTTATTAATTATCATCGCTGCAAAAAGTCCAATGAGTGGTGAAATTATTATGTAAGTTTTGAAGGGGGCATTATAAAAAAAAGTAGCTGCTAAACCTGAAACTAGCATAACTAAAACATGATCAAATTTTCTTAACTCATTTACTATTATTGCAATGAACGTTAGAGGAATTGCAAATTTTAATCCAAGTTCCTCAGGTACAATAGATCCTAAGTAAATTCCCATTATTGTGGAAACCTGCCAGATAAACCACAGTATTATTCCAGAACCAATTAGATGATAATGATTAAATTCCTCTGTTGGATTTTTTTTAAAATACTGGTTTGAAACAGCAAATCCTTGATCGACTATAAAATAAGAAATTAAAAGTTTTTTAATTAAAGATAATTTTTGTAAATATTCAGATAATACTGCGCCATATAAGAAATGTCTTGAATTTATTACCCCAACAGAAGTAATTGCAATTAATGAAGATGCGCCACCAGATAAAAGTTGTAGAAAAACTATTTGCGAAGCACCACCAAAAATTATTAAAGAAGTTGCATAAGTGAATAATGGACTAAAACCCAGTTCAATGCCAATTGCACCAAATATTATTCCAAAAGGAAAAACTGATAATAAATGTGGTGCAACATCTTTTATTCCAATTTTGAAAATTTCGTACTTTGAACGCATTTAAAAATTTCTAAGAGCTTTTTCTAAGTATTTGATATCTAATTTACAGTCTTTGTATCCTTGTTTGATTACATCAAGATACCTTTTGCTTGGGTAAATGAATAAACTCTTTTTAACCATGGTATAGGCCATAATTTTTTGACTATCATTATCAAAATATATTTTTTTATATAAGATTGGAAAATCCTCATATATATCAAGTTTTTTTTCATCTGATTTAGATATTTCGTAAAGCCCGCCTTGTATTGAATAATTTTTTTTACTCTCTATATCTGCAACACCATATTTACTTCTAAATGTAAGTCTAAAATCTTTGATTTCAAATTTCCTAATATATTTAGAATCTTTGCATCTTTTTTTCATTTGAAAATGATTTAGGTTACTTCCGTAAGCAAAATATAACATTTTGATTTAAACTATTTGAATTTCTTTATCTTTAACAAATTTTATTATTTCCGATTTACAAAATTCAATTTTGTTTTTATCTGTTGATCTAAGAACAATTGCAACACCAAGCTTGCCTGCTTTAAAAAATGGATAGCTACCAATTTCGACATCAGTATTTTTACTTTGTACATCAGTTAAGGATTTTGCAATTTCACTTTCAACAGTTCTTAAATTTATTGTTTCGCTTAAGATCGGTTCGCCACCTGCAATTTTATTTGTTAAGCTTCCAAGCATTGACTGCATTATTGATGGTACTCCAGGTAAACAAAAAACGTTTTCTACATAAAAACCTGGCGATCCACTTGAGGGGTTATATATTAAATTTGCAGTTACAGGCATTTTTGCCATTTTCTGACGACCATCATTAAACTCACCTGGTTTATAATAACTTTCTAAAATTGAATATGCCTCTTTGTGAAAACCGTACTCTATATTAAAAGCTTTTGAAATTGACTCTGCTGTTATATCATCATGTGTTGGTCCAATTCCGCCTGTAGTAAATACATAATCATAAGATTTACGGTATTGATTAACAGTATTTATAATTGTTTGTTCATCATCAGGTATAATTTTTACCTCTTTAACTTTGACACCTAACGAATTTAGCCATGTGGCAAGCGTACTTGTGTTGATGTCTTTAGTTCGACCAGATAGAACCTCGTTACCAATAATTATAATTCCAGCAATTATTTCTTTCTTATTTGACATATACAAATATAAATTAAATATAATGAAATTTACCAATACTTTAATTAAAGGCAAATTAATCAAGCGATATAAAAGATTTTTTACAGATATAAAAGTAAATAATTCAATAGTGACAGCTCATTGTCCTAACACAGGTTCAATGAAAGGTCTTTTAGATAAAGATAATACAGTATTTTTATCTAAAAATGACGATCCAAAAAGAAAGCTTAAATTTACTTTAGAAATAATAGAAGCTAATAAAAAATTAGTTGGAGTAAACACTCACAGAGCAAATAAAATTGTTGCCGATGGTTTAAACAAAGGATTGATAAACGAATTTAAATCCATCAAAAATATTAAAGCTGAATTTAAGTTTTCAAGTGATACTAGGTTCGATTTTTTATGTGATAAAAATATAATTGAAGTAAAAAATGTTACTCTTTTGAGAGATCAAAAAGTAGCTGAATTTCCTGATGCTGTTACTGAAAGAGGTACTAAGCATCTAAAAAAGTTAATTGATGCTTTAAAACAAGGCTATAAACCATTTGTCTTATTTTTAACTCAAATACAAGGTATTAATAACTTTAAAATAGCTAAAGATATAGATTTAAATTATTACAAAAATTATTTAATAGCTAAAAAGAGTGGCGTGAAGTTTTTAGCTTATAGATGTTTATTGAGTAACAAAGAAATTAAAATTGAAAAAAAAATAAATATTATTGATGAATAATTATTCTGAGAAATTTGAAAAAATGAGAAAAGCGGGGTCACTTGCATCTAGTACCCTAGACATGATTACAGATTATATTAAACCTGGTTTAAGCACTAATAAAATAGATGAGTTGTGTTATGAATTTATCAAAGATAATGGTGGCCACTCTGCCCCACTTTATTATCGTGGTTTTAATAAATCTATATGCACATCATTAAATCATGTTGTTTGTCATGGAATACCTGGTGATAGAGTTTTGGAAGATGGAGATATATTAAATATCGATGTGACTGCAATACTTCACAATCATTACGGTGATACAAGTAGAATGTTTACAGTGGGAAAACCCTCGGTCAAATCAATGAATTTAATTAATGTTACTTATGAGTCTTTAATGAAATCGATTAAAATTTTAAAACCTGGGAAAAAATTAGGTGACATTGGTCATGAAATACAAACTCATGTGGAAAAAGCAGGTTTTAGTGTTGTGAGAGATTTTTGTGGACATGGTATAGGTGATGTATTTCACCAAAGTCCAAATGTATTACATTATGGAAAAAAGGATACAGGACCTGAATTACAACCTGGGATGACATTTACTATAGAGCCAATGATTAATGCTGGTAAATATGAGGTTAAAATTTTAAATGATGGATGGACAGCCGTAACTAAAGATAAGGCCTTATCTGCGCAATTCGAACATACAGTTGGTATAACTGATAATGGATATGAAATTTTTACAGAATCTGTTAAAAACTTACAGAGGCCTCCTTATAATTAATGATATCTAGATATTCCAGAAAAGAACTCACAAGTATTTGGTCTGAAGAGAATAAATATAAAATTTGGCTTGATGTAGAAATAGCTGCGGCACAAGCAATGGAAAAGCTTGGTCAAATACCTAAGGGTGTATCATCAATTGTAAGAAAAAAAGCAAAAATTAATGTAAAAAGAATTCATCAAATTGAAAGTCAGGTTAAACATGATGTAATTGCTTTTTTAACTTCTGTTACTGAAAAAGCGGGAATAAAAGCAAGATATCTCCATCAAGGTATGACTTCATCTGATGTTTTAGATACTAGTTTTAATATACAATTAGTTCAGTCTGGTAAAATAATTCTTAAAGACTTAGATCAAATTTTAAAAGTTTTAAAAAAACAA
>CACKFS010000004.1 GCA_902599575.1 uncultured Pelagibacteraceae bacterium
TTATCAGGTATAAGTGATTTTTTTTTAGCCCCAAGATTAAAAACAATCAGAATGGCAAGCGTACTAATGACCATAAATAAACTAGCATTTGTAAATGATATATCAACTTCACCTATTTTAATTTCAGGTCCAATTCTATAGACATTGAATTGGTACATCGGATTTGCAGCCATAAATTTTATTTCTGTATTTTTTTTGCAGACCTAATAACATTGGTTATACCTGCTACGACACCCACAAAAAAAAATGTTATTATTAACCATGGTTTAGTATCAAACCAAGTGTCTAAAATAAACCCAATAATTGTCCCAACTAGTACAGCAGAAACAAGCTCAGTGCTCATTTTGAAAGCCTGTCCTAAATTTGACTGTGCAGGTGGATCTTTTTCAGGGGTAATTTTCTTTTTTGCAATTTTAAGGCGAATTTTTAGGTCGTCATCTCTTTTCATTTAAGCGACCATGCTTTCGGCTTTCTCTAGGTCAACTGCAACAAGCTGACTAATACCTTTTTCAGGCATTGTAACACCATAAAGACGGTTCATTTTTGACATTGTTAAAGCGTGGTGTGTAACAATCACAAATTTTGTCTTTGTAATTTTTGTAAGTTCTTCAAGCAAATTACAAAATCTTGTAACGTTAGCATCGTCTAAAGGAGCATCGACTTCATCTAAAACACAAATTGGAGCTGGGTTTGTTAAAAAAACTGCAAAAATTAAAGATAGGGCTGTCAATGCTTGTTCACCACCTGACAATAAAGTTATTGATTGCAATCTTTTTCCTGGAGGACTTACAAGCATCTCTAAACCTGCATCAAGAGGATCATCAGAGTCGATCAGTTCTAGTTTTGCGCTGCCACCATTAAAAAGTTTTGTGTAAACTTCATTGAATTTTCTATTAACTTTTTCAAAAGCCTCAACAAGTCTTTCTCTACCTTTCTGATTTAATTCATTAATACTTTCTTTTAATTTTGTAATTGCAGTCACTAAATCTGATCTATCTTTTTCCATTTTTTTTATTTCATCTTGATATTTTGTAGTTTCTTCATCCGCTCTTAGGTTAACAGATCCCAATTTATCTCTCTCTCGTTTTTTCTTATCAAGCAACTCTTCTTGCGTTACAGCATCAGGAAACTCTTCATTTAATTCTAGATTCGAGAATTCAAGAATATTGTTTTCATTCAAATTGAGTTCATTTTCTATTCTCTCAAGTAGATCTAATCTTCTCTTATTTAATCCATCAATTGTTGCAGCTGAACTGGCTTTTCTCTCTCTTATCTCTATAGAATTTTCTTTAACTTCATTGAGATTAATATTCAAAATTGATAATTTATCTTCGCTTTCTTTGATAATAACTTCATTTTGTTCTTTATCTAAATTTGATAATCTAAGATTCTCATTTAATTGACCTTTTTTTTCTGCTTGATTTTTTGGTTTGGCCTCAAGTCCTTTTAATTGATCTAGTGTTTTATTTTTTCTATCTTCTAATTTATTGATTGTTATTTCTGATTTGTTTAAAAGGTTTTTCCAACTTTCTATTTCTTTATCAATATTTTGTATTCTTTCGGATCTTTTTACAGACTCTTTTTTAATATTCTGATTTTTACTATATACTTCACAGTATTCATCGATTGTATTCTTAAAATTGTCTAAAGCAATTACCGCATCATCATTTTTATTAGAAATAATTAAATCCTTAATTGAGGCTAATTCTGTATTTAGTTTACCCTTAAAATCTTTTAAATCTGACGAAGATTGTTTTTCAGTTTCATAATATTTAGAATCTATTTCAATTAAATCTTTTTTTTCTTCTTTTATTCTCTTCTCATTAGAGTTAGCGTCAATTATAATGCTTTTTTCTCGATCTTTATCTTGATCTAAAATATTAAGATTTTCATTAAGTTTCTCTATTTCATCTTGTATTCTAATATTTTCTTCATCTAGGCTTTTTAATTCTAAATTTAGCCTTTGTATTTTTGAGAGATTTTCAAAATTTTTTTGTTTAATAGGGTTAATTTTATTTAATTCATTTTGAATTTTATTTTTTAAGTCTTCTATTTCATTATTGAATTTGTCAAATTCTTTATCAGAGTCCTCATTAATTTCTTTTTCTAGTTTAATCTCTTTATCAATATCTTGAAGCTTGAGATAATATAGACCAGCCTCTATTTTTTTTATTTCATTTGATATAAATTTATATTTATTTGCTTCTTCTGCTTGTTTTTCTAAATTTGCTAATTGTTTTTCTTGTTGTCTCCTTAATTCATCAGCTCTTTTGAGATTATTTTCAGCAGCGTTCAATCTAATTTCAGCTTCATGTCTTCTTGCATGTAGTCCAGCGATA
Organism: uncultured Pelagibacteraceae bacterium; assembly: GCA_902599575.1. GTDB lineage: Bacteria > Pseudomonadota > Alphaproteobacteria > Pelagibacterales > Pelagibacteraceae > Pelagibacter. The sequence goes on from CACKFS010000004.1 coordinate 2,340, forward strand.
CCTGCAGCCTCCTCCAAAATAGCTCTTCTGTCACTTGGTTTTGCGGTTACTAATGAGCCTATTCTTCCTTGACTTATCAGTGATGGTGAATGAGCACCAGTCGACAAGTCAGCGAAAAACATCTGTGCATCCTTTGCCCTTACTTCTTTGCCATTTATCGAAAATTTTGATCCTTTGTCTTTTTCTATTTTTCTTTTTATTTCTATACTAGGGGTATTTTTATACTGATGTGGACCCTCATTGTCATTGTTTAATAAATTTAAAGTTACTTCTGCAATATTTTTTGATGGTTTGTTTGAAGTGCCAGAGAATATAACATCCTCCATTCCTGATCCTCTCATGCTCTTCGCAGAAGTTTCGCCCATACACCATCTTAATGACTCTACAATATTTGATTTTCCACAACCATTAGGTCCAACAATACCCGTAAGCCCATTTTCTATTAATAGATCGGTTTTATCCGCAAATGATTTGAATCCGTTTAATTGAATTTTTTTAAATTCCATTAAAAACTATAATAGTTTTTCTATAGCTTTTTTCAAATTTTTGTATGTAAGTGATTTTTCGAACTTTTTCCCATTTATTAATAGAGTAGGGGTTGAGTTTATATTAAAACTTTTTACCCCTTCGACTCGATCGTTAAGTATATGATCCTCTAACGACTTATTCTCCAAGCATTTTTGCTCGTCAATTTTAAAGTTTCCAGATTTAATAACTTTGATAAGATTTTTATTATATTCCTCAGCTGTCGAACCTTTTGCCCATTCGTTCTGATTATCATATAAAAAGTGAAGCAATTCAGAATTTCCGTCGTTCTCACAATGTGCAAACTTTGAAGCATTTAAAGCGGCAATATTTAATGGAAAACTTTTATATTCAATTGATATAATTCCCTCATCAATAAAATTTTTCTTTAATTCTGGATAAACATTCTTATGAAAGTTAGCACAATAAGAACATGTTAAAGATTCATAAACTACAAGTTTTATTTTTGCATCACTATTTCCGTCAATTATTGGCTTAATTGTTTCAGCGTAAGAAGGATTAGACAATGAAATAAACACAAATAGTAATATAGTTTTTATTTTTTTCATTTATTTTTTATACGAATTAATTAATTCTTTAAGAGCATTTTTAATATTTACATTTTTAATACCACCCAGACTTTTTGAGAAATCTCTTTTTGACGCACTTTTACTTTTTTCTAAATTAATTTTGTCATCTTTTTCAAAAGTTATTATCTTTATTTTATCGACCGCTACATAACTAAAAATTGAATTTAATTTATTCATAATTTGTTTTTTAGAATACTCAACATCCACTTCACTACCTCTCTTTACCATAATTTCTAATGTCGATCCTCTTACTTTGTTTGAACTCTTAAATCTGTTTGGATAACAAATATCAAATAATTCTTTACCTACTATATATTTCCAATTATTTAATATTTCAGGAAATATACTACCTTTTTTATTTATGATTTTTTTAACTTTTGTGGGCAAAGTGTCTTTAAAAGATCTTAGACCTTGAATGCCCCCTAATCTCTGCTTAGTATATTTTTTAAATTGCATATGAGTGATCCATTTGTAACAAAAAATATTCTGAAATGGTATGATTTAAATAAAAGATCATTACCATGGCGAAAAAATGTTTCCAAAGAAAAAAGACAGTATAATACGTTGATTAGTGAATTTATGTTGCAACAAACTCAAGTAGCAACTGTAATTCCATACTTTAACAAATTTGTTAAAGAAATTCCAAACATAAAAAAACTTGCAAGAGTTGATAACAAAAAACTAATTAAACTTTGGGAAGGTCTTGGATATTATTCAAGAGCAAGAAATTTAAAGAAAGCAGCGCAGTCTGTAATTAAAAATTTTAATGGAGTAGTACCTGATAATTTTGACGATTTGAAATCACTATCTGGTATTGGAGATTATACTGCTAATGCAATTTTAGCTATTGCATTTAATAAGCCATATATTCCATTAGATGGAAATGTAGAAAGGATTATAAAAAGATACCTTTATTTAAAAAAAGAAAAAGAAATTCAGAAAGAAAATTTAATTGAAAAAAAGTCTATTTTAGGATTTTCAAACCGTTCAAGTGATTATGCTCAGGCACTTATGGAATTTGGTGCTTTAGTTTGCAAACCTACCAACCCACTTTGCTGCCAATGTCCTATAACTAAAAAATGCAAATCTTTTAAAAAGAAAGACTTCAATTTAACAAAAAATTCGAAAAAATATAAAGACAAATATTTTTTACTCAAAGTTTATAAAAAAGATCAAAAATATTTATTAATAAAAAATACTAAATTTAATTTTTTAAAAAACCTAAGAATTTTTCCTATGGAAGAACTACATAATCCTAAAAAATTTAATAAAACTCTTAATATTAAATTGTCTAATATGAATATGAATATAAAAATACTACATTTAAAAAATATCAATAAATATTCATCATCTACTTGGATTGATCAAAGAAAAATAAATAATTACATGTTGCCAACATTCACTAAAAAAGTAGTTAAATATCTCGAGAAAAATTAATGAAAAAAATTGCGATAATTGGAGCAGGTATCTCAGGTTTGTACATCGCAAATCTTTTTAAAAATAGTTTAAATTATGAAATTACAATTTATGAAAAAAACGACAATATTAATTTAGAGGACGGCTACGGTATTCAACTTTCAGTCAATAGCGTTAAGCTTTTGAATAAAATTGGGTTTAATAAATTATCTGATAATGAAAAATTTAATCCTGAAAAAATTGATTTTTTTTCAATGAATTCATCAAATAAAATCTGTGATTTAGATATTACGAATTTCAATACAGATGACATCAAGTATACAACACTAAAAAGATCAACTTTAATAAATTTTTTAAAAAAAGATTTGGACGATATAATAAAAACTGGTTTTAAAATTTCAAAAATAAATGACCAAGAAAAACAAATTAAAATTTCATTTGAAAATAATGTAACTAAAAAATGTGATTACTTGATTATTGCTGATGGAGTTTTTTCAAAGAGTAAAAATCTAATTTCAAATAACAAAGTAAAAACTAAATATAATGACACATTAGCTATTAGAGGTAAATTAACTAAATTTCCTGAAAACGTTAACAAAAAAAATGTAGCTTTATTTTTAGGTCCAAACTTCCACCATGTTATTTACCCATTAAATTCTAATGGTGATTTAAATTTTATTGCTATTATGAAACATTCTCTTTCATTAGAGGAGCAAGGTAATTATTCATTATTTAGTGAACATTCCTTTATCAAAAGAATTTTAGAAAAAGTCCCTCAAGAAATTAAAGAATTTGTTACAGGCATTAAGGAATTAAAAATATTTCCAGTATTTGTTAGTGATAAGTTTCTCAAAATACCGAATAATAATATTCATTTGATAGGTGATGCTTTTTTTGCCTTTCCACCATCATTTGCACAAGGTGCATCGCAATCGATTGAGAGTGCTTATGAATTGTTTATCTCTTTAAATACCAATAAAGAAATTAATTTTTTCAAAAAGAGGGTAAATAAATCAAAAATGATTAATTTTAGATCAAAATTTAACTTGTTTGCTTTTCATTTATCAAATCCTTTAATAATATTTTTCAGAAATATTTTCCTAAAAAGATTAGTAAAAAATAAAAAATTTCTAGAATATTATTTAGGTAGAATTTATAAAACTTGATTACTAGATATTAGTCTTTGTCTTAAGTGGTCAATAGGTACAATGTTACCGTTAAGATTGTAGTGCCAAAAAGTCCAACCATTGCAGCTTTCAGCTCCTAAAATTGTGGCTGCTACTTTATGAATTGAACCCTCTGTTTGTTCATGCTTAATACTCCCATCAGCCATTATTTTTGCACTAATTTTCTTTTTATAATCGTATATATTAGTTCCTGGTTTAATTATTCCTAACTCAACTAATGAGCCAAAAGGTATTCTTGGTTTAGATCTTCCATTTTGAAGAGTATCTAAATAATCATCTTCTATAGGTTTTGTTTTTTTTAACCTTTGCTCAGCTGCATTAAAATAGGTTTTCTCTTTTTCAATACCATAATAATTTCTTCCCAATTTCTTAGCAACTGTTGCCGTTGTTCCTGATCCTAAAAAAGGATCTAAAACAAAATCATTTTTATTTGTTGTTGCTAATAAAATTCTGTGAAGTAGAGCCTCAGGTTTTTGGGTTGAATGCACTTTTTTACCATTCTTTTTTAGTCTTTCAGAACCATTACAAATCGGCAATTCCCAGTTAGATCTCATTTGAAGATCGTCATTTAAACATTTTAAAGATTGGTAGTTGAAAGTGTATTTAGACTTTTCAGATTTCGATGCCCAAATTAAAGTTTCATGGGCATTAGTAAATCTTGTTCCTCTAAAATTAGGCATTGGATTTTTTTTATTCCATATAACATCATTTAATATCCAAAAGCCTAAATTTTGAATAGATGTTCCAACTCTAAAAATATTGTGATAACTACCAATTACCCAAATAGCTCCATTTTTTTTTAAAATTCTTTTACATTCATCAAGCCATGCATATGTAAAATTATCGTATTTTTTAAAGCTTTCAAACTGATCCCATTTTTCATTTACTGCACTCACTTTAGATCTATCTGGTCTAGTGAGTTGATTTTTTAATTGCAAATTGTAAGGCGGGTCTGCAAAAATTAAATCGAAAGTTTCTTTAGGGATTTTTTTTAGCTCTTTAAGACTGTCCCCATTAATAATTTTATTTTTTAAGTTTAACTTTTCCATTTTAAAAAAGATAATTAGACTCTAGGCATGACTTAACGTCAACTCATGATTGAATTATTTTGAATTAATTGTGTCTATTATTATCTTGGACTCAATATATTGTGTATAGGCTTGAAAGTCCTTCTATGATGCTTTGTGACACCAAACTTTCGAATTGCTTGAATATGAACTTTTGTTCCATATCCACAATTTTTATTCCATTGATATTTTGAAAAATTCTTTGATATTTTTTCCATCAAACTGTCCCTAGAAACCTTAGCAACAATTGAGGCCGCTGAGATTTGAGGTATTTTTCTATCACCCTTAATTACATATTTTAGATTATAATTTTTCATTACGGGAATTCTGTTACCATCAACTAATACCAAACGAGGTTTTTTTTTTAATTTTTTTATAGCTCTTTTCATAGCTAACAAAGAGGCATTTAAAATGTTTAGTTTCTCTATCTCTTCTTTTGATGCAGAACCGATAGACCAATACGAATTTTTTTTTATATATTTGTTTAAAACTTCGCGCTCTTTTTTTGTTAATTTTTTTGAGTCTTTAAATTTTTTAACATCGCAGTTTTTTTTTAATATAACTGCAGATGCGTAAACTGGTCCTATTAAACTGCCTCTACCCACTTCATCTACACCAGCAATATTTTGAATACCTTTATATATCGATTTTAAGTTCATCAATTTTCTTTCTTATTTCTTTTAAATCTAACCAAGAATATTTTTTTTGATCAGCTTGTCTTAGTAAATATGCTGGATGAAAAGTTATCATTGTCAAAAAGGTTTTATTTTTGATCAGTATTTCTTTCCAAATACCTCTTTCTTTTGATATTTTTAAATTTGATCCAAAAAAAGCTTCCATAGCTGTACTACCAAGTAGAATAATCATTTTTGGATTAATAATTTCAACGTGTTCGTATAAATATTCAGAATATCTTTTAATTTCTTTTATTTCAGGTTTTCTGTTTAAAGGAGGTCTGTAATTAACAACATTAGTAATATAAATATCTTTCCTGTCTAAATTAATTGCTGCAAGCATTTTATTTAATAGTATACCCGCATCACCCACAAACGGTTTACCTAGCTCATCTTCTTTTTGACCTGGACCTTCGCCTATAATCATTACAGAACTTTCTTCGTTACCATCGCTAAATACAATTTTGTTAGCATTATTTTTTAGTTCACAATCCTTTAAATTTTCGATTTTTAATTTTAGTTTTTTTAATAACTCTTGTTTATTTTCAATTATTTCAACTTTTTTAAATCTATTAATTGGTTGATTTTCGTAATCAAATTTCGATTTAAATAAAAAATCTTCAACTTTATTTCTTTGATTTAAATAATTTTTAGACATATGTTTGATGTATGCACAAATACATTTATTTATTTATTATTTTTTTATTATATCAGACATCATCGTTTTCTAAAATAAGTGATGTTAATAAGTTTGATCAAAAAAATTTATCGAATTATTTTTCAGCAGTACTATCTATCAATAATAATGATGCAAAGAATTCCTTAAAATTCTTAGAAAATTCCAAGATCTTAAATAACAGACACGAAGAACATTTCAAAAATTATATAAAATCACTGGTTGCAAATGAAAAAGTTGATTTGGCAATTAAGAAAATTAAATTTTCAAAAAATAATTATTCTTTTTTAGAGAGAGAAGTGATTCTTTTAGTAGATAATTTAATAAATAAAAATTTAGAAAAAAGCAGTTTAAATTTAGAAAAAATTGAAAGCTTAATTGATTCAGATGATAGATACCATATTATATTGTCAAAAGTTTTAAAAAACTATTTAGAGGTATTTAAAAGTAATAATATTAAAAGTTATAAAAACAATAATTTTGCAGAATTAGATGATATTAGCTTAGCTTTTTTAAGCTGTTATTTTGATTTAAAAAATACAGATAAAAGATTTGAAGAATTTATAGAATATGATGGAAGTAGCTCTAGATATATCTATTTTTATTTAGATTATTTAATTGAAAAAAATAAAATTAACAAAATCAATCAAGTTTTGCAAAATATTAACCAACTTAATAAACCATTGCTAATTGCTCAATCAGTAAAATGGATTGAAGAAAATAATTACAACAAATTAAATAATTTATTTTCATGCAAAAATGAGAAAGATATTATTGCAGAGTTTTTCTATTTAATCGCCAATCTTTACTCATCGCAAAGTTTATTTAAAGAGTCAAATTTTTATATTATATTAGCAAAATATCTTAATCCAAAATTCACGCTGAATTCGACATTACTAATCGAAAACTACATGGATACTAAAAAATATGAATTAGTAAAAAATGAATTAAGCAACATTGAAAAAGATAACGTTATATATAATTGGTTTAAAGTAAAAAAAAATGCATCAATTATCCAAGAGACTAAAAATGACGATAGTGCTTTAAAATTTATTAAAAAAAAATACGGAAAAATTCAAAACCCGTCAAACAAGATTTTATTTGATATGGCAAACATATTGAGAAACTTTCAAGACTACGAGGGTGCAATAGAAATTTACTCAAATTTAATACAATATTCAAATTATAGTGAAGAGGAATATGCCGATCTTTTATATAAAAGAGGAACTAGTTACGAAAGAAAAAAAGATTTTTTAAAAGCTGATGAAGATTTAATCGAGTCTCTTAAAATAGATCCAGATGAACCATACGTCTTAAATTATCTTGGATACAGCTGGTTAGAGAGATCTTACAAAATTCCTGAAGCAATGGATATGCTAAAGGAAGCTTATAGTTTAAGAGAAAATGACCCTTACATTACCGACTCAATTGGATGGGCCTACTATTTAATAGAAGACTTTGTTAACGCTAAAAAATATCTAGAAAAAGCTGTAAAACTTATGCCTTACGATCCAATAGTTAATGATCATTACGGTGATGTATTATGGAGACTTAACAAAAAAGTGCAGGCAAGATATTTTTGGAATGGAGTTTTAAAATTAGAAGATACCGAAGAAGAGTTAAAAAAAGAAATTGAAAAAAAATTAGTTTTTGGACTATAATTTTACTAATTAAACTGTTTCTATGAATACGATATCAGAAAAGTCTCATGCAAAAATAAATTTAAATTTAAATGTTATAGGAAAAACAAAAAATGTACATAAATTACAGAGTATAGTATCACTGATTTCACTTTATGATGAAATTAGTCTAAGACAGATAGGCAGTCGTAAACATAAAATATTGTTTAAAGGTAAATTTTCAAAAAAAATTACTAGTCGTAATACAATCTATAAAACTTTATCTATTTTAGACAAAAAAAAATTACTGAAAAAAAAGTATCTTGTTATGGTTAAAAAAAATATACCTGTTAAGTCAGGAATGGGCGGTGGATCTATGAATGCTGCTACTTTGATTAAAATTTTCATGAAAAATAAAATTATTAAAATTAATAAAAAAAAATTACAAAATATAAATGACTTAATTGGACAGGATGTGAAACTTGGTTTTTGTAAAAATATTATGTATTTAGATGGTAATAATTCTGTAAAAATATTTAACAAAAAGACAAAATATTTTTTATTATTATTTAAGCCAAAATATGGTTGTTCAACAAAGTATATTTTTTCCAAAGTAAAAAAATACTCAAAACCACTAAAAAACATTAAAAACAAATTAAATAATTTAGGCAGTCTGAAAAATGATTTGCAAGATATCGTAATAAAAAAATATCCAGAGTTAAAAAAACCTATTAAATTTCTTGAAAATCAGCCCGGGATAAATTTTGTTAAAATGACAGGGTCCGGGTCATGTTTTGTCGCCTATTCTAAATCAAGAAATTCTATTATAAATAGCTTTAAAAAGTTTAGAAAAAATTACCCAAAATATTGGACTGTTTTATCTAAAACTATATAAATATTAAAACTTTATGCTATAAGAAATTGACTTTGGGGCGTAGCCAAGTGGTAAGGCAGCGGTTTTTGGTACCGCCATTCCTAGGTTCGAATCCTAGCGCCCCAGCCATTTTATGATAAAAAAGTTTTTAAAAATTTTTATTAAGAGTAATATTAATTTTTCAAATAGATTACAAAATTTAAAAAACGATCCAAAGATAAAAAAAATTTTTAATTCAATTAACAACCACTCAGCAGAAAGTGAAATACTTTTTGTTGGAGGATGTGTTAGACAAAATATATTGGGTGAGAAGATAGAAGATATTGATCTAGCAACTAACCTTAATCCAGATGAGGTTGTGAATTGTTTAAATAAAAATAATATCAAACATATAAATGTTGGAAAAAAATACGGAACGATAACAGCAATTATAGAAAAGAAAAAATTTGAAATAACTTCTTTGAGAAAAGATGTTAAAACAGACGGAAGGTTTGCCGAGGTCCAATATTGCAAGGATTGGAAAGAAGATGCAAAAAGAAGAGATTTCACATTTAATTCAATTTATTCAAATTTAAACGGAGAATTGTTTGATCCATATAATGGAAAAAAAGATCTTTTAAATGGATGGGTTAAATTTATTGGGAATCCTGCAACCAGAATTAAAGAAGATTATTTGAGAATTTTAAGATATATTAGGTTTTTCCTAATCTATTCAAAAAATAACCATTCAGAGGAAATTAAAAAACAAATCAAACAAAATATTAGTGGTATAAATATAATATCAGGTGATAGGTTGCTTAGTGAGTTAAAAAAAATAATTCTATCTAAAGGTTTTTTTAAAATACCCAAAGATCAGTTTTCAAGAGAAATAATACAATTAATTTTTCCTCAAATTAGGAATTTTAATGTAATTAAAAATATCGAAAAGAGGAGTAAAGAAAATCTCTTTAAAGAAAATGATTTTACCTTTTTAATAAGCCTTTTAATAATCGATGAAACTGATAATGCAGATTATTTTGTGCATAAATTTAATATATCTAAAGATGAAAAAGATAGAATATTATTTTTAAAAAATACTTATCAAGATTTTAATAAGAATTTTTTTGAAAAGAAAAATTTAAAAATACTCCTTTATAAACATGGCAAAGATAAAGTAATTGACCTTATCAAATTTTATATTCTTAAATCTAAAAATATTCATAATATTAATGAGTTAATTACATTTTATGAAATAGAGAAAGCGCCAGTTTTTCCCTTTAACGCTAAATTTTTAAAGGAAAAATATAATTATAAAGATGGTAAGCTATTAGGTGATAAACTCAAACAATTAGAAACTGCATGGCTGAGTAATAATTTTAAATTAGCTGATGAAAAAGTTGATAGTATTTTAAGAAATTAAACGTAGTCCACTTTTATAATTTCAAAATTTTTCTTGCCAGATGGAGTATTAATTTCTACTAAATCACCATTATTTTTTCCAATCAGACCCTTGCCTATAGGAGACTGATAAAATATAAATTTTTTTTTAATATCTGCTTCATCTTTACCAACAAGCTTATATTTAATTTTTTCATTACTGTCTAAATCTTGAAGAGAAACAGTTGCACCAAAGATTACCTTACCATCATTTTCAAGTTTAGTTACATCTATTACATTTGCTCTTGCTATAGTATCTTCTACTTCTTGAATTCTTCCTTCATTTAAAGATTGTTGTTCTTTTGCAGCATGATACTCAGCGTTTTCTTTTAAATCTCCGTGTGACCTAGCTTCTGAAATAGCATTTACTATTTCAGGTCTTTTTTTTTCTTTTAAAAAGACAAGTTCCTCTGATAATTTTTTAAGTCCCTCTACTGTAATTGGTTCTTTGTTATTCATATTTTATTTCCATTTTGCTAAAGGAGGTAGCGACATTAATATAGCCTCGACATTGCCACCAGTTTGTAAACCAAATTTTGTGCCTCTATCATATAATAAATTGAATTCGACATATCTACCTCTTTTTAAATATTGAATATTTTTTTGTTTCAAGTTCCATTTTTTATTTTTTCTAAGACTAATAATTTGATTAAAGATTTGAATAAAATTTATTCCTAAATCCCTTATAAATCCAAAATCTTTTTCCCAATCTTTTTTTTTATAATCAAAAAAAATTCCACCAATTCCTCTTGGCTCTTTTCGGTGTGATAAATAAAAATAATCATCACACCATTTTTTATATTTTTTAAAATATTTTTTGTCATGCCTGTCACACATTTTTTTTAATCTTTTAAATAATAGTTTTTTAATAGCTGAATCATTAAAGCATGGAGTAACATCCATCCCTCCTCCAAACCAGCCATGATTTGTATAGATATATCTGGTATTAAAATGCATAGCTGGCACATGAGGATTTTTCATGTGCATTACCACGGATACGCCAGATGCCCAAAAATCTCTGTTATTTTTTGTACCAGGAATTTTCTTTTTAAATTCTTTAGTCAGTTTTCCATAAACTTCTGAAAAATTGACACCAACTTTGTCAAATACTTTGCCATTTTCAAGAATATAATAACAGCCACCTCCTTCATCCTTTTTTATACTTCTTTCCCAACTCTTCTTTAAAAATTTTATTTTTCCACCTTCAATTTGCTGTATAGTATTACAGATCATCTCTTGCAGGTTTATAAACCAATTCCTAGTTAATTTCTTTTTTATATCTTTATCCATTAAAAATTAGTTTGATTTAGAATTTTTGAAACCACAATTGATACTGATGATGACAAATTTAGTGATCTTTTTTTATTCATCATGGGAATAATTAATCTATGACTTACTTTTCTGTGTACACTAGTTGGTACACCTGAGCTTTCTCTACCAAATAACACAGTATCATTTTTTTTAAACAGAAATTCTTTATAGGATTTTTTTGACTTAGTTGTCATTAAAATTATTCTTGTATTTCTTTTACTAATAAAAAAGTCCTCTGGACTTTTGTAAAATTGAATATTTTTAGCATCATAATAATCCATCACAACTCTTTTGAATTTTCGATCATTTATGATAAACCCACATGGCTCAATAATTTCAAGCATTATTCCTAAACAAGAGCAGGTCCTAATAATTGATGCGGTATTTTGCGGTATATCTGGCTGATAAAGTGCAATTTTAGGAGCAAATTTTGGATCTTTATGTGTCATTCTTACTATGGATATATTTAGCTTTTATATTATATGAATTCATATATTAGGTATATTTAATAATTAGAATGTCAGATCAAAAAAAAGTAAATCGAAGAGACTTTATTTATACAGCTTCAACAGTAGTCGGTGTAGTTGGTGTCGGTGCGGCCGCTTGGCCTCTAATAGATCAAATGAATCCTGATGCCTCTGTTAAGGCATTAGCCACAACCGAAGTTGATGTAAGTTTGGTTAAACCTGGTCAGTCAATAACTGTACTATGGAGAGGTAAACCTGTATTTATTAAAAGAAGAACAGATAACGAAATTGCCGAGGCAAAAGCAGTGAGTTTAACTGAACTAAAACATCCAGAGAAAGATGAAGATAGAGCATCAAACCCCGAATGGCTTGTTATGCTTGGAGTATGTACTCATCTTGGATGTGTGCCTCTTGCAGATAAAGGAGATTATAAAGGCTGGTTTTGTCCTTGCCATGGCTCCCACTACGATACTTCAGGTAGAATTAGAAAAGGTCCAGCTCCAACTAATTTAGAGATACCTAAATACGAATTCGTTAACAGCAACACAATTAAAATTGGATAAAAAATATGAGCGAACATAATTATCAACCTAAGTCAAAATTTGGAAAATGGTTTAATGACAGACTGCCCTTATTAACATTAGCAAACCATTTAACAGATTATCCGACTCCAAAAAATTTAAATTATTGGTGGACGTTTGGTGGTATATTAACTTTTTGCCTTATAACTCAAATTATAACAGGCTTAGTTTTAGCTATGCACTATATCGCTCATGCAGATTTAGCTTTTAGCAGTGTTGAACACATAATGAGAGACGTTAATTATGGTTGGTTAATAAGATATATCCATGCAAATGGAGCATCAATGTTTTTTCTTGCAGTTTACATACACATATTCAGATCTTTATTTTACGGGTCATATAAAGCACCAAGAGAAATTATTTGGATTTTAGGAATTATGATTTATTTACTAATGATGGCAGCTGCTTTCATGGGATATGTTTTACCATGGGGACAAATGAGTTTTTGGGGAGCTACAGTTATAACTAATTTGTTCAGCGCAATTCCTTTAGTAGGCGAAAGTATTACTACATGGTTATGGGGTGGTTACTCCGTAGACAATCCAACTTTAACAAGATTTTTTACATTACATTATTTAATACCTTTTTTAATTTTAGGTTTAGTGGTTTTGCATATATGGGCTTTACATGTTCCTGGAAATAACAATCCGATTGGAATTGATATAAAAAAACCATCTAAAGATACAGTTTCTTTTCATCCTTATATAGTTGTTAAGGACTTATTTGCACTTTTATTGTTCTTAATACTATTTGCATTTTTTGTTTTTTACTCACCTAACGTGCTAGGTCATGCTGATAATTATATAGAGGCCAATCCGTTGGTAACGCCAGCTCATATCGTTCCTGAATGGTACCTCTTACCTTTTTATGCAATTTTAAGATCAATTCCAGATAAGCTTATGGGGGTCATAGCAATGTTGTCGGCTATTTTAATTCTCGCAGCATTACCTTGGTTGGATACTTCAAAAATTAGATCTGCAGTTTTCAGACCGCTTTACAAACAATTTTATTGGATATTAGTTTTAGATGTATTAATTTTAGGCTATGTTGGTGCAATGCCTGCTGAAGGTTTATATTTATTAATCGCTAGAATTGGAACTGCTTATTATTTTGCACACTTTTTAATAATTTTACCGATATTAGGTAAGGTTGAAAAAACTCTGCCGTTGCCGATGAGTATATCCGAACCTATTTTAGGTGGTTCTTTAAATGCAGAACCAGCCAGAAGTAAAGAAGATTTTCAAAAGTTATAATGTTAAAATTTGTAAAGTATTTTTCTTTAATTTTTTTTTTAATTACAGGTAACATAGTTAGTTCTGCAGAAAATGCTGAAAAACTATTGACAACCGATTGGACTTTTAAAGGACCATTTGGAAAGTTTGATAGGGCATCCCTTCAAAGAGGTTATCAGGTGTATCAAGAAGTATGTGCTTCATGTCACTCATTAAAATATATGTCTTACAGAAATCTTTCAGAGGAGGGTGGCCCAGAGTTTTCAGTGCAAGAGGCGAAAGCTATAGCTGCTAATTTTGAAATATTAGATGGACCAAATCCAGAGGGAGAAATGTTCACGAGACCTGCAAGATTATCTGATAAATTTGCAATGCCTTACGCAAATGAGGAAGAAGCTAAATCAGCAAACGGTGGCGCTTATCCACCAGATATGTCCGTACTAGTTAAAGCTAGAAAGGGCGGGGCTGATTATGTCTACTCAGTTTTACTTGGATATGAAGAACCGCCAGTTGGAATGAAATTAGATGATGGAGTTCACTACAATAAATATATGTATGGAAACAAAATTAAAATGCCAGCACCTTTGTCTGAAGGTCTAGTTGAATATGCTGATGGCACTAGTGCTACAGAACAACAAATGGCAAAAGATGTAGTGAGTTTTTTAATGTGGACAGCAGAACCTCATCTAGAACAAAGACACAAAATAGGCTTTAGAGCAATAGTTTACCTTATTATACTGAGCATACTGGTCTACTTTAGTATGAAAAAAATCTGGTCACGTATTGAAACGGAAGTTTAAAATATCTCCATCTTTTACTATATAATCTTTTCCCTCTAATCTCATTTTGCCGTTGTTTTTACAGTTAAGCCAACCATTATTTTTAACAAAATCGTCAAAGGAAATTGTCTCAGCTCTTATAAATCCTTTTTCAAAATCTGAGTGAATTTTTCCTGCAGCAACAGGAGCAGTGCTTTCTTTTTTTACTGTCCACGCTCTAGATTCCTCAGGCCCAGATGTAAAAAAAGTCTCAAGTTCAAGCAACTTATATCCTTTTTCAATTAAATAATTTAAACCAGTTTTTTCAATGTTCATTAACTCCATAAAATTTTTCTTATCATTATTTTCTAATTGATTTATCTGATTTTCTATTTCTGCTGAGACTAAAATTGTATTATCAATTTTCTTATTTTTTTTAACTACATCTGAATATTTATTTCCTGATGAGATACTTTTTTCATCAACATTACACACATATAGTTTTGGTTTTAAGGACAGTAACCCAGATTTATTTATTAAATCTAAATCAAATAAATTTCTAAGGTCATTTAAATCTTTATCTTTATTAATGTAATCCTCAGTTATTTTAAGTATATTCAACTCATCATCTGTAATCTTTTTTAAATTTTTTTTATCTATTCTTTTTCCTATAGACTCTAAGTCTGCAAGCTTCATCTCTGTCTCAATAATGTCTAAGTCTCTTATAGGATTTACGTCCTTATTTACATTTTGGATATCATCAGAATCAAAGCATCTTAATAAATGAACAATTGCATCAACCTCTCTAATATGTGATAAAAATTTGTTACCTAATCCTTCCCCCTTCGAAGCACCTTTCACTAAACCAGCAATATCAAGAAAAGTTATAGTTGTATAAATTTTTTTTTTTGATTTAGAAATTTCAAACAATTTGTCTAATCTTTTATCTAAAACAGGAACAACGCCAACGTTAGGTTCTATTGTGCAAAATGGAAAGTTACCTGCCTGTGCTTTTGATGAATTAGTTAAAGCATTAAATAAAGTTGATTTACCCACATTTGGTAATCCAACGATACCACACTTGAATCCCATTATTTATTATTAACTGTGCTTGAGAAAAGGTCTAGTTTTTTATCAATTAAAATTGCTAAATTTTCAGTGATATTATTTTTTAAAGTTTCTAGTTGTTGTTTTTCATCGTCGTCAAAATCCTTTAAAACATAATCTGAAACTGCAATTTTGTCGTTTGGTTTACCAATTCCTATTCTTACTCTTGAGTAATCTTTGCCTATAAATTTATCTATAGACTCTATCCCGTTGTGGCCCGCACTAGAACCTCCAAACTTTGTTTTAATCTTACCAAAGTCAATATCTAGATCGTCATGAAAGACTATTATATTTTCAGCTTCAATTTTAAAATACTCTATAAGTTCTCTTATACAGATCCCAGAGTTATTCATAAATGTTAATGGCTTTATCGCATAAACTTTTTTTTCGTTGATATTTCCAGTTGTTAATAGGCCCTTAAATTTAGGTTTTTGTTTTGATAACTTAAATTTTGAGTTTATAGCATCAATTATTTTGAAACCAATATTATGTCTATTGTTCTCTGAATTTGGCGTGGGATTACCTAGTCCAACAAATAAAAACATGTAAATTAAATTTTATCAATTATTTTTTTTCTGATTGAGGTTTCTTACCTTCATCTTTTTTACCAGCATCTTTTTTTTCTGCCTCAGCCCCACCTTTTTCGTCTGCTCCATCTTTAGGCGCTGCTGCTGTTTCTTGTGAATCTGTAGAACCCTCTGCTCCTTCTTCACCTTCTGCGGCCTCAGCTGGTTTTTCTGGTTCCTTGATTACTGTTGGTGCTGCTACGGTAGCAATTACAAAATCTCTTCCGGTAATAGTTGGAATAACATTTTCAGGTAATTTTATTGATGATATCTTAAAACTATGTCCTATATCCACACCGTCCAAATCAACAATTAATTCACTTGGTATATTTTCAGATGGACATTTTAATTCTACTTTCCTTCTAACAATATTAAGTACACCTCCTCTTTTTAACCCTGGAGATTTTTCATTATTGATAAATTTAACTGGTATCTCAATTATAACGCTTGAACCTTTTACAACTCTTAAGAAATCTATGTGTATTGGCTCATCTGTGATCACATCAAAAGAAATATCTTTAGGTAATACACTTTCTTCTTTTCCGTCGACCTTAAGTTTTATAATTTTCGAAAGAAAGTTTTCTTGCTCCATTAAACTTTTTAGTACTTTTATAGATACAGATACATTTTGGTTTTTTTCTGATCCACCATAGACAATACCTGGAACATTTCCTTGTTGTCTTATTATTTTTAGTTCACCGGATGTTTTGTTGTTTCTAATATTTGCCTCTAAAGTACTCATAAAAAAAAGTTTTGTAACTCATGTTGACTAATAAAACAAGAAAATTATTTGAACAGAAAAGATACAGATGTTGAGTTAGAAATACGTCTTATTGCTTCACCCATTAAATTTGATACAGACAAAATTTCAATATTTTTAGCGTTTTTTATTTTGTTATAATTGTCTATTGTGTCTGTAATAACTAAATTTTTAATAGTTGATTTTCTAATTTTATTAACTGCATCACCACTTAATACTCCGTGTGTTATGTAAACGTGTATCTCCTTTGCGCCTTTTTCTTTTAGTACTTTAGCAGCGTTTACAATTGTACCTCCTGAATCAATTATATCATCAACCATAATACAACACTTATCTTTAACATTTCCTATAACATTCATTACTTCAGATTTTCCTGGAGAAGGTCTTCTTTTATCTATAATCGCTAAACCTGAATTAAGAAACTTACTTAATCCTCTTGTTCTAGCTACACCACCAACGTCTGGTGACACGCAAATTATATTTTTTGATTTAATTCTTTTTTTTATGTGTCTTGCAAATATTGGAGTAGCAAATAAATTATCTACCGGTATATCAAAAAAACCCTGAATTTGTCCTGAATGTAAATCGATTGTCACGACTCTATCAGCACCAGCTTTAGTAATTAAATTAGAAACTAATTTTGCTGATATAGATGTTCTCGGCACAACTTTTCTATCTTGCCTTGCATATCCAAAATAAGGAATTACAGCAGTGATATTTTTTGCAGATGATCTTTTTAAAGCATCGATACATAATAACATCTCCATCAGATTATCATTAGCTGGAGATGAGATTGATTGAATAATAAAAATATTATTACCTCTAATATTTTCATTAATCTCTATATATATTTCCCCATCTTTAAATTTTCTAATACTTGAATTGACGAGCCTTTCTTTTAAATATTTAGCAATTTTTTCACTTAATTTTTTATTACTATTTCCTGTTAGAAGTTTCATTATTTTGAAAAATTATTTAATCATAATTAATGATATATTTCTACCATAATCATTTTGATTGTTATGTATAGCTCTTCTTGCACTAAAAAAATTATTTTTTGGATTATATGTATCCTTATCAATTAAATCGATTTTCTTTAAACCAAGACTTTTCAGTTGGTAGTAAACATATTTATTTAGGCTAAAATATGTTTTTTTTTTTATTTTTTTGAAAAAAGATCTATTCACAGTATTTTGTTTTAAAAATTTAAGCTTAAAATCAGATTTAATCTCATAATTTTTTTGAGCTATACAAGGGCCAATAGCAGCAACCAAATCTTTGGTATCACTTCCCGATTTAATCAAAAAATTTACAACTTTTTTTATGATTTCTTTGTAGGCACCTTTCCACCCAGCATGTATTGCTGAAATTATTTTGAGTTTTGGATCATAAATAATTATAGGCGCACAGTCAGCAGTCAGAATACCCAATACAATATTTTTTTTATTTGTAATTAAAGCGTCTCCAACTAGCTTTGTTTTATATTTTCCTCTATTTACATAGAAATACTTATTACTATGGATTTGATGTAACAATATTAATTTTTTGTGAGTTGAACCAATTTTTTGACAAGCTATTTTAAGATTTTTTGTTACTTTAACTTTTGTATCAGATGAACCTCTTCCACAGTTTAAGCTTTTATATATTCCTTTAGATTTTCCACCTTCCATGCCTAGAAAGCAGTGTTTAATACTTTTATACTTTAATAATTTTTTTGATAAAATCATTCAAACCCAAAAAATTTTTTATTATTACTTTTATATGCAAAAATAACTTTGAATAATTCTCCCATTGAACTTTTATTTAAAAGTCTTGAAAGTGTTGTGATCATATATTTTTTTTGTTTTTCATTCATTTTTTTTTCCAGGATCTTGGCTCTTTCAATAATCCCCATTCTTTCTAAAAAAAATTTCTGTGTAACTACTTTCTTAACATTTAATTTTTTTTTTGAAAAAAATTCATTTAACAAGCTAAAATTTACTAGTGAAGTAATATCTGCATTACCAATATATTTTAACAGGTTTTTTTTGTGAATTTGTCTATTTTTCATCACAATTTGTATAGTACTTTCATTTAATCTTCCCATATAACCGTAATCAATTAACAGCACTCCTCCAGATAAAGATTTTATTTTTTTTATAATTTTACTTAATTCCCCAAGACCTTGCTTTGGGTATTCAATAAATTTAAGTTTTTTTAAAATTTTAAAAGATTTTAAGTTAATTAGATCATTCAATTTAGGCTTGCACTGGGTTTCCTCAAGAAATTTTCCATTAAAAATATAGCATTTTTCAAATAATTTTTTATCCTTAATAAAAAATTGCTTTATTGGTATTGCGTCAAAAAATTCGTTACCAAAAAAAATAATTGGACCGCCTTTTATGTTTTTATAATTATTTATCCATTTTAAATTAGTTCCCTTTAATTTTTTTTTTTGAGTCCTTCTTAAAAACTCACTTTTTTCATATAAAAAAAATTTTACGGAATTATTAAAGGTTGGAAAATTTTTAAAAGTTTTTACTAATACTTCCGATAAACTTCCATCGCCTGGGCCAAGCTCAACCAAGTTAAAAATTTTAGGTTTTCCTAAAGTTTCCCAAGTCGAAATTATCCATATGGCTATAATCTCAGAAAATAAATTTGATATAGTTGGAGATGTAACAAAATCACCTTTTTTCCCAAAAGGCATTTTATTTGTATAGTAGCCTATTTTTGGTTTGTATAATGCTCTATTTATAAAATCATCAACTTTAATTTTTTTATTTTTTATAATATTAAATTTTTCAAGGGATTTTTTCATTTTCTACGTAAGAGTATAATACCTATAAATATCATAAGTATACTTAATAACATTCCCATACTTAATGATCCAAAGATGTAACCAATTTGTTCATCAGGTTCTCTAAAAATTTCAGAAAACAATCTAAATATTCCGTAAAAAATTAAAAAGGCAAAAGAACAGCTTCCCTCTTTGTAATTTTTACTGAAGTAGATTTTATTCATTATAATGAATAAAAATATACCTTCAAAAATAGCCTCGTACAATTGTGACGGATGTCTTGGAATATTATCAACTAACGGAAAGATAACACCCCAAACTAAATCAGTTGGTTTTCCAACAAGCTCGCTATTTATAAAATTTGCAATTCTACCAAAAAAAATTCCAATAGGTGCCGTAACAGCTATGAAATCAAAAAAAATATACTTTTCTAAATTATTTTTTTTACAAAAAATAACAGTGGCTATTATAATTCCTATTAAACCCCCGTGAAAAGACATCCCTCCTTGCCATATCATAATTATTTCTGAAGGATTTTTTAGGTAAAATTTTAAATTATAAATCAAGACATAACCTAGTCTCCCTCCTAAAATTATACCTATAATTAGATAAGTTATTAAATCATCGATGTAAATCTTATGAATATTGTTTTTAATTAATATTTTCTTTATGTAAATCCATCCACAGATTATTCCAAAAATATACGCAAGAGAGTACCAGTGAATTTTGATAAAAAATATTTCAAAAGCCACTGGATTCAAATTATTAATAAGCATATTATAAAAATTAGAATATATTATTTTTAAAAGCAAAAGTATGTCAAAATCTAAAATTTTATTAGAAAAATTAACAAGTTTACTTGCCCAAGGATTAATATCCTACAAAGACTTAAGCAACGAAGTAATTAACATAATTAAATCTCAGAGAGATGAAATCATTTTAAAAATGAAAATATCAACAAAAGAAGAAACAGATATTCTTAAAAGGAGAATTGAAAAGTTGGAAAACGAGATAAATAAATTAAAAAAAAATAAACGAACTAAAAAGGTAAAGAAATCTTAACACTCAAACCGCCTAATTTTGATTTATTTAAATCAATTTTTCCACCATGGGATCTAACTACATCAGATGCAATTGAAAGACCAAGACCCACGCTTGATTTTGAGTCACCTCTTCCTTTATTTATTTTATAAAAAGGTTTGAAAACATTTGAATATTCTGATTTTGGAATACCTGGTCCGTCATCTTCTATAATTATAACCATTATTTTATTTAACTTTTTTAAGGAAAATGTAACTTTTTTTCCATACTTAAGACCATTGTCTATTATGTTGCTTAGACACCTTAATAATAAATTTTTTCTTCCATTAAAGTTTACATTTTCATCAATATCTGAGGATATTAAAGCATTATCATATTTTTTTATTAAAGATTTGATTGTTTTTGAGATGTTAAACGATTCATCTTTTTCAGAAGACGTCGAACTAGCAAACTGCAAATATTCATTTAGCATTTTTTCCATTTCCTCTATGTCCTCAGAAAGTTTTTTTGAAATGTTGTTGTCTTTGATAAAGGCTAATTGCAACTTTATTCTTGTTAGCGGAGTTCTTAAATCGTGGCTTATTCCAGACAACATCTCAGATCTCTGATTTAAATGTCTTAAAATTCTTTTCCTCATTCTATCAAATTCAAATCCAGCTTGACGTATTTCAAGAGCACCAGAAGGCCTGAATTCACCAACATCTTCACCTCTTCCAAATTTTTCAGATGCTTTCGCTAAATTTACGATTGGTCGTGTTTGGTTTTTTAAGAAAATCAAGGCAACTGTAATTAATAAAAACGCAGGGAATGTGATCCATAACGCAAATAATCTAGCCGATGTACTGGTAACTCTTTCTTTTGGAATATAAAATTCAAAGTACCCATTAATATGTTTTATTCTCAATTCAATTAAGCCTTTGAATTTTGTGGTATCAAACCAATAACTTAAATTTCTGGATTTTAATTCTCTTCTCAAAGTACGATCCATAGGGCTGAACCATCTCTCCATATCTTGTTTTGGTAAGTCACCAAATGAAATAAATTTTACAGTAAAGTTGTGATGTTCTTCAAATAAGTTTATTAAATTCTCTTTATTGTAATCTTCATTGTCATAAGCATCTAAAAAAAATTTAATTTCTCCTATTAATGCATTTGTCATACCTTTATTTGTTTTTATCCACAAACTATCAAAAAAAACTACTGATATAGTGATTTGTAAAATTATGATTGGAGCTGCAACAATTAAAAGAGCTCTATAAAATAATCTTTTTGGAAGTATTTCTTTAACAAATTTATTCAATCCATAAAACATATCCTGTACCTCTTATAGTTTGTAAATATTTTGGATTTTTTGGATTCATTTCAATTTTTTTTCTTAATCTAGTAATAATTACGTCAATTGATCTTTCTTTTTCTAGATTAATAAGTTTTCCTATTTCCAGTCTACTAAAAACCTTACCAGGTTGATTTATCATTTTATCTAAAATTTTCTTTTCGGTTGTGTTGATTTTAAGTTCTTTTTTCTCTTTTATTATTAACAGCTTTGTTAAATCAATTTTGATGTTTCCAAAATTTATAGCTCTTATGAGGTTTTTTTTTTGTGTTTTGGATAAAATATTTTTTATTCTCAATAGCAGTTCCTGTGGTTCAAATGGTTTCGGTAAATAATCATCTGCTCCAGATTCGAGTCCCTCAACTCTTTCTTTTGGTTCACCTTTAGCGGTCAAAAGTATTACCGGAGTATCAATAAAGGATTTATTTTCATCTAAAAATTCCAAACCACTTTTGCCAGGCATCATAATATCTAAAATTATCAAATCAAATTTTATGATTGCAATTTTTTTTTGAGCCTCTTCAGCTGAACTAGCTGTATTTACCAAAAAACTTTTTTCATTTAAAAATTTTTTTACTAAATTTCTTATACCGTCATCATCGTCTACAACTAATATGTGAGCTTTATAATTTTTCATTTATTATTCTTTTTAGGACCTGGTCAAAATTCAGCACCTCTTTTGCCGATGAGTTTAAAAAAGCTTTATAAATTCTTTTTTTTTGAGAAAAAAAAATTTCGTTGTAAATTTTACTTCCTTTAGAACTTAAATAAATATGTCTAACTCTAGTATCTTTACTATCCTTTTTAAATTCTAAAAAATCTAGCCTCTTCAAGTCATTTAGAACCCTATTTAAACTCTGCTTAGTTACATTTAATTTCTTTAATAGTTGTGAAATTGTAATTCCTTCATAAAAAGATATTAAATGAAGAGATTTATGATGAGCAGTACCTAATTGATACTTTTTAAGTATTTTCTTGGGATCACTAAATGACTCTCTATAAGTGACAAAAATTTTTTCAATAAAACCTTTTAATTGTTCATCTTTTAAATAAAGAAGATCTTTCATAATAAGTAAGTTATATTGACATATTAAATTTAGGAAGTTATTTTTTTATAAATTTTCTTTTTATGATGATTCCTTACGATAAAAGAGACGGTAAAATTTGGTATAATTCTGAACTAGTAAACTGGTCAGATGTTAAGTTACATGTTTTAAGCCATGGACTACATTACGCGAGTTGCGTTTTTGAGGGCGAGAGGGTTTATGATGGCGAAATTTTTAAATTAGAGGAACATACTTCAAGATTTTTTCACTCAGCAAAAAGAATGGGTTTTGTAATTCCTTATAGCGAGGATCAAATAAACAAAGCTAGTAAAAATATTATTTCAGTTCAAAAAGTTGAAAATGGTTATGTTAGACCAATTGCCTGGCGAGGTAGTGAAATGATGGCTATTTCAGCTCAACAAACAAAAATTCATGTAGCAATTGCAACCTGGGAGTGGGGATCTTATTTCGATCCAAAGTTAAAAGTTGAAGGAATAAAATTAAATATATCTAAATGGAAAAGACCTGCACCAGATACAATACCTTGGGATACGAAAGCATCTGGATTATACATGATATGTACTTTGTCAAAACATGAAGCAGAGAGGGATGGATACACCGACTCTTTAATGTTAGATCATGAAGGTAATGTTGCAGAAGCCACTGGCGCAAATATCTTCTTTAAAGATAAAGATGGAAATCTGCATACCCCAACTCCTGACTCTTTCCTTGATGGCATTACAAGAAGAACAGTAATAGACATTGCAAAATCAAAAAACATAAAAGTAATTGAAAGAAAAATTACACCAGATGAACTTAAAAATTTTACTGGTTGTTTTCTTACTGGCACTGCTGCAGAAGTAACTCCGGTTTCACAAATAGCAAATTATAATTTTAAAGTTTGTAAAACAATTATCGAATTATCAGATTCTTATCAATTGATTGTAAGAAAAAAGAAAGCTGCTTAATTATTTATTATCTTCAGAAATTGCGTGGTCAATTCCTTTTCTAAGGTAATCATAAGCTGTAAATAAAGTTAAGAATGCCGAAAGCCACAAAATTATAATACCAATAGTTTGAGCATTATAGTCTTGAAAATTTAAAATTTTATTACCAGTTTCCCCTGTTAATAAAATAGAAATTGAAAACATTTGTAAAAAAGTTTTCAATTTCGCAAGATTTGATACTGGTAAATTTACTTGCCCTTTTGCTAAAAATTCTCTAAGGCCAGATATCAAAATTTCCCTTATCAGAATAATTATCGCAGCTATAACCTCAAAATTTTTTATTGTTCCATCCATAACTAATAAAATTAGAGCTGTAGCTACGATAATTTTATCAGCAATAGGATCTAAAAGTTCACCAAGTTTAGATTCCTCTTTATACAATCTTGCTAAAAGACCATCTAAAAAGTCTGTAAAAGATGCAACAACAAATAAAAAAAATGGAATTACATCTCCATAAAATCCTGGCAAATAAAATGTTAACACAAATATTGGGACTATAATTATACGGCCAATTGTCAGATAATTAGGAAATTTAAATTTCATTCGTGAAAAAAGTTATATATTTTTTTTGCAACCTTTTCCTCAACTCCCTCTACCGATTTTATTTCATCTAAACTAGCAGACTCGACAGCTCTCGCAGATCCAAAATGATTTAATAAAGCTCTCTTTCTAATAGACCCGATCCCACTAATTTGATCAAGAAGCGATTTTTTTAAGCCCTTTTTCCTTTTTGCTCTATGAGCGCTTATTGCAAATCTATGCGCCTCATCTCTTATTCTTTGTAAAAAAAATAAAGTTGGGTCGTTTTTTTCAAATTTAAATTCTTTACCATTATGAAAAAAAGTTTCATTACCGCTATTTCTAAGTTTCCCTTTTGCAATTGCTATGACTGGGATCTCGTGGAGGCCCAATTCATTCATTGTTTCTCTTACTACTGAGTATTGGCCTTTTCCACCATCGATTAAAATTAAGTCTGGCATTGTCAAATAATTATCTTTTTCTTGAATGGCTCTTTTGAACCTTCGATTAATAACCTCTCGCATCATACCATAGTCGTCTTGCTCGTTATTTTTAATTTTAATATTAAATTTTCTATATCTTTTCTTTATAAAACCTTCTTCACCAAATGTAATTAACGCTCCTATGCTGTCAGTACCTTGAATATGACTATTATCATATACTTCTATTAAGTTAATATTGCTCTCAAGATCAAATTTTTGTGAAATGTTCTCAAATAAGTCTTTATTATTTTGGCTTTCATATATTTTTCTATTTAAACTATCTTTTGCATTTTTTAGAGCTTGATTAATGACTTTTAATTTTGAGCCTTTTTTAGCAACTGAAATGCTAATTTGTTTATTTTCTTTTTTACTTAAGGTTTTTTCAATTAATAGTTTTTCTTTTATATCCTCACTTAAAATTATATTTATAGGTACACTTTTATTTTCATAAAATTGTGTAACGAAAGAATTAATTATATTACTTAAATTTTCATCTGGATCATGTTTGGGAAAAAAAGCTTGATTGCCCCAATTTTGTTTAGACCTATAAAAAAAAACTTGGATACAAGTTTTACCAGATTCTTTGTAACCAGCAATAACATCAGCCTCTACTAAGTTCGTTTCATTAATTCTTTGAGATGACTGAATAATATTGAGTGATTTAATTCTATCCCTAAGTATTGCAGCTTTTTCAAAATCTAGTTCATTGCTAGCAGTTTCCATTTGTGTAGATAAACTTTTTTGAATTTTTCTTGATTTTCCAGAGACAAAGTCAATAGCATCATCTACAGATTTTTTATAATCATTCTCTTGTATGAAATTTACACAAGGACCAGAACATCTTTTAATTTGATATAATATGCATGGCCTTTCCCTATTCTTAAATACAGTGTCATCACAAATCCTTAACTGAAATATTTTTTGGATCATTTTTATTGTCCAATTTGCAGAACCTGCAGACGCAAACGGACCAAAGAAAAAACCTTCTTTGTCCTTTTTCCCTCTATGTTTTTTTATTTGTGGCCACTTTTCTTTGTTACTAATAAAAATAAAAGGAAACGATTTATCATCTCTCAATAATATATTAAATCTTGGCTTATACTTTTTAATTAAATTGGCCTCTAATAATAAAGCCTCACTTTCGTTTGAAGTTGTTGTTACCTCAAGTTTTCTAGTTTGAGATAACATTCTCTCAGTTCTAATAATATGATTTTTCTCTGATACATAACTTTTCAATCTATTAGGTAAATTTTTTGCTTTACCAACATACAAAACCTCATTTTTCTCGTTCAGCATTTTGTAAACACCTGGCAATTTAGCAATTAAAGGTATTTCTTTTTTTATAATGTCTTTTCCAGTATCAGAATTTGTCATAAATTCTCTTTTTTGAAATTTGAATGCCAACCGACGAGCAGTCCTTCATTATTTCAAGTTTTTCTATTTTAAGATTTATTTTCTCAATTCTTTTATCTTTAAAAAGCTCGTCAAATACATCTTCAGCTAGGGTTTCTAGGAAATTATAATGTTTATTTTTTACCAGTTTTTTTATAAGTCGAACCACCTTTGAATAATTTACTATAGATTTTAAATCTTTATCATTTGATGGTTTTTTATCTTTGTAATCAATTTCTAATGAAAACTTTACTTTCTGAGGTTTTTCTTTCTCAAAATCATAATAACCTAGTTTTAGATTTAAGATAAGCTCTTTAATTAAAACTTTTTTTTCGTAATTAAATAGGTTTTTTGTTTTACCTATTCTTAAAATTTCAATATTATTTTTCTTCATTCTTTACCATCTAATACATCAGGAGTTTGCCAATTCAAACTCTGACCGCTATCTAGCGCTAAAACTTGACCAGTAATAGATCTATTTTTAATTAAAAAGTCAACTGCATTACAAATGTCATTAACATTTACCTGTTTTCTTAGTGGTGTAGCTAAATACTGTTTTTTAAAGTGGGCAACAGATTGTCTTTTATTTTTAATTGTAGGTCCTGGCGCAATTCCATTAACTCTTATCCTTGGCGCAAAACTCATCGCACTTGTTTTAGTCATAGTATAAAGACCAGCTTTGCTTAAGGTATAAGAAAAAAAATATGGAGTAAGTTTAAAAACTCTTTGATCAATAATGTTGATAATATTGTTGTTACCTTTAACTACACATTTTGAAAATTCTTTGGATAAAATAGCTGGTGCTTTTAAGTTTGCATTTAGATGATTATTCCAACCCTTTGAATTAAAATTTTCAATTTTATCATTTTCGAATACAGAGGCATTATTAATAAGACAATCAAGATAACCCATATTTTTTTTTGCAAATTTGACTATTTTTAAAACATCTTTTTCTTTTCCAAGGTCTGCTTTTATTAAATAAATTTTTGAGCCTTTTTGCTCTAAATTATTTCTTAAATTTTCAGCTTTAGATTTTGATTTGTTATATTGAATTAAAATCTGGACTTTAAAACCAGATAATCGTTCTGCAATTGCTGCACCGATCCTGGTAGCACCACCTGTAATAATTATTTTCCGTGCTTCCATCTTTTATCTCTTTTTTTTGTTACTCTTGTGCCTGGCATTCCCAAAGTAGATCTTCCTTTGGGGTAAATTTTATTTTTAATATCATATTGTCTAACCTTTGGATTTAATGTGATTTCAAGTTCTGTACTTTGTAGTTTTCGTATTTCATCTCTAATTTTAGCAGCTTCCTCAAATTCAAGGTTAGAGGCTGATTCTTTCATTTTTCTATCTAAAGCCTTAAGATGTTTTTTAAGATTTCCACCAACATTTGCACCTTCACTTATCTTCACGTAATCTTTTTCATACACGCTTTCCAAAATATCACTAATTTCTTTTTTAACTGTTTTTGCATCAATGTTATGCTTTTTATTATAGGCAAGCTGAATAGATCTTCTTCTATCAGTTTCTTGAATAGCTTTTTTTATACTTTTTGTTTCTTTATCTGCATACAAAATAACTTTACCATCCACATTCCTAGCTGCTCGACCAATTGTTTGAATCAAGGAAGTCTCAGATCTTAGGAATCCTTCCTTATCTGCATCTAAAATACCAACAAGGGCACATTCTGGTATATCTAATCCTTCCCTTAAAAGATTTATACCAACTAAAACATCGAAAACTCCCATCCTTAAATCTCGCATAATTTCTATTCTTTCTAAAGTGTCTATATCGGAATGTAAGTATCTAACTTTTACCCCATTTTCATGAAGATATTCTGTTAAATCTTCTGCCATTTTTTTCGTTAAAGTCGTTACTAAGACTCTATGATTGTTTTCTATTACCTTTTTGCATTCATGCATTAAGTCATCAACTTGAGTTTTTGCAGATCGTATTTCCACAGGTGGATCAATTAAACCCGTAGGCCTAATAACCTGGTCAATAAACTTTCCCTTAGTTTGATCCAACTCCCAAGGACCAGGAGTTGCTGAAACAAAAATAGTTTGAGTTCTCATTAGGTCCCACTCTTCAAATTTTAATGGTCGATTATCCATACAAGACGGAAGTCTAAAACCATATTCAGCGAGTGTACTTTTTCTTGATCTATCCCCTTTATACATTCCGTTAAGCTGAGGTACAGTTACGTGACATTCATCTACAAATATTAAAGTATTATCAGGAAAGTACTCAAATAGAGTTGGTGGAGGTTCACCAGGTTTCCTGCCGGACAAAAATCTTGAGTAATTTTCAATTCCTGCGCACGATCCAGTTGCTTCGATCATTTCTAAATCAAATTTTGTTCTTTCCTCTAATCTTTGAGCCTCTAGTAACTTATTTTCAGATTTATGTTTTTTTAAAGTTATTTCTAATTCTTTTCTAATATTAATTATCGCCTGTTCTACAGTCGGTTTAGGAGTTATGTAGTGGCTATTTGCATAAACTTTAACTAGACTAAGTTCTCTGACCTGATCTCCTGTTAAAGGATCAAATTCTTCAATTTTTTCTAATTTATCTCCAAATAAACTAAGTCTCCATGCTCTATCTTCAAGGTGAGAAGGAAAAATTTCAAGATATTCTCCTCTAGCTCTGAATGTTCCTCTGTAAAAATTTTGATCATTTCTTTTATATTGCAAAGCAACTAAAGATTTTATTATTTGATCTCTGTTATAATCATAATTTTTTTGTAAAGTTAGCGTCATTTTACTGTAAGCCTCTACAGATCCTAATCCATAAATACATGAAACACTTGCAACTATAAGAACATCATCTCTCTCTAATAGAGATCTTGTTGCCGAGTGTCTCATTCTATCTATTTGCTCATTTATGGAAGCTTCTTTTTCTATGTAAGTATCTGATCTTGGAACATACGCCTCAGGTGTGTAATAGTCATAATAAGATACAAAATATTCTACTGCATTATCTGGAAAAAAAGTTTTCATTTCTCCATAAAGCTGAGCTGCTAAAGTTTTATTTGGTGCTAAAATTAATGCCGGTCTATTTGTCTCCTCTATAACTTTGGCCATTGTAAAAGTTTTTCCTGACCCAGTTACTCCTAATAAGACTTGATTAAATTCTCCTTTTTTTGCGCTTTTCACTAATTTTTTAATAGCTTGAGGCTGATCTCCAGCTGGCTTAAAGTCAGATTTAATTTTAAATTTTTTACCACCTTCCAGTTTACCTGCAATTTTTGGATTTTTACTCTGAATATGTGAAATTAAATCTTGATAAGTATTTTGCATATATTAAACAAAGTATTAAAATAAAAATATATTTCAATGAGCATAATATCAGATAGTTTAAAAAGAATTAAACCTTC
The DNA here is from genome assembly GCA_902599575.1 of uncultured Pelagibacteraceae bacterium. Classification (GTDB taxonomy): domain Bacteria; phylum Pseudomonadota; class Alphaproteobacteria; order Pelagibacterales; family Pelagibacteraceae; genus Pelagibacter. The sequence continues at coordinate 32,144 of CACKFS010000004.1, forward strand.
TCCTACAATAGCTGTAACCCAAAAAGCTAGAGAATTAAAAGCATCTGGTAAAGATGTAATAGGATTAGGTGCTGGCGAACCTGATTTTGATACCCCTAACAATATAAAGGAGGCCGCAATTAAAGCTATAAAAGATGGTGATACCAAATATACAGCTGTTGATGGTACCCAGATTTTAAAAGAGGCAATAGTTAATAAATTTAAAAGAGAAAACAATCTTGATTACACAACCGATCAAATTACAGTTGGGGCAGGGGGCAAACATGTAATTTATAATCTAATGATGGCAACATTGAATAAAGGTGATGAGGTTTTAATACCAGCTCCATACTGGGTATCGTATCCCGATATAACATTATTAGCAGGAGCAACACCTGTTGCAGTCGAGTGTTCAGAAGAACAGGACTTTAAAATTACTGCAAAAGACTTAGAGAGTAAGATTACCAATAATACAAAATGGTTAATTATCAATTCTCCTTCTAATCCAACTGGGTCAACTTATTCTGAACAAGAAATAAAAAATTTATCACAAGTTTTAAAAAGAAATCCACATGTAAATATTTTGAGTGATGATATTTATGAGCACATTACTTATGGTGGTTTTAAATTTTTTACTATTGCGCAAATACCAGAATTGAAAAATAGAGTTGTTACAATGAATGGAGTAAGTAAATCATACGCAATGACTGGATGGAGGATAGGGTATGCTGCCGGTCCAAAAGAAGTCATAAAAGCAATATCAAAAATACAATCACAATCTACAACTAATCCTTCATCAATAAGCCAAGCAGCTGCTGTCGAGGCACTAAATGGTAATCAAGATTTTATATCTATAAGAGCAAAAGCATTCGAAGAAAGAAGAGATTTTGTTGTAAACACGCTTAATTCTATTAATGGAATTAAATGTTTAAAACCAGATGGTGCTTTTTATGTCTTCCCAAGCTGCAAAGATTTAATAGGCAAAAAAGATATAAACGGAAAAAAAATTGAAAATGATACTGATTTTGTGCAGTCACTTTTAGAAAACAATGGTGTTGCTGTTGTGCAAGGGTCTGCATTTGGATTAGAAGGTTATTTTAGAATTTCATACGCAACATCTATGGAAAATCTAAAAAAAGCACTGAAAAAAATCTCTGACTTTTGTGAAAGCTTAAAATAAGACTTAAGAAAATTTTAATTTTGATTTAAGATTTTTTGTGCAGGTATAGTTTTTTTTATCCAGGTCTTTGGGATCGTGCCTACGCCTTTCAAGGCAGAAAAGTAAGCACCAACAAAATTAGATCTAGAACAATTACATCCACCTGCCTTGATTGTTTTTAATATAGCTGATTTATAGGACTTTGAACTCAAAATTGCATGAATAGAACTATTAAACGTTCCGGGATAACTACAAGCCATACCAAATTTCTTTACTATTTTACTATGAGGTTCTTTTTTTAATTTTTTTAAACGATTAATATCTTCAACAATTTTTTTAAAATAATTATTTTTTTTATAAATTTTGGTAAATTCTCTTATAGGATCTTTTGTACCTTTTAAAGCAAGATCCAATAAATAAAATTTAGCCAAACCGTATTTAATACTTAGTTTGGATACTGTGATTATTGATATAATCTTTTTTAAAGATTTTAAATTACTAAAATATAAAAAATAAGGAAGTGTTGCACAGTAACCATCTGACTCATTGACTTTAATTCCGCCGGTAATTTTTTTTTTTTTATTGATGTTGTTTATTGTCTCTATTATATTCTGGTGTATCCAAGGACCTCTAATAATTCCACGCCAATCTTTCACTTTTCTGTATTTTGAACGTAACTTTAAATTCTTCCAATATTCACTACCGGGCCCGAACACCTTTAAGATTTTCCTCTTAAATCTTCCCTCTATATTTTCATGACCTTCGAGCAATGTTTTAAACATAGTTTGGCCCACTTCATTATAACCTGAAACTCTACCTGTTTTGACATTGTAAAATGGGCTTTTATTATTTTTTAAAAATGAGAAATCTTTTTTTCTTTTAATATATTTATTAAGTTTTTTTTGGTTATAAACCCAATGCAATGGTCTAGCCGCAGCATCAGCAACTGTTGCCCCTAAAAATACATGTAGATTATTTTTCATTTATCAATGTGATAAATATTTTTCAGCCTCAAGCGCAGCCATACATCCCATTCCTGCCGCTGTTACTGCTTGTCTAAAAATTTTGTCTTTCACATCTCCAGCAGCAAATACACCTGGAATATTTGTTTCTGTTGAGTCCGATTTAGTTACTAAATATCCTTCTTTATCCATTTTTAATTGATTTTTAAATAATTGAGTTGCTGGATCGTGACCTATCGCTATAAACAAACCATCCAACTTTAATTCTTCAACTTTATTTGTTTTTACATTTTTAATTTTTAAGCCCTTAACATTTTTAGGATTTTCATCACCAACAACTTCTTCAACAACACTATCCCAAATAATTTCAATTTTCTTATTTTCCATTAATTTTTTTTGCAACATTTTTTCTGCTCTTAACTCGTTTCTTCTATGAATGAGTTTAACATTTGATGCAAATTTTGTTAAAAACATTGCCTCTTCTACAGCAGCATTTCCTCCACCAACTACTGCAACAGTTTTATCTTTAAAAAAAAATCCATCGCATGTTGCACATGCTGATACACCAAAGCCTCTAAATTTTTGCTCTGAATCTAAATTTAACCATCTTGCTTGAGCACCTGTTGAAATAATTATTGAGTCAGCAGTGTACTTTTGACCACCATCACCAATTGCTTCAAAAGGTTTAGATTTTAAGTTGACAGATGAAATATGATCTTCAACCATTTCTGTTCCTACTGCTTTTGCTTGATCTCTCATTTGCTCCATTAACCAGGGACCTTGGATGACTTCAGCAAAACCTGGATAATTTTCAACATCAGTAGTTGTCGTTAATTGTCCCCCTGGCTCCATACCCGTAACCATTATCGGTTTCAGAAGAGCTCTTGCTGCATAAACGGCAGCAGTGTATCCAGCTGGTCCTGATCCAATTATTAACACTTTTGTGTGTTTAGTTGGATTTTGAGTCATATGGAAGCTATATAGTAATTAATGGGCAAATTAAAAGGGTTATTATTGACAGAGGGATTACATGGCATGATTAGTCAGGCAGAAGGTTTAGCAAAGGCTCTTGATCTAGATTATTTTCACGAAAAAGTTGAATTAAATAGTTTTTGGAAATTGATTCCACCAAAATTTACACCGGTTAAAAAGTTTGTTTTTAAAAACAATATTAAAAGAGACTTTGATATAATTATTTCATGTGGGAGAAAAAGTGTCATTCCATCAATATTTCTAAAAAAAATCAATAGCAAAAAAATTAAAAACATCCATGTCCAAGATCCAAAAGTTAATTTTAAAAATTTCGATTATATTATTTCCCCCGAACATGATGATTTAAAAGGGGATAATGTTATAAGTTCAAAAGGGGCAATTCATTATTTAACTTCTGAGGAAATTAATGAGAAAAAAAATTATTTGTTAGAAAAAATATCAAAAGAAAAAAAAATTATTACTTTGATTTTGGGTGGTCCAACTAAATATTATGCTTATTCAAACCAAAACTTACTAAATATTTTCTCAAAAATTAGCAAACAAGTTTTAAATAATGATATTCAGGTAATAGTAATACCCTCGAATAGAACACCGTCTAGAACAATAGATCTTGCAAAAAAATTCTTTACTAAAGAACATCTAATTATTGATAAAGTCGATAAAGATGCATATTTATCATCTCTCGGAATTGCGGATTACATAATTGTTACTTGCGATTCTAGCTCGATGATTTCTGAAGCTGCTTTAACTGGCAAACCTTTATATGTAGCAATGATACCTCCTTCTAAAAAAGATACTAGATTTCAAAAATTCAGAAAATTATTTGAAAGAATGAATGTCATAAGAGAATTTGATGACAAATTAGAGTTTTGGGAGTATGAAAAACTTGATGAAACTAAAAGAATAGCATATGAACTAAAAAAAAAATTATAAAATGTCATTTTTAAACTCTTTAGATAATAATTCCTCAAAATTCAGCGAACCTTTTGATCATTGGGAGCTAAACAAACCTCTTACTGATGATCAAATAAAAGAAATTATAAAAGCAGAGATAGATAATCCAATTGAACACAATATTAATTATGATGGAACAAGAGCAATTGATGGTGGTCAAGGTGAATTTAGAGAGGGTATATCAGACGGGGGCAAAGCTTTAAAATTTAGATGTTTTATAACTAAAGAGAATGAAAAAAATTTTCCAGCATTAAAAAGCCTGATTGAAGAACTTCAGAACAAAGAAACACATAATAAGATATCTAAATTAATTAATAAGGATCTATCCAATTCTTACGTAAGAGTTGAAGTTATATGTGATAGGAAAGGTTTCTGGTTAAAACCACATTGTGACATAAAAGAAAAATTAATGTCATGCTTGTTGTTCGTTAATAAGGAAAATGAAAGTGAAGGTCTTGGTACTGACTTTTATAATAAAGATCTAAAACTAACTAAAACTGTTCCATATAGAGACAATTATGGATATTTTTTTTCTAGTGGTCCAAATACATGGCATGGGATGGAAAAGAAAGAGATAGTAAAAGAAAGAAGATGTCTTCAGGTTAATTATGTTACTTTTAAAACAGATTGGAAAGTTAATTAAAGGTTCAGCTATCCTGTAAAGATTGGACTTTTAGTCTTGAAGTTTTTAAAGATTTTATCGCCTCAAGAAAAGAATAAGCAGTAGACATATTTGTACAATATGGAATTTTATTTGCCAATGCCCCTCTTCTTAAAGCTCTCGCATCGCTAATTCTATGTTCAGAGTTTCCACCCCCAGTATTTATAACTAAAGATATTTTTTTTGAGTTTAAAATGTCAACTATATGGGGTCTTCCACTACTTACTTTGTTAATTTTTCTACATTTCATACCATTCTGTTTAATAATATCTGAAGTTCCTTTTGTAGCTGAAAGAGTAAAACCAAGTTTAATCAACCTTTGAGCTATACCAACAATTTCCTGCTTATGAGAGTCTTTGACCGACAAGAAAGCCATTCCTTTTATCGGCAACGAATTTGAGGCAGCTATTTGACTTTTTGCAACTGCCATTCCAAAGTCTTCATCAAAACCCATAACTTCTCCAGTTGATTTCATTTCTGGTCCTAACAATACATCGCTATCTGGGAACTTATTGAAGGGAAAAACTGCTTCTTTTACAGCAAATTTTTTATTAGTTTTATACTTCAATTTATACTTATTTAATTTTTCACCTGACATTATTCTCGATGCAATTTTTGCAAGCGATATCCCATTTGCTTTAGAAACAAATGGTACGGTCCTGCTAGCTCTTGGGTTAACCTCAATTACGTAAATTTCATCTTTTTTAATTGCAAATTGAATGTTCAAAAATCCCTTAACTTTTAGGGCTAACGCAAGCTTTCTTGTTTGAACTTTTAATTCTTTTAAAATATTTGCTTTTATAGATACTGGCGGTAAGCAACAAGCTGAGTCACCTGAGTGTATACCTGCCTCTTCAATATGTTGCATTATTCCAGCAACGTAAACATCTTTTCCATCAGAAATAGCATCAACATCTACTTCCATTGCATTATCAATAAATTTATCAATTAAAATCGGATTTTTTTCTGATGCTTTAAAAGCTTCATTAATAAATTGTTTTAATTGGCTTTTATCATATACTATCTCCATCGCCCTTCCTCCCAAAACATAAGACGGTCTAACAACAACAGGTAAGCCAATTTTTTCTGAAATTTTAATCGCTTGATCAAATTTGTATGCAATTCCACTTTCTGCTTGTTTAAGTTTTAATTTAATTAGTAGTTCTCTAAATCTGTCTCTATCCTCTGCCAAATCAATTGAAGTAAATTGAGTTCCTAGAATTGGCAATTTATTATCATGTAAAAATTTTGCTAGTTTAATAGGAGTTTGGCCACCAAATTGAGCAATTATACCTAAGAGATTACCTTTTGATTTTTCTTTTAAAATTATGTTTTCAACATATTCTTCAATCAAAGGTTCAAAATACAATCTATCACTCGTGTCGTAATCTGTAGAAACTGTTTCTGGATTACAATTAATCATGATTGTTTCATATCCAGCTTCTTTCAAAGAAAAGCTAGCTTGACAACAGCAATAATCAAATTCTATTCCTTGACCAATTCTATTAGGCCCACCTCCAAGAATTATAATTTTCTTTTTATTTGTTGGTTCGGATTCGCATTCAATTTTAAAAGAAAAATTTCTTTGATAGGTCGAATACATATAAGGAGTAAAAGACTTAAATTCCGCTGCACAAGTATCAACTTTTTTAAACACAGGCAAAACTTTTAGAGCTTTTCTTTTAAATTTTACTATTTTTTCATTTATTCCAGTTATTTTAGAAATTTTTTTATCAGAAAATCCCATGGATTTTATTCTATTAAATTCCCCAAATTTCTTTGGTAAACCTTTTAATGCTAATTTATTTTCTTCCTCAACTAATTCTTTAATTTGATTTAAAAACCAAGGATCAACTTTAGATAACTTATAGACAGTATTTATTGAAATTTTTTTTCTAAAAGCTTCAGCAATAAGAAGTAATTTGTTAGGAATATTAATTTTTAATTTTTTTAAAATCTCCTTTTTATTATAGTTAAATATATCATCTAATCCTGTTAATCCAATCTCAAGAGATACGAGAGCTTTTTGCAAAGACTCTTTAAAATTTCTTCCAATTGCCATTGCCTCACCTACAGATCTCATAGAAGTTCCTAAAATTGCATCTGTGTCTGAAAATTTTTCAAAGGTAAATCTAGGAATTTTTGTAACCACATAGTCTATAGTTGGTTCAAAGGATGCTGGTGTAACTTTTGTAATTTCATTTTGTAGTTCGTCTAATGTGTAACCTACAGCTAACTTTGCAGCCACTTTAGCAATTGGAAAACCTGTAGCTTTAGATGCTAAAGCCGATGACCTTGAAACCCTTGGATTCATCTCAATTATTACCATCCTTCCATTTTTAGGATTAATTGCAAATTGAACATTAGAACCGCCAGTTTCAACACCAATTTTTCTTAGACATGCAATAGATGCATTTCTCATTACCTGGTATTCTTTATCAGTTAGTGTTAATGCTGGTGCTATTGTTACCGAGTCGCCCGTGTGGGTTCCCATAGGATCAACATTTTCAATTGAACAAATAATTATACAATTGTCATTTTTATCTCTAACCACCTCCATCTCAAACTCTTTCCACCCATCAAGACATTCTTCCACCAAAACTTGATTTTGTGGCGACTCTCTTATGCCTTCTTTAACTATTTTAAAAAAATCTTTTTTTGTTCTTGCAATTCCACCACCTAAACCACCCAAAGTAAATGAAGGTCTAATTATTGCCGGTAAACCGATTTTTTTTAGACATTTTTTTGAATTTGATAACGTATTTAATATTTCAGACTTGGGTAAATCTAAACCAATGTCAGTCATATTTTTTCTAAATTTCTTTCTATCTTCTGCATTAGCAATTGCTTTTGAATTTGCACCTATGAGTTCAATTTTATATTTTTTTAACAAACCAATTTTTTCAGCACTTATTGCAAGATTTAATGCAGTCTGCCCACCCATTGTTGGCAAAATTGCATCAGGTTTTTCTTTTTTTATAACTTCCTCAAGTACTACTAGTGATATAGGCTCAATATATGTTTTGTCTGCAACGCCAGGATCAGTCATAATTGTTGCAGGGTTTGAATTAATTAATATGACTTTATATCCCTCATCTTTGAGAGCTTTACAAGCTTGTGTACCAGAGTAATCAAACTCACATGCTTGACCAATAATTATTGGACCAGCTCCAATAACTAATATTTTTTTAATATCTTTTCTTTTTGGCATATTTTTTTACATCTTCCATGAAATGACTAAATAAATATTTGCTATCTTGAGGACCCGGGTTTGCCTCTGGATGGTATTGAACAGAGAAAACCGGTTTGTTTTTTAATCTTATACCTTCAATAGAATTATCAAATAAGGATAAATGAGTTATTTCAGTATTTTTCTTTAAGCTTTCTTTGATCACTTCAAACCCATGGTTTTGGCTTGTTATTTCTACTTTATTAGTTATTAAATTTTTTACAGGATGATTAGCACCTCTATGTCCTAATTTCATTTTTCTTGTTTTTGCGTTTAAAGCAAGGGCTAATATTTGATGACCCAAACAAATACCAAATAAAGGTAAACCGCTTTGTATTAAATTTTTTACAACATCAATTGCATATTTTCCAGTTGCAGCTGGATCTCCTGGACCATTTGATAAAAAAACACCATGAGGTTTTAATTTAAAAATTTCATCTGAATTTTTTTTGCATGAAACTACTTTAACTTCACAATCATAATTGGAAAAATATCTAAGTATATTTTTTTTTATTCCAAAATCTATTGCAACGATCTTGAATTTTCTTTTTTTATTTTTTTCAAATCCCTTAATTTTTTTCCAAGTTTTTAATCCTTTCCAGGTATAAGTTTTTGGTGTTGTGACTTCTTTAGCAAGATCCATACCTTTTAAACCAGGCCAATTTATCGATTTTTTTATTAGTTTACCTATGTTGAATTTTCCGTTTTTAAAATTTGCTATAGTACCCTTGGGCGCTCCTTTATCTCTAATAAAATTTGTTAACCCCCTAGTATCCAAACCAGTAATTCCAACTATTTTATTTTTTTTCAGCCAATTATCTAAATTTTGAAGAGATCTATAATTTGAAGGACTTGTTATTTCAGAGTTAAATATCACACCTCTAGTCCAAATTTTGTCAGATTCAATGTCCTCGTTATTAGTTCCAACATTCCCTATATGAGGAAAAGTAAAATTTATTATTTGTCCAGCATATGATGGATCAGATATAATTTCTTGATAACCTGTTAGCGAAGTATTAAAACAAACTTCACCGGTTGCCTCTCCTTGATAACCTAATCCGATGCCTTTAAATATTGACTTATTTTCAAGAACTAAAATGGCTGGGTGTAAATTAGAAAAATTTGAAGTTTTGTTTTTCTGTTTTGATGTCAATTACAACTCATAAGTTAAAGGTTAATACAATAAAACCCTTTTTTCCGCAACATATCTAATGGAAAATTCTAAAAAAAATTATTTTTTCTTTTGAAGAAATTTCTCTTTAAAAGTAAGTTTGTGATCATGGCTATTAGAGACAAGATTGATTTAGACTACAAAAACTCACTTAAATTAAAAGATAAAATAAAAATATCAACTTACAGGTTAATATTATCTGGCATTAAAGAATTAGATATAATCAATAGATCTGGACCTCAAAAAAAAGAGACTGATGATGATGATATTAAAAAAATGTTGAAGAAAATGATTAAACAAAGAGCCGAATCAATTGAAGTTTATAAGAAAAATAATAGAGATGATTTGCTTCAAATAGAAAAACAAGAGCAAGAAATTTTATCAAGCTATTTACCAAAACAAATGAGCGAGGAAGAAACAAAGAAAATTTGTAGTGAAATAATAGCCTCTACAAAAGCATCATCAATAAAAGATATGGGCAAGGTGATGGGAGAGTTAAAAAAAAAATATTCCGATAAGTTAGATTTTTCTTTAGCTGGCAAAGTTTTAAAAGAGATTTTAAATAAATGATTTATTTAATATGAAATACCCAAAGGAATATTTAGAAGAGATAAAATCAAGATTAAAAGTTTCTACTGTAGTATCTAAATTTGTAGCAATAAAAAAAAGAGGCAAGGAATTTGTTGGTCTGTCACCTTTCAAGAATGAAAAAACACCCTCATTCACAATTAATGATGAAAAAGGTTTCTATCATTGCTTTAGTACAGGAGAACATGGGAACATATTTGATTTTTTAATGAAAACCCAAAATTTAAAATTTGGAGAAGCTGTTAGAAGTTTAGCAAATCAGGCTGGATTACAACCTTATAGATTTACTAAACAAGATAAACAAAGAGAAAAAGATTGGAATTTATATACTGAAATTTATTCAACTTATATAGAAAGAAATAAAAAATATATAATTTCATCAACCATAACAAATAAAAAAGTTTCAGATTACTTAAAAAAAAGAAACTTAGATAATAAGTCTATTGAAGAATTTAATTTGGGGTATGTGCCATTTGACTCAAACACATTTTTAGATTTGAAAAAAAAATTTAATGAAAAAAGTTTACAAGACTCTGGTTTGTTTTATCTAGACGAAAGAAAGAATGTGTATGTCGACAGATTTAGAGGCAGATTAATTTTTCCGATCTATTCTTTAACTGGAAAGCCTATAGCTGCTGGTGGAAGAATAATTGAAGACAATAAAAAAATTGCAAAATATATTAATTCTCCCGAAACCAATTTCTTTAAAAAAGGAAATAATCTTTATAATTTAAACAAAGCTAGAAAAGTATCAAATAAATATGATCAAGTATATTTAGTTGAAGGGTATATGGATGTTATAAGATTATATAATAATCAAATATTTAATTGTGTTGCAAATCTCGGAACTGCACTTACAAATAAACAAATCTTATTATTAGGACAATTTTTTTCAGAAATTATTATTTGTTTTGACGGAGATGAAGGTGGTTATAAAGCAGCATTAAGAGCAGCTGAAAATTCTTTGAGATTCTTACAACCTGAAAAACAGATCTCTTTCCTATTTTTACCAAATGGCGAAGACCCTGACAGTTTTTTAAAAGATAAAGACAAAGAAGATTTTTTAACATATTCAATTGATAATAAGATACAAATACATAAATTTATTTTTAATCATTATTTAAATAATTCAAAAAAAACACCTACAGAACTTGCTATGATTGAAAAAAAATTATCAAACTTAGCAAATTTAATAAATGATAAAGTTGTTAAAAAATATGTTTTAGGATTCTTTTTAGATCAGCTATCAAACTTTCTACCATCAAAAATTAATTTTAAAAAAAATAATTTTAATTTTAAAAAAGCTAAATCTCTTGAAATTACAAAAAATATATATAGAGAAACACAAAAATTTTCTTCAATAGAAATTAAAGAACTTTCTTTATTGTATATAATATTAAATAACCTAGATTTCTTTTATCACCGGTTAGATTTATTGGAAGATTTATTATTTTTTTCAAAAGAGAACAAAGTTCTTTTTCAACTTGTAGAACAGTCTTTAAAAGATGGAAAATACAATGATATAGATATAGATAAAAATTTTTTAGACAATATTAACAAATACGCAACTGTAAAACATATTATTAAAAAAAATGATAATAATTATTCAAAACTATCTGAAATATTTGAAGATATTAAAAAAGATCTTAAAACTTATAGTTTAGAACTAAGAATTCAAGAGCTAGAATCAAAATTTGCTCAGGATTTTAACCAAAATACTTTTGATGAAATTAGGAGGCTTAAAAAAGAGCAAAATATTAATTAAATAAACACAAAAAATCATAGATTTTTTTAAAATTGTCTTTATATAAGACTTTCCAAATTTTTTATACTGTGGAAAGAATTATTACAAAATCGTTCGCTAGACTTATGGGCAGAGGTGTTCATCGGGGTTTTATAACTCATGAGGAGCTAAGTAAATCTCTTGGTAAAAGAAATTTATCAAGTCAAAATTTGTCCCAAGCTTTTTTACATATACTAGATGAGAAAATATCATTAGTTGAAAAAAAATCAGATTTTAAGGCTATCAAAAAAAGAGATAATCAAAATAAGGAAGAAACAAAAAGTATTGAAAAAAGTGATGATCCAATCCGAATGTATTTAAGAGAAATGGGCGGTGTCGAGCTTTTGTCCAGAGAGGGAGAGATAGCAATTGCTAAAAGAATTGAAGCTGGAAAGGATGTAATGCTAAATGCCTTATCTCAAAGTCCAATTACAGCTCAACAATTCTACGATTGGAATGATAAACTTCAAAAAGATGAGATAATGGTAAGAGAAATTATAGATATTGATACAAATTACATGGAAGAGGAAAACTCTGCACAAGAGCTTAAAAATAAAAAAAACAAAGAAGATACACAAACAGACAAAGTTAAATCGATTGAAGAGAAAAAAGATAATAACAATTCTGATGAAGAAGACGAGTTTAACCCAACTTTAGCTGCTATGGAAAGCGAAATTAAACCAAAAGTTTTGGACACTGTGAACAATTTAACTAAAAATTACTCAAAACTAATAAAACATCAAAAAGAAAAACTAAATAGTATATTGAATAATATAAAATACTCTCCAGCAAAGGAAAAAAACTATCAAAGATTAGTCAATGAAATTTTAGAGAGTATAAAATCTCTACAATTATCTCCATCTGTTTTAGAAAATTTAGTTCAAAAACATTACATCGAGAATAAAAAAATCATATCATTGGAAGGAAATTTATTAAGATTGGCAATGAATGATAAAATTACTAGAGAAGAATTTATTAAATTTTATGTAGGAAATGAAATAAATCCTAATCTAAAAAATTTTTTGACATCAAATTCAATTTGGAAAAGTTTTTTCAATAAAAATAAAAATGAATTTAAGAATATAAGAGATAGGTTGGTAGAAATTAGCCACAAACTTGGAATTAGTGTTACTGATTTTAAAAAATTAGTAAGTAGAATACAGAAAGGAGAAAAAGAATCACGTATAGCAAAAAAAGAAATGGTAGAGGCTAATTTGAGGCTAGTAATTTCAATAGCAAAAAAATATACTAACCGTGGTTTGCAGTTTTTAGACTTAATCCAGGAAGGAAATATTGGATTAATGAAAGCTGTAGATAAATTCGAATACAGAAGAGGTTATAAATTTTCCACATACGCAACTTGGTGGATAAGACAAGCAATCACTAGATCTATAGCGGACCAAGCAAGAACTATACGAATTCCTGTTCACATGATAGAAACAATTAATAAAATTGTCAGAACTCAAAGACTAATTTTAAGCGAGTTTGGAAGAGAGGCTACACCAGAAGAACTCGCAAAAAAACTTAGAATGCCTTTGGAAAAAGTAAGAAAAGTTTTAAAAATTTCAAAAGAACCAGTCTCTCTTGAAAAACCAGTAGGAGATGAAGAAGATAGTAACTTAGGTGATTTTATTGAAGATACAAAAGCTTTAGCTCCATTAGAACAAGCAATAAAATCTAATCTTAGTGAGGCGACAACTAAAATTCTTTCTACATTAACACCTAGAGAGGAAAGAGTTTTGAGAATGAGATTTGGAGTAGGGATGAACACAGATCATACTTTGGAGGAGGTTGGTTTACAGTTTTCTGTAACTAGGGAAAGGATAAGGCAAATTGAGGCTAAAGCTTTAAGAAAACTCAAACACCCTAGCAGATCGAAACAACTAAAAAGCTTCTTAGAAAGTTAGGCAAGACATTCAATAATAAATGGATTTAGTTAGTATAATTATTCCATATTATAAAAAAAAAAAGTTCATTTCGACTACAATTAATTCGGCTATTAGCCAGTCATATGAAAATATTGAAATTCTCATTGTTTATGACGATGAAAACTATGACGATTTAAAATTGCTAGAAGAAATTAAAAAAAAAGATGAAAGAATAAGAATAATAAAAAATAAAAAAAAATTGGGAGCTGGTCTTTCAAGAAATAAAGGAATATCTAGTTCCAAAGGAAATTATATAGCTTTTTTAGACGCTGATGACACTTGGGAAATTGATAAACTAAGTAAACAAATGAGTTTTATGACTAATAATAATTATCTAGTATCACATACATCTTATCAAATAGTTGATGAGGATAGAAATGTTATTGGAAAGAGAGTCGCTCGAAGCTTCTTTCATCTAGAAGACTTATTAAAGTCTTGTGACATAGGTACATCAACTGTAATTATTAAAAAAGATATATTTAGCGAGCAAATTAAATTTCCATCTATTAAAACAAAAGAGGATTTTGTTTTATGGTTGAGAATTTTGGAGAGAGATATAAAAATTTATGGTCTTGATAAAAATTTGAGTAAGTGGACTAAATCAAATTCATCTCTATCATCTTCTGTTATTCAAAAATTGATGGATGGTTTTAAGGTTTATAATAAATATATGAATTTTAATTCTTTAAAATCATTATATTATCTAATTTGTTTGAGTTTAAATTATATTATTAAAAAATAAATGTTGTATTTTTTTTTGTTATATTTCCTGACGATTATATTTTTTGCGATATATTTTAAAAAAAAAAAGTATTTATCTAATTATTCTGGTGATAATCACCAACTTTTTACTAATGAAAAAAATATTCCCTTAGTTGGTGGAATATTTTTAGTCATACCAATCCTATCTATCAATTATAATAATATTTTTTACATTTTAATAATATTATCAATTTTCATGTTGGGTTTTCTTTCTGATAGAAAAGTTATAATTTCAGCTAAGCAAAGATTTTTATTACAAATCATAATAATTTTTTTTTCTGTAATTTTTTTAGATTTAAGAATATTATCATCAAGAATACTTTTTTTTGATAATCTTTTAGAATTACTATATTTTAATATTCTTTTTACATGTTTCTGCTTACTAATACTAATTAACGGATCAAATTTTATCGACGGCCTTAATGGACTCTTGTTAATTTATATGACAACAGTAATATACGTACTATTAGATACTAGTTTGCTATTAGACACAAATGTAAAATTATTGTTTGAAAGTGATGGAAAATATATTCTTTTTTTCATTATTACTTTAATTGTAATTACAATTCTAAATCTTTCTAATTCATTATTGTTAGGGGATGCCGGAGCCTATATTTTAAGTTTTTTTGTGGGTTATCTTATAATAATATGTCATAATTCTAATCCCGACATATCACCTTATTTTTTTATTACTTTATTGTGGTACCCATGTTATGAAAATTTATTTTCTATAATTAGAAAATTAAAAAATAAATTCTCCCCACTTGTGCCAGATAACAATCATTTACATCAATTGATCTATCAGAGGTTTAACAAAATTATTAGTGATAAAGTCATAGCAAATAATGCAAGTAGTATTTTAATGAGTATTATAAATGGTATAATTCTTTTATTAGCTGCTAGATATCCTTATGAAAGTAGCTATCAAATAAAAATAATTTTAATTTCAATTTTTTTGTATACTTCAACATTTTTTATCTTAAATTCTAGTAAATCAAAATATTAACTTTTAAAAAGTAAAATTATTATTAATCAACTGATATGCTTATAATAAAATGAAAATTATGATAATAATATAATTATTGACATGAAAATTGATATTTTTATTCTTTTTTTTTTTTATTTTATTTCTATTTTTTCAACATTAGGTTATGGAATTTTTCTTCAAGGATTAAATAACATCTCTAAAAATAACAAAATCTGTCTTGGATATTCAGGGCTGATTGGAGTTTTCTTTTTAATTACTTACTCTTATATTTCACATTTTTTTTATTCTCATGGCATATACCATAATTTATTTTTTTTGATTTTAGGATTGTTGCTTCTTTATATTAGTTATTTAAAAAAAAGTATTAATAAATTAGAAATAAATATTTTAACTATTGTTTTTTTAATAATATTTTTTTCTTTTTTAATTTTTAAATCTCATGATGATTTCCCTTATTACCATTTCCCTTACACATATTATTTGAATCAAAACTCACTGATATTTGGAATAGGTCATTTAAATCATGGTTTCAGAACTCCATCATCATTATTTTACTTTAATTCGTTATTTTACCTTCCAATTATAAAATACCATCTATTTCATATTGGTTCAGCGATTATTTTTGGCTCAGTAATTTTTATTTTTTTTTCAAATATTAAAGCATCCATTCAAAAAAAAAATATATCATACATATATTTTTTCGATCTTTTAGCTTTAATCTTTATTTTAGTATTTTTTTACAGGTTAGCAGAACATGGCACAGATAGATCGGCTCAAATATTAGTTTTGTTAATTATAAGTGAGATATTTAAAGTCTTAATTTTAAAAAAAATTACATTTTATGAGATATCAAAACTATCAATTTTATTTGCAATTACGATTTCATTAAAAGCTATCTATTTTTTATACGGTTTACTATTACTACCTTTATTTTTTATAATTATTGGAAAGATTGGTTTAAAAAAATTAATGATGAAATTACTGCTTAATCCAATTTTCTATTTTTCTATCATTTTATTGTCTCTTGTTTTAGTCACAAACTTCTTTAACACAGGATGTTTAATTTACCCACTTTCAGGAAGTTGCTTTACTAGTTTTGAGTGGTCAATACAGACTGAAGAGATTAAGAAAATGGCACTCCATTATGAGAATTGGTCAAAGGCTGGAATGACACCTATTTTTAAAGTTGATGACCCGGGTAAATATGTAGAAAATTTTAATTGGGTACATGGTTGGCTAGACAGGTATTTTTTCTTTAAATTTTCAGATTTTTTGATCGGTTTGATTTTTTTAAAATTAATTTTTTTAATTACTTTCTATTCAAATAAAAAAACTAAAATTAAAATAAACAAAGAAATTATTTTTGTATATTCAATAATAATTATTTTATTAATAGAATGGTTTATAAACCATCCTACTTTAAGATATGGAGGCTATTCGCTGATTGCAGTTTTACTATTTATACCATTATCATTA
Organism: uncultured Pelagibacteraceae bacterium; assembly: GCA_902599575.1. Classification (GTDB taxonomy): domain Bacteria; phylum Pseudomonadota; class Alphaproteobacteria; order Pelagibacterales; family Pelagibacteraceae; genus Pelagibacter. The sequence goes on from CACKFS010000004.1 coordinate 48,777, forward strand.
ATTTTAGAAAAATTTGATAATAATTTAAACTTAATAAAAAAAAAAACTTTTATAGTAATACTAATTGGGATTACAATTTTTATTGTAAGAAACATAGACAGAATAATTAAAGAAAATGAAAAATATAATTATAATATTCTGTTAAATCCTTATTATAAAATTGATAACTCATTATTTAGGGTTGAAAATCAAATTGAAAATTTAATTAAGAATTATAATTTCTGTCAAGACAATAAACCTAAATGCAATAAATATGAACAATATGTTGTCAGAAAAAAAATGGATAAATATATTTTTAAAAGAAAAAAATGATACAATTTCTAACTTTACAAATCCTAAATTTCTTTGATTTTTTCCATAAGAAAAGAATGTTAAATTTTTTAAAAAAAATGAAATTAAATGATTTTAATGTTGTATTTGATGTGGGAGCTCATAAAGGCGAGACAATAGACCTATATTTAAAACATTTTAACATAGAAAAACTTTATTCTTTTGAGCCAAATTATTTTTCTTTTAATTATTTAAAAAAAAAAATTGATAAAATCAAAAACATTAAAAATAAAACTGAAATTACAATTGAAAATATTGCACTTGGTAAAGAAAATAAGCAAATCATGATGAAACATTTGGATGAAAGTTCGTCTTCTACAATAAAAGAAATTAATACAGACTCAAATTATTTTAAGAGAAAAAAAAAATTACTTTTAAATTTGAAAAATAAAAATTTTTTTAGTGAAATTTCTGCGCAGCAAATATGTTTAGATGAATATATGTCTAAAAAAAATATTTCAAAAATAGATTTTTTAAAAATAGATACAGAGGGATATGAATTTGAAGTTCTTTCTGGAGCAAAAAATAATATCAAAAATGTAAATTTAGTTTTGTTTGAACATCATTATCATGACATGATAAAAAAAAACTATAAATTTAGTAATTTACATGACTTATTAAATAAAAACAATTTTGAACAAATATATAAAGCTAAAATGCCTTTTAGAAAAACATTTGAGTACATTTATAGGAATAAAACTTATTAATCTTTACATTCTAAAAAATTAATTATATTAAAAAATTGTAAGTGAAAAAAAAAGCTCTTATATTCGGTATTACTGGTCAGGACGGATCTTACCTTGCAGAATTTTTATTAAAAAAAAAATATTCAGTCCATGGCGTAAAAAGAAGGTCCTCATCAATAAATACATTTAGAATAGATCATATTTATCAAGAACCACATGTCAAATCCAGAAACTTTTTTTTACATTATGGAGATATTACAGACTCTACATCTGTATCAAAAATAATAGAAAAGATCAGACCTGATGAAATTTATAATTTAGCTGCACAATCGCATGTTGCAGTATCTTTTGAGGTGCCGGAGTATACCGCAAATGCAGATGCATTAGGAGCGCTTAGAATTTTAGAGGCTATAAAATTTCACAAATTAGAAAAAAAAACAAAATTTTATCAAGCAGGAACTTCAGAAATGTATGGAAAGGTTCAAGAGTCTCCACAAAATGAAAAAACGAACTTTTACCCTTTAAGTCCATATGGTGTCGCAAAATTATATGCTCATTGGATAACAAAAAATTATAGAGAGGCTTATAATATATTCGGATCTAACGGGATTTTATTTAATCATGAAAGCCCAAGAAGAGGTGAAACTTTTGTAACAAAAAAAATAATAAGGGCTTTAGTAAGAATAAAAATCGGCAAACAAAAAAAACTTTTCTTGGGAAATTTAGACTCAAAAAGAGATTGGGGCCATGCAAGAGATTATGTTGAGGCAATGTGGAAAATTTTACAACAAAAAAAACCAGATGATTATGTTATTGCTACAGGAAAACAATTAAGTATCAGACAATTTATTAATTTGGTAACTAAAAAATTAAATTTAAATATTATCTGGAAAGGGAAAGGTCTGAAAGAAAAAGGATATGATACAGTATTAAAAAGAGATATAGTTTTTATAGATAAAAACTACATTAGGCCCCTTGATGTAAATACTCTCTTAGGTAACGCTTCAAAAGCAAGAAAAAAACTTTCTTGGAAACCAAGAACAAATATTGATCAACTTATTGAAGAGATGATATCAGCGGAAATAAATATTTTAAATGTTAAGTAGAAAATCAAAAATTTTTCTTGCAGGACATAGGGGCATGGTAGGTTCATCAATATATAAAAAATTAAAAAAAAATGGATATTCAAATCTGTTAACAGCAGACAAAAAAAAACTTAATTTGTTAAATCAGATTAATGTATACAAATATCTTAAAAAAAAAAAACCTGACTTGGTAATAATAGCTGCGGCAAAAGTTGGAGGAATAATTGCGAATTACAAATATAAAGACAAATTTTTATTTGAAAATTTGCAAATACAAAATAATTTAATTCATGGCTCTTATTTGGCAAAAATAAAAAATCTAATTTTTTTAGGATCAAGTTGTATTTATCCAAAAAATTGTAAACAGCCCATGAAAGAAAAATATCTGTTATCAGGAAAATTAGAGGAGACTAATGATGCTTATGCAATTGCAAAAATTGCAGGGATACATATGTGTGCAAATTACTCTAAAAGCTACAATTTAAACTATAAAAGTTTAATGCCACCAAATATGTATGGCCCAGGCGATAACTATAACCCCCAAAATTCTCATTTTTATCCAGCATTAATCAAAAAGATAACTTTAGCAAAAAAGAAAAATAAAAAACATATTGTATTGTGGGGAACAGGAAAAGCTAAAAGAGAATTAATGTTTGTAGAAGATTTTGCTGACGCATTAATTTATTTCATGAATAAGAAAATTAAAGAGCCATTTTTGAATATTGGTACTGGCAAAAGTTATTCTATAAAGTGGTTCGCAAAATTTTTAATGAAAAAAATTGGAATAAAACTAAAAATTAAATATGATAAAAAAAAACCTGATGGAATGCCCAAAAAATGCTTAGACATATCTTTAGCTAGGAAATATGGCTGGAGCCCTAAAAGCGATTTTGATAAAGGTTTTGATATTACCTTTAAAGATTTTCAAAAAAATAATTAAAATCAACTGAAATTTAATATTTACAAGCTTTTATAATACAGTATAAGACTTTTGCCTGGTGATTATTGCGAAGGTGTAATACCCGATCCCATTCCGAACTCGGAAGTCAAGCCCTTCTGCGCCGATGGTACTTTGTCTTAAGGCATGGGAGAGTAGGACGTTGCCAGGCTAAATTATTATGAAAATAAAAAGCTCCCTTAAATCATTAAAAAAAAGAGATCTAAATTCAAAGATGGTTAAAAGAAGAGGTAGAGTTTATATAATTAATAAAAAAAATCCAAAATTTAAAGCAAGACAGAAATAAAGTTCATGGACAATGATAGTCATAAAAAAACTTGGGAAAATTTTACAAAATTTGTCCTTTGGGGGACAATATCAGTTATTGCTATATTAGTAGTCTTAGCTATTGTTTTGCTGTAAATTCTAATAAAAATAAATGATTATTGGCTCTGTTTGTGAAAATAAAAACACTGAAAAAAGAATTTCAGTTACACCTGAAAATGTAAAGAAATTTATTTCAAATGGTTTCAAAGTATATCTTGAAAAAAATTATGCTGAACATCTTGAAATAAACGATGAAAAGTTCTCAGAAAATGGTGCTGAATTTTTTAGTGAAAAAGAAAAAATTATAAAAGAATCAGATATTTTATTACAATTAAATTTACCTTCCGAAGAAGATTTAAAAATTTTAAGTCCGAATAAAAACTTGATAGGAGTTTTCGATCCTACAAATAATAAAGATACCATTTCAAAACTTTCCGAAAAAAATATTAATGTTTTTTCATTGGAATTACTTCCACGAATAACTCGTGCTCAGTCAATGGATATCTTATCTTCGCAGGCAAATCTTGCTGGTTACAAAGCAGTTATTGATGCATTTTCTTTTTTTAATAAAGCAATCCCAATGATGATGACAGCAGCTGGCACTATTCCTGCTGCAAAAGTTCTTATTGTTGGAGCTGGAGTTGCTGGATTACAGGCTATAGCAACAGCAAAAAGAATGGGTGCTATTGTTTTTGCAACAGATGTGAGAATGGCATCTAAAGAACAAGTTGAAAGTTTAGGAGGTAAATTTTTAGTTGTCGAAGGATCAGAAAATCTAGAAACATCTGGAGGATATGCAAAAGAAACCTCAGAAGAGTTTAAAAAAAAACAAGAAGACTTATTAACTGAGACTTTGAAAAAAATTGATATAGTTATTTGCACAGCTTTAATTCCTGGTAAAAAAGCTCCAGTAATAATTAAAGGAAATATGATCAAAGAAATGCCAAAAGGTTCAGTTATTTATGATTTAGCTGCATCCCAAGGTGGTAATACAGAATTTACAAAAGTAGACGAAATAGTTGACATAAAAGGAGTTAAAATTTTGGGAGATAGCAATTTACTTAATAAACTTCCAGTATCTGCATCAAATTTATATTCTAAAAATTTATTTAACTTTGTGATTAATTTATATGATAAAAAAAACAATAAGATTAATATAAATTTGGATGACGAAATTATTAAAAAAACTTTGGTGAAATAGTATGGAAATAGACCCTTTTGTATTTAGATTAAGTATTTTTATTTTATCAATATTTGTTGGCTATTATGTTGTATGGAGCGTCACACCATCCTTACATACACCATTAATGTCAGTGACTAATGCTATTTCTTCAGTAATTATAGTTGGAGCAATAATTGCTGCTTTAGCCGGAAATAATCAAAATATTTTTAATGAGGCAAGTATATTTGGATTTTTGGCCATAACATTAGCCGCAGTTAATATATTTGGAGGATTTTTAGTAACACAAAGAATGTTAGCAATGTACAAAAAAAAGAAAAAATGATTTCAATAAATTTACTAGCACTATTTTATCTAATTTCAGGGGTTCTATTTATTCTAGCTTTGAGAGGACTTTCCTCTCCTGAAACTTCCCGACAAGGAAATTTTTTTGGTATTTTGGGTATGTCAATTGCAGTGGTGGTAACATTTTTGTCCATAGGCAACTTTTCAACTAGCTTTATTTATGTAATTGTATTTCTTTTAATTGGTGGAAGCATTGGTGCATTTATCGCTTTTAAAATTCCTATGACTGCGATGCCAGAGTTAGTAGCTGGTTTTCATAGTTTGGTCGGTCTAGCAGCAGTTTTTGTTGCAATTTCAGCTTTTATAAATCCGGAGGCTTTTAATCTTGGTATCACTGGAAATATTAAGCTCGCGAGTTTAATAGAAATGTCAATAGGTGCCGCAGTTGGAGCAGTAACTTTTTCAGGCTCAGTAATTGCATTTTTAAAATTAAGAGGAATAATGTCAGGAGCACCAATAACATTTCCTGGTCAACACATTTTAAATTTACTTATTTTAATATCTATCATTGGTTTAACTTATTTTCTTTGCAAGACACAAAACTCTTCTTTGTTTTGGTCATTAATTGCTATATCTTTTTTAGTTGGCATACTATTAATAATACCTATAGGTGGAGCTGATATGCCTGTTGTAATTTCAATGTTGAACTCTTATTCAGGTTGGGCAGCAGCGGGAATTGGTTTTACTCTAGAAAATACCGCTTTAATTATTACAGGTGCCTTAGTGGGCTCATCTGGAGCAATATTATCATACATTATGTGTAAAGGGATGAATAGATCCTTTTTTAATGTCATCTTAGGAGGATTTGGAGGCACTGATCAAACATCAACATCCAAAAATAAAGAGCAAAAACCAGTCAAAAGCGGAAATTCAGATGATGCTGCTTTTTTAATGAAGAATGCGTCTTCAGTTATCATTGTACCAGGTTATGGAATGGCTGTTGCACAAGCCCAACATGCACTTAGAGAAATGGTCGATGCTTTAAAGAAGAACGGTATAAAAGTTTCATATGCAATACACCCTGTAGCCGGAAGAATGCCTGGGCATATGAATGTATTATTGGCAGAGGCGAATGTTCCTTACGATGAAGTTTTTGAATTAGAGGAAATCAATAATGATTTTGCTAATTGCGATGTTGCTTATGTTATTGGTGCTAATGATGTTACTAATCCTGTGGCAAAAACTGATCCTCAAAGCCCAATTTATGGTATGCCTA
>CACKFS010000005.1 GCA_902599575.1 uncultured Pelagibacteraceae bacterium
ATAGATATTCAAAATATTAAACTTAATAAAAATATGAAAATTAAAAGTATAAACCATCTAAAAGTTAGTGTTTTAAATAATAATGACAAACTCAGCAAATTAGATATTAAAAATGATAAAAATAACTACTCTATAAATAGCCAAATATTCGATGGAACAAAATTAGTTGATGAAATTTTATTTTCAAAAGAAGAGGGTAATTTTTTTGATTTATTTGATAATTTAAATACTAACGTATCAATTAAAGTTGCAACTGCATATTTGAATAATGAGGATTATCTCGAGTTCGTAAACTCAAACTTAATTATAAAAAATAACAAAATTCTTGATTTGAATTTATTATCTAAATTCCCTAATAACGAAGAGTTTAAGGTTTCTATTAAAACAAACCAAAATAAAGAAAAGATTACAACAGTTTTTACTAATTATGCAAAACCTTTAGTGAAAAAATATAAATTTATAAAAGGTTTTGATGGAGGTGCTCTAGATTTTTACTCTGTTTCAAAGAATAAAATAACTAATTCAAATTTAAAATTATATGACTTTAAACTAAATGAAGTACCTGCACTTACTAAATTATTAACTTTAGCCTCTTTGCAAGGTATAGCTGATTTATTATCTGGTGAGGGAATAAGATTTAATGAATTCGAAATGAAGTTTAATAAGCATAACGGATTAATGACAATTGAAGAGATCTATTCACTTGGCCCCTCAATTTCAGTTTTAATGGAAGGCTATATTCAAAAAGATGATTTAATTAGTTTAAGAGGAACTTTGGTACCAGCTACTACTATAAATAAAGCAATAGGTTCAATACCCGTATTAGGGGACATATTAGTTGGAAAAAAAACAGGTGAAGGAGTTTTTGGAGTAAGTTTTAAAATAAAAGGATACCCCAAAAATTTAAAAACTACTGTCAATCCGATTAAAACACTAACACCAAGATTTATTACAAGAACGCTTGAAAAGATAAAAAAAGCTAATCAGTAATTTTAAATAACACGTGGTTTTTCTTACCGTGTGATAATTTCAATATATTATCTTTAAAATCATCAACAGTAATATTAGCAACTTGCTTATCAATAGTATTATTATTTACTTTTATACCAAAGTTTTTTATTGCTCTTCTAACTTCACTTTTTGATTTTAATAAATTTGATTTGATTACTAAATCAATAATATTAATATTATTAACTTCAACTTTTTTTAGTTTTATAACGGGTAGGTCGTCACCAAAAGTTCCTGCTGTAAATGTTTTTTCAGCAGTTTCAGCAGCTTTTTTTGCAGCAGCTTTGCCATGTAACATTGCAGTAGTTTCGTTAGCTAATATTATTTTTAATTCATTAATATTTTTATTTTTCATAATCTCAATTTCAGAAACTTTTTTATTAGTAAACATTTTCAAAAATTTAATAACATCACGATCGTCTGTATTCCTCCAAAATTGCCAGTAATCATATGGAGATAATAAATTTTTATCTAACCATACTGCACCTTTTTCAGTCTTTCCCATTTTCGCTCCTGATGCCAAAGTTATTAATGGCGTAGTCAATCCAAAAGCTTGTTTACCAAGGCTTCTTTTTATCAAATCAACACCATTAACAATATTTCCCCATTGATCGGAACCACCAATCTGGAGAATGCAGCCACTTTTTTTATTTAATTCTAAAAAATCGTAAGCTTGCAAAATCATATAATTAAATTCCATATAACTTAAAGATTGTTCTCTATCTAATCTCAACTTAACACTATCAAAACTCAACATTTTATTTATTGTAAAATGTTTGCCAATTTCTCTTAAAAATTTAATATAATTTAATTTTCCAAGCCACTTTAAATTATTTACGAAAATTGGTTTTGTTTTAATATTTTTATTATCTAAAAAAATATTAAAAACTTTTTTTATATTTTTAATATTTTTATTTATTTCTTTAGTAGACAAAATTTTTCTTGTTTCCTCTTTACCTGATGGATCTCCAATCATCGTAGTTCCACCACCTAACAATACTATTGGTTTATGCCCGTGTCTTTGAAGCATTCTTAAACACATTATTTGCAATAAACTGCCTACATGCAAACTTTGAGCTGTACAATCAAAACCGATATATGCACTGATTTTTTTACTCTTCATCAAATTGTCCAGCTCATCAGAATTAGTGCATTGATTAAAATACTCTCTTTCTTTAAACTCAGATATAAATGAATCTTTCATTTTTTAAATTATTGCTAATAATTCAATATACTTATTTTAAATTGATTGAAAAATAAATTGTGAACAAATCTCTTAATTGTTTAGGCTTAATGAGTGGTACTTCTGGCGATGGTGTTGATGCTTCGATAATCAATTCTGACGGCGAAGGACATTATAAAATTTTGATCAACAAATACTTTCAATATTCAGATGAAATCTCACAAAATATCTTTAGATTAAAAAGAAATATTAATAAAATTGACGATGTAAAAAAATTTAGCGTAGAAATTGATGAATTGGAGAGAAAAATAACTTTATTTCATTCAAATGTTGTTTCAAATTTTACTAAAAATGAAGAATTTAAAATAGATTTAATTGGTTTTCATGGGCAAACAATATTACATAGTCCAAAAAATAGATATTCAAAACAACTTGGTGATGGAAACTTATTATCTCAGCTTTCAAAAAAAAAGGTTATTTACAACTTCAGACAAAATGATCTATTAAATGGTGGCGACGGCGCTCCTCTGTCACCAATCTTTCATCAAATGATTGTCAAAGAAAAAAAAATTGATTTACCAGTTTGTATCTTAAATATTGGTGGAATATCTAATTTGACTTTAATTGAAGACTTAAAAGAGGAAAATTTAACAAGTAGAGATATTGGCCCAGGAAACTGCTTAATTGATGAATGGATAAGACGAAATAAAAAAGGTACTTATGATATTGATGGGAAATTTGCAAACTGTGGTAAAACAAACAAATTGATACTCAATCAAGCTCTAGAAGATTTTGAAAATATTCCAACTAAAAATATAAGATCTTTTGATGTAAACGATTTTGAAATAAATTTTTTAAGAGGTCTTGATTTGAAAGATGGTGCTTCAACCATAACCGATTTTACGAGCAGTATTATTGCTAATAAGTTGTTAGAAGTAATTTCAAAATACAACCAAAAAATTTCTAAAATAATTTTATGTGGAGGCGGTAGAAAAAATAAAATATTAATCGAAAGAATTAGGAGAGACACTCATAATAAATTCATATTCGAGACAACTGATGATTATGGAGTTGACGGTGATTTTGTTGAGTCCCAAGCATTTGCTTATTTAGCCATTCGTTCATTTTTAAAACTTCCAATAACTTTTCCTAATACAACGGGATGTGAATTGCCTTCGACAGGTGGAATATTAATTAAAAACTTTTAAAATAAAGCTGACTCTTTTTGAATATATTTATCTAAAACTTTTCTCAAACTATTTTCAGATTTAGTAAAAAAATGATTAGCATCTGAAACAGATTGAAAATCTACTTTAATTCCTTTCTGAGAGGACAATCTTTTATTAAGTTCGTTAATATGATCTACTGGAACTAATTCATCTTTTTTTCCATAAACCATTAATCCTGAGGTTGGACAGGGCGATAAAAATGAAAAATCATATACGTTAGGCTGAGGTGAAATTGAGATAAATCTATTTATTTCTGGTCTTCTCATTAAAAGTTGCATTGAAATTAGAGATCCGAAAGAAAAACCAGCAACCCAACATTGGGAATTATCAAAGTTTTCTCTTTCAATCCAGTCTAGTGCTGCAGCAGCATCAGCAAGTTCACCCTGACCATTATCAAACTCTCCATCACTTTTTCCAACACCCCTGAAATTTACACGACAAACTGAAAATCCATTATCCATAAATGCATGAAATGTTTCAACTACAACTTTATTATTCATTGTACCTCCATATTGAGGATGAGGTTGTAAAACTAAAGCAATTGGAGAGGTTATTTTTTGATTTTTAAAATATTTTGCCTCTAATCTTCCGGCTGGTCCAGGAATAAATATTTCTACAATTTTATTTTCCATATTTGTTAATGATAATTATTCTCAAAAAAATTTTTGTTAATGATAATTATTCTCACAAAAAAACTTTATGTATCATAACGGGGTGACAAAATGCGAGTCTTTTTAATTTCAAAAACTTGACTATTTTAGTCGGGTATATATATAAGTCGCATAAATAAACGATTATGAAACTAAATACTAAATCAAGATATGCAGTAATGGCTCTTGCTGACATGGCTGTTTTTTCAAGAAATAATGCAGTCAGTTTAAGAGATATTTCATTAAGACAAGGCATATCTCTTCTTTATTTAGAGCAAATATTTCTAAGATTAAAAAAAAATAATGTTGTAAAAAGCGTCAGAGGAATTAATGGTGGATATATACTTGTTAAAAGTCCTAAGGATCTAAAAATTTCAGACATACTACTAGCATTAGATCAAAAAGTTAAAACAGTAGGATGTAAAAAAGAATCTAAGAAATCTTGTAATGGTAAAAGTACTAAATGTATCACACACCATTTCTGGGATGAATTAGATATTTATATAAATAGTTTTTTTGAAAATAAAAAATTAAGTGATTTATTAAAAATAGAGAGGCAAGAATATAAATGAGAGATAAACAAATAGAAGATTTAAAAGATTATAAATATGGTTTTTCAACAGATATTGAAAACTTTAAAGCTCCAAAAGGGTTAAATGAAGATGTAATTAAGTTTATATCAAATATTAAAAAAGAACCTAAATGGCTATTAGATTGGAGACTTAAAGCTTTTGAGAGACTAAAAGTTTTAAAAGAACCAGATTGGCAAAAACCAAAATATCCAAAAATAGATTATCAAGACCTTTACTATTATTCAGCTCCAAAAAGCTTTAAAGATAAACCAAAAAGTCTTGATGAATTAGATCCAAAGTTACTTGAAACCTATCAAAAGCTAGGAATTCCACTTAATGAACAAAAAAGATTAAACGGGATAGCTGTTGATGCAGTTTTCGATTCAGTTTCTGTGGCTACAACTTTTAAAGAAACTTTAACAAAACAAGGAATAATATTTTGTTCGATTTCTGAAGCAGTACAAAAACATCCAGAATTAGTAAAAAAATATTTAGGTACAGTTATACCTTTAACAGATCATTTTTTTGCAACACTTAACTCAGCAGTATTTACGGATGGATCATTTGTTTATATTCCACCAGGAGTAAGATGTCCTATGGAGCTATCGACTTATTTTAGAATTAATGCTTCTGATACAGGTCAATTTGAGAGGACTTTAATTATTGCTGATAAAGGAAGTTATGTAAGTTATTTAGAGGGATGTACTGCACCAATGCGGGATGAAAATCAATTACATGCTGCTAATGTAGAACTTATTGCTTTAGATGATGCGGAAATAAAATATTCTACTGTTCAAAATTGGTATCCAGGAGACAAGGATGGAAAAGGTGGAATATATAATTTTGTAACAAAACGAGGTCTCTGCAAAGGTAAAAACTCAAAGATTTCTTGGACTCAAGTTGAAACTGGATCTGCAATTACTTGGAAATATCCAAGCTGTATTTTAAAAGGTGATAACTCTATTGGTGAATTTTACTCAATTGCTATTACTAACAATCATCAAAAAGCAGACACAGGTACAAAGATGATACACCTTGGAAAAAATACAAAGAGTAAAATTATTTCAAAAGGTATAAGTGCAGGCTTTTCAGACATGACGTATAGAGGTCTAGTAGATATTTCTCCAAAAGCTACAAATTCAAATAATTTCACTCAGTGTGACTCGTTATTAATGGGAAATAAGTGTGGTGCACATACAGTTCCATATATTAAAAATAAAAATTCAGACTCTAATATTGCTCATGAAGCAACGACATCAAAAATTAGTGAGGAACAATTACATTATTGTCAACAAAGAGGATTAAATCCTGAAGAAGCTGTTGGACTAATAGTAAATGGTTTTTGTAAAGAAGTATTACAACAGTTGCCAATGGAATTTGCAGTCGAAGCTCAAAAGTTAGTTGGAATTAGCTTAGAAGGAAGTGTTGGCTAATGTTAAAAATTAACAATCTAAGTGCTAAAATTGACAACAAATCTATTTTGCAAGATTTCAAATTAGAAATTAATCCTGGTGAAGTTCACGCGATAATGGGTCCTAATGGTTCAGGTAAAAGTACACTATCTAACATTTTATCTGGAAAAAAAGGATACGATGTAACAGGAGAGGTTTTGTTTGAAAATAATGATTTATTTTCATTAGAAACTGAAGAACGTGCACACAAGGGAATTTTTTTAGCTTTTCAGTATCCATTAGAAATACCAGGAGTTAATACCAATGTTTTTTTAAAAACTTCATTAAATGCAATTAAAAAGGCAAGAGGTGAAAAAGAATTGGATGCAATACAATTTTTAAAACTTGTTAAAGAAAAAGCAAAAGAACTTAAATTTGATGAAGAAAAATTAGGCAGGCAACTTAATGTTGGTTTTTCTGGTGGAGAAAAAAAGAAAAATGAAATTCTTCAAATGTCTATTTTAAATCCAAAACTTTCTATTTTAGATGAAACAGACTCAGGCTTAGATATTGATGCTCTTAAAACTGTTGCAGACGGTGTTAATGCATTAAGAAAGAAAAATAACTCTTTTTTAATTATTACTCACTATCAAAGATTACTTGAATACATCAAACCTGATTTTGTTCATGTCTTAATGAGCGGAAAAATAATTAAATCTGGTGGTCCTGAACTAGCACTCGAGCTAGAGAAGAAAGGATACGAAAATATTAATTAAATGGAAAAACAATTAAAGATAGACTTTGAGAAAAAGTTAAAAGATTTCTCATATTCTGACCAGGAAAAAAAGTTTAAGGAGACTAACTTTAAAGAATTTCTTAAACAAGGTTTTCCTAATAGAAAATTAGAAAACTGGAAATTTTCTGATTTAAATCAAATAATTAAAAGTAATATTGGTGATTTAACATTCTACAATGATTATAAAAAAGAAAATCAAATTGATAAAATAGAATTAATAAATGAATTAGAACATAATAAAATTATTATAGTTGATGGAAAAATTGAAAAAATTGATTTTAAGTTTGAAGATAAAGATAAAATTGAAGTTTTAGTTGAACAGGGTGAAGAAACTATTAAAGAAAATATTAATTCACTAATTAACCTAAACAATGCTTTTTCTAATAAATTCTGCAAAATTATTATTAAAAAAAATTATAGTTTAAATAAACCTTTAGTTGTTTATCATTCAACAAATAAAAATACACAATCTAAAAATACTAATTCGAGAATTGATTTTAAGTTAGAGGAAAATGCATGTTTAAGACTAATTGATATTTTCAAGGACAATTCAGAAAAAAATTTTCTTAATATTTATTACAATTTTGAATTAGATAAATCATCAATATTAAAAAACTATAAAATAGACAAAGCAACAAACAATAATGTTAAATATTCATATAATAATGTGAATCAGGAAGCTAATAGCATTTCTGAAACTTTTATATTATCAAGTGGATCAAAATTTTTCAAAAATGAAATTAATTGTGATCTTCTAGGTCATCATTCTTCAGCTTTTGTAAATGGAATTTTTGATTTAGATGATGAAAATCATCATGAAATAAAATCAAATATCAATCATCTAGTTGAAAATACTAAAAGTTATCAACTAGTAAAAAGTGTATTAGAGAAAAAATCTAAAGCAGTTTATCAGGGAAAAATTTTTGTAAGTTCTGAGGCTCAAAAAACAGACGGCTATCAACTAAGTAATGCAATACTTTTAAGTGAGAATTCAGAGTTTAATGCTAAACCTGAATTAGAGATTTATGCTGATGATGTAAAATGTTCTCATGGATCCTCATCAGGAAGTCTAGATGAAAACTCAATATTTTATCTAATGTCTAGAGGATTAAATTATAAGGAAGCAAAAAAACTTCTTATCAATGGTTTTTTATTAGATGTCATTGAAAAAATAACGGATGAAGAGATTAAAAATTTAATTAAGAATTTATTGGGAGTTAAAGAATGAGCTTAAAAGATATTAAAAAAGAATTTCCTATCTTTAGTAATAAAATACAAAATAATGATCTTGTATATTTAGACAGTGCAAATTCCTCACAAAAACCCCAAGTAGTTGTAGACAGAATTTATGATTTCTATACTAAAGAATTCTCAAATGTTGGAAGAAGTATCCATTATCTAGCTGTTGCAGCTACTAATTTGTATGAGAATACAAGAACTTTAGTTCAAAAATATATTAATGCAAAAGATAAAAACGAAATAGTCTTTACTAAAGGTGCGACAGAGGCAATCAATTTAGTTGCTAATACATTTGGTCAAAAATATTTAAAAGAGGGTGATGAAATTCTTCTTACAGAATTAGAACATCACTCAAACTATGTGCCTTGGCATTACCTTAGAAAATCAAAGGGTGTCAAAATTAAATTTGCAGAAATGGATGAAAATGGAGATGTAACCTTAGAAACAATCGAAAAAAATATTACTGATAAGACAAAAATTATAGCAATAACCCATTTATCTAATGTAACTGGCGCAATATTGCCTGTAAAAGAAATTACAAAATTAGCACACTCAAAAAATATTCCAGTGTTAATTGATGGCTGTCAAGGAGCGCCTCATTTAAAGCTTGATATGCAAGATCTTGATTGTGATTTTTATGCAATCTCATGTCACAAAATGTATGGACCTACAGGATTAGGTATTTTGTATGCGAAAAAAAAATGGTTAGAGGAATTACCTCCGTATCAAGGTGGTGGTGGAATGATAAGAGAAGTCAAAAAAGAAGGAATTACATTTGGAGAATTACCAAACAAATATGAAGCTGGAACAATGGCGACCGCTCAAGTTATTGCATTTGGAGAATCTATTAAGTTTATAAATAAAATTGGAATTGAAAACATTGAAAAACATGAGCGGGAACTAACTGTTTATGGTGAGGAAGTATTAAGAAAAAATAATTCTGTAAAACTTATTGGAAACCCTAAAGATAAAGGTTCAGTATTATCATTCACTTTAGATGGTGTTCATCCTCATGATATTGCAACTATTCTTGATGAAGATGGTGTTGCAATTAGAGCTGGCCATCATTGTTGTCAGATTTTGCATGAGAAACTCGGTTTGTCAGCAACAGCAAGAGCATCATTAGGAGTTTACAATACTAAAGAAGATTTAGATCAACTTAATGAATCATTAAATAAGTGTAAAAAAATATTTAGCTAACAATGGACTTAAAAGAGCTTTATCAAGAAATAATTTTAGATCACGGAAAGAACCCGAGGAATTTAGGTAAATTCGAAAATTTTAATAAAGATGCTGAGGGTTATAATCCTTTATGCGGGGACAAAGTTCACGTTTATTTAAAATTAAATGAAGATAAAGAAATTGAAGATATATCTTTTGAAGGACATGGCTGTGCAATTTCAATGGCATCAGCATCAATAATGACTGAATTAATGAAAGATAAAAAAAATCCTGAGGTAAAAGAAATCTTAAATGATTTTTTAGATATGATTAAACAAAGTCCTGAATTAAAATCACAATTAATCAAAGAGGACGAAAAAACTAAGCTAATGTCACTATCAGGAGTTAAACGATACCCAATGAGAGTAAAGTGTGCTACTATAGCTTGGCATGCATTAGCATCAGCTATGGACTATAAAAAAGACGAAGATAATAGTGAGAAATTTATTTAATTATGAAACTTAAAGAAAAAATAATAGGAGAGATCAAAAAAATCTACGATCCTGAAATACCAGTTAATATTTATGACCTTGGTTTAATTTACGATGTAAAAGTAGATGAAAAAAATAATGTCGATGTAAAAATGACTCTCACTACCCCTAATTGTCCAGTAGCAGAAAGTTTACCGATGGAGGTTGAAAACACAGTTAAAGAAGTTAAAGAAGTAAATAAAGTAAATTTAGAGTTGGTATGGGATCCACCCTGGGATAAATCAATGATTACAGAGGCAGGAAAATTAGAGTTAAATCTATGACACAGGTAATTAAATTAAGTGATAAAGCAGCTGATAGAATAAAAGAAATACTCTCGCAAAATAAAGATTCATTAGGTGTAAGGATTGGCGTAAAGAGTGGTGGTTGTGCTGGAATGTCTTACATAATGGAATATGCTAAAACACAGCAGCCAAATGACGAATTAATAGAAGACAAAGGTGTTAAAGTTTTCATAGACCCAAGTGCAATAATGTATCTTCTTGGAACAGAAATGGATTACAAAGTAGAAGAGTTTTCATCTTCATTCGTATTCAATAATCCAAACGAAACTGAACGTTGTGGATGCGGCGAGTCTTTTAAAATATAGTTAAATTAACAACTGTAATACATCTCAAATTCAATTGGATGTGGAGTATGTTCAAAATTATGAACCTCTTCCATCTTCAATGAAATGTACGCATCAATCTGGTCGTCTGTGAAAACTCCACCTTCAGTTAAGAATTTTCTATCCTTATCTAAACTCTCCATTGCTTCTCTTAAAGAACCACAGACAGTTGGGATTTTACTTACTTCCTCCTCTGATAATGCATAAAGGTCTTTATCAAAAGATTTACCAGGATTAATTTTATTTTTAATTCCATCTAACCCAGCCATTAACATAGCAGCAAAAGTTAAGTAAGGATTTCCAGCTGCATCACCAAATCTGATTTCACATCTTGCAGCTTTTTTACTTAATGTTATTGGTATTCTGCATGAAGCTGATCTATTTCTTGCAGAATAAGCTAATAATACTGGTGCTTCAAATCCAGGAATTAATCTCTTATAACTATTAGTTGTTGCGTTAGAAAATGCGTTGATTGCTTTAGCGTGTTTTAAAATTCCACCAATATAATTTAAAGCAAGATCCGATAGTCCAGCATATTTGTCTCCTGAAAATAATGCCTTATCACCTTTCCATATAGATTGGTGTACGTGCATTCCAGAACCATTATCACCTTTCACTGGTTTAGGCATAAATGTAGCTGTCTTACCAAATGAGTGAGATACCATGTGAACAGCATACTTATAAAGTTGCAAATTATCTGCTTGATCTACAAGTGTTCCAAAGTACATACCTAATTCGTGTTGGCTTGGTGCTACTTCATGGTGATGTTTTTCAACTTTAATACCCATGTCTTTCATTGCTTTTAAATACTCACTTCTCATATCTTGAGCACTATCAACCGGTGGCACTGGGAAATATCCGCCCTTAATACCAGGTCTGTGACCCATGTTTCCATTGTCATAGTCTTTACCTGTATTGTAAGGACCTTCAGTACTATCTATTTTAAAACCTGTTTCATTCATATCGTTTTTAAACTTAACGTCATCAAATACAAAAAATTCTGCCTCTGGACCAAAAAATGCTTTATCGCCAATACCTGATTTTTTTAGATATGCTTCAGCTTTTTTTGCTGTTCCTCTTGGATCTCTTTCATAAGGATCTTTTTTAATTGCATCTAAAATATCACAAAAAATATTTAGAGTATTATGTGATGTAAAAGGATCTACGATTGCTCTAGATAAATCTGGTTTTAAAATCATGTCAGACTCGTTAATTGCTTTCCAACCAGCGATTGATGAACCATCAAAAAATATTCCTTCTTCTAACATATCGCCATCTACTACCTTGGCATCCATTGTTACATGTTGAAGCTTTCCTCTAGGATCAGTAAATCTTAGATCTACGTATTCTATTTCTTTGTCTTTTATTGTCTTTAATACATTGTTTGCGCTCATAATAATCTCCAAATTTGTTGGATTAGTATCAAAATTAATTATAATTTGATCCTGAAATAAATTAATATCACCTATGCGGTTTAAGCATGGGTTTAATAAAGTAAATTGCTTTTTTGCAACAATCAAAGGTTGAAAATGAGTTCAATATTAACAAATGAGGCAGTGATCAGAGTTCAAAAAGCTCTTAACGAATTTAATGAAAATATTAAAATTATAATTTTGGAAAGCACTGCAAGAACAGCAAAAGATGCTGCAAATGCACTTAATTGTGAAATTGGGGCAATAGTTAAAAGTTTACTTTTAAAAGCTGATGATGGATTTATTTTATGTTTGATACCTGGTGATAAAAAATGCTCGTTAAATAAATTAAAAAAAATTATTTCAAAAAAAGATGTTTGCATGGCTGACGCGGATCAAGTCAAAGAAAACACAGGTTTTAGTATCGGAGGTGTTTCACCAATTGGACATTTAAAAAAAATTGACGTTTTGGTCGACAAAACATTTGATAGATTTAAAGATGTTTTTGCTGCAGCAGGCCATCCAAACAGTATTTTTAAAATAAGTAACTTAGATCTTTTAAAAATTACAAATGGTAAAACTTTGGATATTTCAGAATGAGACAGCCCAATTTAATTGACTATTCTTTGCTTGTTTTTTTAGCTGTAATTTGGGCTTCAGCTTTTTTTAATATTAAAATTGCAACAGAGTCTTTTGGACCAATAACCATTGCTTTTATTAGAGTTTTTCTAGGCTCAATTCCCTTACTTATTTTATGTAGTATTAAAAATATTAAAATTGAAGCATTTTCAAAAGACTGGCTTTGGTTTGCATCAATAGGTTTTGTAAATCTTGTGTTACCATTTTTTTTAATTGCTTATGGAGTTAAGCAAGTTCAAAGTAATTTAGCTGCAATATTAATGTCAACTTCACCTTTAACTTCCACACTATTGGCTCATGTATTCATAAAAAATGAGAAAATAAATCTCTTAAAAATTATTGGCGTTTCTGTTGGTTTTGCAGGCATAGTTTATCTATTTTCTGATGATTTTTTAATTAATGAAAACAACATCTTTTCAGCATTTTGTATATTAATGGGGTCTTTAGGCTACGTTATTGGGGGTATTTTAACTCTAAAAATAAGCAAGAAAAAAAACGAGAATGTTACAGCGTCTATTTTAATTTGGGCTACAATAATTTTACTACCAATATGTGTTATTTTAGAAAAACCTTGGAATTATAATCCTTCGGTTAACTCGCTTATTTCAATAATTTATTTAGGTTTAATTACAACAGGTTTGGCATGGGTCTTAAGGTTTAAAGTTTTAAAAGAAAATGGTTTAGTGTTTCAGTCTCAAGTAGCATATTTAATTCCTATTTTTGGAGTTATTTTGGGGTACATTTTTTTAGGAGAAATTATTACAGATAAAGTAATTATAGCGTTAGTTGCAATTATCCTTGGAATATATCTTGTAAAAAAATCTACTAAGAGAATTCCAATTAAAGTTTAATTTTAAATTTGATTCAACTTTAGGTTTTTCTGTGGTTTCACGTGAAATTGATATAACTTGATTAAATGAAAAATAGTTTATCCTTTGCTTTTATCTTTTTGTGGTCATCAGCTTTTGTTACAACTAAACCTATAGTTGATAACAGTGATCCATTTTCTGCATTAGCTTTTAGATTTCTTATAGTGGCTATTGGTTTTTTGATTTATGCAAAATATAAAAAAATTTCACTATTATTAGAGAGAAAAGAATTATCCAATTCAATTTTAAGTGGAGTGTTGTTTCACGGAATTTATTTGGGTGGTGTTTTTTACTCAGTCTCCCTCGGTATCCCAACAGGGATAACTGCTCTCATAGTTACAATGCAACCAATACTAACAAACGCATTAGCTGGACCAATTTTAAATGAAAAAGTTGGCTGGAGACAGTGGGTTGGAGTAATACTTGGATTTACCGGGGCAGCAATCGTTCTAGGTTTTGATTTTGGAGAAAGTTTACCCTCTGTAGGCATCATAGCATCATTTATAGCCTTAGCATCTATTACATCTGCAACTTTGTTACAAAAGAAATTTGGGGGAAATGCTCCATTACCAGTAAGCAACATGTATCAAGCTGCGGGAGGATGCATGTTTCATATTTTAATAGTTATTTTTTTTGCCGATGCATTTATTAATTTTAATAAAACTTTTTTAATAGCAATGAGCCATCAAATATTTCTAGTATCCTTTGGTGCCTTTACGATTTTAATGTATTTAATAAAAAATAATTCAGCGAGCAAAACTGTAACAATCTTTTTCCTAATTCCGGCAACAACCGCAATTATTGCTTGGATATTTTTGAATGAACAACTCTCTAGTCTGGATATTTTTGGATTTGTGGTCGCATCTTTTGGCGTTTATTTAGCTACTAGAAAAACTCGTTAAAAACTTAGAAGTTAAGCCTAATATTTCTACAACTCAAAATTGAAAATAAAATTGCTCGTTTACAGAGTGTCCAAAAAGAGTTTTAATTAGAATTATATAAATATGGCTAAGACTAAAAAGAAAGCTATTAAAAAGAGAAGAAAGAAAACGAAAAAGTCGATTAAAAGAAAGAAAAAACTTAAAAGCGGAACGACAAGGAAACTTTCTAAATCATCAAAAAAAGCTAAGTCGAAGTCAAAAAAGCGTAAAACAAATGGAGGAAAAATGAGTGCAGAAATGAAATTGTCTTCTGTTCTGGATACATCTCATTTGAAGGTCAAATTTCCGTTTAAAGCTAAATACGGAAACTACATCAACGGTAAATTTGTAGAGCCTAAATCTGGAAAGTATTTTGACAATACTTCTCCGATTTCAAATGAAAAAATCTGTGCAGTTGCAAGATCAAATGAAAAAGACGTGGATGCAGCATTAGATGCAGCTCACGCAGCTTTTCCGTCTTGGGGTAAAACTTCAATTACGGAAAGATCTAACATGTTACTTAAAGTAGCTGATGCGATTGAGAAAAACTTAAACACATTAGCTGTAGCAGAGTGTTTAGATAATGGTAAGCCAATCAGAGAATGTATGGCTGCAGACCTACCTTTAGTGATTGATCACTGGAGATATTTTGCAGGTGTAATTAGAGCTGAAGAAGGTTCAATTGCTGAGATTAGCAGCGGTGAATATTCTTACCATATACCTGAGCCACTAGGTGTAGTTGGACAAATTATACCTTGGAACTTCCCTTTACTAATGGCAACTTGGAAACTTGCTCCAGCATTAGCAGCTGGGAACTGTGTGGTTTTAAAACCTGCAGAGCAAACTCCAGCTTCGATCATGGTATTGATGGAACTTATTGGTGATATATTACCTCCAGGTGTAGTTAACATTGTAAGCGGTTTTGGTTTGGAAGCTGGTAAACCTTTAGCATCTTCTAAAAGAATAAGAAAAGTTGCTTTCACTGGTGAAACAACAACTGGTAGATTGATAATGCAATACGCATCACAAAACTTAATTCCAATTACTTTAGAATTAGGTGGTAAATCTCCTAACATTTATTTTGAAGACGTTATGGATAAAGACGATGACTTCTTCGACAAATGTCTAGAAGGTTTTGCGATGTTTACATTAAACCAAGGAGAAGTTTGTACTTGTCCAAGTAGAGCATTAGTACAAGAGTCTATCTATGATAAGTTCATGGAAAGGGCTGTTGCAAGAACTAAAGCAGTTAAACAAGACAATCCTTTAAAAATGGAAACAATGATTGGTGCGCAAGCTTCATTAGAACAAATGGAAAAAATCAAATCTTATCTAGATTTAGGTAAGAAAGAAGGTGCCAAAGTTCTATGTGGAGGAAATGTTGCTAAAATCAATAGTGGTTTAGAAAAAGGAAACTACATTGAGCCAACTATTTTCGAAGGTAAAAACGACATGAGAATATTCCAAGAAGAAATTTTTGGACCTGTTGTTTCTGTAACTAAATTCAAAGACGAGAAAGAAGCATTAGAAATTGCTAATGACACTCTTTATGGTTTAGGTGCAGGAGTATGGACTAGAAATGGAAATCGTGCGTTTAGAATGGGTAGAGAAATCCAAGCTGGTAGAGTTTGGACAAACTGCTATCACGCATATCCAGCTCATGCTGCTTTCGGTGGATACAAACAATCTGGTATCGGAAGAGAAACACATAAAATGATGCTTAACCACTACAGACAAGTGAAGAACTTACACGTGTCTTACAGTGAAAAGAAATTAGGCTTCTTTTAAACAATAATTAATATATAATGGCCCGTGAGGAATCACGGGCCATATTTTATATGAAAGTCAAAGCAACAGAATCTGCATTAAAACTTCTTGAAGATATTAAAGCTCAACATGGCGATGAGCTTTTATTTCATCAATCAGGCGGATGTTGTGATGGCAGTGCTCCAATGTGCTATCCTAGGAAAGAATATTTAGTAGGTAATAGCGATGTTAAACTTGGAGAAATTGGTGGTGTTCCTTTTTATATGAATGATGATCAATATGAAAAATGGAAACACACTGATTTAACTATTGATGCTGTTCAAGGTATTGGTGGAATGTTTTCTTTGGACAATGGAACAGGTCGAAGATTCCTGACAAAATCAGAAATTTGTTTAGTCGTGGACAACGACAAAAAAAATTAATTTAAAATAAATATTTAAGTTGAGCCACTATAAAGCTTGACTTGTTACCTTTTTAAAATATGTTATATTATAACATGTTATAATATAACATTTAACAATTAAGGAGTTTATTTTATGAAAATCGCGTACGTTTTCAAAAGTAATATGGCAAGTACTTTTCAATTGGGCACTATGATATTACCTCAGCTAGAGGATAATTCTCATTTAGTTAATGTCGTTGGAATGTTTTTCTTCGATGACAATATTATGTGTCTTCAAAAAGGTAATCCGGTGGGAGAGCGTTTAGCAAAGATTGCAAAAGAGAAGAAAATGCTTCTTATGGTTTGTGATCAATGTGCAGTCAGAAGAGAATTAGCAGAAGGTACTTTTGAGCAATGTGGTAGTGGAGAAGTTAAAGCAAAAGGTCTAGTTGATGGTGTAGTTGCGGGTTGTTTTCCTCAATTATATACTGCTCTTGGTCCTAATCCACCAGACCAAGTAATCACACTTTAAATTAAGTCAGGGTTTTTAATCCTCTGTCCGCACAACAGAGGATTAAATAAAAGTTTAGCCCGCAGGTTTATAAACTGAAGCTACTTTTCCTGCCATCTCTGCAGCTGACTTAATGTCAATTGCCTCGCAAATAGTCATGTTGCTTATAGATCCACTAGCTTCTACAGCAAGTTTAATTGCTGCAACATTTGTAAAACTATCAGCCTCTACTACTGCTACGAAATCAACAGGACCTCTGACAATATCAAATGAGTGAACTTTTCCACCCATTGCTTGTGAAATTGCTTCAACTGCTTTTCCTCTATCTTGTCCGGGATCTTTAACAAATCCTTGGAAAGCTTGTGCTGAGTAATTTCCCATAACGTAAAATTTAGCCATATTCCTCCTTTTTAATAAACATTATAATACGAATACGGAATTCTTTTTCATATGATTTATTTGCACACTAGACACTTTAAAAGGTAATGTTAGATTGCAATATGTACGAAAAATACGGACAATTCACTGATGGTAAATGGCATAAATCATCAAATGGCGAAACTTACGAAGTAATTAACCCAGCGAATGAAGAAGTTTTAGGCCAAGCCTCAAAAGCATCGCCCGAAGATGTAAACAAAGCATTATTGTCTGCTCAAAAAGGATTAGAAGTTTGGAGAAAAACACCACCATGGCAACGTGCTTATATTTTAAGAAGAATTGCTGACAAGATGAGAGAAAAGCAAGACATACTTGCTAAATGGATGACACTTGAAGTTGGAAAACCTTTTGCAGAAGCAAAAGGCGAAGTTAATGGTGCTGCAGATATATACGAATGGAATGCAGAAGAGACAAAAAGAATTTATGGTCAAACAGTTGAAAGTAGATTTGAAGATACAAGAGTTCATGTTTATTATCAGCCAGTTGGCGTTGTTGCAGCTTTAGTTCCATGGAACTTCCCTTTAGTTCTCTCTGCCAGAAAAATTTCTACAGCCCTTGCAGCAGGATGTTCTGTGATTGTTAAGCCTGATGTAATAACACCAGGTGTTGTAATGGAACAGGTTGAAATTTGTAGAGAGTGTGGAGTGCCTCCTGGAGTTGTTAATTTATTATCAGGAGATCCACCAAGCATCGCACAACAATTAATCGCTTCAGATATTGTTAAAAAAATATCTATAACAGGATCATCTAGAGTTGGTAAATTAATTCTAAAACAAGCTGCAGATAAAGTTCAAAGAGTAACTATGGAACTAAGTGGACATTCACCTTTTATAGTTTTTGATGATGCTGATATTAAAAAAGCAGCTGACATGGCCATTGCTGCAAAGTTTAGAAATAATGGGCAAGTTTGTATTTCCCCGAATAGATTTTACATACAAGAAAAGAAAAAAGAGGAATTTGTAAATCTTTTTGTAGAAAAAACAAAAAAATTAAAGATTGGTGATGGTATGGATCCATCAGTTCAACTTGGTCCTTTAACAACTAAAAAAAGATTAAATGAGATTGAAGATTTAGTTGAAACTACAAAAAAAGAGGGTGCGAAAGTTTTGTTAGGAGGTAAAAGACCAAAAGGATTTAATAAAGGATTTTATTACGAGCCAACTATTTTTGACGATGTAAAAGATGATTTTACAATTATGAAGGTAGAACCATTTGGCCCTTTAGTGCCAATATTGTCGTTTAAAGAATTTGATGAAGTTATAGAAAGAGCAAACAATCACGAACTTGGATTATCAAGTTATATTTGTACGAATTCAATGGAAAGAGCACACCGTGCATCTGAATTAATGGAGACGGGAACAGTTGCAGTTAATACACCTTTAGTCGCAATTGCCGAAGCACCATTTGGTGGTATAAAGCAAGCTGGTTATGGAAGAGAAGGTGGTTCAATGGCTATTAAAGATTATTTAAATGTTAAATATACTCACTTAGGAA
Organism: uncultured Pelagibacteraceae bacterium; assembly: GCA_902599575.1. Lineage (GTDB taxonomy): Bacteria > Pseudomonadota > Alphaproteobacteria > Pelagibacterales > Pelagibacteraceae > Pelagibacter. The sequence continues at coordinate 18,820 of CACKFS010000005.1, forward strand.
TTAAAGGATAAAAATGAAAACTAAAAAACAAATTAAAAAGGCTGCTAATATATTATTTTCTTGGAGAAATATGATGCCACTTTATTACGGCGTCATATGGATTATCTTGCTATTAATTGTAATTTTTTCACCTTTTTAAAATTAAAAAATTATAAATGGCACAATTATTATTACCTTTTTTTGCAGGCTTCATAAGTTTTTTGTCACCATGTGTTCTACCACTTATTCCAGGTTATATTTCTTATGTTTCCGGAAGTACTTTAAATGAACTATTAGAAAGTAAGCGGGTAAATATTATTCCAACTGTGCTTTTTACTATTGGTTTCTCAATAGTATTTATTGCTTTTGGAGCAACAAGTACTTTAATTGGTAACTTTGTATTAACCAATTCTTTTGAGCTAAGAATTGTTTCAGGTGCAATTATTATATTATTTTCATTACAACTTTTAGGTCTTTTTAATTTTAAGTTTTTAAACATTGAAAAAAGATTTCAGACAGAAAGAAGATCAAATAAATTATACCCTGTTCTAGTTGGAATGGCTTTTGGTTTTGGTTGGACACCATGTATTGGGCCAATTCTTGGATCTATATTGGCCTTAGCGGCATTAGAAAGCACTTTAACTAAAGGAATTTTACTTTTAACAGCGTACTCCCTAGGTTTAGCGATTCCATTTATTTTGTCTGGTTTCTTAATTCAAAAGTTCATGGCAGTTTCAAAAAATCTTAAAAATAATATGAATATTATTTCAAAATCTGGAGGAGTTATCCTTTTAATTACAGGAATTCTAATTATTACAAATCAATTACAAGCTGTTAGTTATTATCTATTAGAATCTTTACCTTTCTTACAAAAGCTTGGTTAAAATAATTTTTTGGTGTAAAATATAGATATGTCGATAGGTTACTTTTTTAATCAGTCAACAAAATTTCTTTGGTACTCTGCGCATTATATAATTTCTTTTAAATATTCTACACCAATAAAAATAGATAAAACTAACCCTCCATCATTTTATGGTAAGATGCCATCAGGAAAACAAATGTTTTTTGAGATGATGAAGTTATTAAATGAGGAAAGAAAGTTAATTAATGCAAAATTCTATAAATTACCAAAAACACAACTAAAGGATTTATTAAGTGCAGCAAAAGGAAGTTTTGATTTTTTCCTTGACCTTCCTAAGATAGATAAACGAAGAGCATCAGGTAAGTTTTCTGAAGTAGAAACAAAGAAAAAGGACTTACCTAAATATTACCTAAGAAACTTTCACTATCAAACTGATGGATACTTAAGTGAAAAATCAGCAAGACTATATGAATTTCAAGTTGAAACACTTTTCACTGGGTGTGCAGCAACTATGAGAAGATTTTCCATGATACCACTCATTAACTATTTAAATTCTAATAAAAAAAATATTAAATTATTAGATATTGGAACAGGTACTGGAGAAATTATTGAAAGTTATAAATTAAATTTTAAAGATACAGAAATTACGTGTTCAGACTTATCTGAAGAATACTTAAATGTTGCAAAACAAAAGCTTAAAAAGTTCAAAGATATTAAATATGTTAATTGCAAAGGGGAAGAATTACCGTTTGAGAACGAGACTTTTGATGTTCTCACATCTACATATATGTTTCATGAAATTCCAACTGAAATTAGAAAGCAGGTATTTTCTGAAATCTCAAGAGTATTAAAAAAGGGTGGTATATTTGTTTTAACAGACTCTTTACAAATTGATGATAATCCTAAGTTAAATCCACTTTTAGAATTTTTTCCATATTCTACTCATGAACCCTTTTATCCAAAATACATAAGAGAAGATTTAAAAGAAGTAGCTAAAAATTATGGACTTGAAATGTACTATAACAAAAATGCCTATCTAAGTAAAAGCATGGCATTTAGAAAATTATAAATTTATTTCACTACCTCATATAATCCAAGCCAGGCATTCACTTCTTTACTAGCAAGATATTGAGATTTAAAAAACTCTAATTTTTTACATTTATTTGTGTCGCATAATTCTTTTAATTTTTTATCAAAACCATATTCTTCATAAATACCTTCATTAATCGTAAAACATATTAAACCTTTGTTTTTAGTAATTCTTACAAACTCATCTAAAGCAGGTGGTTTAACATGAGCATAAGTAAATGTACCAACACACATCACTGCATCAAATTTATTATCTTCATGATTTATTTTTTTATTAAGATCAGCTTTCTCTAATAAATGATAAAGACCATTTGGAACTAAATCTAAAAGATTTTGGGAAAGATCTGCACCATAAAAGTTTTTAAAACCATATTTTTTTAATTCAACCCCAACTAACCCTGTGCCACAACCAGCATCGTAAATTTTGATTTCTTTATCATTTGCATATTTATTAAAAACTTCAGATGTCTCTTTTGGACCAGTGTAGTTCCAGTCTGACATATCTTTGTCGTACTTATTTTCTTTACCCCAGTCGTCATAAAACTTCATCACATCCTCTGTTTTCTTTAGAGTATGTAATGGAACTTTATTTCCAATATCTTTTTGAGCCATTGGATTTATAATTTAATTAAATAAATTTTCTAAGTAAATGTCTAAGTTTACCTTCAGAGGAGTCATAATCAATATAACAACCTTGTAAAAATCTATTTCCTTCATTTGGATTAAATTCTGTTCTACCGTGTAAGAGCCTATAATTATCCATCATTAATAAATCACCTGGCATTAATTTAAATTCAATTAAAAACTTATCTGAGTTGTATATTTCTGATATTTTGTTTCTTGCTTGGTAGTATAAATCTAGTCTTTCTTTTTCTAAAGCAGGCACGAAATCTAATCTTGTACTAAATCTTACTTGTTTAACTTTGTTATTTTCATCTAATTCAATAAGTTGTCCTACATTTTCTAACACTACATCTTTATCAACAAACCTAAATTTTACCTTTACTTCTGTAAGAATTTTAAAAAAGTCAGGATGATTTTTTTTTAAACTCTCTGCAACTGAAAACCCATCTACTAAAGTTGAATATCCTCCACTTACTTCATTCTCAATACAATGTAATAATTGAATGTTAGGTATAGGTTTTCTATATGGATTATCTGTGTGAGGTGATAAAGGTAAAGGCGTATATGCTAAGTCGTTTGGATTAGGTTTTGACTTTACATTAAAATATTCTCCAAAATTAGTCCTTCTAATACTTCCTATTGAATTTGCAAATTTAACAATGAAATTATCTTTTGTAGGAACATTAGAAATTACTACAAAACCATTTTTATAAAATGATTTTAAAAGTTCTAACATCTCATCACTTTCAAAAAAGTTATCTTTAAATTTAAAATTTTTAATATCTTTAAGTTTAGAGTCCCATAAAACTGGTTTTATTAGATCTTTTAAAAAAACATCTGAATTAAATTCTTTTTCTATTTTATCAATTTCAATCTTTGATTTTACACCATCGCTAAATTCAATATCCAAAAGCTTATCTATAATATTTACTTTGTTAATTTTTATATCTTTTAAAAACGATGGATCAAAAAGACGTTGCTCAGTATTTTTATCTAAGTGTTCTTCCTCGCTTACTCTTTCTCTAAGCCAAATAGGGTGTAACTCCCATTTATTTGAACCTTCAAAAACAAATACTTTGTTATTTTGTTCTAATTCAATTTTCATACTAATATTCCTAGATATCTCAAAAAATTTACTTTTATCAAGTAAAATTAAATAGTAATAAGCTCATCTATACGAGCAAAAATAAATGAAAAACAAAGATATTTATAATTTTCTAATTTCTTTAGCTAGAGATTTAAACAAATTTTATAAGTTAAAATTAAACAAAAAATTTAAAGCTAAGAATAAAGGTAGCGATTCTAATTATGACCCAGTTACCATTGCAGATAAAAAATTTGAAAAATTTATTAGAAATAAAATAAGTAAAAAATTTCCTCAACACTCAATTATTGGTGAAGAATTTGGATTAAAAAACAAAAAAAGTGATTATTCTTGGGTTATAGATCCAATTGATGGAACTAGATCATTTGTAATTGGATATCCATCTTGGAGTAATTTAATTGCATTTTGTTATAAGAATAAACCAATTATGGGATTAGCAAACTTTCCTATCCTAAATAAATTTTATATCAACCAGGATAGTAAAAAAGCCTTTCTTTTTAATGGGAAGAAAAAAATAAAATTAAGATCTTCAAATTGTAAAAAATTTAAGGATGCAAAAATATCAGGAGATTTTCACGGTCAGTATAGTTTAGATAAACTTAAGAAAGTTAAAAAATTATTACCACGAATGCAGTTTCCTTGTATGGATGCTTTAAGCTACTCACATTTTTGTGAAGGTAAAATTGATACAGTATTTCAAAGCGGAAATAAAATATGGGATATTTATCCTTTAATTCCAATTATAAAAGCTTCAGGAGGAACTGTAACTAATTGGGAAAATAAAGAAAATTTTGATAGTGGAAATGTTTTAATATCTTCGAGTAGGCTAATTCACAAACAAATGCTTAAAATGTTAAAACCACTCAATTAATTATTTTTAATAAAATCTTTTATATAATCTCTTAACTTGATTTTACCAAAGTGTTTGTAGACTTTGTTAGAAAGATTCATATTAGTAAGTGCAGATGCATATCTCTCCCCAGCTCTTCTTGGTAAGTATTTTATTTTCCTTTTGAACATTTTTGCAACTTTAATAATTGAAAAACTTTCTCTGTGGGAAATACTATAGTGTCTACAAAGATTTTTTTTCCAAGCCATAAAACAAATTTTAACTGTATCATCAATGTGAGTGAATCTTCTTGATTGAGTTCCGGGTCTTACAACAGGAAGTGGTTTCTTTCTTTTGTAAAAATCTTCAAATATTCCAATAACAGTTGCCATACTTCCTTTACCAATTTGATTGGGCCCATAAACATTGTAAAAATAAATTATCTCATATTTAAAATTAAACCATTTCTTCATATTTTCTAAGAGTTCTAAATTTTTTGCTTTTGTAAAAGCATAAGGTGATAAATCTTTATCTTTACCTTTATTTCCAAGAGACGCAGATGTAGCGCTATAAATTAATTTTATTTTATTTTTTAAACAAAAATTTATTACAGCATTAGTACCTATAGAGTTTGAGTCTATACATTTATCCATCTGTAAAAAACTTTGATAAATTCTAGCAAATTCCCCAAAATGAAAAATAGAATGAATTTTTTTTGGATTTAAAACCGTGCTTATATTTTTTGTATGTGCTTTTATATATCGTATTCTTGAACTTTTGATATGATTTCTCTTTGAGCTTGAGCTATAATTATCAATTGAAATTATATTCAATTTTGTTTTTTCTAAAAAATATTTAATAAGATTTGTTCCAACAAATCCTGCTCCACCAGTGATTACTATCTTTTTAGCGTTCATCAAACAGTTATCTATTAATTTAAATATTTATTTATGTAAATAACTAAATTAGAATAAGTATTTAATAGGAGGAATATGGAAATTTTTAAACCAATTAATGAAAAAAAAGCTAAAGGCAAAGTCAAAAAAATTTTTAATGAAATTAAAAAAACAAGAAAAATATCAAAAATACCAAATTTTTGGAGATCAATTGCACATAATCCTACACTGCTTGAAAGAACTTGGAATAATCTTAAAGCAATTATGAAAGACGGAGCGTTAGACGCTGTCACAAAAGAGTTAATTTATGTAGCTGTTTCAATTACAAATAGCTGTGGATATTGTACAAGATCACATACTTTTGCTGCTAAAAAAAAAGGTGCAACAGATCAAATGATAAAGGAAATGATTGACGTTGTTGGTATAGCAAATCAAAATAATAAATTAGTTGAGGCTTATCAAGTGGAAGTAGATAAAATTTATAAATAATATGAGTAATTTAATTGGATATGTATATTTACTTTTAGCAGTTATTCTTGGAATAACTTCTAACGGATTTCTTAAAACTACAAATGGTTTTACGAACATTGGCCCAACCATAATGTGTATGGTTACCATACTTCTTTGTATATTTTTTCTGGCAAAAGCAATGATGATAATACCTGTTGGATTTACATATGCGACTTATGGAGGTTTAACAATCACTGCGGTGACTATTTTTGGAATACTTAAATATAATCAAATTCCAAATATCTATGGCATTATTGGTATAACTTTAATTATCATAGGTGTAGTGCTTGTAAATTTTTTAGGAAAAACCTCTTAAAAATAACTAGGACAATTCTGTACATTTTAAAACATTGAAAATTTGAAAAATTTTATTATTTTAAAATTATGAACGTTTGTTATGCAACATTATTAGGAATAGCTTTTTTAGCAACTATTGTATTTATTTTTAGAAAACCATCAAAAAAAGAGTTAGAAAAATTCGAAAGCAAAGACCAAGACAAAATTAATTGGTCTAAAATGGGTTTTTAATTTTTTCAATTAAAGTATAATTAATTTATGTGTGGCAGGTATGTAATTACCAAACCAGTTGAAAAAACTGTTAAAATTGTAAAATCATCTACAACAGTTAAAGATGATGAGAACTTTAACGCACATCCAAGTCAAGCATTACCAATTATAAAATCATATTCAAATGGCAAGACTTTAGAACTAGTGAAGTGGGGAATAGTGCCATCGTGGGCAAAACAAAAAGATTTTAGACCTTTAATAAATGCAAGAATAGAAACAATTGATGAAAAAGTTTCTTTCAAAAAACTTATAAAAACAACAAGATGCGTTGCTGTAATGGATGGCTTTTATGAGTGGAAAAGATCTAAAGAAAGCAAAACTCCATTTTATTTTACAAGAGAAGATAAAAAACCATTATACGTGGCTGGAATTTTTGAAAATAATGAATTTTGTTTAATTACTGAAGAGGCTAGCCAAAACGTTATGGATATACATCATAGACAGCCAGTTATTTTAGATAATAATGAAATAGATAATTATTTAGATCTTAAAAAGGATGGCAAAAAATACTTGAGCCAGATTAAGAAAATTACTTTAAATTTTTATGAGATTTCTAAAGAAGTTAATAAACCTACAAACAATTATCCATCATTGATTAGTAAGTTAAATTAATAATGGATTTAACTAAGTATAAAAATAAAAGTAGAATTCTATTAATTAAATCCCCAAATTATAAATTAAAAGATTACTTAAATATTAAGCATGTTTATCAAAAGCATATAAAAAAATTTCACAAAAGACATGTTAAGTTAATTACAAAAATAGATAAAAAAGGTTTTAAAATAAATTTTATTGATTTTGATGGCAAAACAAAAAAAGTTTTGAATAAAGTTAATACCAATACTTTATTTAAATATATTGATACTCTAAAAATTAGTAAGACTATAAAACCAATAAATTTATCTCTATTTTCAGATTATAATCCTAAAACTACGACCCATGGATTAGGTTTTAAAAATAAAGAAAAAGCTTTATATACAGTTAATACGATTAAAAACAGACCTATAAAATATCAAGTTAATGTAATTGCAACTATGCTAGGACGCGCAAAAAAACACCCCCATAAAACAAATGATATGAATGATGCTATAAAAGTTTTTAGTAAATGGATGTCTAATTATAAAGAAAGTTCTAAGAAGTAATTTTATCTACAAATTTTTTAACAACTGGGGCAAGACTTAATACAGTAATAATTGCAATTGGTAAACTTACAGACCAAGCTTTCAAAAATCGTTTTACATATAATTCGTCTAGCCCAGTGTTAATATAAGTAATTAACAAAGTCATGATAAGACTTGTAAAAAATCCCACAATCAATGTAAAAAGTAATTGAGAGTATTTTTTTGAGATCACTACACACCTTTAATTATAATTAAATTACCTTCAGAATTTTTTTGACGTAGTTCTTTAACTGGCTTGTATAAATCTGAGTTATACCACTCCAATGCTTTTTCGTAAGTGGGAAATTCAATAATTACATTTCTGGTATAATCCCATTTACCTTCCATAGATGTATATTCGCCAGCTCTTACAATATATTTGCCGCCGAATTTTTTTATACTTTCAGGAACTTGCTCTGCATAAACTTTAAAACCCTCTTTATTAGTCATATTAATCTGAGCTACTACATAACCAGCCATTTTAAATCCTTTGTTCCTTAGTTTCTGAAGTCCATGATGTTTCCACACTCTTCTGGATCAGTGGTAAACATGCTGTTCATATCACCAAGTTGTTCTATGATTGCATCTTTACTTTCAGCTTCCCATCTACAGAAAACTTTCATAGAGTCACCCGCACCTACCATAGTAACCAAGCATCTTGCTTTTGCACCTGTCACACCTTTTTTTAAATCTTCATGTGGAGTTGAAGTAACAAAATCCATGAATTTTTTCTTCATCTCTTCAGATTTAAATATGTGTGTTGCTAAATAGTTTTTCATAATCATCCTTTCATTTGTTTAATTTTATTTAATATAATTAATCAAGTTAAAGGTTTTATTACAAATGAGGAATGCGTTTTTTAGATCCAACTAGGAACAGGAAGACCTTTTTCTTGTAAAAACTTTTTATTAAACAGCTTTGAGTTGTATTTATCTGATCTATCACAAAGTATTGTTACTATAGTTTTACCTGGTCCTAATTTTTTACCAAGTTTAATTGCACCGGTAACATTTATTGCACAGCTAGTTCCTAAACTTAACCCCTCGTTTTGAATCAAGTCATATAGAACTGGTAGAGCTTCTTTATCAGTTACTTTAAAAGCACCATCAATTTTGGCTTTTGCAAAATTAGCTGTTACTCTACTAGATCCTATTCCTTCTGTAATAGAGCTTCCCGAAGATTTTAATTCACCATTTTCAATATGATCAAAAAGGGAAGAACCATCAGGATCGGCTAAAAATATTTTTATGTCTTTATTTTTTTCTTTTAGAAAACTACTTACTCCACCAATAGTTCCTCCAGTTCCAGATGAACAAACAAATCCATCAACTTTTCCATCTGTTTGCATCCAGATCTCTGGACCAGTTGTTTCATAATGACCTTTTGAATTTGCAGTATTATCAAATTGGTTAGCCCAAACTACTCCATGGTTATTAGAACTCTTTAAGTCATCTGCTAATTTAGCAGCTACTTTTACAAAATTACCATCATCTTTGTAAGGTTTAGGTGGTACTAACCTTAAGTCAGCACCCATATTTCTTAGCATATCTTTTTTCTCTTGAGTTTGATCTTCGTTCATAACAATGATTGTTTTATACCCAATAGAATTTCCGATTAAACACAAACCAATTCCTGTATTGCCAGCAGTTCCTTCAACTATCGTTCCACCTTTTGATATTAATTTTTTTTCTTCCGCATCTTTAATCAAAGCAAGTGCTGCTCTATCCTTAACTGAGCCACCAGGATTTAAGTATTCTGCTTTGCCATAAATATTACATCCGGTTATCTCAGATGCAGCTCTCAGTTTTACTAGAGGAGTATTTCCAATACCTTCAATAAAATTATTTTGAGGTTTATTCATTTAATTTTTGTCACTATCTTGTGTGATACCATATGGTTTAAAGTTTTCATCTTGCGTTGAGACTTCACCAACATTTTTAGCTGGTATACCAACCATTACAGAGTTTTCATCAACATCTTTTGTAACAACAGCATTAGCACCAATTTTTGCATTTTTTCCAACAACAACTGGTCCTAATATTTGAGCACCTGATCCTACAACAACATTATCCATTAATGTTGGATGTCGTTTTGTATTTCTTTGATCATCTGAATTAATACTTGGAGATATTCCACCAAGGGTGACCATATGATAAATAGTTACATTATCACCAATTTCAGAAGTCTCACCTATAACAACTCCCATACCGTGATCTATAAATAAATTTTTTCCAATCTTTGCATTAGGATGAATTTCTATTCCTGTTAAAAATCTTGAAAACTGAGAAATTATTCTTGCAACTAAATTAAATTTTGCAATTGCAAAAAAATTTGCAATTCGATGAAAGAAAACAGCTTTTGCTCCAGGATAAGTTAATATTACACTTAACTTTGATTTAGCAGCTGGATCTCTTTTAATTATAGAATCTAAAAATTCATTCATGTTGTTTACAGTTTTTTATGCTTTAACTTGATTTAAAGTTAAACCCTTTAGATTAGCTGGAACAGCTACATCCATCATTTTAGGGTTTGCAAGTTTAAGGTTATTCATTATTTCTACGTATTGGTCAACAGAATTAACTTGTAACCTTGGATTATTTTTTCTTTCTGATCCAATTGTAGAATGTTTTTTACCATTATAGTCATGCGCAGGAAATACCATCGTATTCTCCGGTAATTTTAATAATTTATTAAATATAGAGTCGTACTGTTGTCTAGCATTACCGTTTTGAAAATCAGTTCTTCCAGTTCCATTTATTAAAAGAGTGTCACCTGTAAAAACCCTGTCGTTCATTAAATAACTGTAAGAGCAATCTGTATGTCCAGGTGTGTACATTACTTTTAAATTAATATTATCAATTTTTACGTTTTCATCTTCCTTAACTCTTAAATCAACAACCTCAGACTTTGAATTTTCACCCATAATTTTTGTGCAACTTGTTCTTTCACTTAATTCGTTTAAACCAGTTATGTGATCCGCATGAATATGTGTATCTATAACTTTTACTAATTTTAATTCTAAATTATTTAAAAAATTTATGTATTGATCTGTGTGTTCTAAAACTGGATCTATGATTAAAGCTTCTCTACCTTTGCCGCTTGATAATATGTACGTATAGGTTGAAGACTTAGTATCAAATAATTGCTCAAATATCATATTAATGATCACTTTATAAAAAATTGCATAGCAAATCAATCTTGCATATAATTTGTTTATAAAAAGGAGAGTATAATGACTTTAAAAATAAATAGCTTAGCACCTGACTTTAAGGCTAAAACAACTATTGGTGATATATCGTTTCACGAGTGGTTAGGAGATAGTTGGGGTGTTTTATTTTCACATCCAAAAGATTTTACTCCAGTTTGTACAACTGAACTTGGATCTTTAGCTAGAATGAAACCTGAGTTTGACAAAAGAAACGTCAAAGTTATTGGTTTAAGTGTGGATCCAGTTGCAGATCACGTTAAATGGCTGGACGACATTAAAGATGTAACAGGAATGAAACCTGATTATCCAATAATTGCGGATGAGGATCTAAAAATTGCAAAACTTTATAATATGTTAGAGGGTGATGCGGGAACTACTTCAATGGGTAGAACTGCAGTTGATAACCAAACAGTTAGAACAGTTTTTATTATTAGACCAGATAAAAGAATTGGTTTGTTCTTAACTTATCCAATGGCAACTGGAAGAAACTTCATGGAATTATTGAGATCAATAGACTCAATGCAATTAACCGCAAAACATAAAGTTGCAACACCAGCAGATTGGAAAAAAGGTGAAGAAGTTATCATTGTTCCAGCAGTCAAAGATGATGAAGCTAAGAAATTGTTTCCAGATGGTTGGAATGCAGTTAAACCTTATTTAAGAAAAGTACCGGATCCATCGAAGTAGGTTGGACAATAAGATTTTAATCGAACAATCTCAGCATTGGGAAAAAAGTTTCTCAAGTAAGCCTGAGATGTTTGGTTCTGAACCAAGTTACTCTGCAAAAATAGCTCTAGAAAAATTTAAAAAAAATAACGTAAAACAGATCATTGAACTTGGTGCAGGACTAGGACGTGATACAATTTTTTTTGCTAAAAATTCTATTAAAGTAACTGCGTTAGATTACAGCCCAACCGCAGTTGAAATAATTAAAAATAAGACAAACAGTTTAGGTTTAGGTGATTTGATTGAAGTTCGAACACATGACTTAAGACAAAAATTAAATTTTAAAGATTATAGTTTTGATGGTTGTTATTCACATATGCTTTATTGTATGGCTTTTACATATTCTGAATTAGAAAATTTGAATAACGAAGTCTGTAGAGTTTTAAATAAAGATTCATTAAATATTTATACAGTCAGAAATCATTCAGATGCAGATTATAAAAAAGGCACACATCGAGGTGAAGATTTATATGAAATGAATGGATATATTGTTCATTATTTTTCGGATGAAAAAATTAAAAAATTAGTAAAAGGTTTTAAAAATATAAGTATCGATCATTTTGATGAAGGAAGTTTTCCTAGAAAATTATCATTAGTTATTAATCAAAAAATTTAATATGGAATACTTATTAATTGGTTTTTTTACTGGTTTAAGTTTGATTTTAGCACTTGGAGCTCAAAATGTATTTGTAATAGAACAGGGTCTAAAGAGACAACATACTTTTTTAGTATGCTTAATTTGCTCAATTTCAGATTATCTTTTAATTTTTTTAGGTATTATTTTATTTGAATACTTTCAAAGTTACTTTAACCAAACAATTGAACTTATATTAAATATTCTATTATTATTATTTTTATTACATTTTATTTATTCTAAAATAAAATTAAGTTTTTCAAATGTTGATTTTTCAACAAATAAAACTGACGAAACTTTTAAAAGTATTTTATTAAAGACCTTAGGCTTTACTTATTTAAATCCACATGTTTATTCAGACACAGTCTTTTTTTTAGGAAATTTCTCTAAAAATTTTGCTTTAGTTAATAAAATATATTTTGGATTAGGTGCTACGATATCTTCTTTTTTATTTTTTTTTACTATTGGTTATTTAGCAAATTTTTTATCTAAATATTTAAATAATAAAAGAACTTGGTTTTACATAAACATTTTAGTTATTCTTTTCATGACAGTTTTGTCTTTATATGTTTTAAATACTATTCTTAATTTCTATTGATATAGAACACTTTTAAACGTCAATTTAGACCCATTGGTTTTTAAAAAAAAATAACTAAATAAGAAGTATGAATAATTTAGAAAAACATTATGAGCCAAACAACTTTAGCGATAAAGTTGCTTTGGGCTTTACTAAGTTTTTAAGATTTCTAGCTGATACTTTTTTTAAGAAAAGATACGGCCATAGAGCCGTTGTATTAGAAACAGTTGCTGCAGTACCTGGAATGGTAGCTGGAATGCTAATTCACTTAAAATCATTAAGAAAAATGGAAGATGATAAAGGGTGGATTAAAATTCTTTTAGATGAAGCAGAAAATGAAAGAATGCATTTAATGACTTTTATTCATGTTGCAAAACCAACATGGTTAGAAAGAGTTATTATTTTGATGGCTCAATTTATTTTTATTGTTACATACGCTATCATTTATTTAGTATCTCAAAGAACCGCTCATAGAATTGTTGGTTATTTTGAAGAAGAAGCTGTAAGAAGTTACACAGAATATTTACACGAATTAGAGACTGGCAAAATAAAAGATGAGCCAGCTCCAGAAGTTGCAATAAATTATTGGAACCTACCTTTGCATGCTACTCTAAAAGATGTAGTTAGAGTAATTCGTGATGATGAAGCTGGACACCGTGATGTAAACCATAGTTTTGCAAATATCATTAACGAAAAAAAATACCCAAAAAAAGAAGAAAATATTAACTCTAAAGATTTAAGTAGAGAATAAATTCAATTTTTATATATTCATTTTTAAATTATCAATTTATGATGAGTAGATTAATTAAAATTTTTTATATAATTTTAATCTTTATAAGCTCATTTCATTTTAAAGCTATAGCGGAGCCATCCTTTGTGCAAAGTAAATCGATTGCTTCGGCCTTTTATTTAGGACTTAACTTTAATAATGATGGTACAAAAATGTATACTGTAAGAAATGGAGCAAAAACGGATGCAGTTATCGAACATATATTAACTACCGCATATGACATTTCAACGGCAACCGTAAACAATACTAAAGTAGTACATAGAAGTGGAAATAATAGTTCTCATATACCATCACAAGTAGTGTTCAATAACGATGGAACAAAAATGTTTATTTCTAACCATACTGGTAGTTACATAGAATACTATTCACTAACCACTGCATTTGATATTTCAACTGCTACATTTGATGATCAGAAAGATATTTCTGGTCAAGAAATAAGAGCAAATTCATTTGCATTTAATAATGATGGTACCAGAATGATTGTTGCTGGTGCAGGAAATGAGTCCCAACATCGTATTCATGAATATTCACTAGCTACACCATTTGATCTTAGTTCAGGAGTTACTCATCTTAACACTGAAGACCTAAGTTCTACTCACGATTACATAGATACAGTTACTTTTAATAACAATGGTACCAAAATGTATACCATTAGAAACGAAACTGAAGATGACAATCACATTTCTCAATTTAAATTAACTACACCATATGATGTTTCTACTTTATCCCTTGAAGGTACCTTCGATGTAAGTTCTCTTATTTCAGGATCATCAGATTCAAGAGAAATGGTTTTTAGCAACGATGGAAGTAAAATGTTTATCATTGATGATGGACTTGATCAAGTTCATGAATTTAACCTAAGTTGTAATTGGAGCGTTATTGATGGTACTTGTGACGATCCAGCGGATGATAAAGAAATTTCAAGCTCAATAGAGTCTCAAACAGAAACAGCTAAACAAATCGCTATTCAAGCGAGTACACCAGTTCTTAATCGAATGTACTGGTTAAGAAGACACAGAACTAGTGACCAATTAAGTAATCAAAATATTAATTTTAATTTTCCAAACAAAACCATTGCATCTTTAGCAAAAGTTTTTCCAATAGCTGAAAAAACTAATAATACTCTAAATAAATTATCAGATAACTGGTCATTTTGGAGTGAAGGTAGTGTGAGCTTTGGAAGGACTGGAGACACATCTTCTTCAGCATCAAAAGATATAAATAGCAATGGGATAACTATTGGAATGGACAAAAAAATTAGTGAAAATAAATTATATGGCTACGCCCTTAGGTTTGGTAATGATGAAGTTGATATAGGATCATCTGGGACTTCTTTAGATACAGAATCTTTTAGTTTATCACTTTATGGAACTTTTCCGCATGATGAAGAAAGATTTACAGAAAGTATTATTGGAATAAGTACTTTAAAAACTGATCATGTAAGAGTAGGTGGGGGAAATAGAAGAACTGGTGAGAGAGATGGAGCGCAAGTTTTTGGATCAATTAATTATGTTACTAAATATAAAAAAAATAATTTTGTTATAGATCCTAATATTAGAATTGATTTGAGTTATACAGAATTATCAAAATATCGGGAAAAAGGAGTTGCTGCACTAGTATACAATAAACAAACTGTTGAAACTGGCATGGTATCCACAGGGTTTACAATAAGTGATATTTTAGATTTTGATACTTTTACTTTTAAATCTTATGGCGGCTTAGAACTTGGTTTAGATTTTAGCCCATCATCAGATGCTACATATCGTTATCTCTCTGAAACTACAGAATATACAAAAGCAATTGATCAAGATTCTAAAAATTTAAGAGCGAATATTGGATTTGATTTAATAAATGAAAATGGTTTATCAATTATGACTATTTATGAAAGAAATCAGAGTGATAATTCTCACAGTGATACTTTATATTTTGGTTTAGGCTATGTGCCATCAGATGACATTGAATATGCAATGAACTTAGATAATAATAAAGCTTATTTAAGCTACAATAGAAATTTAAAAGGTTTTGATATCAGGGTGAATTCAAATTATGATTTAATGAGTTCAATTCCTGATTATGGTGCAACTATTGAGCTTGTTAGTACCTTTTAAAATTATTCGTTAGAATATCCGTATTTACGTAATCTTACATCACCAGTTCTTGCATGGGCTTCCATGCCTTCGTATCTTGAAATTCTAGCAGCTGCAGAACCAACTTCTTTTGTAGACTCCTTTGTCATTCTTTGAAAACTTAATGTTTTTATAAATTTACCAACAAACAATCCTCCAGTATATTTACCAGCACCTTTAGTTGGTAATATATGATTGGTACCAGAACATTTATCACCATAAGCAACAGTTGTTTCTTCCCCGATAAATAACGAACCGTAGTTTTTTAATCTCTTATGAAACCATTCAAGATTTTTAGTTTGTATCTCTAAATGTTCAGGTGCATAGTCATCACTCACTTTTACCATTTCTTCATCCGTATCACATAAAATAACTTCACCGTAATCTCTCCAAGCAGCCTCTGCACTTAACCTTGGAACTTCTGGAAGTTTCTCTATTAATTCTGGAACTCGTTTCATAACTTCATCTGCAAGTTTTTGGCTTGTGGTATATAACCAACATGGAGAATTATATCCGTGTTCAGCTTGACCAACTAAATCAACGGCTACAATCTCTGGATCTGCAGTTTCATCTGCAATAATTCCAATTTCTGTTGGACCAGCAAATAAATCAATTCCAACTTTTCCAAATAAAATTCTTTTAGCTTCAGCAACAAATTGATTTCCAGGACCAACTAAAATATCAGCTGGGGCATTTCCAAACATTCCATATGTCATTGCAGCGATAGCCGGAACTCCACCAAGATTTAAAATTACATCAGCGCCACATAAATTTGCTGTATAAATTATAGAAGGGTGGGCACCAATTCCTTCTTTAGGGGGACTACAAGCAATAATATTTTTAACACCAGCAACTTTTGCAGTTGTAACACTCATTACTGCAGATGCTATGTGAGCATATCTTCCACCTGGGATATAACAACCCGCAGTATTAACAGGTACTAACTTTTGACCAGCGTATAATCCATTTGATAATTCAACTTCAAAATCTTTTCCATAGTTTGCAAGTTGAGCTTCTGCAAATTTACGAACTCTATCGTATGAAAATTTAATATCGTCTTTAGTTTTTTGATCTAAATTTTTATTTATTTCCTCTATTTTTTCTTTTGAAACAATTATTTCTCCATCATATTTATCAAATTTTTTAGTTAATTCTTTACAACCTTCTTCTTTTGATTTTTCCAATTCTTTTAAAAGATTTTGAACTATATCTTTTGTTTTAGTGTCATCTGTTGATGCAGTTTTAGATGCTTTTTTTAAATATTTAATTGTCATTTTTACAAATTTATATTGTTTTATTAATCTAATGCAACAACTGCAGCAGCAATAGAAGCTAATCTGGCTGTCGCTTCATCCGATCTACTTGTAATAACCACTGGTACTTTTCCTCCAATTACAACACCGGCTGCACAAGCTCCCATAAAATAAATCATCATTTTTACTAAAGCATTTCCACTTTCAACACTAGGAACTAAAAGAACATCAGCATCCCCTGCAACTACATTTTTAATACCTTTAATTTCAGCAGATTTTTTTGAAATACAGTTATCAAAAGCTAAAGGACCAAATACATCTGCATCTAAACCTTCTTTTTTTGAAAGTTCGGTAATTTCTTTTGCCTCCATTGAACTTTGAATACTATCTAAAACTTCTTCCGTTGCTGATAAAACAGCAATCTTAGGTCTATTGTTTCCAATTCTTTTTGAAAAATCTATAACGTTTTTTAATATATGCATTTTTGTTTTTACATTCGGTAAAACATTTAAAGCACCATCAGTGATTATTAATGGCTTATCATCTTTTTCTAAAGTCATGTGCCAAACATGACTTAATCTAGTTTTGCCAAGAAGTTTATATTCTCTTTTTAAAACTTCTTTCATCAATATATCTGTATGAATATGACCCTTTACTATAATCTTTACTTTGCCCTGCATTGCAAGTTTAGCAGCAACTGCTGCTGTATTATTTTCTACTGGCTCATGAATTACTTCATAACCCGAAATATCAAATTGAATTTCATTAGCGCATTTTTGAATTTGATCTTTATCGCCGATAAATATTGGTTTAATTAAATCTTCTTTAACAGCATCCATTACAGATTGCATAGGAAGAGGTTTTCCAGCATTAACAATTGCAGCTGTTGCACCTTTCTTTTTTAAAGATGCATCTAGTAAATTATTTGGACAAATTATTTGTTTATTAGATAGCATTTAGTTTTTTTAAATCTTCCATAATACTTTTTGGTATTGGAATATTCTTTTTCATATTTTTTTTATATCTTTTTTTTGTGCCTTCACCAGGAAAATTTATTTCTTTAACTCCTTTGATTTTTGGTAATTTCTTTATAATTCTTATGTTCTCTTTAATTCTTTTAATATAATTGCTTCCAATAAAAATATTTGGTTTTACAGCCATAAATAAATGTCCAACATTTTGTGGTCCTTTAAAATCATCAAATGGATCTCTTACTTTACCCCCATGATTTGCACCAGTCATTACACCACTTAATATATCTACCATCCAAGCTAAACCCGAACCTCTAAATCCTGCGATAGGTAACTGTACACCTTTAAGAGCTTTAATTGGATCTGTAGTTGGCTTTCCATTTTTATCTAAAGCTACACCTATAGGAATTTTGTGACCTAAATTAGCCGCTACTCTTATTTTACCTCTATTAATCATTGATACTGAAGTGTCTAAAATAAACGGAACCTTCCCACCTGAGGGTGTTCCAAAACAAATTGGATTTGTTCCAAATAAAGTTTTCTTTGATCCGTAAGGTGCAATAGCTGGCGGTGCATTTGTAAAACACCATACCATTAAATTTTTTTTGACAGCCTGTTCGACAAAATAGCTAGATAAACCGTAGTGGCCAGAATTTTTTACACCAACCATTCCAATTCCAGTTTTTTTTGTATTTTTAATTAATGATTTGATAGCGATATCAGCTGCAACAAATCCAATGGAGTTATTAGCATCTACATATGAAATCGAATTAGATATTTTTTTTATTTTAATTTTTGGTTTTGGATTAATAACTTTTTTATCAATTCTATCACAATACATTTTAAGTCTTGATAACCCATGAGAATGAGCACCAACTAATTCTGCATTGATTAAAGCTTTAGCACTAATCATGGCGTGCGTTGGACTTAAACCTCTGTTCTTTAATACTTTAATAATTATGTTTGTTAATTTTTTTGCATTAGCCATAAAGCATCCTGACTTAAAAAAAAGATCTTACCACTAACTGGATGGACTTGTATGTCTCTAATTCTTCCGATTTCTCTTTTAAATATGACTTCTTCTTTAACATTTTCTAAGTTGGAAAAATCAAGTTTTCTAAGTGACATGTCTTTTAGAGATGTAATTAAAGCATGACCATTCCACTCTTTAAATTCTTCACCTTTATAAATTGTTATTGCACTTGTTGCAATTGAAGGCACCCAATATTTAATAGCTTTTGTATAGCCAGGTAACCACTTTGGTCCAATTTTAGTTCCGCTGTAATTTGTTCCACCCCAACCAAGAACTTTCCAACCATAGTTTTCTCCTTTTTTAATTTCACCAAACCAATCTCCACCTCTTGCTCCATGGTTACTTGCATAAATTTTTTGATCGAAAGGGTTTAATGTTAAACCTTGTGGGTTTCTAACACCTATTTGAAAAATTTCAGGTAGCCAATCTTTTTTATCAATAAACTTTGGATTATCTTTTGGAATACTTCCATCAATATTAATTCTAATTATACTTCCAGGATGTTTTGTTGGATCTTGAGCTATCATTCCTTCACCTCTTTCACCAACTGATGCAAAAAGATAATTGTCTTTAATAGCTAATCTTGACCCAAAGTGATATCCAGAATTTATTGGTGGAGTCGCAACAAAAATATTTTTAAAATCTATTTGATCTTTATTAAATTTCCCTCGTGCAACTGAGGTTGTTGTTTTTGATTTTCCATGATCTTCAGAATAACTTACCCAAACTACCCCGTCTTTATATAAGATATCTAACAAACCACCTTGACCATCTTCTAACACTTTTAAGTTATGTTTAACCTCGGTGATAGAACCAGTTTCGATATTAATTAATTTTAAATTACCAGATACTTCAGTTAAAAGTATTTCATTATTAGATACAAATGTGGATCCCCAAGGACTTCTAAAATCAGCAATCTTTTTAAAATTTAATTCTGCTGCTTCAGATGAAACTGAAAATAAAAATATGATTAATGTAACTTTTTTCCACATTGTTTAATTTATATTTATTAAAACTTACCTTTAATCCAATCTTTGTATTTTTTTGCAGCTTGTTTTGGTTCTAGCAATATACCATTTTCCACTGGACCAATACAAAACTCACTCTCATAAGTATAATTATATTCTGTTAAATTATGTTTAAAATAGGTAGAACCTTTTAAATTTGCTGTGCTCGCTTGTTCGATGTAATTATTTAAATTTATCTCAAATTTATCTACTGACTTAGATGAATTTACATTTTTTACAAATTTTGATCTTAACACATCAGATATTGTAAAATTTCCTGTTCCTACTTTAAAAGCTTTCTCATTATCGTATCCGGCAGATGTATGAACAGTCAATTTCTTTTTATTTGTATCAATTTTTATAAACATAAAAAATTTTCCACCTGTAACTTCAGAATATTTGTTAGCTCCTGTGTCTTCTAATATATTATTTACGCACTTGTAATAGTATTTATCGGCTTTGGATTCAGTAAAAATTAAAATACAAAAAATAAAAAAAAATATAAATTTTTTCAGTTTTTATCCCTTTCCTCTCCACGGTATTGTTTTATCTATTATCTTTCTCAATGTAACATCGAATAATAGTCCCAGCATACCCATAATAAATATGGTTATCCAAATAACTTCGTATTGAAAATATTTTTTTGCAACGTTTTCTACAAATCCAATACCTGTAGTTCCTGCTAAAAACTCTGCCGCAACTAAAGTTCCCCAACACATCCCAACTGCAACTCTAATTCCTGTTAAAATTTCAGGTAATGAGTTTGGAAATATTACATATCTTAATATTTGTTTCTTTGATGCTCCAAGTGAGTGAGCAGCATGTATTTTTGATAATTGAGTACCAGATGCACCAGCTCTTGCAGAAATAATCATAATAGATAATGAAACCATAAATAACAAAAATACTTTTCCAGTATTATCTATTCCAAGGACTGAGATAATTAGTGGAGCCCAAGCTAAAGGTGGCACAGGTCTATAAAGCTCAATCAATGGATCAAAGAAACCTTTTGCAAAACGATTTAATCCCATAAACAAACCTAAGGGAACACCAATTAAAATTCCAAAGACTAAACCTAAAAATACTCTTAAAAAAGAATCCCAGATATGTCCATAAGGCACTGGAATTTTGAACAATTTAAAGTCTCCTGTAACAACTTTTAAAACTTGTCCTTTAAAATTTTGTTTCACAACACCATCAGATGAATGAACTGGGTATTCTCCCGGTAAAATATCTGCAATCCAGTCAGGTAAAATAAATCCAATTATTTTACTTACATCCATCATGTCTATCCAAAGTAATGGGATATTTTTGTAACCAACACTTGGTTTAGACATTAAGATAAACTTATTTAACGTATCAGATGGTTTTGGTAACCATCTACCAGATCCTTGCTCAGAACAACTGGTTCCACTTGAAACAATTGTTCCAGCAGGAAATAAAAATATATCAACAAATCTTAAACCACCTTGCTCTTCTTTTTGAAGATTATCAAACTCAACAATTGCATTTTGCATTTCATTAAGAGCGCTTGGTGGATAAATGCTTGCAAATTCTATTCTTCTTGCAATTTTAACAATATCTTTTGCATAGTTTGATGCTATTTCTTCTGCATCACTTAAATCTTTTCGATATGCTTTTATATCTTCTTTAAGTTGTTTGATTGAATTTTTAAATTGTGGATTATGATTTCTTAATTTAAAAAATTTATCATTAATAATTGTAAGCTCTTCTGCAGCCGCTTGAAATTTTAAACCTCTATCAGTTGCTGCAATTAAAGGGACTTCAATAGTATTTTCTATTGATCCAGTTCCTGCTTGAACCTTTATAATTCCCCAATCACCTTGTTCAGAAACTGCAGTTTGTCTTGCACTTTTTTCATCAGGTGTTTCAAATGGATAATCTTTCTTTTTAAAGTTTGAACTTAAAAGTCTTAACTCATCAGTCATTTCTTTAATTTTTATTTTAGTATCCATCTCCATTAAATTTTCATTTGTAAGTAATGGAATTAACTGAGATGTTTTATTTACAAATCCAATTAATATAGTTTTTTGCTTCGAGTTTAATTGTTGTGAACCTTGTATTTCATTACTTATTTTACTTAAATTTTTATTTTCAATTTTTATAATAGAGGTACTTTTGAATTCTCTTTCTTCGATTGGGAATTGATATTTTAATCCAAGTAAAGACTCATTAACTTTAGCAACCTGACATAATTCATTTGCAGATTTTGGATAAAATCCTTTAGCGATATCCCACGAATAATAAAGCCAAACAAGTAATATTGCACTACTTCCAACAATAATCCAGTGAGTACCACCTTTAGCTCTTTCAGGATTACCAAAAACAGCATCTACTTTCTCTGTTTTAATTAATCTTCTTCCATAAAGAATACATCCAACAATGGATACAAGAATTAAAATAGTTATGGATTGGGTTAACATTTAATTATCTTTCCCCATTATTTCTTCTTCCATATTCCAAATCATAGATAGAATTTCTTCTCTTTTAGACGAGAACTCTTTATTTTTTTTAATTTCTCTTAAATCATCTTTTAATCCCATTTCTGCAAATGGAAGTTTATACTCTTTATGTATACGACCAGGTCTTGGTGCCATTACATATAATCTTTCACCAAGTAACAAAGCTTCTTCAACTGAGTGAGTAATTAATATTATTGTCTTACCTGTTTCTTTCCAAATTTTTAAAACTAATGACTGCATTTTTTCTCTTGTTAATGCATCTAATGCACCCAAAGGTTCATCCATTAAAATTAAATCTGGATCATTAATTAAACATCTTGCAAGAGCAACTCTTTGCTGCATACCACCCGATAATTGATAAGTAGGTGTGTTGCCAAATCCTTTCAGACCAACTATCTCTAACCATTCATCAACTTTTTTTTGAGTTTCCTCTGGATCTTTCTTTTTCATTCTAAGACCAAAGTTTACATTTTCAGAAACTGTTAACCATTCAAACAAAGCACCTTGTTGGAAAACCATTCCTCTATCAACTCCAGGTCCATTAATTTCATTATTACCTAAAGTAATTGTTCCTGAAGTTGGTCTAATAAAACCAGCTGCAATATTAAGTAGTGTTGTTTTTCCACATCCAGATGGACCTAATACAGTTAAAAGCTCACCTTTTTTGATTGTAAAATTTAAATCTTTTAATGCATGAACAGTCTCTCCTTTAGGAGATTTAAAAATCATATTTAAATTTTGTGAAACTAAATCACTCATAAGATGACTTTATATTAAAATTCTCATAAAAAAAATAGGCACCAATTAGAAAATTGGCGCCTATTTAATTTTAATAAACCTTTAGATTATAAAGGTAAGAAACTAGTGTCTACGTTTCCTCTTGGTGTTCCCATTCCTTTTAAGAATGCATCAAGATTTCCTTTAGTCATAGACTGTTTAGTCTCTTCAGGTGTTAAAAATTTGAAACCACTTAAAGTTTCTTTCATATCAGCAACTTTCATTTCTGAAGCTTTTGACATAGCGTTCATGTCGCTTTTGCCATTTCTGTATCTTTCGTTTGCTTCGTGAGTTACTTCAATAAAAGTTCTTAGCATACCTGGGTTTTCCTTCATAAACTTTGTAGTTACTGAAGTAATATCTATTCCAAGAATACCAGCATCTCTTGCTTCTTGAACTGTAAGTAATCTAGTACCAACTGCAGTTGCAGCTTTGATTGAATTACCACCAAATAAACATGCCATTACAACATCACCGCTTACTAATGCAGCAGCACCTTCCTCAGGGTCCATTTGAATGATATCCATTTTTTTTCTGTCAGCTCCAACAACTTTCATACTTTCATCAAAAACGTATTCAGCCATTGTTCCTAGTGGTACAGCAACTTTTTTACCCTCAAGTTCTGTAGCATTAGCTTTTGTAATGCCAGATGCATTTGAAGTTACGCAAGTTGTTCCACCCATTCCATATTCCATAGCTATATCAACAAGCTTAATTGGCGCTTTTGATTTAACTGCGTTAATGAAAGGTACTAAACCTTGTGAATAAGAAATATCAATATCTCCAGCTAACATTGCATCAGTCATTGCTCCACCGTTTGTGAAATTTGTCCACTTAACTGGTACACCTAATGCTTTTGCAAAGTTTTTTTTCATCATGTCCTCTAAATTCGGACTTGGCCATTCTAAGAAGTAAGCAACTCTAACTTCTTTTGCAGCTGAATTAGCAACTGAAATAGTAAGGTTAAGAGCTAAAATAGTTCCAAGAATAAAACTTAGTATTTTTTTCATTTATTCCTCTCCTTATTTAAATTTATAAAGAGTATTAAAGTTGAAAAAGAGACCAAAGTAAACGATCTTATTGTATGGTTTGGGGCGACACAATTATCTATTCAATTTTAAGTTGTATCAAACTATTATAATTTTATAGTTAAATTTAATGATTTAGTCTAAAGATTAGAAATATATAAAAATGAGTCAAAAACCATCAATACCAAATTCTTTAAATGAACATTGGATGCCATTTACATCCAATAAAGATTTTAAAGAAAGACCAAGATTAATTACAGAAGCAAAAGGTGTTTATTTAAAAAATCACGAGGGTAATACGCAAATTGATGCAAGCTCTGGTCTTTTTTGTAATCCATTAGGTCATGGTAGAATGGAAATTATTGATGCAATTACAAATCAATTAAAAACTTTAGATTATGCTCAACCGTTCCAACAAGGTTTTGGAGGATCATTTGAATTAGCAACTAGAATTTCAAAACATACACCAGGAAATTTAAATAGAATTTTTTACACAATTTGTGGATCAACTGCTGTTGAAACAGCAATTAAAATTAGTATCGCTTATCATAAAGCAAGAGGAGAAGGACAAAGATTTAGATTTGTTGGAAGAGAAAGAGCTTACCATGGTATGAATATTGGTGCCACTTCAGTAGGTGGAATGATTAATAACGTTAAGGCATATGCAAGTGTTTTGATGCCAGGTGTAGTTCACATGAGACATACTCATTTAGATGAACATAAATTTATATCTGGTCAACCTGAAACAGGTGCAGAAATTGCAAATGATTTAGAGAGAATATGTACAAACTTTGGTGCTGAAAATATTGCAGCATGTATAGTAGAACCAATTGCAGGATCTACTGGAACATTAGTTCCACCAGTTGGATATTTACAAAGACTTAGAGAGCTTTGTGATAAACATAATATTCTTTTAATTTTTGACGAAGTAATAACAGGATGGGGCAGAACAGGTTCAACTTTTGGTGCACAAGAGTTTGGTGTTACACCTGATATTATGACAATGGCAAAAGCTACAACAAACGGAATTGTTCCATTTGGTGTAGTTGCATGCAAAGAAGAAATTTACGATGCAGTTATGGATAATTCTCCTAAAGGAGTTATTGAGCTTTTCCACGGTTATACTTATTCTGGAATTCCAATATCTGTTGCAGCAGCTTTAGCGGTTCAAGATATATTTGAAAAAGAAGATATTTTTAATAGAGCAAAAGAATTAGCTCCTTATTTCCAAGAAGGTTTATTCTCATTAAAAGATATTGATGTTGTTGAAAACATTAGAGGATATGGAATGATGGGCGGTATTGATATTAAGATGGATACAAAACCAGGTAGAGCAGGACTTGCAACATTTAAACATTGCTATGATGCAGGAGTAAATTTCAAAGCTACCGGAGACTGTTTAATTATTGCACCAATGTTTATTTGCGAGAAAAAACATATTGATGAAATAATCGATAAGCTAAGAACAGGAATTACGAACTATAGTAAAAGTAAGAAGAATTAATTTTCTTTATGAAAATTGGCGTTCCAAAAGAGATAAAGCCTCAAGAAAACAGAATAGGATTAACACCAGAAAGTGTAAAAACTTTAGTTAGCGAAGGTCATGAAGTATTAGTTGAAAACAATGGTGGCTTTGAAGCTGGCTTCGAAAATGATCAATATACTAAAGCAGGTGCAAAAATTGTAAAAACTGCTGGTGATATTTTTAATGATGCAGACATAATTGTAAAAGTAAAAGAGCCTCAAAAAGTTGAGGTGGATATGTTAAAGGAAAATCAAATTCTTTATACTTATCTTCATTTAGCCGCTGCAAAAGAACTCACAGAAGGACTGATCAAGTCTAAAAGTGTAAATATTGCTTACGAAACAGTTACAGACGATAATGGCAGACTTCCTTTACTAGCACCTATGAGTGCAGTTGCTGGTCGTATGTCAGTTCAAGCTGGAGCACATTGTTTAGAAAAAAATCAAAAAGGCAGAGGTATATTATTAGGTGGAGCACCAGGTGGTGAACCTGCAAATGTATTAATTCTTGGAGGTGGAGTAGTAGGAGAGAATGCTGCAATTATTGCAACAGGTATGAGAGCTAAAGTGCATATAGTTGATAAGTCTGAAGAAAGATTAAAACAATTAGTTAAAATGTTTGGAGATAAAATTATTCCAGAGCAAAGTGATAAAGTTGATTTAAATAAGTTAGTTTCTGAAGCTGATTTATTAGTTGGTGGAGTTTTAATACCTGGTGCAGAGGCACCAAAATTAGTTACCAAAGATATGTTAAAACTAATGAAAAGAGGTTCTGTAATAGTCGATGTTGCAATAGATCAAGGAGGATGCGTTGAAACAAGCAAGCCAACCACTCATGGCGACCCAACTTATATAGTTAATGATGTTGTTCATTATTGTGTTGCTAATATGCCAGGAGGAGTTCCAAGAACATCAACATTTGCACTAAATAAAGCAACCCTTCCTTATTTAGTAAAATTAGCTAATAAAGGTTATCAGAAAGCTTTAGGTGAAGATAAGAATTTTTTAGCAGGGCTTAATGTTCACAAAGGGCATGTGACTTATAAAGCTGTTGCAGATGTTTTTGGTCACGAATATGTTAGTGCAGGAGATGCAATCAAAAACTAATCTAATGAAAAACGTTTTTATTCTATTTATTGTGAGCATATTTTTAACTAATTGTGCAGATCCAAATCAAAGTTCAATAATTAAAGACATGAAAAATGATGCATATGAACAAAGCCCGGGTGTTCAGAAAAAAGTATCTAAATACATGAAATATCCCGAGGATGTTCTTTGTATAGGTTATATTAATCACTATCCAATCCTAACACCAAAATTTTTAAAGAAAAAATCCCAAGCTGCCAGAAAAGTTGCCATAGAAAATAGAAAATTAGATTGTACAAAATATTATGATGCAGCTTATTATGATAAACAAAAACGTTTAGATGGAATTGCAGATGCAACAAAAAAAGCACTTGATGAAAATGCAAAATCAAAACAAGAAATAGCAGAAATGGTAAATAAAAGAAGACCCACAAATTGTATTGAGAGAAAAAGAGGTAGCAGAACAACAATTACCTGCAATTAAATAATGAAAAAAATTCCAAAATTTAATTAAATCTAAGTAAATTAAAGCTACTTAATTGTTGATGCACTTTCAAATGAGTGGTAGGTTTTTTTATGAGACTAATTAAATTCGTAGTTTGTTTTGTTTTAATTTTTAATCTTAATACTAAAGTAGAGGCCTATACTGGTATAGGTCCTATTAAATTTAGTACTCAAACTATGAATGATTTTTTTGCCTATCTTAGAGGTGATGGCAATCCGTCAGGTGATGTAGGTAAAAAAAAGGGTGAGCCATTAAGTTTTGCAGTAAATCCAGAAGGAACAACATCGTTTTATTTTTATTGTCCAACGAAATTTGGTAGTGGTGCTTGTGCTCCAGCCTCAGCTAAAGCAGTTTCCATGTGTTCTAAAAGAAGTAAAGCAAGAGGTGGCAGTAAATGTAAATTATTTGCAAGAGGTTATAAAGTTGTTTGGGGTGGCACAAATATAAAATTTTCTAGAAAGTTTGATGAGGAAGTTGTTAGAGCAATTTTCAAACAAAATGGTTGGTTCACTGGAGGATATGACGAATACAACAATAATTGGGATGATAAGTATGTCGTTAAAGTTAGACATACTGAGACTAATGAAGATTTCAAAGCAATGTCTTCAAAAGAAGATTATGCCAAAGAATTAGCTATGGAAAATTGTCAATCTAAGTTTAAAAGTGGTTGTTACCTTTATTCAGTAAAACATAAAGGAAAAACTAAAACATTTGCAAAAAAAGAAGATATAAATCAAGATACCGTAAAAAAACTTCAAGATATTAAGAAAATGCTCGATGAGGGTTTAATCACTGAGGCTGAATTTAAAAAATTAAAGGAAGAAATTCTAAATTAAACCATGAAAAAAATTCTTAGTACTTTATTTATTTTTTTATTATTAACCACAAGCACATATAGTAAATCAGGAAAAGGAAATATAACATTGTCAAAAAATGCTATGGAGTATTTTTTAGATTATCTTTTTGGGGGTGCAAAAAATTTAAATGCAAATACTGGCGGAGGTACAAATAATAAAGGTAGAAAAACTAAACCATTATTATTCACTTTAAGTGAGGACGGAAAGTCGTTTTCTTTTAATTATTGTCCTTTTTCA
This sequence comes from uncultured Pelagibacteraceae bacterium, assembly GCA_902599575.1. Lineage (GTDB taxonomy): Bacteria > Pseudomonadota > Alphaproteobacteria > Pelagibacterales > Pelagibacteraceae > Pelagibacter. The sequence continues at coordinate 47,263 of CACKFS010000005.1, forward strand.
TCATGCAGTGATCCAAGTCGTTATAAGGCAATAAAATCTTGTGAAAATTATTCAGGAGGTGTTACTTGTTTTACATTTGCTGTTAAATCCAAAATTGTTTGGAAAAACAATCAAAATCCTAAGGGGCTAAATTTAAAAAAAGTAATTAAAGAAGGAAGAGCTCATGTTGCTCAAATTATAAAAGATGCAGGATATTATGATGGCGATATTACATTGTTGAGAGGTTTTGAAAGTGAAACATGGTCTTCAAAGCCTGAAAGTAATTAGTATTTCATAAATAAATATATGAAAATTCCAGGTTCAGCAAAGGTTGTTGTTATTGGTGGTGGGGTAGTTGGATGCTCATGCGCTTATCATTTAGCAAAGTTTGGTTGGAAAGATGTCATTCTTTTAGAAAGGGATAAACTTACATCTGGAACTACTTGGCATGCAGCAGGTTTAGTAAGTCAATTAGGGCCATCTGCAACAATTACAAAAATTAGAAAGTATTCTTTAGATCTTTATAAGGAACTTGAAAAAAAAGTAGATCATTCAGCAGGACTTAGATTAAACGGTGCAATGTCAATTGCCCAAGAAGAGGGGAGATGGCAGGAATTAAAAAGGCAAGCAACTACTGCTCAACTTTATGATGTCAATGTTCAAATTTTAAATAAAGATGAAATCAAAGACAAAGTTCCCTTAATCAAAAATGATGATTTATTAGGTGGCATTCTTATGCCAGGCGATGGTGCAGGGGATCCATCCGGGATTACGCAATTACTTGCAAAAGCTGCAAAAGCAGAAGGCGCTAAAATTTTTGAAGATTCTCCTGTTGAAGACATACTAGTTAAAAATAAAAGAATAGAAGGCGTTGTCGTTAATGGTCAAAAAATAGAATGTGAATATATTGTTTTAGCAACTGGGATGTGGTCAAGACAAATTGGTGAAAAATTAGGTGTAAGTATTCCATTATATCCTGCTGAACATTTTTATGTAATTACAGAGCCAATAAAAGAAGTTCCAAAAGATTTACCAGTAATAAGAGATTTTGACAGCAGAACTTATATAAAAGAAGACGCTGGCAAATTATTATTAGGTATTTTTGAGGGAAAATCCATTCCTGCATTTGATAAAACTAATAAAGTTCCTGAAGACTTTTCTTTTGGTGAATTTCCAGAAAATTTTGAACATTTTGAGCCTTACTTAACAGCATGTATGAAAAGATTTCCAATATTAGAAAAAGTTGGCATTAGAAAATTTTTTGCAGGTCCAGAATCTTTTACACCAGATACAAATACACTACTTGGTGAAGTTCCTGAGGTAAAAAACTTTTTCGTTTGTTGTGGATTAAATAGTATTGGAATAGCAAGTGCTGGTGGAGTTGGCAAAGTTACAGCTGAATGGTTAATGAATGGTCATATCAATGAAGATATATTTAGTTATGATATAAAAAGATTTCAAAAATTTCATTCAGAAATAAATTTTATTAAAGAAAGAGTTACTGAAACGCTTGGAGATTTATATGGAATGCATTGGCCATACAAACAACACAATACATCAAGGAATGTTATAACACTTCCTTATCATGATGAATTAAAAAAACATGGTGCATGTTTTGGTGTTTCAGGCGGATATGAAAGACCGATGTGGTTTTCAAAAGATGAAAAAAATAAAGATTATGAATATAGTTACAACTATCAAAATTGGTATCCAAGTGCAGAATTTGAAACAAAAAATGCAAGAACTAATGTTGGATTATTTGAACTTTCACCTTTTTCAAAATTCGATTTGAAAGGAGAAAAAGTTCACCAAGAATTACAAATGTTATGCACCGCTAATATAAAAGATATACCAGGTTCTATTAAATACACTCAAATGCTGAACAAAGATGGAGGAATTGAAGCTGATTTAACTGTTATCTGTATTGATAAAAATTATTTTAGAGTAGTAAGTTCAGCTGCTAATCGTGAAAGAGATAAATTTCATATTTTAAAACATATTTCAAATGAAATAGACTTTAAGGATGTAACTGAAGAATATTGTTGTTTAGGTTTATTTGGGCCTAAAAGTAGAGAAATGATATCTTCAATTAGTAATAGTGATTTTTCAAAAGATAACTTTAAATTTGCAACTGCAAAAGAAGTTGAAATATCAAATGTGAAAGTATGGGCTCAAAGGATATCTTATGTTGGAGAATTGGGCTATGAATTATATGTCAAAAAAGACAATGCAAAAAAACTATTTGAAACTTTAGTATCTGAGGGGAAAAAATACAATCTATCTTTATGTGGTATGCATGCAATGGATATTATGAGAATGGAGTCTGGCTACGTGCATTGGGGCCATGACATATCTCCTGAAGAAAACCAATTTGAGGCTGGACTTAATTTTGCAATTAGCTTTAAAAAAAATACTAATTTTATTGGAAGAGAAGTTTTAGAGAAAATCAAAGATAAAAATACTAATAAAAAACTTAAAATGATCATTTTAGAAAATTCTAAACCTGGAGAACCTCTTCTGCTACATGATGAACCTATATTTTTTAAAAACAAGATTGTTGGAAGAACCACATCAGGAAACTTCTCATTTAATTTTAACAAAAACCTTGCTTTTGGCTACATTAACTCCGGGATGAGCCATCAGGAGATTGAAAATTCAGAGTTTGAGATAGAAGTTGAGAAGAAAAAGTTTAAAGCCTCAATTTTAAAAAAACCCCTAAATTCAAAAAAACTTTCAGAGCTCTAGGACATTTTGACTCGAGTAATGACTACAACCCATTTTGAACTTAAAATAATTTGATTATATCACATTGATAGTGTTTAATAAGCTTATG
>CACKFS010000006.1 GCA_902599575.1 uncultured Pelagibacteraceae bacterium
ATATTTCCAACGATTTTACTAAATTTATCTATTCTTAATATGGTATTTGCCATCCATGATGGCATATCTTCAGGCATTTTATTAGAGGTCCCTCGCCTCTCAGCAATCATTTCATCTGATATATCAAAGTTTGATTGTTTGTCTGACATAAAGGAATTTTAAACAAAAAGAGCGGACTGTAAAGTCCGCTCTTATTAAATTTAAAAGTTATTACTTTTTTACTTCAATGTCGCTGCGTGAGCCATTCCAAGCTTAGCATTTGACATTTGAGCACCGCTCCAGAAAGGGACAGCAACATCAGCAAACTCTTTCATAGAGTCATATACTTTTTTGAAAAATGCGTTTTTCTCAGCATTTTTATTTAAAGTAGCTTTTGCTGCAGCCATATATTCTACGAAATAATCAGATGGAGTGTCTTCTAATTTAACCCCATGCTTAGTAGTAAGCTCTTGTAAAGCTTTACCGTTTTCGTAAATTCTGTAGCTTAAAGATTTTGCTAGTGATGCATTAGCAGCAACTTCAAGAGATTTTTTCTCGTGAGCTGTCATTGCATTATAAGTTTTTCCAGTTATGTAAAAGTCAGCATTAACTACAACTTGGTGTAATCCTTGTAAGTAGTAATGTTTTAAGACTTTTTGAAAACCAAAAGTTAAATCTGGTTTTGGACAACACCACTCAGCTGCATCAATAGTACCTGCTTCAAGTGCTGGTAAAATATCACCACCACCCATAGCAACAGATGCTATACCAATGTCTTTGTAAGTTTGTCCTGGAATTCCTGGAGGAGTTCTAAATTTATATTTTCTAAAGTCAGCCATATCTTTAATTGGTTTTGGAAACCAACCTAAAGCTTCTGGTCCAACTGGTTGAAGCATAAATCCTTTTATATCTCTTCCCATTTCTTTCCATAATTGGTCGTAAAGTTCTTTTCCACCACCGTATTGGAACCATGATAGAAATGCTAAGTTATCTATACCTACTCCACCTCCTGCTACAGGTGAACCAAATAACATAGCTGCTGGGTGATCACCTGACCAATAGTGTGTCCAAGCAAATCCACAGTCAATTAAACCTTTGTCAACCGCATCTAAAGTTTCTTTAACTCCAACAACTGCTCCTGCTGGTAAAATTTCAAATTTTAAAGATCCATCAGTTAAAGCTGTTACAGTATCAGTGAAGTCTTTAAGCATTTTTACTTCATCTGCTTTAGTATTAAGAACGGTCTGACATTTCAATGTTTTAGCGCTAGCGTTTGATACGAAACCAAAAACTAAAAAAGCGGTAAACAAGATTGAAATAATTTTTTTCATAATTTCCCTCTCTTAAGTTATTTTTAAAAAACTAATTCTGACAAAAATCTTATAACGATACAAGAACCAAATATCTCAATAAACCTAGTAAAAATGAGAGATTCAGTATAAAAATAAACCCAAAGTGATTATGGAAAATTTTGATTACATTATTATTGGAGCAGGCTCAGCTGGTTGTGTTTTAGCTAATCGATTATCAGAAAATCCTAAAAATAAAGTTTTACTGTTAGAGGCTGGTGGAAAAGATAATTATCCATGGATACATATACCCGTTGGTTATTACAAGACAATGCATAATCCAAAAGTAGATTGGTGTTTTCGTACGGAAAAAGATGAGACGATGAATAACAGGTCAATAAGATATCCAAGAGGCAAAACATTAGGAGGCAGTTCATCAATAAATGGTTTGTTGTGGATAAGGGGTCAAAGTAATGATTATGATAATTGGCGTCAGCAAGGTAACAAAGGTTGGGGATGGGATGATGTATTACCGTACTTTATAAAATCAGAAAACAATGAGCTAGGCAAAGGCAAATTTCATAGTGATGAAGGTCCAATTATGGTTGCGAATAAAAAAATTAAATTAAAAATGCTTGAAGAATTTATTAATGCAGCAGAAGAAAAAGGTATTCCTAAGGTAAATGATTTTAATACAGGTGATAATTTTGGTGTTGGTTTTTTTCAATTTACTACAACTTTTAATAAATTAGGATTGAAATTAAGATATAGTGCAGCAAAAGGTTACTTAAATCCTGCAAAAAAAAGATCAAATTTAAAAATAATAACTAATGCTCATGTTCAAAGGATTAATTTTGAGGGTAAAAAAGCTTCAGGTATTGAATACTTTCTTGGAGAAAATTTGAGTAAAATTTCTGCCAATAAAGAGGTTATATTATGTGCGGGCTCAATTGGATCGCCTCATATCTTGCAAGTCTCTGGAATTGGCGATGGTGATAAATTAAGTAAAATTGGGATAGATATAATAAAAAATCTTAAAGGAGTTGGTAAAAATTTACAAGACCACTTAATGTTTAGACCGGTGTATAAAGTTAAAAATTTAAAATCATTGAATAAGAAAATTAATAGCCTTTTTGGAAAATTTTTAATTGGATTAGAATATATTTTTAATCAAAGTGGACCAATGACTATGGGAGCAAGTCAAGTATGTGGTTTTGCTAAAAGTGATAGTTCTAGAGAAACTCCAAATCTACAATTCCATGTACAACCCATTAGTACAGATATTTTAGGAGCAACTAAACTCCATGATTTTGACGGAATTACACCAACAGTTGCTAATATTAGACCAACAAGTAGAGGAGAAATTAATATTGTAAGTAAAAATATTAAAGATAATCCAAAGATTAAGATGAATTATTTATCAACTGATGATGATAGGTATGTTGCTGCACAAGGATTAAAGCTTGTAAGAAAAATAATGCTAGATACTGAAACATTTAAAAAATATGAACCAGAGGAATACCGTCCTGGTGCTCACATTAAAAATGATGAGGAGCTAGTTAAAGCTGGTAGTGACTATGCACAAACAATTTTTCATCCTGTTGGCACTTGCAAAATGGGTCAAGATGAAAATTCAGTTGTAAACGATAGACTTAAAGTTCATGGAGTTGAAAATTTAAGAGTAGTTGATGCATCAATTATGCCTAATATTACATCAGGAAATACAAACGCACCAACTATAATGATTGCAGAAAAAGCATCTGACATGATATTAGAAGACAATCTGCAATGAATGAAGAAATAATAATTTTTACGCAAATAGTTTTTATCGATTTAGTTTTAGCGGGTGATAATGCAATAATAATTGGTATGGTTGCATCTCAATTTCCAGCCGCGGAGAGAAAAAAAATTATTTTTTGGGGAATTGGCGGAGCTGTTGTATTAAGAATAATACTAACTCTTTTAACTGCATACTTGTTACAAATAACTGGTCTAAGATTGATTGGTGGGTTAGCGTTATTATATATTTGCTATAAACTTTATAAAGATATTCTAAAAGATTCTAATAGTGAACCAAATAGTAAGATAAAAATAGATAAGTCTAGTTTTATAAAAGCTATATCAACTGTATTAATTGCAGATTTTACAATGAGTTTAGATAACGTGCTTGGTGTGGCTGGAGCAGCAAAAGATCACTACGGACTTTTGGTTTTTGGTTTAGTCTTATCAATAGTTTTAATGGCAACTGCTGCTACTTTAATATCTGGATGGATAAAAAAGTATAAATGGATTGGTTGGGTTGGTTTATTAGCAATACTGGTAGTTGCAATAGATTTGATTTATACTGACCTAAAAATTTTAATTATTTGATGTACCTAAAAAAATATAACTTAAAAAACAAAACAGCTCTTGTTACAGGCGCCGGTAAAGGTTTGGGGAGAGCCTGCGCAATTGCTTTAGCTGAAGCCGGAACAAATCTAATAATAATTAGCAGGACTGAAAAAGATTTGAAAGAAGTGTCAAAAATTATTAAAAAATTTAGAGTAAATTGTAAATATTTTGTATGTGATGTTACAAAATATGAGCAAATTAAAAAAGTTATAAATTCTCAAAAAAGAATAGATGTTGTTATCAATAATGCGGGAACAAATATTCCAGAACATTTTACTAAAGTTAAAAAAAGTAACATGGAGTATTTGGTAAAAGTTAACACTATAGCTTCATTTAATATAGCTCAGCTAAGCGCATTAAAGATGATTGAATTAAAAACAAGAAAAAAAACTGGGGGAGTTATAATTAATATGTCTTCACAAATGGGGCATGTAGGTGGACCAATTAGAAGTGTTTATAATATGAATAAATTTGGTTTAGAGGGATTAACTAAGGGAATGTCAATAGATTTAGCTAAATACAATATAAGAGTAAATACTATATGCCCAACTTTTGTTGTAACTCCAATGACTAAAAAATTTTTAAAAGACAAAAAATTTATGAAAGAAGTTCTCGGTAATATTCCACTAGGAAAGTTTGCAGAGCTGTCAGATATTGCAAGTGCTGTTGTTTTTTTAGCTTCAGATCAAGCATCAATGATTACTGGTACATCTTTATTGGTAGACGGTGGATGGACAGCAAAATAATAAAATATATTTTATTGTTTATTTTCATTTTTTCATTTGAAGTAAAATCAATTGAATTCAATGGTAAATTTATTCAAGGTCACTTTATTTTAGGAAAAACAGATCCTGGAGCCAAAATTAAAATCGATGATAAAGAAATAAAAGTTACTGAAGATGGTGATTTTGTTTTTGGACTTGATAGAGATAGAAAAAATGATGTAGTGATCGTAAAAACATTGAATGGTAATAAGACTAAAATAGTTAAAAAGGTAATTAAAAGAGAATACAAAATTCAAAGAATTGATGGTCTTGAGCCTGAGAAAGTCACACCTCCTGAAGAAGTTTATGCAAGGATTAAAAAAGAAAATAAATTAATTGTTAGAGCTAGAGAAATAAATTCAAATTTGAAATTTTTCAAAAATAAATTTATTGCTCCCTTAGATGATGCAATAATAACAGGAATTTATGGTAGTCAAAGGATTCTTAACGGTAAACCTAGGTCTCCACACTATGGAATAGATTTTGCAGGTAAACTTGGAACTCCAATAAAAGCGATGGCTAATGGAGTGGTCACACTTGCTGAAAATGATTTATATTACACTGGGGCAACGCTTATTTTTGATCACGGACATGGAATTTCTACATTATATATGCACATGGATAAAATATTTGTAGAAGAAGGTGATATTGTAAAACAAGGTGATATAATCGGTACTGTAGGTTCTAGCGGAAGATCAACTGGGCCTCATTTAGACATTAGGTTAAATTGGTTTGGGATTAAGTTAGATCCCTCAACAGTTATAGATATAAAATTATGAAACAAAATAATTTAGAAAAAATCTCAAATAAACTTGTAACTGCGTTTTTGAAAAATAGACTAATAAAAGCAATCCCTAATAAATATACAAAAAAAATAGAAGAAGCTCAAAAACTGAGAAAACTTTGTGAAAGCAAAATTAAATTGCCTGTAATTGGTTTTAAAGCAGCTGGCACAGGTATTCCTTTAATTAAAAAGTTAAAAGAAAAGGAGCCTTTTTACGCAACAGTTTATAAAAAAAATTTTTTAAGTAGTGGTAAAAGTGTTAAAATAAATAAAGCAACTTTAGGTATAGAACTTGAAGTTTGTTATAAAGTTAAAAAATCTTTTTTTTTATCTAAAGGTGTAATTACCATGAAAAATATATCGAAATATATTTCTCACATGGCACCATGTATTGAGGTGGTTGGTTATAGACAAAGAAAAAAAGGAATTACTTCTTTTGGTGACTTATGCAGTGATTTTGGTGCAAATGTAAAATTTCTAATAGGTGCTAAAAAGAAATATAAAAGAATAAACATTGGGAATTTGAAAACTAATATTTCAAATAAAAAAATTAATCAAAGCGTAGGTGGTAACACTAATACAGTTTATATAAACCCATTAAACTCTTTGAGATTTGTTTTGAATAAAGTTAAAAAAGATAAAATAAATTTAAATAAAGATTTTTGGGTTTTTACTGGTTCTTCGGTTGGTGTAGTTCCAATTAAAGGTAAGGGTATTTATACTGGTAAAGTTGATAAACTAGGTTCTGTTAAAGCAGTTATAAGATAAAAATTTTTATTAGTTAAGAAATTAAAGAGGGTTGTTTCTTCATATCCTCTTTTTTAATACCAGCAACTTTAACAGGTTTTTTCATAGCATCTCTTCTAAAAGGTTCGCCAAGCTCTTGATTTAAAATTATTTCAATAAAAGTTGTAATACCTTTTTTTTGATCTTCGCAAGATTGTTTAATTGCTTTGGTTGTCTCTTCCATTGTTTTACAAGTTACTCCTTTTAATCCACAAGCATTAGCAACTTTTGCATAACTTAATTCAGGATCAAGTTCTGTTCCAACAAAATTATCATCAAACCAAAGTATTGAATTTCTTTTTTCGGCACCCCATTGATAATTTCTAAAAATTACCATTGTGATAGCTGGCCATTCTTCTCTTGCACATGAGCTCATTTCGTTCATACTAATTCCAAAAGCTCCATCACCTGCAAATCCTACCACTGGAGTATCAGGACAGCCAATTTTAGCGCCTAGTATGGCTGGAAAACCATATCCACAAGGACCGAATAAACCAGGTGCCAAATATTTTCTTGGTTTTTCGAAAGTTGGGTAAGCATTTCCTATTGCGCAATTGTTACCGATATCGCTAGAGATAATTGCATCTTGAGGTAAAGCGTCTTGAATTGCTCTCCACGCTTGTCTTGGTGACATTCTATCTTTATCTCTTTCCCTTGCTTCTTTGTTCCAAACTGTGCCAGGATCGTCCTCCTCATGATCTAAACCAGATAAAGTTTGTAACCATGCAGATTTAGTTTTATGAATTAAATTTTTTCTTTCTTCTCTGCCAGTATTTCCTGCGTCTGAAGTAAGTTTATCTAAAATCTGTTGAGCTACTTGTTTGGCATCTCCACAAATTCCAACTGAAACTTTTTTAGTAAGACCAATTCTGTCAGGGTTCATATCCACTTGAATTATTGTTGCCTTTTTTGGCCAATAATCAATTCCATATCCTGGTAATGTTGAAAAAGGATTAAGTCTAGTACCAAGTGCTAGTACTACATCTGCTTTAGATATTAATTCCATAGCAGCTTTAGATCCATTGTATCCTAAGGGTCCAACAGCTAAAGGGTGGCTTCCTGGAAAACTATCATTATGTTGATAACCATTACAAACCGGTGCGTCTAATTTTTCAGCTAATTTTTTACATTCATCAATTGCCCCACCTAAAACAACTCCAGCTCCAGATAAAATTACTGGAAATTTAGCTTTTGACAAAAGTTTTGCTGCATTCTCTATCGCTTCTTTGCCCCCACCCTGTCTTTCAAATCTAACAATAGGTGGTAATTCAATGTCTATAACTTGCGTCCAATAATCTCTTGGAACATTTATTTGCGCAGGTGCAGAGCCTCTAAATGCTTTTTCAATAACTCTATTAAGAACTTCTGCCATTCTAGATGGGTCTCTTACCTCTTCTTGATAACAAACCATATCTTTAAATAAATTCATTTGTTCAACTTCTTGAAAACCTCCCTGACCCATAGTTTTGTTTGCAGCTTGTGGTGTAACCACTAATAAAGGTGTGTGATTCCAGTAAGCAGTTTTAATTGGAGTTACTAATCCAGTTATTCCTGGACCATTTTGGGCTATCACCATCGACATTTTTCCAGTAGCTCTTGTGTAACCATCAGCAATTAATCCACCGTTCGTTTCATGAGCTACATCCCAGAATGTTATACCAGCTTTTGGAAATAAATCTGAAATAGGCATAAAAGCAGAACCTATAATTCCGAAGGCGTGTTCAATTCCATGCATTTGAAGAACTTTAATAAAAGCTTCTTCCGTTGTCATTTTAGTCATAAAAAAACTCAATAAATTTTGTTTGCAATCGATCGATTAATATATAAATTCTCTCAAAGTTTCTACTAAGAAATCGTCACAATGGCTAAAACAGACATAATAATTCACGATAAAAAAGACAATGTTGGGGTAATAGTTGTTGAAAAGGTAAGTAAAGGCCAAGATTGTGGTTGTTGGATCATGGAAAATGATGCCTCAAATAACATTAAATCTGAGGCAGAAATTCCCCTTGGGCACAAAATTGCTTTACAGGATTTTAAAGAAGGTGACACAATTATAAAATATGGACACGATATTGGTAAAGTAGTTAAGTCAATAAAAAAAGGCGACCATGTTCATGTGCATAATGTAAAAACAAAAAAATGGTAAAAATGGACATTCCAAAAAGTTTTTTAGGTTACAAAAGAGAAAATGGAAGAGCGGGTACAAGAAATCATGTGATTATTCTTCCAGTTGACGATATTTCAAATGCATGTGCTGAAGCTGTATCTAACAATATTAAAGGGACTATTGCTTTGCCTCATTCTTATGGAAGGTTACAATTTGGTGCTGATCTTGAATTACATTTTAGAACAATGATTGGAACAGGTAAGAATCCTAACGTTGCAGCTGTCATAGTTATAGGTATAGAGCCTAAATGGACTAAAAGAATTGTAGATGCTATTGCAAAAACTGGAAAACCTGTGGAAGGATTTAGTATCGAGGGTGTTGGAGATATTGATACAATCGCAAAAGTTTCTAAAAAGGCTCAAGAATTCTCAATGTGGGCCTCTGAAAAACAAAGAGAGGAATGCCCAATAAGCGATTTGTGGATTTCTGTAAAGTGTGGAGAATCTGATACAACATCAGGGTTAGCATCAAATCCTACAGTTGGAAATTTGATGGATAAACTTGAGCCTTTAGGTGTTCATCTTTGTTTTGGAGAAACATCTGAGTTAACGGGTGCTGAGAACGTTTGTGCTAAAAGAGGTAAAACTAAAGAAGCGCAAGACAAATTTATGAAAACTTGGAGTTCATATAACGATTTCATTTTAAAAGAGGCAACTAACGACCTATCTGAAAGTCAACCAACTGCGGGAAATATTGCAGGAGGATTGACTACAATTGAAGAAAAAGCTTTTGGAAATTTTCAAAAAATTGGATCAAGAGAATTTATTGATGTTCTTGAACCTGCCGAAGAACCGAGCAAGGGAAAAGGATTGTATTTTATGGATACATCCTCAGCAGCTGCTGAGTGTGTCACTCTTCAAGCAGCAGGCGGATTTAATATTCATTTATTTCCAACTGGACAGGGAAATATAATTGGAAATCCAATAGAACCAGTTATTAAGTTAACTGCAAATCCATTAACTGCTAAAACTATGAGCGAACACATTGATCTTGATGTATCTAAAATACTTTCTAGAGAGATGAATCTTGATCAAGCAGGTGATGAATTAATAAAAGCAACTCTTAAAGTTGCTAATGGTAGGTTAACTTGTGCAGAAGCTCTTGGTCATAAAGAGTTCGTAATGACAAAGCTTTATAGAAGCGCTTAAAATTACTTAGTTGATATTGTTGGTTTTGGAATATACTTATCTTTTAATTTAGACAAAACTTTTCGTAAAACTGCTGCTCCAACTCCTAAACCTAGAGCTAAGACTAAAGATGCCATACCGTAAAGAAAAGGAACATTTTTAGATAGATCTCTTACAAATTGTGAGACAGGTCCTAGCGAAGGTTTAGAATTTTTATATATTTCTGATGCATTTTCTGCTGCAAAAAAAGTATCGTAAGCAATTGCAACACCAACCAACAGTAATAAAACTGCTAAAATAGTTTTGAATTGTGAGCTATCAACTCTTTCCCCAAGTTTTTGTCCAATTTGTACACCTAATATCGAACCTAAAATTAAAACTGTAACTAATACAAGATCAATAGTTCCATAGTTAAATGCATGCAATACAGTAACTATTGCGCTCACAAAAATTGTTACAAATAAAGATGTTCCTGGAATTAATTTTGTAGGCATTCCAATTATATAAATCATGGCTGGAACTAAAATAAAAGCTCCACCAACACCTAGTATTGCTGCGATAAAACCCACCAAAAAACCAATCACTATTGGTGTAAATGCACTTTCATAAAGTTTTGATTTCTTGAATCTCATTCTAAATGGTAAGCCGTGAAACCAATAATGATCATGTAATTTTTTCTTAACTACAATTTTTTTTCGTGCTCTATCTATCTCAGTGACACCCTGGACAAGCATCATTGTGCCAATAATTGCAAGTATATACATATACGCAAGAGATATTACGATATTAATTTTACCGATATCTTGAAAATAACTAAAAGTATAAATTCCCAAGGCAGTACCAACTACTCCTCCAACTACTATCATCAAACCCATTTTATAGTCTAATGTTCCTTTAAGATAATGTGTGGTTGATCCTGATATAGAAGTTCCTAAAATATTGTTGGCCTCATTTGGTACCGCATAAGCTGGTGGAATTCCTAAAAAAATTAAAAAAGGCGTCATTAAAAATCCACCACCAACACCAAAAAGACCTGATAAGATCCCCACTGCTAAGCTTAAGATAAATATAAATGGTAGGCTTATGTAAACTTCTGCTATTGGAAGAAAAAACTCCATGATTGTTAATTATCCCGAAAATATTTGAAGTCAACTATTTGATTATTAAATTCCAAAAAATGTACTCGAAAGAATTACTACCCAATATGCTGCTAAACCCATATAGAGTACAAACTTAGCATTTATATATGAAAATATTTTGGAGTTTTTTATTAGCTTGAAGATGTTTAGGTTTTTATTTAAATTTTCAAGCATACTTATCAAGTACACCCAGAAAGAATATTTATCAAGTCTTATTTAAAAAATCGTTGCACCAAAAACTTTAACTGAGTCGCCTTCTTCTCCAAGAACAAGTCTTCCAAGAAACTCCCCCTCTTCAGCGGTACTCCTCTGTTTAAAAAGAACTGTCACATGTAATCCTCTTCTAAGACAGCCAAAAGCCTTATAATCATCAGACAAACTACATATTAATTTGTTGCTGGCCCATTGCTTCCCGAGCTCCACTTCATTTGCTCCATAAAGCATTTGAGATGAAAAATCTTTGGTAAAACCGCCATAATCCCTCATATTTGATGATTTAATCAAATTTTGCCAAATTGGATTAGCAATTTCTATTATTTGTTCATCTGATTTTGATGTGAAACTCATATTTATAATTGTTAGGACTTAAGATGCTTTTTTCTTCTCTTTATCGTCGACTATGTGATAGACAGGTTTTTTTTCCATAGTGAACTTGCCAGTTTCTGGATCTCGTCTTGAAACAGTTAAACAATGCCATTTTTCATCATCAAGTTTCATATGATCGCCTCTATAATAGTACCCTGGCCAACGAGTTTCCTCTCTATATAAAGTATGTTCTGTAACACACTGAGATGTCAAAGTTCTGTGTTTTAACTCCCATGCTCTCATTAACTGATGGTAATCCTCAGCTCCTACGTTTTCCAAGTCTTCCTGAAGCCAATCTAGTAATTCTAAAGCTTTTTTAAGGAGATTGTCATTTGTCATGTAGTTATTGGTAATACCACCGCAATATTCATCCATGATTTTTTGAAGTCTTTGTAAACCTTGTATCGGTGAGATATAACTTGGTGAAACTGTGCCTCCAGTTATTTCATTTCTACCAACCGTATAATTCTCTAGTGGTTTATAAATTACTTCTTTTAGATCATTATATTGTTTTTCACTTACTTTAATATTGTTTGCTTTTTTATCTTCAATGTATTTAACCGCAGCTTTTGCAGCTAGTCTTCCCTCAGTGAAAGAACCCGATGAAAATTTATGCGCACTGCCACCTACAGTGTCGCCTGCACCAAATAAACCCTCAACAGACATCATTCTGTTATATCCCCAAAAATAATCGTCTGGTGCAATGTCTTCTGGACCGCTTACCCATGCTCCTGAGCATGTTGCATGTGAGCCCATAACATAAGGCTCTGAAGTTGTTAATTCTGGATTAGTGTATTTTGGATCAATATTTTGAGATGCCCAAACTACAGCTTGTCCTACTGTCATACCTAAAAAATTTTCCCAACCCACTGTTTCAAGGTGTGGATCCTGAAAAGCTTCTTTTGTAACCATGTGAATTGGTCCACCACCTGCTGCTACTTCTTGAATAAAAGCATGGTTTCTTAGACATGTTGGAGTTGGATGATGATCAATGTACTCGCCAACAAGTTTTTTTGTAGCATCATACCATTTTTTTTCATAGTTCTCGCCATTTGCATTTTGAGTATAAGTTTTTAAATGTAAAAAATATGCCCCAACTGGACCATAGCCGTCTTTAAATCTACATAACACAATTCTATTTTCCATTTGTGTCATTTTCGCGCCTGCAGCAATTGGTAATGCGTATGCAGAGCCATTACTCCAAGGTGCGTACCATGTTCTTCCCATTCCCTCACCAACTGCTCTTGGTTTAAAAATATGAGAAGCTCCACCAGCTGCAATAATAACTGCTTTAGCCTTAAATACGTGGTAATCACCTGTTCTCATATTAAAACCTACTGCACCTGCAACTCTATTTTCATTTTCTTCATCTTTTAAAAGATGAGTAATCATTATTCTGTTATAAATTTTATCAGCTGATTTTTTTGCTGCTTCAGCAACAATTGGTTTGTAACTTTCGCCATGAATCATAATTTGCCATTTACCTTCTCTTTGATATCTGCCAGTTTCTTTATTTTTCATCATTGGTAAACCCCATTCATCAAACATGTGAACAGTTGAGTCAACGTGTCTTGCCATATCGTACCCAAGGTCTTCTCTTACTAATCCCATCAAATCATTTCTTGCATATCTCACATGATCTTCTGGTTGATTTTCTCCCCACTGCATTCCCATGTAACAATTAATAGCATAAAGACCTTGTGCTACAGCACCACTTCTATCAATGTTTGCTTTTTCTACACAGATTATTTTTAGATCTCTTCCCCAATGTCTAGCTTCAAAAGTGGCTCCGGTACCAGCCATTCCACCACCAACAATTAAAACATCGCAATCTTCAAATACAGTTTTGTGTTTTGGCATTAATAATAAACTCCTTTTTTAAAAGAGCTTTTATCAAGTGTTGGTAAATCTTTATCCGTATTTAAACCGTGAGGTTCATTGTATAAAATTTGAGAGTTTATTTCTCCTTGATTAGGTTTGTCACCTTCTGCAAGTTTAGGGATATATTTTCCCCAAGGTTTAGTAGTTATTGGGGAAACAAAATCTTTTTCTGTTCCATTTCTAAATTTTATTTTCCAAGATATCGTTCCTTTTTCTTCCTCTCTTCTTACTCTAACGCTGTGCCCCATGGGAGCAAAGTCGGCATAACCTCTGACATCTATTGCGTGATTAGGGCATGCTTTCACACAAGAATAACATTCCCAACAAAAATTCGGTTCTATATTTTTTGCTCTTCTAATATTCTTATCAATATGCATTATGTCTGAAGGACATATATCTACGCAGTGTCCGCATCCATCGCACCTAGTCATATATACAAATGTCGACATTTATTTTATCTCCTTTTTAAATCTTACCATATTAATAGTGTTTTGGCTCTTCTCTTTTTATACCAAGACCAAATTGTTCTGGAGCATCTGCTGGTGGTGGTAAATTATCTCTAGAACCATCAGCTTCAGCTAAATTTTTCTGTATCGCAGCGCCAGGTTTGTAAAACATATGTGCAAATTTAGACCAATATACTCCACCAAATAAAACTATATTTGATACTGCAAAGAGCACTAGAAATAAATTGTCCCATCCAGAAATATTATTAAACTGTAAGTAGGACCAAATTAATCCAAATGTGGAAGATGCTAATAAAGCTAGCACAAATAGATCTGCTGTAATGATTCTAAATACAGAATTAGCTTCTGCAGCAACATCTACTCTTAAAAATAACCAGAACCAATATCCACCTAAGCAAGTCATTATAGCTCCAACATGCCAAAGAATTGGCCAGATTGCCGGCGTGTCAGATGTTGTATAAAAGAAAATCATTGCACCTGAACCAACCCAAAATAAAATTGTCCCATACATCCCAAGAACATGAGCTATTCTTCTTTTACCTAAGCCTAATTCTGAAGTAGTGCCAATGTCATGGACAATTGTTTTTGCTATTACTGCAATTCTCTCCCCACTACCTAATTCTCTTTTAGCATTTTTCTTTGCTTTTCTAGCGTTATTAAAAAAATATTTTACATTTTTTTTGTGTATCATATCCAATACAGTTCCTAAAATTACAAGTGCAACCATAATAACTGCAAAAGATTGTATTCCTATTAACGGAACAGTTTCAGATAAAATAGAAAATGGATTAGTTGAAAACATAAAATTTATAAAATCGTTATATTAGTAGTACACTTAAAAAAATAGTTCAACTGCGATATAGAGCCATTATGAGGGTTTTGAATAATCAAAAGTGTTATTTTTTTCTTATATAATGCTGTTTAGAAGGTATAACGCTTCTAACACCACCTTGAGGATTTTCTACATCGCCTTCTCTTCTTGGAATCACATGTATATGACAGTGAAAAATAGATTGACCTGCAACTTTTCCTGAGTTTGTGCCAACATTAAAACCTTTTACAGTACTATCCTCTGATGTGATTTTTTGTTGTAATTTTTTAATTAAATTATCACAAGCTAAAATTTCTTTATCATTTAATTCAAAATAATTTTTTACACATCTTTTAGGTACTACCAATGAATGAAATTTAGTTACTGGATAACTGTCTTTTGATGCATAAGCAAGACTATTTTCAAATATCAATTCATTTTTTCGTATTGAACAAAATATACAAGGATTGTTTGGATCTTTCATTTTATTAATTTAAAAATTTAAGATATTTGTTTATTTTCTTATAACCAGCTACACTTTTATTTTTCCATTTATACTGTTTAATAAATTTAACAGGAGTAACACCTTTGCCTGATCCAATCAGCAAAATTTCATGAAATTTATTTATATCTTTCAAATTTATATCTTCAAAATTTATTTTTATTTTTTTACTTAAATAATTAATTGTGTTTCCGATATAGCAGTTATTTTTTGGTGAATAATATTTATTATTTTTGACAAGCAATAAATTAGATGTGCAAGTCTCAAGAACTTTTTTTTTATAAACTAATAATATATCCACCTTCGTAGCATCATAGGAATTTAATTTACTTAGAATGTATTTATATTTTAGATTTTTATACTTAGGATCAGTCCTTTTATAATTTAAAACCTTTAATTCAAAATTATTTGAGGGTTTTAGTCTTTTACGAATAGAAATAGATATTAATTTTTTTGATATAGCAATTCTAAACAAATGGTTATATTTAAAATTATTTTTTATATTTGCTCTTATTAGAGCTTTAATATTCTCTTCAATATTTTTAGAATAAATCTTATATTTTTTTAAAGACTTAATTAAGTTTATAAAATGATTATTAAATAAAACTAATTTACCTGGTTTGCCAACAAGTCTTATTGTCGTGAACACACCATGTGATCCCCATAAATCCTTAAATTTTGAAATTTTAAGATTATTTATATGATAAGATTCTTTTAATAAAAAATTTGCCATTTTCGGTTAAGAATGAGTCTGGATGAAATTGAAATCCATAAACTTTATTTAAGTTATCTTCAAAAGCCATTGGAGTATTTGATTTTGTGCAACGCATAGTTATATCAATATTATTAGATTTAAAGGGCTCATGTAATTTTAATGAATGATATCTTCCAATCTTAAATATTTTATTTTTTTGAAATATTTTACTTTTATTATTTACTTTTACTTTCGATTGATACCCATGATAAATATTGTTCTGTTGTTTAATTATTCCTCCTTCATTAAATAAAATTAATTGAAATCCTAAACATATACCTATTATTTTTTTTTTACCTTTAAATAATTTATATATTTTCGAAGTCTCTGGATAGTCCTTGGGCGAACCGGGACCAGGAGAGAAAACTATTACATCTGATTTTTTTAGTAATTTTAAATTCAAATTAAAATAATCTGAACAGTATACTTTTTCAAATTCTGCAAATTGATGAACAACGTTCCACGTAAATGAGTCTTGATGATCGATAATATAAATCATTTAAATAATTCCAACAAAGATTTTGCTTTTATAAAATTTTCATTAAATTCTTTTTTAGGAGAACTTTCTAACACAACTCCAGATGCCGCTGATATTTCAGATTTGTTTTGAAAATTTAAAATTGATCTAATTATTATATTAAAACGCAAATCCTCATTAAACTTAATAAATCCAAAACTTCCAGTAAAAATATTTCTATCTTCTTTTTCTTGGCTATTAAGTAATTCTAATGTTCTAATTTTAGGGCAACCTATTACAGATCCACCTGGCATCATTGATTTAATAATATTTATTAATTTTATTTTTTTTCTTAAATTACCTTCTATCGTGGTCACATAGTGAAAAAGATGTTTATATTCCTCAACATATTTTTTTCTTGTTATCCTTACGGTTCCTGGTTTGCAAATTCTTGATATATCATTTCTTTCCATATCAACTATCATATTATGTTCTTTAGTTTCTTTATTATTATTCTTAAAAAAATTAAGTGCTTTTGATTTATTGAGCTTTGAGTTTTTTTTTAAAGTTCCGGCTATTGGTTTTGTTTTTAATTTTAAGCCTTTTTTTTCAATCAATGTTTCTGGGGAACAGCTGACAATTGAATAATTTTTATCTCTAATCATAAAAGATTCTGGTGATGAATTTACTTTCATTAACTTCCAGAAAAAATTAACTGGGTTAATTACTGAATTATTTTTGTATTTTGTGCAAATTTTAATTTGATATGTTTCACCTTGTTTAATTTTTTTTGAAAACAGATCAAAAATTCTTTTATATTTATTGAAGTCAGTATTTATCTTAAAAGGACTTAAAATCTTAGTTGGATTGAATTTACTATTAAATTTATTTTGTTTTATATTTGATGAAATTTTGATTTTATCAGATATTGTAATTACAGTCTCTGGTTTATAAAAAATTCCTTTATAAAAATTAGTTTTTTTTTGATTTTTTAATCTTATATTTAATAGATTGCATAATATTTCATATCCGAAAAAACCTATAAATAAATCCTGCTCTTTTTTATATTTTTTATTTGAAAAACTATTTAAAAAACTTTTTATGTTTGAATTATTAAGTATTATTTTTTTTGAAAAATCCGTAAATATTTTATACTTATTTCCAAATTTATAAATAATCATTGGCTTATCGGATTGATATAGTTTTTCCAGATAAGGACTAAATCTTAGTTTATGCTTTTTGTAATCTCTCAATAGCTTGCTCTTTAATTGGTAAGTGTATTAAACCTGCAAAAATTGATAATGCAATTGCCAAATACCACGCATAGTCGTAAGAGCCATACAAATCATAAAATAATCCACCTAGATAAGCTCCAAAGAATGATCCTATTTGATGGCTTAAAAAAACTAACCCATACAATAATCCTAGATACTTTGTTCCAAAAATATGTGCAACTATCCCGCTGGTTGCAGGAACAGTTGATAACCACAAAATACCAAAGCTTGCTCCAAAAAAAATAGAGCCTAACGTGCTGGGGGGTAAAAAAATAAACAAACAGATTGAAACACCTCTTAAGAAATAAATTATACTTAAAATTGTTTTCTTTTTTCTTTTTGTACAAAGATAGCCGCTCATAAGTGATCCGAAAATATTAAATAACCCTATTAAAGATAATATCATTGCAGCAGTCCAATCCTCTAGACCTCTATCAATTACATATTTTGGAACGTGAGTTCCAACTAATGTAATATGAAAACCACAAACAAAAAAGCCAGACAAAAGTAATAAATAACTTTTATACCTAAATGCTTCACTTAAAGCTTCGATAGTTGATTGACTGCCTCCATCTTTTGTTTCATTTATTTGAGGCGAACGAACAAAAAATGATATCAAAAAACCTAAAGACAAAAATAACATGAAATAAAATAATGTTTGAATCCATCCGTAATTTCCAAGTGAATAATTTGTAAATAATGGCGATAAAAAATATCCAAATGACCCTACTGCCGTTACAATACTCATCGCAATAGTTCTATTTGATAATGGAAAATGCTTACCAACAATCGACATTGGTATGCTAATAGCTGTTCCACCACATCCAATTCCAACGAGAACACCTAACCAAATTTGAAAGTAAATTCCTGTATTAGGACCATTATACAAAAAGTAGATGCCAATAATGTAAAAAACAAAAGCTAAAGATATAGCTTTATGCCCACCATATTTATCAGCAATTGCTCCAAAAACTGGGCCAGATAAACCCCAGCCCAACATTTGTATACCAATAGCTAAACCAAATTCAGTGTTACTAATTCCTAAATCTGCATTAAAGTCCATGAAGAACATGCCAAACACTTGTCTTACACTTAAAGATATAAAAACTACAAGTGATGCTGCAATTAAAGTAACTAATGCTAAATTACTTTTTATGAACTTTTCTGAGCTCATTTAATAAATTTTAATGATCTTTTTAAATCGTTTATCAAATCTTTTGGGTCTTCTAGACCAATATGTAATCTTACAATGTGCTCATCCTTAGACAAATTTAAATATTTTCTTTTGCCTTGTTCTCTAATTTTTTGATGTAAAGCTAAACTTTCAAAACCTCCCCAGCTGTATCCATAACCAAACAATTTTAATGAATTTACAAATTTGTCGATTGACATTTTATTTTTAGATTTGATTTTGAGACCCATTAGACCAGAGGAACCTTTATAATATTTTTTCCACATCTTATAGTCTTTAGTTCCTTTTTTGTAAGGATACAAAACTGTAATCTTTTTATGTTTACTTAAAAAAGAAGCAATTTTTTTTGTATTTATTTCGTGTCTATCTAATCTTGTATCTAAAGTTCTAAGACCTCTAATTATTAAATAAGCATCATCAGGTCCCATTCTTAAACCAGAAATTTTTTCTGCTTTTTGAACAAATTTAAATACCCTTTTGTTGACTGCCAAACTTCCTCCCATTACATCTGAGTGTCCAGAATAATATTTGGTTGCTGATACAATAGCCATATCAAATCCTAATTTAATAGGTTTTAGAAAATATGGAGTTCCCCATGTATTATCCATAGCTGTAAAAATTTTATTTTTTTTTGCAATAGAAATTATTTTTGAGAGATCCTGAAATTCAAATGTGTTACTGCCCGGATTTTCAACAAATATTAACTTTGTTTTTTTTGTTATATTATTTTTTAATGAGGACAAATCTCTTGGATTATAAAATGTAGCTTTAATATTAAAATCTTTGAAAAAATCTTGAGTTAATATTCTCGTAGGACTATATACTGGATCAGAAACAAGAATTTCGTCTCCAGGTCTTACTACACTAAACATTGCAAGAAAAACGGAGCCAAAACCAGTTGGTGTTAGGAAAACATGATATGATTCCTCTAATTTAGTTAAAATTTTTGATAATGCATGTGTTGTCGAAGTTCCTTGCCTTCCATAATCAAAATGACCTCCAGTAGGATTTTTTAAGTGTTTTTTTTGAGTTTTTCTAATGTCATTAAGAGACTTAAACAAAATCGTAGATGCTCTAACAACTGGAGGATTTACTGACTGATTATAGAAATCTTTAGCTGTATGTTTTAAAAAGGTTTTGAATGAATAGCCCATAAAAAATTTGATAACTAAATATGACAATGCTATATCCCACATATAAGTCAATAAAATAATAAAAGGAGAAGAATTATGGGTTACCCAAAGAAACATCGAGGTAGAAGAAAGATGGGGTCAAAAAAAAGAAGAGCTAGAAAAAAAAATAAGAAAAAATAAATCTACTCAAAATGGATACCATAAATAAAGTTAAATCCATAAGTATATGGATTTTTATAGTCCCCTTCTTTGCGATTAACTCTTGCTTGGTATTAATCACGACATTTCATGATCTTTTTCCAAATAAAGAACATATCATTCATTTTACAATTCCTTATATTGATGGAGGTGCCTCAATAAGTAGAACAGCTAGAGTTTTTCCTACATACTTAATTTTTAAACCTGCGATGTTTTTGACGGCGTACTTATTGATAAGATATTGGCTGTACATAAAAAAAATTATTTTGAACATACATGGAGAGCATAAAAATTTAAGGAATATTTTAATATTTGGTATTGGTTCAGCTATTTGTTTAGTCATTCATTCAATATTTTTAGGCATTAAATTTGATTATGATCTTTATAAATTATTTAGAAGAGTAATAATGCTGATTTTTATTATTTTTGAGGTAGTGGCTCAAGCTTATTTAGTAATTACCTTTTACTCATTAAAGAATAAGTTATTAGAATTTATAAATCTAAAATTTCTTAAATTAAAAGCCATTCTAGTATCTTTTTTAGTGTTTGTAATGATTGTTAGTATTCCAATAGTTAGTATGCCAGGTAATAAACATATAAAGCACGCTTTGGAATGGGACTTCTTTCTAGGGGTTATATTGTTTTATGTGCTGACTTTTTTTATGTGGAAGAAACAGAATTAATTATTTAGTAATCCATCCTCCACCAAGAACTCTATCTCCATATTTATCTTTTTGGTAAAAAACACATGCTTGGCCTGGTGAAATACCATATTCATCTTCTAATAGTGTTAAAGAAGTTTTACCATTATTTAAATTTAGTTTAGATTTCAAAAGCTTACCTGTAGATCTTACTTTTACAAAAATATTTTCATTAAAGCACATTTCATCTGCCAAAAGATTTAAGTTTTTTAAATTAATATTTTTTTTTATTAATTCTTTTTTTTCACCAACGATTATCTCGTTTTTATCAGAATTTATATCAATTACATATAGTGGTTCTTTTGCTGCGATTTTAATTCCTCTTCTTTGACCTATTGTAAAGTTTACAATCCCATCATGTACCCCTAAGACTTTACCTACAGAATTTTTTATATTTCCTTTTTTAAATGCATCAGGTCTGAATTTTTGAATAACTGACACATAATCTCCATTTGGGACAAAGCAAATATCTTGACTGTCAGGTTTGTCTGCAACATTTAATTGAAGTTTTTGCGCTATTTCTCTGGTTTCTTTTTTTAACAATTTTCCTAATGGAAATCTTAAAAAGTTTAATTGGTCTCTAGTAGTGTTGAATAAAAAGTAGCTCTGATCCCTGTTTGTATCAATTGCTCTATACATTTCTGTTTGATTATTTTTTGTTATACTTTTAACATAATGACCAGTAACTAAAGCATCTGCTTTAATGTTTAATGACTCCTGAAATAAATCATTAAATTTTACTGTCTTATTACATTGAACACACGGGATAGGTGTTTCTCCTTTTAAATAACTGTCCACAAAATTGTCAATAACACCTTCCTTAAACTTATTTTGGTAATACAAAATTTTATGTTCAATATTTAATTTGTTAGCTACTCTTTTAGCATCAAATATATCTTGACCTGAACAACAAGTTTTTGAGGCAGCTACCTCTTTATTGTCATCATATAATTTCAGTGTGATCCCAATTACTTTATAGCCTTCTTTTTTCATCATGCCTGCAACAGTAGAAGAGTCTACCCCTCCAGACATTGCAACAACTATAGTTGTATCTTTTGGGCTCTTTTCAAATCCAAGAGAATTTAAAATATTTTTCATAAGTTTGGAAATTATACTTTTTTCTATTATAAGTTAAACTATATGATTTTAGATTTTGAGCCAGGTGACAAAGTAGTTAATCCCAAACAAAAAGACTGGGGAATCGGGCAAGTGCAATCTATTATTAAAGGGAAAGTTACAGTTAATTTTGAAAATGTAGGTAAAAAAGTAATAAATTCAAATATAGTTGAGTTAACTAAATTAGAGTCAAATGGACGATAAGCTAAAAAAAAAAATTATTTATGAATTAATCAGAACTTTTATTAATGCTGGAGATATTGCTCTTGATTTAAGAGATAAGGGTTTAAAAAAAATTATAAAGGATGATAATACTCCTGTTACTAATGGGGATTTAGAGGTCAATAAAATAATAATTAATAAACTAAAAGAAATAACTCCTGAAATTCCAATTGTTTCAGAGGAAGTATCTGACAATAAAGACTCTAATAATCTATCAACTTTTTGGTTGATAGATCCAATAGATGGAACATATGACTATTTAAACAATAAAGAAGAATTTACTTTAAACGCTGGTTTAATTATTAATAAAAAACCTGAAATAGCAATTATCAATGCACCAGCAAAAAAAAGATTATTTTATACTTTTGGTATAAATAATAGTTTTGAATTAAAAGATAGTGTAGAAACGAAATTGGATTCTGGTGCTAATTCTAAAAATAAAGAACTAAGTGCTTTAGTTTACTCTGATAATATCAAAAATGAGATAAAAGATATTCACAATAAATATAACATAAAAAAAATTACAAAAATGAAAAGTTCTTATAAGTTTTGTGTTATAGCCTCGGGTGAATTTGACTTATATGTTGCAGACCCTAGAGCTTCGGAATGGGATATAGCAGCAGGTGATGCAATATTAAGAAATGCCGGAGGTTCAGTAAAAGATATGGATGGAAATGAAATATTGTATGGAAAAAAGGATTTTAAAAATCCAAGTTTAGTAATAAAAAGTGCAAGATTGCTTAATAATGAGTGAACAACTTAGAATTATCTTAATTATAATTGTTAGCGTATCAATTTTTGGCTTAATTGTCTTTGTAATAGTTAAAAATTTTATTAAATCAAAAATTGATTATTATTTAACAGAAAAAAATAAGAAAACTAAAAAAGACGAGTGATTTTCTCGTACTCTTCTTTAGAAAGATCCATGACTCGTTTTGATGTATCAAAATCAA
Source organism: uncultured Pelagibacteraceae bacterium (assembly GCA_902599575.1). Lineage (GTDB taxonomy): Bacteria > Pseudomonadota > Alphaproteobacteria > Pelagibacterales > Pelagibacteraceae > Pelagibacter. Next base: position 22,676 of record CACKFS010000006.1, read on the forward strand.
ACCCATTTCTTGCTAAAACTGCAATATCTTTTTTATAAAATAACGGTCTGTTGTCCTCTACTCTACATGGGCCTATTCTTCTTTTTTTACACACTTTTAACGCAGAAAAAAAATCTTGATCTTCATTTTCATCTTTTATTTTGTCTAACGTTTCTTTAACAAATTTTTGATTGATACCTTTTGACATTAAATAATTTCTTATCTTGTTAATTGAGCTACCCCTTTGAATAAGATTTTTTGCTTTACTATTAGAATAAAATTTATCATTTAAATATTTAGAGTTTTCAAGATCACTCAGGATTACATCAATTAAATCTTTAATTTCATTTTTTTTTATACCCACGGCTCCAAGTTTCAAATATTTTTTAAGTAAATAAGTCCTTAATTGCTGCTTTGATGGAGCATACTTTTCAATATACTTCATTGAAAAATCTCTCATCTCTTGAACTGTGTCTTCAAAACTCTTTTTTTTATTTTTTATAGGAATCATTTTAATTTTTAATATATTATAAACTTTAATGATTGAACAAATTAATAACTTCTTCACAGTTCCGATGATTTACTTATGGTTGAATTTAGGTGTTCTACCCTTTTGGTTAGTACTATTATTTTTTCCAAGCTCAGGTGTAAGTAAATATATGGTTAGATCAATATTTCCATTTATGATTTTTTCATTTATTTATGCTTATTTATTATATTACTTTTTTCTTACAGAATTTGATTTTAAGAATAATTTTAATCTTTATCTGGGTTTAGAAAAGTTGTCTGAATTATTTTCTGAAACAGGTTTTTTAATTATGTTTTGGTGCCATTTTTTAGCGATAAATTTATTTTGTGGTGCTTGGATTGTAAGTGATAGTTTAAAATTTTCTATGTCAAAATTTTTAGTTTTTTTTCCACTGTTGATTACATATTTTATAGGTCCAATTGGATTATTTTTATACTGGCTGATAAGAATCTTTTTTGCAAAAAAATTATCATTATATGATTAAAGAAATTCAGTTTTATTACGATTTTTCAAGTCCATATACATACATTGCTCATAAAAAAATTAAGAAATTAAAGGATGAAAAAAAAATTAATTTTTTATACAAACCCATGCTTTTAGGTGGTTTACACAAATTAGCTGGGATAACCGCGAATGCATTTATTGGTCATAAAAATGAATTTATGATTCAAGATTGTGAAATGATTTCAAAGAAACATGGTATCAATTTTTATTTTAATGAAAAATTTCCTATTAATTCTTTATATTTAATGAGAGGTACGATGGTTTTAAAGGGTAATTTACTTGAAAAATATATAGATACTTTTTTTGACTCCTACTGGCAGTTAAATTTAGATTTATCAGACAGAAGTATTTTCGAAAAAAAATTAAAAGAGATAAGCATTGATGTTGATAAATTTTTTCAAGATATTGAAAAAAAGGAGACTAAAGAAAAGTTAAAGTTACTCACCGATGAAGCTTTTTCAAAAAAAATTTTTGGTGCTCCGACTTTTTTTTATAATAATAAAATTTACTGGGGACAAGATAGATTAGATTATGTAATTGATGAGGCAATTAGATAATTTCAAAATCGCTTGCTTTAATAGCACTAAAACCACCATCAACATGAGACACATTTTTAAAACCCATGTCTTGTAAAGTTTTAGTGGCAAGAGCAGATCTTAAACCAGCAGCACAAAACAATATTGTTTCTTTTGATGAATCGATTTTTCCTTGTTTGTAATATGGACTAGATGGATCCATCCAAAATTCTAACATCCCTCTTGGAATATGTAAGGAATTTTTTACTCTTCCATCTCTTTCAAGTTCTCTGATGTCTCTAATATCGATTAAATTACATTTGTTTTCCTTAAATAATTTTGCAGCCTCATTGCTTGTAATAGTCTTAATTTCTTTTAATGCATTATTAACGAGATCTTGTGATGATTTAATAGTCATATATGTGTAATCTGTTAATATCAAAAAAAATGAAAAAAAACATCTTTAAAAAATTATTTATAAAAATATCTAAGTTAATAGGTTACGAATTAATAGATCAAAACGAATTTTACTCTCCAACTCTTGAAAAAAATCTTGATGAAAAATTATCTAATAAAAACAAGTCAATAATTCTTCCTTTGGGTGAAGTAAAATTAACGAAAAAAATTAGAAATTTGTCGATTATATTTAGGACTAATTCTAACATAGACATTTGGGACCAAAACAAAAAGAGAATTTTTGAAGAACCCAAAATCGAATATGTATTAAGATGTTTGTTTTCATTAATAAAATCTATTAACCGACTTAAAAAAGAGAATTCATCAATTAACGTTAACTTACTGATTATTGATGACAATTCTAAATCAGATAACTTAAATAAAATTAAGGATGTTTTAAATAAAAACCAATTAAAATATTTAATCATAAATCATAATAAAGAAGAGCATAAGAAAAAAGTATTTGAGAATACAAATGATCAAACATTTTCAAACCTATCTAGCTTATTAAAATGTTTTGAAACTGCGAAAAAGGAAAATAGTGATTTAATTTATTTTGTAGAAGACGATTATTTACATTTTGAAAATTCTTTAACCGATATGATCAATACTTATGAAAGGGTAAGCTCACAAATTAAAAAAGATATCATAATTTGTCCTTGTGACTATCCTTTTAATTATATGTCTAATGAAAAAACAAATATTTTAATAGGTAGTAATCAACATTGGAGAACAGTTCAAAAAATTTTATGTACATTTATGATATCTAGAAATATGCTGGAAAAATATTGGGATAATTTTAAAAAAACTTGTGAAAAAAGACACGAACCTTTTGAAAAATATATCAATGAAATCTTGTTAAATGAGATTGGTATATCACCAATTAACACACTCTCTATTCATCTAACCAATGTAAATTCAAGTTATGGTTTATCTCCTTTTGTGGATATCAAGAAGCTTTGGGCAAAAAACAAAATTAACTGATGCAAATATTTTTTTACATAACCTGCGCTAATATTAGAGAAGCAAAAAAAATTTCATCAGTTTTAATCAGGAAAAAATTGATAGCTTGTGCAAATATTTTAAACAACATTCAGTCTGTTTTTTCGTGGAAAAACAAAGTTAACTTCTCAAAAGAAATAATAATAATGGGAAAGACAACAAAAAAACTACAATCTAAAATAATTTCAGAGGTAAAAAAAATACACTCGTATGACGTGCCTTGTATTATATTTTTTAAAATTTCCGCAGGAAATAAAGATTTTTTAAAATGGATTAGCAATTCTACACGATGAAAAAAGCAAAAAATTTTAAGCTATTAGGCACATCAAATAAGCTAGTTGAGTTAAATAAAATAAAATCAAAATATACAGTTTTATACTTTTATCCAAAAGATGACACTCCAGGATGCACTCTTGAAACAAAAGATTTTAACTCGTTTTATGATAAATTTACAAAACTAAACTGTAAAATATATGGAATTTCTAAAGATACAATCGAAAGTCATTTAAAATTTAAAAAAAAATATAGATTAAAATTTGAGCTGTTATCTGATGAGAATAAAATTGCTATTAAAGATTTTAAAGTTTGGGGTAAAAAAAAATTTATGGGTTTAATTAGAAGTACTTTTTTATTGAAAAAAAATAATATTATTAAAGAATGGCGAAATGTAAGGGTTAAAGGTCACGCAGAGGAAATTTTAAGTTTTATAAAAAGTAGTAAGTTATAAAAAAGGCCTCCTATTTCTAGGAGGCCTTAATTAAACGTCAAACCAAAGAGGGAGAGATGTTTAATCTCGTATAGCGTAACCTATTACGCCAGTTTCAACGACGTCTGTACCTTTAAGTTCTGCTTCTTTACTTAATCTGATACCAATAGTATTTTTCATAATCGCCCAAACAATATAAGCAACCACAAAAACAAAGACGTTGATCGATACTATTCCAAGTAATTGAGCTCCAAAACTTGTGTCAGGATTAGTTAGTGGAACTGCTAATGTACCCCAAATACCCGCAAACATGTGGGCTGGTATTGCACCTACCACGTCGTCAATTTTCATGGCAAAAAGAAATTTTGTTCCATAGACAACTATGATACCACCGACTGCACCAATTAAAATTGCTGCAAATGGTGATGGCATTAAAGGTTCTGCTGTAATTGCAACTAAACCACCAATGCATCCATTTAACATTTGTATTACATCTGTTTTACCAAAGTGTAATCTAGTAATAGTTGCTGCTGCCATAACGCCACCAGCTCCTGCTAAAAATGTATTCATGAAGATTGTTGATACTGCAATTGCATCATCAGCTGTACCCATTGCTAACTGTGATCCACCATTAAATCCAAACCAACCTAGCCATAATATAAATACTCCAACTGTTATTAATGGTATTGAAGAAGCTGCAAATGGTTTCATTGGTGCAGGTTCTCCTTTTTTAGTAAATCTTCCAAGTCTTGGTCCAAGTAATAACGCACCTGCTAATGCTGCTGCACCACCAGTTGAGTGTACTAAAGTTGAACCGGCAAAATCTGAAAAACCAGCAGAAGCCAACCAGCCTCCACCCCATTGCCAACCCATTACTATTGGATATATAATTCCTGCTAATATTGCAGCAAATAATAAGAACGGCCACAATTTAATTCTTTCTGCTAATGCACCAGAACAAATTGATACTGTTGTTGCACAAAATACCATTTGGAAATACCAATCAGAACCATCTGAATAACCTGTATCTACAGCGCTAGCATCTGACCATGGTAAAAACTTACCAATGTACCCGCCTTCTGGAATTCCATAGGCTAAATTGTATCCAAATAGCCAAAACATCATTCCGGCAATTGAAAATAAACCTATATTTTTTGCACATATAACTGATACACTTTTTGAAGTTACACTTCCTGCTTCAAGCATTGCGAAACCAGCAGCCATAAACATGACCAAAAATCCACAAACTAAAAATAAGAAAGTATTAAATATAAATCCGACTTCAGCGGATACTGTAGTTTCAGCATAACCAACACTGGTCATATTAAGTAAGAATATAATACTCACTGCTGAACCTATCAGTTTGTTAAAAAGTTTTTTCATTAATCCTCCCGTTTAAGGAATTGGTTATAAATTTTTATGAGTTAATAACTATTGCTATGTGGATTTAATAGGTATGCAAAAATTGCATATAGAAACAGCCTTTATTAACTCTCAATTAATAAAGGCTGTCTAGAGGAAATATTTATTTATTGAATATTTCTTTAAGTGCTTTTGCAGGTAAAAATTTTACCTTTTGAGAAGCTGCGATTTGGATCTGCTCTCCAGTTCTTGGATTTCGGCCAATTCTAGCTTTTCTCTTAGCAACTTTGTAAGTACCAAAACCTGCTATTTTGACAGAATCATCGTTTTTTAATGCGTCCAAAATAGTATTAGTGATGGTATCAAATGTTCGCTCAGCATCAGCTTTACTTTGATTTAAAGATCCAGCTAATTTTGCGACTAGTTGTTTTTTGTTCATTTTAGCTCCGGTATTAGGTTAATTCTATACTTGTCAAAATCCTTTATTAATCAAGCTTTTTTTTAGTGTTTAATTTGGTTTTAAACACAATATATGGTGTAAAAAAAACCCTCATTTTATTGGTTTTTTTGGTATTAAAAAACCCTTTAAAATAGGCCTAAATCTTTTAGATCGTTGTAAGTTGCAAAAAACATGAGAGATAGAAGTAAAAACATTCCGATTCGAAAAAAACCTTCTTGAGTTTTTTGGGTTAGTGGTCTTCCAAGAATTTTTTCAATTCCATAAAACATTAAATGACCACCATCTAGGAGAGGTATTGGAAATAGATTAATTAAACCCAAGCTGATTGAAATATATGCCATCATGCTTAAAAATGGAACAATTCCAAATTCTGCGACTTGTCCAGATATCTTAGCTATTCTTATTGGGCCCCCTAACTGGGAACTATCACCTTTTCCAGTTATTATAGTTCCAAGATATTTTAAAGTTGAAGTAGTTACAAAATAAACTTCGGTAATTGAATAATACATTGCTTTGAGTGGACCAAGTTTTTTGTGGTTAATGTTATTATTGTAAGGAAGTAAAGTGATCCCTATCATTCTCTTTTTTACCTTATTGCCCAAACTGTCCTCAGACTCAACAAAATCTGGTTTAACTTTAAATGATATCTCCTGATCATATCTTAAAACCTTAAAGTCAATAAATTCAGAAGTTGAAAGAGTAATAAATTTTGATACATCAAGAATGCTTTTTACCTCATTTTTATCTATAGAGACTATAACATCATTTTTTTTAAGTCCGGCAATATAGGCAGGGCTATCTTTATTAACTTCATCAATCATGGCAGGAGTAAAATCTTTACCAACAAAGATATTAATCATTAAAAATATAACTACAGCTAGTATAAAATTGGCTAATGGCCCGCCAAAGACAATTAGTGATCTTTGGTATAAAGGTTTTAAAGTAAAAAGTTTTTCTCTATCTTTTTTATCGTATTTTTTTAAAATTTCATCACGGTCAGCTTGAGAAAATACATCTCTATCGCCAAAAAATTTTACATAACCTCCTAAAGGAATCCAGCATACTTTCCAACGAGTACCTGATTTGTCGTTCCATCCAAATAACTCTTTACCAAAACCGATTGAAAAATCAGTCACACCTACGCCATATCTACGAGCAAAAAAATAATGTCCATATTCATGAACAAAAACTACAACTATGATTAATATTATAAAAGGTAGAACAAATTCAAACATACTTATATAATAATATATTTACTTTACTTTCCAAGTTAAAATTGGAAGTAATGTTGCCGCTATAAACGAAAGAAATAAAAGAGATTGTGTTACAAATTCTGGGAAATAACTTGCAGGAAACATAATACCAACTAAGATGCTTTTTGAAAAATCAGGACTTGGAAATAACAATATACCTCCTAACAACCCGACTACAATTGAGATATAAGCTGTTTTTTCACTAAATGATTTTGAGTAAAAACTATAAAATATACTCAAAACCGCCGCACAACAAAACAAGTCGGCTAGCAAAAATAGATACAAGATACTAAATCCTTTTGAGGCAACATATAAAGCGATAAAAGAAAGGCCTATAATTATATTTCTAGATAATTTTAAGTAATCTTTATTAGAACTTAAAATTTTTTTTCCATCTACTATAACAAGGCTAGATATAGCATTTATAAGTGTATCTATACTGCTTATAGTCAAAGATATGCCCAGCACAATGACTATAATAGACAACGTAGGTATTTCTTTATTTAATAATAAGGAAAAAAAAGCAAGATCAGGTGTTACATTCAAATTTTTAGATACAGATACTAATCCTGTAAAACCCATCATATATACAATGGGAATTATAATTAAAAAGGAAAACAACAAACTCTTTTTTAAAACATCGTCATTTTTTGCAGCATAAACTCTTTGCCAATTTCCTTGGTGAAAAAGATTAGTAGCTGCTACAGCAATAAAGAATGTTAAGCCTGCGGTAAAGTTAGGAATATAATTTTTGCTTAATAAATTTGGCTTATTTTTATTTATAAATTCAAAACTAAATTCGTTTGTATTAAATGAAAATAAATAAGAAAAAGATATTAACAACAATAATGTAAAAACTATAAATTGAATATTGTCAGTGAATATTGAAGCTCTTAAACCACCATATAATGTATATATAAGTGAACTAGAAATAACTATCAAAGCAGTAACCCATAATTTGGTTCCTGAAATATAATTTATCAAAATAGATACAGCTGTAACCTCTGCAATCAAAAAAATGGTCATGTAAAATATCGACAAAATTAAGATCAACTTAAATATATGTTTTCCAAACCTTAATCTAATAACTTCAATTAAAGTCTTTGCTTTTGGGTAAGAATTTCTAAATATTTTTCCAATAAAAATAATTGCAAATAAGGGAAATGCAGTTCCTAGTGAATAACCAATAACCGAACCAATCCCACCCCACGTAGCAGCTGATGCGGGACCAAACAAAATCCAAGTACCCAAAGCAGAGGCCACTATGCTACATGTTAGTGAGAATGTTCCAACTGATCTGTTAGCTACTAAGTAATTATTTAAACCTTTGAATTTTTTTGAATAAAAATAACCAATTATAACAAAAGAAAAACTAATTAACAAAATTAGTGTAATAGCAGATGTTGGATTTAAAATATTTTGTTGATCCATTTATCCCTTTCTGAATTACCGGACAGGTTCAATGGGTATTTCTCAGCCATAACAGCACCCCATGGAATAAATTTATATAAATATTTTTTGATTGTAAATAATTAATTTAAAATTGCTCTTTTTCTGTAGAACCTTCCATAGCGGTTGTGGAACTTTTTCCGCCACTAATCGTATTTGATACAGCATCAAAATATGATGTTCCAACTTCTCTTTGATGTTTTACACTAGTGTATCCGTCTTTTTCTCTAGCAAATTCCTGCTCTTGAATTCTTGAATATGCAGTCATTCCTTCTTTTTTATACTTTTCTGCTAATTCAAAAATTGCAATATTTTGTGTATGAAAGCCCGCAAGTGTTATAAATTGAAATTTATATCCCATCGCACTAATTTTTTGTTGAAAAGTTGCAATTTCAGTGTCGCATAAATGTTTTTTCCAATTAAAAGATGGTGAGCAATTGTAAGCTAATAATTTACCTGGAAATTTATCATGTATTGCATCAGCAAATTTTTTGGCTTCCTCTAGATTTGGAGTTGCTGTCTCGCACCAAATTAAATCAGAGTAAGGCGCATATGCAAGTCCTCTTGAGATTGCTTGATCAATTCCATGTTTCACATAATAAAATCCTTCCGGTGATCTTTCACCGGTCAAAAAGGGTTTATCATTTTCATCGTGATCGTTTGTAATCAATTTTGCTGCATTTGCATCTGTTCTTGCTAAAATTATTAAAGGAACATCGGCAATATCAGCAGCTAGCCTAGCTGCCTTTAAATTTTTTATCATTGTGCTTGTTGGAACCAATACTTTTCCACCCATATGTCCACATTTTTTCTCACTTGCTAGCTGGTCCTCAAAATGAACTCCCGCAGCGCCAGCTTTTATAAATTTTTTAGCTAACTCAAAAACATTAAGTGGTCCACCAAATCCAGCTTCACCATCAGCAATTATTGGTAACATATAATCAACTCTGTCTTTAGATTTCATTTGACCATCTATAATTTCCATGTGCTGAATTTGATCAGCTCTCATTAAAGCATTGTTCATGGACTCAACTAATTTTGGTGCACTGTCATAAGGGTACAACGATTGATCTGGATACATTTCACCTGCACTGTTAGCATCTGCTGCTACCTGCCACCCACTTAAGTAAATTGCTTTAAGGCCAGCTTTTGCATGCTGTACTGCATGATTTCCAGATAATGAACCCAATGTATTAACGTAAGGCTCAGAGTTTAACAATCTCCACAATTTTTGAGACTGATGTTTGCACATTGAATACTCTATTTTTATAGATCCTCTTAATCTTTCTACATCTTCCAGGGTATAATCTCTTTTTACTCCTGCAAATCTCTTTAGGTCATATGATATTTTAGACTCGGAGCTCATTTTTTCCTTTGAAAAGGTTTATAATTAAGACTTAAAAATTAGTTACTGTTATACTCGTTAGTAAACTCATTCATTCCACTTGAACCCCAATCGCAATGATCATCTCTTAAATAAATGCCAGAGTTGACAGACTGATTTTGATTCTCATGGTCAGAATTAAAAGCCTTATTTACTTGATTTTTTATCTTGTTTTTGTTGTTCATGTAAACTTTATAATTTACAAAATTTACAAAATCCAGTAATAAGTTAATAATGCTTGTAAAATTGATAAATTTATTGTAAATTTTAATTTACAAAGTTTACAAATAGAAAATTATGAGTCAATTAGATGTAAAAATAGGCCCAAAAATCAAGTCTTTCAGACGGCAATTAGGGCTTCAAGCTAACAAACTAGCTGAACAACTAGGAATTTCACCTAGTTACCTCAATTTAATAGAAAGTGGTAAAAGAAAAATCGATGGAGATCTACTTCTTAAAGTTTGTGAAGAGCTTAAAATAGAATTATCAGATTTAACAAATAAATCAGATTTAAATTTAGTGAATGATATTTCAGAATTGTTAGATGATCAATTATTTGAAGATCTAGATATTCTTGGTCCTGAAGTAAAAGATCTTGTAAATACTAACCCTAAGATAGCAAGAGCTTTGATCAAACTAGGAGATAATTATAAACAAAAAGACCATGAAATTATAAGTAAAGTTGAAACACTTTCAGGTAAAATAATTGACAGCCGTAAGACTTCATTTCCGGGTGAAGTAATATCAGATTTTTTACAAGAGAAAAAAAATTATTTTCCAAAACTTGAAGAGTTTGCAAACAAAATTTTTGATAAAGTACAATTAAACAATAGAACTAGATATGTTGCTCTTTGTGATTTTTTAAAAACAGAGTATTCAATTAATGTTAAAGATATTATTCCGGAAGAAGGAAAACCATTTTCAAAAATTTTTAACAAAAATAATAAAGAACTTTTATTAAGCGAATATAATTCATTAGAGACGAAAAAATTACATGCTGCTGCCCAAATAGCGCAGGAAGGAGCTATAAATGAAATTAATGAATATTTATCAGAATTTAAATTTCCCTCAGATGAGGCAAAAAGATTAACTAAAATAGCCTTATTAAATTATTGTGCTGCAGCTATATTGATGCCCTACAAATTATTTCATTCTGAATGTAAAAAATTAAAATATGATTTGGAATTACTACAAAATACATTTGCTACGTCTTTTGAACAAGTAGCACATAGAGTAACTTGTCTGCAGGATCCTAAGTTACCTGGTATACCTTTTCATATGTTAAGAGTAGATATAGCTGGAAATATATCAAAAAGATTTTCTTTGTCTGGTATTGAAATACCAAGATACGGTGGAGCATGTCCTAGATGGAACGTCTATTCAGCCTTTACTAGACCAGGTGTCATTCAAGCAGCTGTAAGTAAAATGAGTAATGGAAAAAAATATGTTTGTATTGCAAAAACAGTAGAGAAAGGTGTTGGTAGATACGGAAGAAAGAAAAGTATGCTGTCTATTGGATTAGGTTGTGAGGCGAAATACGCAAAGGACTTTGTATATACAGAAAATTTAAACTTAAATGATAAAAAAACCGAAATACCGATTGGTGTATCATGTAGAACTTGTGATAGATTAGATTGTTCTCAAAGGGCATTTCCTCCTCTTCATAAAAAATTTGATGTGGATATAGATACAAGAGGTGTTTCAGTTTATGTCAAGACAGATAAATAATTTAAAAGCAAACTAAATGATCAATATAAACCGGTTTTTTTATACCAAATTTTTCATCTATATCATGTTGGTGAATATGGTGAGAGTGAACGAAAACTGGTATTAAATTACCTTTTTCTGTTCTAAGAGTATAAATAAAGTTTGTCCCTCTAAATTTTCTGTCTACCACATCAAATTTTAAGTTACTTTTATCGTCATGAATAAGATCTTCGGGTTGCAAAAGTAATTTAACATTTGAACCTATTTCAGCAGGTTTAACAAATTTACCTTCAATAGTACCTAAATCATCATTTTCTAATGTGTTTTTTCCGGTGACTTTGGCTGGTATCAAAATTCCTCTATTTAAAAAGTTAACTACACTAACAGAATTTGGATAATGGTAGACTTTATAAGGATCATCAAACTGTTTTAATTTTTCATCTAAAACAACCCCACATTTATTACCTAAATAAAAAGCTTCATATGAATCGTGGGTTACTACAATTGTTGTTATTTTAAGGTTTTTTAGGATTTTTTTTAATTGTATTTGTATTTCTTCCTTAAAGCTTTGATCAACGTTTGACAGTGGCTCATCTAAAAGTAATAAGTCTGGTTCAAATACTAGTGATCTCGCTAGAGAAACACGTTGAGCTTCACCAGCACTTATTTGATGAGGAAATTTTTTTAAGACATTATTTAAATTTAACAATTTAATTATAAAATCAGGACTAATTTTTTTAGTTTTATTTTTATTCTTATTTACAGCTATTTGAATATTTTTTTCTACAGTGTAGTGAGGGAATAAACAATTATCTTGAAAAGCTAATGATATATTTCTATTTTCTGGTTCGACATGATTATCTTTTGAAGAAATTAATTGACCTTTTAAAAAAATTTCACCTTTATTAATTTTTTCAAGCCCTGCTATAGTTCTTAAAATTGTAGTTTTGCCTATGCCTGAAGGTCCTAATAAACAAATTATATCTCCCTCATTTTCAATAGAAAAAGAGACGTTTTTTACTTTTTCAATTCCATCCACTGAAAAATTTACGTTTTTAATTTCAAAAATATTTTTCATTTAATCTCGTAATATAAACTTAGATGTTGACAAAATAAATACACTGGCAATTAAGATTAAAAATAAAGACGGTGCTGCAGCTGCCTCTAATAAATCCTCAGATGCATATATATATGCAGTAGTTGCGAATGTCTCAAAGTTAAATGGTCTTAAAATTAAAGTAATTGGCAACTCCCTAATTATTTCTAGAGAAATTAAAATTGCTACAAACAAAACTGAATTTCTTAAATAAGGTATATGTATATTGACAAATGTTCTAATTTTCGAATAACCTAGTAAATATGCACTTTCATCAACAGAAAGATTAATTTTTTCGTACCCTGACTTTATACCGTTACACGCTAATGAGTAAAATCTAATAAAATAAACTATAACAAGTCCTAGTATTGAACCAAAAAATACTTTTTTGATAGATTCAAATCCAAATAATTTTACAAAATTATTATCAAACCATGCGATAAAAGTAATAAATGCAATTGCTAAGATTACACCAGGTATTGCATATCCGGATATTGATAAAGTATTCATCACATTTAATGGTTTGCTTTTTGAGACCCTCATTCCGTAATTAGATATAAATGAAAAAATGATAAGTGCTAAACTTGATAAAAAAACTAAATATATAGTATTGTATATTAGACTTAATACTTCTAAATCAAAAAGATTATCAGAATAAATAATTGTCCAATACAACATTTGACTAGATGGAAATATGAAACTTAAAAAAAATATTACAAAGCAAAATAAAAATGCCAAAAAACTTTTTCCTCCATCTAATTTATATTTCTCTCGTTGTTTAAATCTACTCGATGAGTTTGAATGATATTTTGCTTGTTTTCTTGATAAATTTTCTAAAATGAATAAAGCAAAAATAAATAATAACAAAAAGAATGAAAGTCTATTTGCAAATGCAAGGTCATCAAATGTTATCCATGAATTATATATTCCAGTTGTAAGGGTGTTTATTGAAAAGAAGTCTACAGCACCAAATTCTGCTAAAGTTTCCATTGCTACCAATGACAATCCAGCAACTATTGCGGGCCTAGCAGATGGTAAAATAACCTTTAAAAAAGCCCTTATTTTAGAAAATCCCAAATTTTTACTAAGGTCTATTAAATTTTGAGATTGATATAAAAAAGAAGCTCTAGCTAAAATATAGACATAGGCAAACAAAGAAAAGGATAATGATAATATAGCTCCAAACATGCCGCTAAATTTCGGTATGTGTTTATTGTATTCCCCCTCACCAAATAAATTTTTAAGAATGGTAAAAGCTGTACCATAATTATCAAAGAAAGCAAAAATAGAGTAAGCATAAATATACGGAGGAACAGCAAAAGATAATATTAAAGCCCATTTAAAAAAATTACTTCCTGGAAAATCATAAAAAGAAACAAGATAAGCTGTGCCTGTTCCAAAGATAAATGTTAAAATCAAAACTCCAAATAATAAAATTGCAGTATTATATATGTATTCTAGTAAAAAAGTTTCCTTTAAAATTTTATAATATTCTGTTGTCTCCTCAAAAAAACTAAAAGAAACAGTTGCTATCGGAATTAAAACTACAAAAGAGATGAGGAAAGAGCTTAAGTACCAAATATTAATTTTTTTCATATTATAATCCGCTTTATAATCATGAAATTAAATATGCCCATGGAGGAGATGTCCATGGGCATATAATCAAGAAATTATCTAAAAATCAAAAACTTTTAGGATGTGCGGAACCTCCTTATCTTTAATATCAGATAAATTTCTTTTATTTATTCTGTCATTGATTTTTTTACACTCTGAAAGACACGGTGAGCATCCTTTAGAAGATTTATTATAATCAATTTCAGAAATAAATTCTTTTTTATCTTCCATATTATTTCCAACCAGCTGCTGTCATTACCTCTAATGCATCAGCTTGTTTAGCGCCATAACTTGAAACTTTAGTTTTTAGATCTTGTTTAAAATCTAATCCTATATTGTTTACAACCAGCGGGCTTGGAGAAACACCATCGATCATAGGAAACTCAAAAGTATTATTTGTAAAGTGCTCTTGAGCTTCTGGAGTTAATAAAAACTCTACAAGTTTAATCGCATTTGATTTATTAGGTGCGCCTTTTACTAAAGCAGCACAACTAATATTCATATGTGTTCCTCTATCATTTTGGTTAGGAAAGAAAGCTTTTACTTTTTTTGCAGCAGCTTGTTGCTCTGCTCCTTTGTTTCCTGATAACATTAATGCTAGATAATATGTATTAGCAACAGCAATATCTGCTTCCCCAGCAGCGACTGCCATAATTTGAGCTCGGTCATTTCCTGTTGGTGTCCTAGCCATGTTCGCAACAACACCTTTTGCCCAATCAGCTGTAGCTTTTTTACCATTATTTTTAATTAATGATGCTACAAGTGATTTATTATAAATATTACCTGATGCTCTAATTACTAATCTACCCTTCCATTTCGGATCAGCTAAACTTTCATAAGTTAAACCTGACAACTCTGCACCTGATACTCTATCTGGAGCGTAGTAAACAATTCTTGCTCTTTTAGCAATTCCTGTCCAATGGTTTGTTCTAAAGTTTGACGGAACAGCTGCTTTTATTGCAGGTGAAATTAGACCACCTTGCGTCATTCCTTTTGCTTTGAATGCTCCACATCGACCAGCATCAGCAGTGATGTAAAGATCAGCGGAAGAATCTGCTCCCTCTTCAATCATTCTTTTTTCGAGAGCTCCGGCTTTTCCGTTTATTAAATTAACTTTGATTCCAGTTTTGTTTGTGAACTTACTGTAAAGTTCTACATCAGCTTTGTAATGTCTTGCATTAAAGATATTAACTTCAGCAGCTATCGTTAAACTAGAAATGAAAGTTAAAACTATTGTATATATACTTAGTTTCTTCATTTTTTTTATTTACCCTTCTTCCGCACTGTTGATAATGAGAATTAATCTCATTGAAAATGATAATTAATCTCAATGATAATGATTATCAATCGCATATATTGACGCAGGCGTCAAGCGATATTAAAACTCCCATTCTGAGATTTTGCTATATAAAAAGTTTCTAAAAGCCTGAACTCTGGCTACATTTTTCATTGATTGTGGGTAAACAAAATGGGCCTCGGTTATTGGGCCCTCAATGTTTGGTAATACTTTAACAATATTAGGCTGATTTACTGTAATGTAATCAGGTAAAGCAGCTAATCCAACTCCACTTTGAACGGCTAACAATAAGCCATAAACACTGTTAACTTTCATCACAGTTTTCCTTTTTTTATTATCTTTAGTACCTAATTTTAAAGCCCAATCAGGATTATAAACTGGTGAAGGAGCGCCTCTTCCAAATGATATAAAAGAGTGTTTATTTAAGTCACTTGTGCTTTTAGGAAAACCATGTTTTTCCAAATATTTTGGAGAACCATAAATATGGTAATTTATATCTATCAACTTTTTTTGAATGTAATTCAATTGTTTAGGTCTTCTCATAAAAATACCAATATCAGCTTGCCTAGTGCTTAAATCTAGCTCTTTGTCATCAAAAATAAGTTCTACTTCTATATCTGGATTTAGTTGCATGAATTCTTGAATTCTTGGGGTTAGCCATGTTGTTCCAAAACTTACAACAGTGGTGACAGTTAGTTTACCACTTGGTTTATTTTTTTGATCTCCAAGTGAAGTTTTCGACCTCTTTAAGCTTACTAATTACCTCATGGGCAGTCTTAAATACGTATTCTCCATTTTCTGTTAAAGTAAGACCTCTTGCGTGTCTCTCAAATAGTTTTACTTTTAAGTCTTCCTCTAAAGCCTGAATTTGTCTACTTATTGCTGATTGACTGAGATTTAGATTAACTGTTGCACTTGTAAAACTACCAGCTTCTGCAACTGCATGAAATATTTTTAGCTTGTCCCAATCCATTATTTATTAACATTAACAATGTATCTTCCAGAAGTTTTGCCTTCAAGCATTTTTGAATATTCAACTAAAAGTTGTTCGAGACTTATCTCTTTAATTGACTTTTCAAGTAAATCAAAGTCTACAAGTTTCGAAACTTCATCCCACAAAAATTCTCTTCGCTTTATAGATACACTTACAGAGTCGATACCCCAAAGTTTTACACCTCTTATGATAAAAGGCATTACAGTAGTATTTAATTTTATACTTGATGCATTTCCACACGCAGCAACTATTCCATTAGGCTTAACATGGGATAGAATGTTAGCTAAAATATTTCCACCAACTGTATCAACTGCACCATCGTACAATCCTTTATCCAATGGTCTAGCCTCTTTGTCTAAATCACCTGATTTTATTATAGTTTTTGCACCTAGTGATTTAAGATATTCTTCATTTGGCTTAGTTGTTGCGGCTGTTACATTGCAACCCATTTTACTTAATATCATGACGGCAATACTACCAACTCCACCAGAGGCTCCTGTAACAATTACATCATTTACTTTTTCTCCAAGTAACAAAACCTCTCTAGTTTGTTTAGTCGTAAAAGCGCATTGGATTGCTGTCATACCAGCAGTACCTAACATCATTGCTTGTCTAGATGTAATTCCTTTAGGTTTTTTTTACCAAAAAATTTGAATTTACTTTTGCAAATTGAGAATATCCACCAAAGTAAATTTCACCAACTCTCCAGCCCGTCTGGATTATTTCATCACCCTCTTTAAATTTTTCACTTTTACTTTCTACTACTGTACCTGAAAAATCGATACCTGGAATATGTGGAAATTCTTTTACTAATCTTGCACCATTTTTTAAAATTAAAGCATCTTTAAAATTTAATGTAGAATAATCAACTTTAACTAAGACATCACCATGTTTTAAAAATGATTTTTCAATAGTTTTAATTTCTCTTAAAAACTTTTCACCCTCTTGATTTACAATTAACGCTTTAAAATTATCAGACATTACTTTTTTAAATTTATTAGATTTTGCTACTAATAAATCTTAGATATCTATTTTGACATGCTAGGTCGTCTTTAAATTTACCTAAATAATAATTAGTTATAGTTGTAGCTTGTTCTTTTTTAATCCCTCTAGTTGTCATACATTGATGAGTTGCATTTATTGTAACTGCTACTCCTTTTGCTTCTAAAGAGTCCATCAAAGTTGTTGCAATTTGTTTTGTTAATCTTTCTTGAGTTTGCATTCTTCTTGAAAAAACTTCTACAACCCTTGCAAGTTTACTTAAACCTACAACCCTTTCATTTGGCATGTAAGCTACATGTGCAATTCCTAAAATCGGTGCCATGTGATGTTCGCAGTGACTCTGAACTGAAATATTTTTTTGTATTACCATATCATTGTATCCCTCTACATCACCAAAAGTTTTGCTTAGTATTTTGTTAGGGTCTTCCTGGTAACCTTTAAAATATTCTCTATATGCTTTTAAAACTCTCTTAGGAGTTTCTAATAATCCTTCTCTGCTTGGATCTTCCCCTATCCATTTTAATATTTTGATATAAGCCTCTTCAGCTTCTTTATCTGATACTTCGTTATTATTTATTGGTTTATTTTGTTCTTTAACTAATTTCATCGCGATAGTTATATATATAATTTAACCTTTTTAAAATATTTATTATAATCTTTTATGTGCTAAATACTTCTAAAAATATGTTTAAAAAAAGAGAAAATGTCACAGATATTGAAGAGGGAAATTTATTATCTCCCAAATTTGATAATGATGGATTAATTCCAGTCATCACTACATGTTCAAAGACAAAAGAAATATTAATGCACGGTTATATGAATGTAGAAGCTTTAAAAAAAACAATTGAGACTAAAGAAGCTCACTACTGGAGCAGATCAAGAAATCAAATCTGGCACAAAGGTAAAACAAGTGGTTTTGTGCAAAAAGTTATAGAAGTTAGAATTGATGATGATCAAGATGCTTTATGGTTAACTGTTGACATTGGTTCAGGATCAAGTTGCCATGTTGGATATAGATCTTGTTTTTATAGATCCGTTCCTCTAGGAAAAATTGACAATGCGAGAGAGATAAAAATGAAATTTGAAGAAAAAGAAAAGAAATTTGACCCTGAAGTTGTTTATAAAGGTCAGCCAAATCCAACTAAAATATAATGTCAAAAAAAATTAATATAATAAGTCCTTTTGGTCCTAAATTAGCAAAATTAAAACTTAGTAAAAAAGTTGTTAACGATATTAATCAAGAGGTTGAAAGAATTATATTAAATGAAAAAAAATCTAAAAAAAAAGATTACTCTAAAAAATTAGTTGGTGAAGTGTATCAAGAGATTGAGCTTTCCAAAAATTTTATTAATAAAAAACTTAAAAAGTTTATTCACGAAAAAGTAAAAAATTATTTGAAAAGTACAATTAATAAATCAACCAATAAAATAAATATCAAAAATTTTTGGGTGGTTAGACAATTTAAAAATGAATACAATCCAGTTCACTACCATGATGGAAATATATCTGGTGTAGGATATCTAAAAATACCAAAAAACTTAAATTTTAGTAAAAAGAAAAAGAAAACTAATGGAACTATAGATTTTATAAATGGCTCTAGGATGTTTTTAAATAAAAGTATTTATAATCATGTACCAAAAGTTGGTGATTTAATATTATTTCCAAACTACCTTATGCATACTGCATATCCTTTTGTCGTTGATGGCGAGAGAAGATCATTCTCTTTTAATATTGAATTAGATAAAAAAGTTGCTGACGTTTTTCATGACTAAAAAACAAAAAAACGTGTTAGGTGAGGATCTTGAATTATGCTCATCAGATCCATTAACCGGTTGGTATAGAGATGGATGTTGTAATACAGATGAAAATGATAAAGGTGTTCATACAGTTTGTGCAAAAGTATCTAATGAATTTTTAAATTGGTGCAAAGAGGCTGGTAATGATTTAATAACACCTCATCCAGAATTTGGATTTCCTGGGTTAAAAGATGGTGATTGTTGGTGTGTTTGTGCAAGTTGGTATGCAAGAGCAATTGATGCAAACAAAGGATGTCCTATTTTTTTAAAAAGAACTCACGAAAATACTTTAAAACTAATTCCGATTGAAACCTTAAAAAAATACGCAATAGACTTATCTTAAATTACATATTCCCGTATCTTGGACCACCACTTCCTTCGGGTGTTACCCAGGTAATATTTTGGGAAGGTTCTTTTATATCACATGTCTTGCAATGGATACAATTCTGAGCATTTATTACAAATTTAGGTGATCCATTTTCATTTTGAACTTCGTAAACACCTGCTGGACAATATCTTTGTGCAGGTTCATCATATTTTTCCAAAGTATATTTTATTGGTAACTCTTTATCTTTTAGCCGGAGATGGACTGGCTGATTGTCCTCGTGATTTGTTCCAGTTAAATATACAGAGCTAGTTTTGTCAAAAGTTAAGATGTTATCTGGTTTTGGGTACTCTATAACTGGCATTTTATTTGCTGGTTTTAAAGTTTCATGATCTGCATGCTTATGTTTCAATGTGAATGGTAGCTTTCCTCTAAATAATATTTGATCAATTCCGGTAAAAATAATGCCTAAGATTAAACCCCAACTAAAGCTAGGTTTAACATTTCTTGCAGCATGTAATTCTTCATAAGCCCAGCTTTTTTTGAATTTTTCCTCATAAATTGATAAATCTTTTTTATCTTTTAGATGCTCAACTATTGTCTCTGCTGCTATTAAACCGCTTTTCATTGCGGTGTGCGAACCTTTTATTTTAGGCATATTTAAAGTACCAGCATCACATCCAATTAATAAAGCGCCAGGCATATACATTTTGGGTAAACTTTGGATACCCCCTTCAATTAAAGCTCTTGCACCGTATGAAATTCTTTTACCTCCATTAAGCATTTTTGAAATTGCAGGATGTGTTTTAAATCTTTGAAATTCATCAAATGGAGATAGATGAGGATTTTGATAATCTAAACCGATTACATATCCTAAATAAACTTCTTTGTTCTCAGCATGATAAACAAAACTTCCACCGTATGTATTATTGTCTAATGGCCAACCAGCGGTGTGCATAACTAATCCTTCTTCATGATTTTTTTCATCTACTTTCCAAATTTCTTTAAAACCGATACCATACTGCTGTGGATTTTTTCCTTTGCTCAAATCAAATTTTTTAATTAAATTTTTTCCTAAGTGTCCTCTACAGCCTTCGGCAAATACAGTTACTTTTGCATGAAGCTCCATTCCAGGCTCGTAACTATCTTTTTTTTCTCCGTTTTTATCTAAACCCATGTCTTGAGTGACAACACCTTTTACAGATCCATCCTCATGATACAAGATATCGGATGCTGGAAAGCCCGGGAATATTTCTACACCTAATGCCTCTGCTTGTTCAGCCAACCATCTACACAAATTTGCAAGACTTATAATGTAATTTTTATGATTTTGTTGAACTTTTGGTAGCAGCCATGTTGGCCAACTAATTGATTTTGTTTTTCCAAGAAATAAAAATTTTTCTTTTGTAACTTTAGTTTTAATTGGTGAGTTTAATTTTTTCCAGTTTGGTATTAACTCATCCAAAGCTCTCGTTTCAAAAACATTTCCTGATAAAATATGTGAACCAATTTCTGCTCCCTTTTCTAAAACACAGACATTGATTTCAGAATTTAATTGTTTCAGTTTTATTGCTGTTGCTAATCCTGATGGTCCTCCACCAACAATAACAACATCATATTCCATAACTTCTCTAGTCATGAATTACTTTTGAATACTATTGAGTTTATTTAATTCTTCTAAAAATTGAGGTAATGCTTCAAACAAGTCTGCTTCTAGCCCATAATCTGCAACACTAAAAATTGGAGCTTCTCCATCTTTGTTGATTGCAACGATTACTTTACTCTCTTTCATTCCAGCTAAGTGTTGGATCGCTCCAGATATTCCAACCGCAATGTACAAATCGGGCACAACAACTTTACCAGTTTGGCCAACTTGATGATCGTTAGTGATATAACCTGCATCGACAGCTGCTCTTGAAGCTCCTATCGCTGCGTTAAGTTTATCTGCGATAGCAGAAATCAATTTAAAGTTATCTGAATTTTGCATTCCTCTTCCACCAGAAATAACAACTCTTGCAGTACCTAACTCTGGTCTATCAGATTTTATTTCTTCTCTCTTTACAAATTTTGAACTCTCAAACTTATCTCCTGGCTCAGATTTAACTATTTCTGCTGATCCTCCGGTTGAAGGTGCTGGATCAAAAGATGTTGGTCTAATAGTTACACATTTTTTCTTATCATTGCTTTTAACAGTTGCGAATGCATTACCTGCATAAATTGGTCTTAAAAAAGTGTCTTCAGAAATAACATTTACTATATCGCTAACTTGTGACGTATCTAGTAATGCTGCCACCCTGGGCATTAAATTTTTTCCAAACGTATTTGCTGAACAAACAATGTGTGAATAATTATCTACATGCTTTAAAATCGTAGATGTGTAATTTTCAGCAGTAAAATTATCAAATATTTCATTATCAACATGGATCACTTTTTTGACTAATGGTATTTCGCTTGCAGCTTTTGCAACGCTATCTGATTTGTTTCCAAGAACTAAAACATGTAAATCTTCATTTATTTTTGATGCTGCTGTAGCTGCATTAAAAGTAAATGGTCTAAGATCTGAGTTATTATGTTCCGCTATTAATAAAACTGACATTATATTACTTTAGCCTCATTTTTTAATTTTTGAACCAATTCTGATACACTTGCGACTTTTATACCAGCTTTTCTTTTTGGCGGTTCTTCTACTTTAATTTGCTCGATTCTCGCTTTAGTATCAACCCCTAAATCAGATGCATTTAACTGTTCTAAAGGTTTTTTCTTTGCTTTCATAATATTTGGTAAAGATGCGTATCTTGGTTCATTAAGTCTTAGATCACAGGTCACAATCGCAGGTATATTTACTTCGATTGTTTCTAAACCTTCATCAATTTCTCGAGTGACTTCTAAAGATTTTTCTTTAACGTCAATTTTTGAGGCAAAAGTTGCTTGTGGCCAATTTAATATTGCAGCTAACATTTGACCTGTTTGATTGCAATCATCATCAATTGCTTGTTTGCCCATAAAAACTAAATCTGGATTTTCTTTTTCAACTATCTTTTTTAATATTTTAGAAACAGCTAGTGGTTCAACTATTCCATCAACTTTGACATGAATACCTCTGTCCGCTCCTACAGCAAGAGCTTTTCTTACTGTTTCTTGAGCTTTATCATCTCCTATTGTAATTGCTATAACCTCTTTAGCTTTACCTGATTCTTTTATTTTTACCGCTTCTTCGATTGCATTATCGTCTGGTGGATTGGTTGACATCTTTACATTGTCAGTTACAACACCAGTTCCATCATCCTTTACTCTAACTTGGACGTTGTAATCAATTACTCTTTTTACAGCCACTAATATTTTCATTATGCTCTCAATAACTTATTTTCTGGATCATAAGGACTTTCATCCAGAATGGTTGCATCATATTTCTCACCTAAAATTTCAACTTTTAATTTCTGTCCTACATTACCAAGCTCTGGTTTAACCATGCCTAGTGCAATTGATTTACCTAATCTAAAACCGTAATCACCACCTGTTGCTCTTCCAATAACACTTCCATTTTCGTAAATAGGATTGTTTCCAAGAACATCTGCATCTTTTGGATTATGAATTTCTAATGTAACTAATTTATTATTAAATCCCTTTTCTCTCCACTTGTTTAAAGCTTCTAAACCTATAAAGCTTCCTTTATTTGGGTGGATAAATCTATCTAAACCACTTTCATATGGTGAGTATTCGATGGATAATTCTGTACCAACCAGTTTGTATGATTTTTCAACTCTTAAACTATTCATAGCTCTAATACCAAAAGGTTTAATTCCTAAATCTTTTCCTGCTTCCATTAATTTATCGAAAATGTGATTTTGATATTCAATTGGATGATGAAGTTCCCATCCAAGCTCTCCTACAAAATTTACTCTCATTGCATTAACAGGTGCATAACCTACATCAACCATTTTAGAGCTTAACCATTTAAAGTTTTCATTTGAAAAATCATCTTTTGAAACTTTTTGCATTAGATCTCTAGCTTTTGGTCCTGCAACAACAAGAACACCATTGCTATTTGTTAAATTTTCAAATTGAACAGATCCATCATTTGGCATCCATTTTAAAATCCAATCATGGTCTAATCTTTGAAAAGCACCTGCAGAAACAAGATAAAAACTCGTCTCAGATTCTCTCATGATTGTAAACTCTGAGTGAACTCCCCCTTTTGTATTCAGTGCGTGGCAAAGATTAATTCTTCCAATTTTTTTTTGGTAATTTATTTGCTACGAGCTTATCTAAAAAAGCTTCAGCACCAGGTCCTTTTATCCTACATTTTGCAAAAGCCGTCATATCTAACAGACCAACATTTTCTCTAACATTCTTACACTCTTTTTCTATAGCGCTGAACCATTTAGATCTTCTAAATGACCAATCGTCTTTTTGTTCCATTCCATCTGTTGCAAAGAAGTTAGGTCTTTCCCATCCAAATTTTTGACCAAACACTGCACCTAAATTTTTCATTCTATCGTAACACGGAGCTGTTCTTAGAGGTCTAGCTGCGGGTCTTTCCTCATCTGGGAAATGATTTATAAATACGTGGCTATAAGCTTCTTCATTCTTTTTAATCAAATATGATTTAGAGCAATAGTCACCGTATCTTCTTGGTTCAACACCAAGCATATCAATTGTAGGTTCTCCATCAACAATCCACTCTGCTAACTGCCAACCTGCACCTCCAGCTGCAGTTATTCCAAAACTATGTCCTTCATTAATCCAAAAATTTTTTAATCCCCAAGCTGGTCCAACAATTGGGTTTCCATCTGGCGTATAACAAATTGCACCATTGTAAACTTTCTTAACTCCAACTTCACCAAAAGCTGGTACTCTATGTATCGCACCCTCTATATGAGGTGCTAGTCTATCTAAATCTTCTTGAAACAATTCATACTCAGACTCTTTAGATGGTCCATTAACATAACATGCAGGAGCTCCATCTTCATATGGACCTAAAATTAATCCTCCTGCTTCTTCTCTCATATACCATCTGCTATCACTATCTCTTAAAACTCCCATTTCAGGTAAACCTTCTTTTTTTCTTTTTTGAATTTCTGGATGAGGTTCTGTAACAATGTATTGATGCTCAACTGGTATAACAGGAATATCTAATCCTACCATTTTACCAGTTTGTCTTGCAAAATTTCCTGAACAAGAAATTACATGTTCACACTCTATTGATCCTTTATCTGTTTCAACAACCCAACCGTTTTTAGTTTGTTTAATTCCTACAACTGTTGTGTTTCTATAAATTTCTGCACCTTTATTTCTTGCTCCTGTAGCCAAAGCTTGCGTTAAATCTGCTGGTTGAATGTAACCATCCTCAGGATGTTGAATAGCGCCAACTAAATCAGATGTATTACATAGTGGCCAAATTTCTTTTACTTGATCTGGAGTTAAAAATTTTACATCGACACCAATTGTTTGTGCAACACCTGCATACTGAAAATATTCATCCATTCTGTCTTTATTGTTTGCTAGTCTAATATTGGATACTCTACTGAAGCCTACATTTTTTCCTGTCTCTTCTTCTAACTTACCATACAAGTTAACTGCGTATTTATGTAATTGACCAACCGAATAGCTCATGTTGAATAGAGGTAATAATCCAGCTGCATGCCAAGTGGATCCAGAAGTTAGTTCTTTTCTTTCAACTAGAACAACATCCGACCAACCTTTTTTTTGCTAAATGATATAGTGCGCTAACTCCTACTACGCCACCACCAACAACAACTACTTTAGATTTAGATTTCACAATATGGTTTTACTAAATTTTAATAATTTACGAAACATAATTTTTTTCTAATCATCCTCAAAGTCTCGCCAGTCTTTTATATACATAAGGTAACCTGCCACAGTAACACTGATAGCACCTACAATCATTCC
>CACKFS010000007.1 GCA_902599575.1 uncultured Pelagibacteraceae bacterium
TTTTAATATTAATTTATCCAATCCTTTTATATGAATATTTTTTTTATAATCTTCAGGATAACCTTTGGCACAAAGAACAATACAAATACTTTTTTTTTTAATTAATTTTATTTCACTTTTTAAATTTCCCAAACAGCAATTTATAAATATTTCGGTCAAATCGTTTTTTAATAATGGAAGAATTGTTTGACATTCTGGATCACCCATTCTCACATTAAATTCTACTAAAAACGGGTTATTATCTTTGATCATTAATCCCACATAAAGAAAACCCACATATTCTGATCCCAATTCAGCAATTGCTTTTAATGTTGGATTAATAATTTTTGTATTTATTTTTTCAGCTAATTTCGGACTGAATAACCTTGATGGTGAATAACATCCCATACCACCGGTATTTTTCCCAGTATCACCTTCTCCAACTCGTTTATGATCTTGAGCTGTACCAATAAATTTGTAATTTTTGCCGTCACAAATAACAAAATAACTCATTTCTTCACCTTTTAAAAATTCTTCAACTAATAAATATTTTGTAGTTCCAAATTTACCCCCAAAAATTTCCTCAGCTGCTGCAAAACCTTCTTCAAATTTTTTACAAATGTAAACACCTTTGCCTGCGGCTAATCCATCTGCTTTAACTACTAAAGGGTATTTTGAAATACTTAAAAATTTTTTTGCATCACTTAAATTTTCAAATATTTCAAAATTTGCAGTAGGGATCTGATATTTTTTACATATTTTTTTTGTAAATATTTTAGAACCCTCTAACTGTGATGCTATTCTATTAGGACCAAAAACTTTTATTTTTGTGTCACTGAAATAATCGACTATCCCTTTAACTAATGGCTGCTCTGGTCCAACTATTAAAAGCTCAATTTTATTTATTAAACAAAATTCTTTTATTGATTTGAAATCATCAACTTTAATGTTTACGTTCTCAGCAATATAACTTGTGCCAGCATTGCCAGGAATACAAAATATTTTACTAATTTTTGAGGAGTCTCTAATTTTACAACAAATTGCATGCTCTCTACCACCACTTCCAATAATTCCAACAATCATTTATATTAATTTATAACTTAAAAATGAAAAATAAATTAGCTAAATTAAAATATCTACCTAATAATTATGAAATTGTTGAACCAGGCGACCATGTCATTTGTGCAGTATCAAATAAAAAGATTATGCTGGAAAATCTAAATTATTGGAATGTAGAACTTCAAGAAGCCTATTTTTCATTTGTTGAAGCACAATTAAAAAGAGAAAAACTTAAATAATTAAATCTTCCATCGGTTATGTGACCAAATCCATTGATCTGGGTTTTTAGCTATTCTTTTCTCTAACCATCGATTTAATTTATTAGTTATATTTTCAATATTATTATCTTTATCAAAGCTTAAATGTTCATCAAAAAATATTTTAAAGTGAACTCCATTGATTCTCTCTATATAAACTGGTTGAATATTGCAGCCAAATTTTTTTACGAATTGTGCTGGTATAGTAGTTGTAAGCGCATATTTTCCAAAAAACTTACTTTTAATTCCTTCAGATACTCTTTGATCAATCATAATTGCTAAACTTTTTCCCTTTTTAAAATAAGTTAAGGCCTCCCTAACGCCCTTTAAACCTTTTTTAATTTGATTTTTACAAATAAAATTTTCTCTTAAGTATTCCATGATTATGTTTAAAAATTTATTATTTAGGGGCCTATAAACAGCACAAAGATCCACACCCTCCCTTTCTATTGCCATTGCCATTAGTTCAAAATTGTTAAAATGGCCGGATATAAATACTGTTGGTTTCCTACTTTTTTTAATCCTATTTAAATTTTCTAATCCCTCGATTGTTAAATATTTTTCTAATTTTTTTTTTCTAAAATGAGAAATATAAGGATATTCAGCTAAAATTCTTCCATAATTACCCCACATTGTTTTTAAAATTTTATTAATTTCATCCTCTTTTATTAGTGAATTAAAATTTTTAATATTTTCTATAATAACTTTTTTTGATCTGAAAATAGGACCGAAAGTTTTGCCTATAATATAACCTATACTTGAAGCCGTTTTATATCCAACAATTCTAAAAATAAAAAATAAAATCAATATTAATAAAAATTCAAAAAAATATTTTATATTTTTCATAAGTATTTAGTTATAAATTTTTTAAATTCTTTAATTTTTTTAATTTTTAGTTCTATCTTTAAAAAATTTATATTTTTTCTATATCTACTGGGAATTCTGCAAAAGTCTTTTTCAGTAGTTAAAATTTTTAAGTTTTTTTTGTATGCAATTTTTTTAATTCTATCAATGTCCAATTTAGAATAATTATAATGGTCAGGATATACAAGATTTGATTTATATTTTATTTTATATTTTTTTAGTGTGTTAATAAAGCTAATTGGATTACCAATTCCAGAGAAGGTTAGATAATTGTTTTTTTTATACTTATTGAAATTTTTAGATATATATTCAGCGTTAAATATTTTAATTTTGGGGTTTATTTGTTTAATTTTATTTAAAAATTTTTTATTTTTTAATTTACCATTAATAAAGATAGCCTCATATTTGTTTAAATTATTAAGTTTTTCTCTGAGTGGTCCAGATGGAATTCTTAATTCATTACCAGCAAGGACAGATGAATTAAAACAAACTATTTTAAGATCATATTCGATTTTCTTATCTTGTAAACCATCATCAAAAATTACTAATTCAAATTTTTTTTTAATTGCTTGAGCCAATGATACCTCTCTATCATTATAAAAAAAAACTTTATTATTTTTTTCTAATAACTTTTTTTCATCTAAATGACTTCGATATTTTTTTTTAATAATTGCTGTTTTGAATTTTTTGTTAAAACTTTTTGCAATAAAATCAACCAAAGGCGTTTTTCCTGTCCCACCAATATATATGTTTCCTACACAAATAGTTTTAATCTGAGGGTATTTTATTGGCTTTTTAAAAGATGTTAATAAATTTTTAACATCAATAATAAAAGTAAACGGATACAGAAGTATTGACTGAAATGTTAAATAATTTTTATCCCAGAATTTTGGTTTTATTAGTTTCATTTAAATTAAAACTCTTATTTTTAACAAATGTGCAGTTAGAATATCATTACCAATTTTCTTAAATCTATTTATTTCTTTTTTATTATTCGATTTTTTTTTTAATAAGTTAAAAATTGTTTTATTTAGTTCTGAAAAATTTTTGGCTTTAAATGACAATTTTTTTTTGCTAAGCATATTGTAAATTTCATTAAAATTAAAAGTGTATTTTCCATGCGCAATATAACAACCGAATCTAACTGGCTCTAAAGGATTCTGACCTCCTTTTGGAACCAAGGATCCTCCCAAAAATACTACCTTGCTAAAAGAGTAAAATGCTTTGCTTTCTCCATAAGTGTCCACTAAATAAATATCAGTATCTTTGTCGATTTTTCTATTTTCACTGTGACAAATATATTTTAGTTTTTTATAATTTAAGGTTTTCAAGATTTCTTTTGATCTTTCTATATGTCTTGGAATTATTATTGTAATTAAATTATCAAATTTCTTTTTTAGATTTAAGTGGATATTAGAAATTATTTCTTCCTCGTTATAATGTGTGCTTGCCGCACACAAAATTCTCCTATGAATGAAATTTGTTTTAAGTGAATTTTTTACGTTTATTTTAGTTGTTTCCGAAAATTTTAAATTACCCAATATTTGCATTTTTTTTACTCTAAAATACTTTAAGTAATTATATGTTTCTTTATTTTGAGGAAAAATGTAATCGAAAATATTAAAAATTTTTGTTCCAAATTTTTTAAAATATTTCCATCTATTAAAAGATCTTTTACTAATCCTAGCATTTAAAAGAAAGATTTTTATTTTCTTTCTTTTCAAACTATTTAGCATTTCAGGCCAAATTTCCGACTCAACAAAAAAAACTGCACTCGGCTTCCAATAATTTAAAAATTTATTCACAATTATAGGATTATCTATTGGATAAAATTGGTGAACAGTTTTTTTAAATTTAAATTTCTCAAATATTTTTGAGGAACTTAACGTGGATGTTGATATTAAAATATTTTTTATATCTTTTTCTCTTTCAAGTTTTTCTACAAGAGGAGTAATACTTAACAGCTCTCCAACGCTAGAACAATGAAACCATATTAATTTACCATTTCTCCTTTTTTTTTGTAAAAAGCCAAATTTTTCAAAAAATCTTTCCGAACTTTCTTTCTGTTTTAATATTCTATAAATTATTATTATTGGTGAAAAAATAATAACAATTACTATTACAAGATTATACAAAACTCTCATTAATTTTTTTGTATTTGTTTATCGTAAAAATTTTTGTAAAGTGATGATTTGCTTAAAAGCTCTTTATGATCCCCCTCGGCCACAACTTCCCCTTTATCTATTACATAAATTTTATTAGAATTTAATATAGTCGATAGTCTGTGTGCAATTACAAGAGTTGTTTTTCCTTTAGTTAAAAAGTTAAGAGCATCTTGAATTTTTTTTTCAGTTTCTGAGTCTAGAGAAGAAGTTGCTTCGTCTAGAAGTATTATTCTACTATTTTTTAAAAATGCTCTTGCAATTGACAATCTTTGTTTTTCACCACCTGAAAGTCTAATTCCGTTTTCACCGATTATTGAATTATATTTGTTTGGAAGTAAATTTATAAATTCATCAGAATAAGAGAGTTTTGCTGCCTCTTTAATTTCTTGATCGGAGGCATTTAAATTAGCATATCTTATATTATTCAAAATTGTATCATCGAATAACGTAGTTTCTTGACTAACTAAAGAAACGTTTTTTCTTAAAGATGATAAACGTTTTGTTTTAATTGATTGATCATCTATTTTAATATCACCTTCTGTGCAGTCGTAAAAACGAGGAATTAAATTTAAAATTGTAGATTTTCCAGCGCCACTGTGACCTACAAGCGATGTCATTTCACCACCACTTATACTTAAATTAACATTTTTAAGTATAGATCTTGAATTAGAATTATAATTAAAGTTAACTTTTTCAAAACAAATTGATCCATTTATAATTTTTAATTCATCTAAATTTTTATCTTCTAAGATAGTATGTTTTTGATCTATGATAGGAAGAATTCTTCTCGCAGAAGCCAAACCTTGGTTGATTGTAAGATTTAATGTTGCAAGGGACCTCACAGGTTGGTAAGCCAACATCATTGCGGCTAAAAAAGAAAAAAAGTTATTTACAGCTATTTCTCCCCCTAAAATTAAATTACCAGAATAGAAAATTAAAATTGCAATCATTATCCCAGTTAAAAATTCCATAATTGGAGACGATCTAGCATAAATTATAGCTAATTTTTTACCTCTATTTTTTATCTGTTCTAAAGCATTATTAGCCCTAGAGGTTTCATAAGTTTCTTTTTGGAAAACTTTAATCAATTTATGATTTCTAAATATTTCTAAAAGAAGGGTATTAAGAATGGCGGCACTATCCATCGCTTGTATAGTAACTTTGTTAATTCTTTTACCTAAGAATCTAGCAAAAAAACTTGCAAGTGGAATCATTACTATAGCTATTAATGATAACTTCCAATTTTGATAAAACATCACACCTAATAAGCCAACTAAAGTTAGAGTGTCCTTAAAAAGATTTAAGATACCAACACTTACAAGTGCAGTCATAAAATTAACATCGCTAATTAGATTTGTTATTGTTTTGCCAGAATGTTTTTTCTCAATTGTCTCAGTATCAGCTTTTATCAAGTTTTTCATCATGTCAACTTGGATAGCTTTTCTTACATCTTCTCCAACACTTATCATTATAGACTTAGCCAAATACAATGATAAACCTTTTGCAGAAAACGCTAAAATAATACCTAATGGTATTAGCAGCATTAAACTTTGATTTTTTTGAATAAAAAGTTTTTCAACAGCTGGATCCAATAACCATGCGATTGACGAAGTGCTTGCAGCCAAAACTAAAGAAAAAATTAAAGCTAAAAAAATTTGCGGTAAATATTTTTTTGTATAGTCATTAAATAATCTTTTTAATATTTTGATATTACTCATTATATGTAAATTTTATTTATTATAATGTTGGTAAAAACTAAAAAACCTAAAAGATTATTACTTTTAAACTTTTTTAAACAGTTATTTGGATTTGAAACATCTAATTTTATTATTTGAAAAAACAATAAGTGCGTTATTATAATTATTAATCCGATGTAATAGTAATAATTAAATTCCATTAATACTCCTAATAAAATTTGTATTAGTATAAAAATTAAATAGCATAAAAAAATAAGCTGTTTAGGATTTTTCTTAAATTTAATTGATGTTGATTTCACTCCTATTATTTCATCATCTTTGATGTCTTGAAACCCGTATATTGTGTCGTAAGCTAATGTCCAAAATATGGCTCCAATATAAAAAATTATTGGAATATAACTGAATTCAGGTTTTATCGAGAACCAACCCATTATAAGACCATAATTGAAAGTAAATCCTAAAAACAATTGAGGCCAATATGTATACCTTTTCATCAAAGGATAGCTAAACGCGAATGGCATTGAGGCAAGACCCAACAATATTGTAATAAAATTAAATTGCATTAAAATTAAAAATGCAGTCGAACACAATATAACTACATACATTAAACCCAAGTTTACAGATATTTTTCCAGATGCAATTGGTCTTTTTTTAGTTCTTTCAACCATTACATCATATTTTCTGTCTAGTATATCATTTACAATACAGCCAGCTGACCGCATAAGAACTGAGCCTAAGAAAAAATAAATTAGATATATTAAAAATCTTAAATTATTATCGTTAAAATCATTAGCTAATGTTAAACCCCATAAACAAGGCCAGAACAACAACATTATACCTATTGGTTTTTTTATTCTTATTAAATCAAGAAAAAGTTTAAATTGTTTCATTATAATTTACTTGTAAATAACAAAGCATCGATTCATAATCAAATTGATTCGTATGGATATTAATTATACAGTAACTGCTTTGATGTTTCCTGCAATCCCTTTAATTATGGGAGTTTATAGCAACAGGTTTCATACACTTAGTAATCTAATAAGAAAAATTCACGATGAGCATGTATTTGAAAAACATACACCACCTGAGTGGAGAGACCAACTTATAAACCTGAATAATAGAATTAATGTTTTAAAATATACAATAATGTTTTCTGCATTCGGATTTTTATTTAATATGTTGACTGTTTTTGCTTTATATTTAGAAAAAATATTTGTAGCTAGAATAATTTTTGGTTCTTGTTGTTTATCTATGATGATATCTATTGTTTTTTTTATTAGAGAAATACAAATTTCTACTAAAGCATTAAAGCTTCATATTTCTGATATGGATGTCCAATTTAAGGAATAATTATTGCAGGTCCTAATATTTTACGTCCCTCAAGATCTTTATGCGCTTGTATTGCATCTTTAAGGCTGTACTTTTTAAATATTTCAACTTTAACATTACCTGTTTTTACCATTTGAAATAGTTTTTTAGACGCTTCATCTAATTCTTCCCTGGTAGCAGTGTAATGGGCAATACTTGGCCTAGTTAAATACAAACCTTTTGGAGCAATTAATTTACCAACATCAACAGGATCAAGTTTTCCAGATGCATTACCAAAAGAAACCATCATTCCTCGCATTTTTAAACATGCTAGTGAATTTTCTAATGTAACTTTTCCTACCCCATCATATACAACAGGCAATCCCTCATTATTGGTAATTTTCAAAACCCTGTCTTTAAAATTTTCCTTTGAGTAATTTATTACCTCATCACAACCGTATTTTTTAGCTAATTGTATTTTTTCATCAGATCCAACAGTTCCAATAACTTTACATCCCAAACTTTTTGCCCATTGACAAAATATTTGACCAACACCTCCAGCTGCAGCATGAAATAATATTGTTTGACCTTTTTTAACCTCATAAGTTTTGTGCAACAAATAAAAAGTCGTTAAGCCTTTTGTCATTAAACATGCAACTATATCAAGATCAATTCCATCTGGTACTTTGACTAAATTTTTTGTCGGATAAATTCTGTGGGAAGAATAAGAGCCTAATGGTGCAGCAGCGTAGGCAACTTTATCACCCTCCTTAAAATTTGAGACATCTGGTCCAACTTTTTCAATAATTCCTACTCCTTCTAAACCAATTCCTGAAGGCAGCGGCACAGGGTATAAACCCGATCGATGGTAAGTATCTATGAAATTTAATCCTATCGCAGAGTGTTTAATCAGAACTTCACCACTTTTTGGATCTTCAAGTTTTAACTCTTTATATTCAAGAACTTCAGGGCCACCAGTTTTTGAAAAAGATACACTATGCATTACTTAACAAATGTTCCATTATGATAATCATTAACAGCATCTAAAATCTCTTTTTTAGTGTTCATTACAAAAGGACCACCTCTTGCTATTTCTTCATTTAATGGCTTTCCAGAAATGAGTAAAAATTTAGAGTTCAAAGATGCTTTAACTTTTAAGTTTCTTCCATTATTAAGTAGTATCAACGTACTATCTTTAATTTTATCGTGTTCTTTGTTTCCAATTTTTATTTCCCCGTTAACTAAATATATAAAGGTATTGTGTGTCTCAGGAATATCAAATTTAAACTCTTTATCTTTTTTAAGCACTACATCAAAATAAATAGGCTCTACATTATGACCCTTTACCGGACCTTCTGCTTTTTCAAATTTTCCAGCTATAGTTTTTACTTCCTTGTCTTGATCTTTATGGATACTCATTTTATCTGCCTTAATATAAATATATTCAGGCTTACTCATTTTTAATTTGGCTGGCATATTTATCCATAACTGAAATCCATGAAGTTTTCCCTCTTTCATGGCCGGCATTTCAGAATGAATAATACCACTTCCGGTTTTCATCCACTGGACATCACCAGCAGTCATTTTCCCTTTGCCGCCAGTACTGTCCTCATGCTCAAAATCCCCATTTAGCATATATGTAACAGTTTCAATTCCTCTGTGTGGATGTGGAGGAAATCCTGCAACATAATCTTCACTATTTTCAGAACCAAATTCATCTAACATTAAGAATGGATCATAATAATTTGGCTCTACACCAATACTTCTTTTTAGTTTTACACCAGCACCATCTGATGCATTAGTTGGCTTTATAATTTTGCTTACTTCAATCATTGGATTAATTATTTCCTTTAATAACAAAATATAAACTTATCAGAAAGAGAAATATTTGCTCACTAGTGAAAAGTTTTGTTGTAAAAAACCAATCTGGATGACCAATAGCAAATACATTGATCATTATAATTGTAATAGTAAAAGCACTTAATCTTGTAAGAAAATTTCCAATAGGTCCTTTTATGAATCCACTTATAATTAATAATATTCCAGATCCAACTTCAGATATTGCAACTACAGACGATAAAAGTGGCGATAAACCAAAATATTCTATTAATCCAGCTGGTGGTAAAGGAAACTTAAAATATCCATGTATAATAAATGCTACACCTAGACCCAATCTTAAAAACCAAGGTGCAATAAAATTTAATTTACTAAATAAGTGTCCCATCATTTATTTGTTGTGCGAGCCATCACAAAATGGCTGATTTTTAGTTTGTTTACAAGTACAAAAAAATAATTTTTTTGTTACATCCGCTCTAAAAACTATTGGTCTAAATTCAGTTCCTTTGTGTGAGCCATCACACAATGGTTGTTTTAGACTTTTTCCACAGCTACACCAAAAATAAGATTTGCCTTCTTCAACTTCCAAAGCGATTGCACTATCTCCTGCTCTAATAGGTTTATTCATTTTTTTAAATTAGTTTTAATAATTCATTAAGATTATTTATTTCATTATGAGGAATATAATCCAGTTTGTCAAAAATATTTTTGTTTCTATTTACCCAAATAGAATTGAAACCAAAATTTCCTGCACCAGAAACATCCCAAGTATTGGCACTTAAAAATGCAACTTCATTTTTTTCAACTTTATACTTTTTGATGGGCATATCATACACTTTTGCATCTGGCTTATAAATTCCAACTTCTTCAACTGAAAATATATCATCAAACATTTTTTCTAGATTATTACTTTTCACCAATCCATCTAAAAGGTCAGGAGTACCATTAGAGAGAATTGAAATTTTATATTTTTTTTCTTTAAGATTTTTTAATACTTCTTTTACTTCTGGAAAAGTATTTAAAATTTTATAAAGATTTAACAACTCTGATCTCATATTGGGATCGATTTTGAATGCTAACAAAGATTTATCTAAACTATCTTCTGTAACTTTCCAGAAATCTTTATGTCTTTTCATCAGACTTCTTAACCAAGTATACTCTAACTGAGTGGTTCTCCAATAATTCGCAAAGCTCTCCCATTTATCACCAATTTTTTCTTTACATTTTTCTGCTGCAGAATTTACATCAAAAAGAGTGCCATAAGCGTCAAAAATTATTACCTTAATTTTTTTCATAAAAAGTTTAGTATCACACTATGAA
This sequence comes from uncultured Pelagibacteraceae bacterium, assembly GCA_902599575.1. GTDB lineage: Bacteria > Pseudomonadota > Alphaproteobacteria > Pelagibacterales > Pelagibacteraceae > Pelagibacter. The sequence goes on from CACKFS010000007.1 coordinate 10,486, forward strand.
CAATATTAGATTATTTTTCAAAGAAAGTTTATCTAATAATTTAACTGGTAAATTAAATAAAGATCAATCTCATTATTTGTTAAAAGTCATGAGAATTAAAAAAGGCGATAACTTTAATTTATTTAATGAAAATGGAGAATGGGTTGCTCGCTTTGAAAATGTTAAATCTGGATTTATAAATTTTAGACTTGGAAAACAAATAAGATCAAAAGAACATAAAAATGAATTATGGCTTGCTTTTTCTCCAATCAAATCAAACTTTTTTAATTTCATGATACAAAAATCTACAGAATTAGGTGTAACAAATTTTATACCAATTATTTTTGAAAGAACAATTGTTCGAAAAATAAATTTAGATAGGTTAAGAAAAATAGTTGTGGAAGCAAGCGAACAGTCCAATCGGATTAATATTCCTAGTATCGAAGAACCAACAACATTAAAAAAATTTCTTAATCAAAATCAAGAAAACATAAATTTAATTTTAACAGATTTAAATTCAAAAACTAAAAAACTAGATAAGAATAAATTATTATCAAAATCTAATTGTGTAATTATTGGCCCAGAGGGAGATTTCTCAGAATCCGAAAGACTTGAAATTGATAAATTTAAGGGTATTTATAAGTTGAGTTTAGGTGAGAATATATTAAGGGCTGAAACAGCAGCAATATCAGCATTATCTATAGTAGGTTATGAGTTAAATTGATAAATTGTCGCGAAATCTTAAGTGTAATTTCTATAAAATCACTTTATATAGTTTTAAAGATGCAAAAAACTTTATTTATATTATCAACACTAATTTTGTTACCTTCAAAGGTATTTGCAGATCAACCTAGAGATTGGCAGCTTGGATTTCAAGACGCTGCCTCACAATCAATGTACGAAATAGTTAGTTTTCACAATTCGATTTTACTTCCAATTATTATAGCAATAAGTGTTTTTGTTTTATTTTTGATGGCTTATGCTTGTTTTAGATTCAGAGAGTCAAGAAATCCTAATCCTTCTAAGACAACCCATAATGTTGCTATTGAAGTTCTTTGGACTTTAATACCTTGCTTAATTTTAATTGTGATGGCGGTCCCATCTTTTAAAATTTTATATTCTCAAGATACTATACCTAAAGCCGACGTAACTATTAAAGCGATAGGCTATCAATGGTACTGGGGTTATGAATATCCTGATGAGAATATAATTTTTGACTCTTATATGATTGAAGACAAAGATTTATTACCAGGTCAACCAAGATTATTAGCAGTCGATAATGAGGTAATTGTCCCAGTTAATAAAGTAGTAAAAGTTTTAATCACTGCTAATGATGTATTACATGCTTGGGCACTACCCGCTTTTGGAGTTAAAAGAGACGCTATGCCTGGTCGAGTGAACGAAACTTGGTTCAAAGCAGATAGAGTAGGAACTTTTTATGGACAGTGTTCAGAACTTTGTGGAATTAAGCATGCTTTTATGCCAATCACTGTAAAAGTTGTAACAGATGAGGAATATCAAGAATGGCTTGAAGAGGCTAAAATAAAATTTGCAAAAGAAGAAATAACAAATCAAAATAATAATTTAATAGCGAGTAAATAAAACAATGAGCACTGCAGCTACACATCACGATCATCACACACCAACTGGATGGAAAAGATGGGCGTATTCAACAAACCATAAAGACATTGGAACTATGTATTTAATCTTTGCAATTATTGCAGGATTAATTGGAACTGCATTTTCAGTTTTAATGAGAATGGAACTTATGCATCCAGGAGATGGCATTCTAGGTGGAGACTATCATTTATATAATGTATTAGTAACTGGACATGGATTAATAATGATTTTCTTTATGGTAATGCCAGCAATGATAGGTGGATTTGGAAATTGGTTTGTACCAATAATGATCGGAGCACCTGATATGGCATTTCCTAGAATGAACAATATTTCATTTTGGCTATTACCTGTTGCATTTATTTTGTTATTATCATCAATTTTTGTAGATGGACCTCCTGGAGCTCAAGGTGTTGGAGGAGGCTGGACAATTTATCCGCCACTATCATCCAAAACAGGTCAACCAGGTCCTGCAATGGACTTAGCAATTTTAAGTCTGCACGTTGCTGGAGCATCTTCAATCCTTGGAGCAGTAAATTTCATAACTACTATTTTGAATATGAGAACTCCGGGAATGACACTTCACAAGATGCCTTTATTTGCATGGTCAATTTTAGTAACAGCATTTTTATTATTATTATCATTACCAGTATTGGCAGGAGCAATAACAATGCTGTTAACAGACAGAAATTTTGGAACCGCGTTTTTTGACGCTCAAACAGGTGGAGACCCTACACTTTTTCAACATTTATTTTGGTTTTTTGGGCATCCAGAAGTTTACATATTAATATTACCAGGATTTGGAATGATAAGTCATATAGTTTCAACATTTTCAAAAAAACCAGTTTTTGGATATCTAGGTATGGCTTATGCAATGGTTGCAATTGGCTTTGTAGGATTTGTGGTTTGGGCCCATCATATGTACACGGTTGGCTTAGATACAGATACAAAAGCTTATTTTCTTGCAGCGACAATGATTATTGCAGTTCCAACAGGAATTAAAATTTTTTCATGGATTGCAACAATGTGGGGAGGATCAATTTCTTTTAAAACGCCAATGCTTTGGGCACTTGGATTTATATTTTTATTTACTGTAGGAGGTGTAACTGGGGTAGTGCTTGCTAATGCGGGTGTTGATACTGCTTTACATGATACATATTACGTTGTTGCACACTTTCATTACGTTCTATCTTTAGGTGCAGTTTTTGCAATATTTGCTGGATGGTATTATTGGTTTGGAAAAATGTCAGGATATCAATATTCAGAGTGGATGGGCAAACTCCACTTCTGGTTAACCTTTATAGGTGTGAACTTAATATTCTTCCCTCAACACTTTTTAGGTTTAGCAGGAATGCCAAGAAGGTATGCAGATTATCCAGATGCATTTGCTGATTGGAACTACATTTCTTCAGTCGGCTCATATATATCAGTAGCCGGTGTAGTAGTATTTCTAATAAATTTATTATACTCATTTATTACTAAGAAAGCCTCATCATCTAATCCATGGGGAGAAGGGGCAACAACACTTGAGTGGACAGTGCCATCACCTCCAAATTTTCACACTTTTGATGAATTACCTAAAGTGGACGTTTACGAAGGAGCAGAGAAATCTAAATCTTAATTTAAAAGTAATTAAATGAACGCTCTAAACTCATTATTAAAAAGAAATCTACTTAGTGAGATCAAACTATTTAATGGTTTAATTGACCTTATGAAACCTAGGGTGATGTCCTTAGTAATTTTCACCTGTGCGGTAGGATTACTTACAGCACCAAATCAAATACCAATCTTTGATGCAATTATAAGCATAGGTTTTGTTACATTGGGTGCTGGAGCAGCTGGTGCTTTGAATATGTGGTATGAGGCGGATCTTGATAAATTAATGTCAAGAACTTGTTTAAGACCAATACCCACTGGAAAAGTAAATAAGTCACAAGCTTTAATTTTTGGATTAGCATTATCTTTAATTTCAATTTATGGATTGTATTATTTTTCAAATCTTTTATCGGCATTTATACTTTTTTTTACCATTTTCTTTTATGTTGTTGTTTATACAGTTTGGTTAAAAAGAAGAACGCCTCAAAATATAGTAATAGGCGGAGCTGCAGGCGCATTACCTCCAGTTATAGGTTGGACAATCGTAACGGGCAATTTATCATTAGAAGCAATTTCATTTTTCCTAATTATATTTTTCTGGACACCCTCACATTTTTGGGCCCTTAGTCTCTACAAAGCAGAAGATTATAGATTAGCAAAAATACCAATGTTACCAGTTATAAGTGGAGTACAAAATACTAAAATAAATATACTTTTTTATTCGCTAATTATGTTACCAGTATTGTATTTGCCATACTATATTGGTTTTGTAGGAAACTTCTTTGCAATATTTTGTTTACCTTTAACAATATATTATAACTATATCTGCTTTGATCTTTACAAAGACGAAAAGCACAAATTTAATATTTTAAAAGCCAAAAAGGTTTTTAGTTATTCGATAATCTATTTATTTGCAATTTTTGTATTATTTTTAGTTGATAATTTCGTATGATGGAAATTGATAAAAAAGTAAAAAAGAAAAATCTTTTAACAGGAATTGGACTTGTTGTTTTTATAATCTTATTGTTTATTTTCACTTTATATAATGTTGGTGTATTTGAGAGAGTAATATGATATCAAAAAAAAAATTAACCCCTCTATTACTATCTTTCATATTTTTGCTAATGCTAGGTATGTCATTTGCCGCTGTCCCGTTATATGACCTTTTTTGTCGAGTAACTGGTTTTGGAGGTACAACGCAAATTTCAAAGGATATACCAAAAATCGTAATAGATAAGCCCGTATCTGTAAGATTGGATACCAATGTTCAAACTGATTTATCTTGGAACTTTAAAACTGAAAACAATTTGGTTGATGTCAAACCAGGCAAAGTTTACAAAGTAAACTTCGTAGTTGAGAACTTTAGCAAAGATCCTACTAGTGGTGTTGCAAGTTATAACGTTTCTCCATCTTCATTCGGTCCATACTTTAACAAATTAGGATGCTTTTGTTTTGAAAAACAAACTTTAAATCCTGGTGAGAAAAAAAGTTATTTCATGACTTTTTATCTTGATCCAGAAGTAGTAAATGATCCAAAAACAAAAAATGTGAGTGATGTTACTTTGTCATATACTTTCTTCTCATCTGATTATTATAAACAAACTAAGGTAATAAAATAAATGTCCGCAAAAGATCAAAAACATGATTATCATCTAGTAGACCCAAGCCCTTGGCCAATTTATACCTCATTCGCTACATTAATTACTGCTATTGGCACCGTCTATTATTTTCACTCAAAAGTTATGTGGGCTATGCTTTTTGGTTTTGCTCTTTTAATTTATGGTGCTTTCATGTGGTTCAGAGATGTTGTTAATGAGGCAGAACATCAAGGACATCATACTCCAGTAGTTCAAATTCATCATAGGTATGGTATGACATTATTCATTGCGTCTGAAGTCATGTTTTTTGTTGCATGGTTTTGGGCTTATTTCGATGCAAGTCTTTTTCCAGGTGAATTTGTAGGCAATGTTTGGCCTCCAAAAGATATTGAAACTTTTGATCCTTGGGACATTCCTTTAATTAATACTTTAGTTTTGTTGTTGTCAGGCACAACAGTAACATGGTCCCACCACGCTTTACTTGAAGATGACAGAAAAAGTTTTATTCAAGGTTTGTGGCTCACAGTTATATTAGGTGCATGTTTCACTGCATTGCAAATTTATGAGTATCAGCATGCAAGCTTCAATTTCTCTGGTCATATATATGGTGCAACATTCTATATGGCAACTGGTTTCCATGGTTTTCATGTTTTAGTTGGAACTATATTTTTAGCAGTATGTTTATGGAGAGGTAAACTTGGTCATTTTAACAAAGATCATCATTTCGGTTTTGAAGCAGCGGCATGGTATTGGCATTTTGTTGATGTAGTTTGGCTATTTTTATTTGCAGCAATATATATTTGGGGCAGTTAATTAATATTGAAAAATAAATTAGCATTTTCATTATTTGTATATTTTTTTATATTAGTATTTTTATCATTGGGCGTTTGGCAAATGATAAGACTTGATTGGAAGTTAACATTAATAAAACAAATTAATCAGTCATTAGATAGTGAACCATCTGAATTTAATGGCACAAATTTAACAAATTTTAGAAGTATAAAATTTGAAGGTAAAATTGACTATAATAATCAGATTTATCTTTACAGTTTAAATGAAAAAGGAGCTCCAGGTTTTGATTTAATTAATCCGATTATAATAAATAATAAATTGTTTTTAGTTAATCGTGGATGGATACCTAGAAATCAAAAAGGTAAAAAATTTCAATTGAACAACAAAAATTTTACGGCAATATTAAAAGAAAAATCTAAATTCAATTATTTTAAGCCTGAAAACGACTTAGAAAATAATTATTGGTTTACACTAAATGATGAAGATTTAAATAAATTTACAGGAAAAATATTTCCTAATTATATTATTTATTTAAACAATAGAGTTAACGATAAAAATTACCCTCTTCAAAAAAATATAACAGCAAATATTTCCAATAATCACCTAAAATATGCATTGACATGGTTTTCATTAGCGATTTCAATTTTTTTAATATATTTGTATTTTAGGAAAAAAAATTATTGATGAAATATATAAGCACAAGAAATAGTTCAGAAAGTTTACCTTTTGAAAGTGTCTTTATTAAAGGCCTTGCTGATGATGGTGGACTTTTTTTACCAGAAAAAGATTGCAAATTTGATGAAAAAGATTTGTCAAAATTACGAAGCATGAGTTATTATGAGCTTGCTACTGAAATCGTTCACAAATTTACTGGAGATTTCATTGAAAAAGATAATTTATATGAATTGGTTAAAAGATCTTACTCATCTTTTAGGTCAGAAGAAGTTGTTAAATTAAGAAAAGTTGGAAATTTCAACATATTAGAATTATTTCATGGCCCAACATTGGCTTTTAAAGATATCGCTATGCAATTAATTGGTAATTTTTATGAATATTATCTGTCAAAAAATGAAAACTTTATAAATATAATAGTTGCAACATCTGGCGATACTGGAGCAGCTGCAATAGATGCAATAAAAAGAAAAAAAAATCTTAATATTTTTGTTCTTCATCCACATAATAGAATTTCTTCAGTTCAAAGAAGAATAATGTGCACTGTTAAAGAAAAAAATGTTTTTAATATAGCCATACAAGGTAATTTTGATGATTGTCAAAACCTTGTTAAAGCAATGTTTGTTGACCAAAATTTCTCAAAAAAGATTAATATGTCAGGTGTTAATTCAATAAATTGGGCTAGGATAGTAGCGCAGACGGTTTATTATTTTTTTTGTTTCTTTTCGTTAAAATCCAAAAAATTAAATTTTTCTGTTCCCACAGGAAATTTTGGAGACATTTATGCAGGATATCTTGCAAAAAAAATGGGTCTACCGATAGATAAATTAATTGTTGCAACTAATCAGAACGATATATTGCACAGAGCTATTTCTAAAGGCGATTACACATCAAAAAAAGTTTCTGAAACTTTTTCACCTAGCATGGATATACAACTTGCTAGTAATTTTGAGAGACTTATATTTGAGATACAAGGATGTAATTCAGACAAAACAAAAAATATAATGGCTAAGGTAAAAGAGAATAATTATAAATTGGATGAAACTTCTTTAAATAAAATTAATAAAGATTTTTTATCCGAAAAACTTAATGAGCATGAAACAATTAATGAAATAAAAGAGGTATTTAAAAATCATAGTATAGTTTTGGATCCACATACAGCTATAGGTTATGGAGTTGCAAAAAAGCTTAAACAAGACAATAGCTGTGTAATCTTATCGACTGCACATCCTAGTAAATTTCCAGAGGCTATTAAAAATGCATTAGGTAAAAATGAAGAACTTCCTCCAGAATTAAGAAATGTATTAAAAGAGGAAGAAAAATTTGAGATTATAGAAAATAGCTTAGATCAAGTAAAAAATTATATTTTAAAAAAGATAGATGAAAATAAAAATTAACGAAAAACTTCCAGATAGTGAAGTTTTCCAGCTCATTAATGAAGAACCAGTAAAGATTAAGATTTACAGTTTGTTTTCAAAAAAAAAGATTATTTTATTAGGAATGCCGGGAGCGTTTACTTCAGTTTGCTCTACGAAACATTTGCCAAGTTTTATTAACTTTTCAAAAAAATTTTATAAAAAAAGTGTTGACCAGATTTTTTGTATTGCAGCAAATGATCCATTTGTAATGAATGCATGGGGCAAAATAAATAAGGTTGAAAACAATATTATGATGTTAGCTGATCCATTTCTAAATTTTACAAAGTCAATAGGTGCAGAAGTTGACAAGTCGGCAAGGGGACTTGGCCTAAGGTCAAATAGATATACCATGCTAATTGACAATTTAAATGTTTTAAAAATTCAAGAGGAAAAAGAGACCGGAGTTTGTGATATCTCAAGTGCTGAGAATTTTTTAAAATTATTATAGGCCAGCTTCTTTTCTAGCTAATAAATCAACTTCATTATTCAAATCATTATCTGAGTGAGCTTTAACCCAAACCCATTCTATAGAATTCTTAGAAGTTAAATTGTCTAATTCAAGCCACAAATCTTTATTTTTAACCTCTTCTTTTTTTGATGTTTTCCACCCATTAATCTTCCATTTTGTTATCCATTCAGTTATTCCCTGTTTTACATATTTAGAATCTGTATAAATTTGAATTTTATCTTTCGTACTAATATATTCTAATGCTTTTATAGTAGCCGTGAGTTCCATTTGATTATTTGTTGTTAAATCTTTTGAGCCTTTTAAGATTTTTTTTTCATTATTCTTAAAAATTATCGCAGCCCAGCCACCCTTCCCAGGATTTCCAATACATGAACCATCTGTATAAATTTTAATCATTATTTAATATAAGAGCTAAAAGAATTAATTTTTTTATGAAAAGCTAATTTTTGAATATATTCTCTTGGATCCTTTTTTTTTATAATTGCTGATTTTGGAGTATTTATATAATCATATGATCTAGTAGCGAGATATCTAAGTGCTGATCCTTTACAAAGTATATTCAAAAAATCTTTCTCTTTTTTTTGCAATTTTCTTATTGTTTCGTAACCCTTAATCAATTGCAAAGTTTTGCCTTTGTCATAAGAAAATTTTTTTTTTTTCTTATTGAAACATAAGGCGTTTATGCATGTAGCTAACTCGTAGGCCTCAAAATCATTAGATGAAAAATAAAAATCAATAAACCCTAAAAATTTTCCTTTATGAAAAAATATATTATCTATAAATAGATCACCATGTATTATGTTTTTGGGCAATGTTTTTGGCCACCCTTGCTTAATTTCCATAAATGTATTCTGCATCTCCGAAGCTAAATTTTTTGAAAGTTTATTAATCTTATTTTTATTTATATCATCTAATAATTTTTTTATTTTAAGGGGGGAAAAAGAATTTTTCCTGTATAATTTAATTTTTCTTGAGGCTTTGTGCATTATACCGATATTTTTACCTATCACGTATAAATCCTTTTTTTTTAATTTTTTCTTATCTTTACCTTTTAAAAAACTGACTAGGCAAGCTTTTTTAGACTTTAAGTTAAATAAATAATTTCCTTTTTTATTTTTAAGTGGACTAGGACATTTAATTTTTAAATTTGATAATTTATCCATTAGTTTCATAAAAAATGGTAGATCTGATTTTTTAACTCTTTTTTCAAATATCGTTAAAATAAACTTTTGTTTTTTAGTGGAAATAAGATAATTTGTATTTTCTATTCCTTCTTTTATTCCATGGTAACTAATAATTTTTCCGATGTTAAAAAAATTTTGGATGTTATTTATATCTCTTTTATTTATTTTGGTAAAAACAGCCATTAATTTAGCATACCAGGGATCTTAAAAAATACATTTTCCTTAACAATCTCAACTTCTTCGATTTTAACCTCATATTTTTCTTTTATTTTACCTATAAAATCTTGCACAATTATTTCAGGTGCTGATGCTCCTGAGGAAATACCGATAGTTTTACATTTGCCGATTTTATCTAATGGTATTTCACTTTCTGAATGAATTAATTCAGACTCATTGCATCCCGCTTTACTAGCAACTTCAACTAACCTTTTTGAATTAGATGAATTTCTACTACCAATTACAAAAAACATATCACAAAATTTAGCAATTTTTTTTACTGCAGCCTGTCTGTTAGTAGTAGCATAACAAATATCCTCTTTTTTTGGCTCATTAATCTTTGGGAACCTTTTCTTTAAACATTCTATTATTTCTTTTGTGTCATCCACAGATAAGGTAGTTTGTGTAATAAATGATAACTTTTCATCTTTTTTAAAAATGATTTTTTTTACATCTTCTACTGTTTCAACAAGCGTAATACCATTTTCTGGAATTTGACCCATCGTTCCAATTACTTCTGGGTGTCCCTTATGGCCAATTAATATTATATGATATCCACTTTTATACATATTTTCTGCTTCTCTATGGACCTTTGACACCAAAGGACAAGTTGCATCAACATATTTCATATTTAATTCCTCTGCTTCTTTTGGAACTTTTTTAGGAACACCGTGTGCAGAAAATATCACAGGCCTAGATTTATCTTTAATCTCGCTAATCTCCTCAACAAAAATTGCACCAATTTTTTTTAAACTTTCAACAACATGTTTATTATGAACAATCTCATGCCTCACGTATACAGGTGAACCGAATTTATCAATACTTTTCTTTACTATTTCAATTGCCCTATCTACTCCTGCACAGAAGCCTCTTGGAGATGCTAAATAAATTTTTAATTCATTTTTTCTCATTTTTTTCTAAAAGATATTCAAGTAATATATGCGGAAAGGTTAAAGACGCCAAACCAATAAATATAATTTTCGATACAGCGTTATCTAGTACATAATAATTTTTTAAAATAATTAAAGATATTATAAATAAAATAGCAGTAAAAATTGTTAAAGGTATTGCTTTTAAAGTGAATTTTTTTAAACCCTCTATTAGTGATTTTTTATTAAGTTCGTTAGACAGTTTAAATGAATGTCTAGTTGAATGCAAAAAACAAAAATAAATTGTAAAAGCCAACAAAGGATTTAAAAAGAAATTTAAAATTAAAATTGAAATATAGTCCATAAGTAGTAGAGTTTTTATCTCAAAATTTTTATTTAATGAGATTAAAATATTTGCAATAAAGCTTAATAACAAAATTAACCAAAGAAAGACATTGTTTATCAAAAAGCTTTCAGAAATTTCAAAATTTAAATATTCAAAAATAGCTAGTGTCTCGGATTTATGGAAAATTAATGGAGCTACAATAATCACACACCCCTTTAAGAAATATATCAATTCAAAATTAGACGAGCTGTTAATGAATTCTGAATCTTCTTTACCGAAATGATAGCTTGCCACCATCAAAAATAACATTAATATTAATTTTGGTAATATAAGCCAAAATATAATTACAGATAATCCGACAAAAATATATGAAACATAAAATAATAATGTGGACCTGTAGTTATAAATTTTTAGAAGTTTTACACCTTTAAGATGATCAAGCGCGCCATGTGATATACCCAAACTCAATATTAAAAATAAGCAAATAATTAAAGGGTCATCATTTCTTAAAAATTCAAATGCTGATAAAAAAATACATAAGTTAAAGAAAATTAAAGAATGATAATAATTAATCTTATTCATTATATTAAAAAATATTTTTTATAAATAACCATTTTGGCATTTTAAGAATTACAGTTAGGTCATCAAAAATATTACTTTTATTCGACAAAAATTTAATTACTGATCTTGAAGGTGCTTGAAACATATTAAAGAATATACTTGGCATTTTTTCTGGGTATCTATTTAAAACTTTTAAAAAAATGTTATCTAAAAATTGATATTTCCTTCCGATATCATAAATTTTTGCTTTTTTAATATTTTCTATTTGATTAACAATATATCTAGAATGATCTTGAATATTTAAAAAGGTATATCCTGTACTTAATCTTGTCATACCACCAGCTGATCCTATATTAATTGTATTATTCTTTTTTTTAGATTTTGGAAAAAACAACGGTATTGCCCCTTGCTCTTTGTATTTAATTTCATAATTTTTAATCTTTAAAATATTTTTAATATAATCTTGAATTTGAGTATCGTAATCATTTAACGTATTGTTATTTAGTTTAGACAGCCAAGTTGTTTCAATTAATGCCTTATTTTTTGCAAGAGGAAGAGTGTAAAAAAAGTGAACATTTTTTCTTTGATCACAATTGAAATCCATTAAATTAAAAATTTCATCATCAAAAATATTTTTTTCTGTTTTTATTTCCACACCTTTAAAGTGTTGCCAAAGATTTAACTCACTATTATTTTTAGGTGGAATGCTATTGAATATTATAGAGTTTTGAATATTAAGATTCTCAGTATTTTTGTAAAATTTTATATTTTTATTTAGACTTATTCGTTTAAGAATTTTTTCGTAAAAAAGACCGCTATCAATAGTTTGATATGGGTAATCTTTATTTTTAACTTCGTGATGGCCTGTTTCTGTGTTTACTGAAAAATTATACCAACTTTTGACAACACAATCCTCAAAATTGTGATCCATAACCTTCCAAAATGACCAAGTCTTATCTCTTTTATAGTCACTCCTTGTTTCTATTATAGCAAGAGTTTTATCTTTCAACTTGTTTTTAGTATCTAATTCATACGCGAGAGATAAGCCAGCGCATCCGCCTCCAATAATAATGTAATCAAAATCTTTCATTCAAATTAATTTCCTTACCAATTTCCATATGTTCTTCATTAGTTAAATGAATATATGATTTAGAGAATATTAATATAAATAGATCAAATATACTAAATATTGTCTGTTTTATTTTGCCAATTTTATTAACAAAAATTTTTCCAGATTTATTATAATTTTCTAAATCTTTTTTTCTTAATATATTATTTCCAATTTCTCTATAAACTCTACGTGCAACCAAAATTGCAAATCTATTTATCAGAGGAATTTCTTTTATCGATTTAAAAGAGCTTTTATAAAATAGTTCAGCTATACCTAATGTCTCTTTAATTTTTATAAAATCATGATCTATATATTTTCTATTTCTACCACTATCCTCTACAACGTCTCTTGCTATATTAGTTAACTGCATTGCTATACCAAGATCTACTGCGGATCTGAGTGCAATTTTTGAATCTACTTTTAGTATTTTTGCCATCATTAGTCCCACTGTACCAGCAACTCTGTATGAATACACAAGTAGCTCCCGTTTTGTTTTAAATTCAATACTTTCTTTAATATCAGACTCAATACCATCAAAAAGATCTAGAATTACTTTTTCTGAAATATTGAATTTCTTAATAAGATTATCAATATTTTTAATCAAAATATTTTCAAAATTTCTTTCAATGAAATCTTTTTTCATTTTATTGAATTTTTTTTTTTTTAAATCCAAAGACGTGTTTTCATCTGCTATGTCATCTAAGGTTCTACAAAAATCATAAAGACTCGATCCATTCTCAAACGTCTGTTTTGCTAAAAAAAAACCTGCCCAACTAAATGATTTCGCGTAAGTTGAGATTAGGTTGTTTGACATTACAATATTTTATCTAATACTTTAGCAGAAGATAGTACACCAGGCACTCCTGCACCAGGATGAGTGCCTGCGCCAACAAAATATAATCCTTTGTAAATTTCTGACTTGTTGTGAAAACGAAAGTATGCAGATTGAGTAAATTTCGGCTGTATTGAAAAACCTGACCCAAACTTTGTATTTAAATCATTTTCAAAATAATCAGGAGATAAATAAAATTCTTCAACTATATTTTTTTCAAGATCTGGTAATAAATCATTCTGCATTTTTCTTATAACAAGTTTTTTAATTTTTTCTCCTTCTATGGACCAATCAATATTTGATTGATTATTTGGAACAGGCACTAAAACATAAAAACAATCATTTCCCTCAGGAGCCATTGATTTATCCGTGGCAGTTGGCCTATGTAAATAATAACTTATATCATCGTTTAGTTTTTTCTTGTTAAATATATCATCAAGATGTTCTTTGTACTTATTTCCAAATTTAATAGTATGATGTTCAACATCGTTGTAAACTTTTTTTGTTCCAAAATAATAAACAAACAAACCCATTGAATAATCCATTCTATTCCTTTTCCAATTGAAAAATATATTTCCTTTTTTTTTATTTAATAATTTTTCATACACTCCTGGTGGATCAGCGTTACAAACAACATTATCTGCTAATATTTTTTCACCGTTGTTTAATTCAACACCTTTTATATTTTTATTCTCCTCAATAATTCTTTTAACTTCTACTCCTTTAATTACTTTTATATTTTCTTCTATCATTAAAGTTTCTAACCCTTTCACAATATTACCTGTACCACCCATGGAGTAGTGAATTCCCCATTTTTTTTCAAGATATAATATTAATCCGTAAATAGATGTTGTTGTAAAAGGGTTTCCTCCTACTAAAAGCGGATGCATACTAAATATTCTTCTTAGCTTTTCATTTTTGACATATGAAGAAACCAGTGAATAAACAGATTTATAACTTTTTAGTTTTAGCAAAGATGGAATTTGTTTGAGCATAAACAAAGGTTTATTAAAAGGCACATCAGAAAGTTCCATATATCCTTTATCAAAAATTCTTTTAGTAAAATTTACTAGATCTAAATAGCCATCTACATCTTCATCAGAAACTTCTGAGATTTGTCTCTTCATTTCTTCCTCATCCCCAGAATAATTAAATTTATAGCCATCCTCGAATACAAATTGGTACCAAGTTTGCAATGGTTTAATATTTAAATAATCTTCTGCCTTTTTTTCAAATAATTGAAATAATTCATTAATCAAATAAGGCGCTGTAATTACAGTAGGCCCAGCATCAAATTTAAAACCATTTTTTTCAAAAACTCTTGCTCTACCACCTAAATCTTTATGTTTTTCAATTAAAGTAACATCATATCCTTTAGCTTTAAGTCTTAAAGCAGCTGATAAACCACCAAATCCTGATCCAACTATTACAGTTTTCATATTGTTAATTTATATTTTTTTAAATTCGAAAGTAAGAAAATATTTAGTTTGATTTTAATTTTTTTAAATCTTCTTTACTTTCATCAATATTTTTCTGGAAAATATTATCTAATTTAGACTTATCTATTGTATTTTTTATTATTTTTTCAACCGAGGTGACCGCAACATCTATTGAGGTATTTTTTATTTCTTTTATTGCCTGTTCTTTCATTTGTGTAATTTTTTCCTTAGTCAATCTTTTTTTAATTTCTGCAGATTTGTTAAATTTATCTTTCATTTGTTGAACCATAGCGTCAGCGTCTTTTTTAGCATTATCTATTATAACTTTTGTTTCATCTGAAGCGCTATTAAGTTTTGATTGCGACTGATCTAAAAATACTTTTGTTTCTTTCCTTAATTTCTCACTTTCATTAAGTTCATTTTTTATATCGGAAATTAATTTATTTAGGTTTTCGTTTATTTTTAAAGGAACTTTTAAATAAATTAAAACTCCAAAAAATATAATAAAAGATATTGCTACCCAAAAAGTTGCATCAAATACCATTATTTGTCCTTCATAAGTTTGACTTGTTCGTTAACTATTGCTGAAACGTTACTTTTATTTACCTCTACTCCAATTAATTTTTGAATAATTTCGGCTGCGGTATCTACAGCAATTAGACTTATTTTTTCTGAAGATGATTTTTTTAGATCTTTTATCTCATTTTCAGCATCTTGAATTTCAGAATTTAGTTCGCTCTCTATTTTTTCTCTTTCTTTACCTAGATCTAATTGAATTTTTTCTTTTGCTAAATTAAAGGTTTTTTTGGCTTTATCTTTAGCACCCGATATTATTTTATCATATTCTTTTAGATTTTTTTCACTGTTTGTTTTTTGATTATCTGCAATCTCAATGTTTTCCATAATTTGTGATTTTCTTGTCTCTAAATTATTTCTTATTTTTGGTAGTATAAATTTAGATAATATAATAAATAAAATCCCAAAGGTAATGGTCAACCAAAATATTTGAGAAAACCAAAACTCTGGATTTAATTGGGGCATACCCCCAGTCTCAGCACTTTTAGCAATACAGTTAAAGCTAAAAAGTGCATACAAGTAAATTATTATTTTTTTCACAAACTTAATTTAAAATGCGAATAAAATAATCAATGCAACAACAAGTCCAAAAAGCCCTGTAGCTTCAGCCAAAGCGAAACCTAATAATAAATTAGGAAACTGTTTTTGGGCTGCAGATGGATTTCTCATTGCGCCAGATAAATAGTTACCAAAAATAATTCCGATACCTACTCCAGCACCAGCTAATGCAATCGCTGCAAGACCTGCTCCTATCATTTTTGCTGCTTCTAGTTCCATATTCTCCTCCTTTTTAATGGTGTAAATTTAATGCATCATTTAAATAGATACATGTTAAAATTGCAAAAACATAAGCTTGAAGGAAAGCAACTAATATTTCCAAACCTGTTAATGCAACAGAAAAGCCTAATGGAAGCCAACCTCCCACCAAACCAAGACTTACTACAAAACCCCCGAAGACCTTCATCATTGTGTGACCAGCCATCATATTAGCAAATAATCTAACTGATAAACTAATTGGTCTGCTTAGGTATGAAATTATCTCTATAATAACTATCAAAGGTAAAAGAATGATTGGCACACCACTAGGCACAAAAAGTTTTAAGTATCCTAAGCCATGTTTTAAGAAACCAATAATAGTTACGCCTATAAAAA
>CACKFS010000008.1 GCA_902599575.1 uncultured Pelagibacteraceae bacterium
CATGAATATTTATTATTTTTTTTTCCCAATTTGGCCAACTTAGAAGTAAATTATATGCATAAAAATTACTTTCACTTACAAAAAAATCATTTTTATTAAAATTTTTACTATGTTCAAAATTAAATAATTGTTGTCTAAGATCTTTTATCTTATTTTCCATATTTCATTCTTAATATCTATTGTAAAATTTTTTTCGCTCATCATTTTTAAAAATAGATCAGGACTTCCATTAAAAATTATTCTGTAATTTAGTATTTTACTAGAAATTTTTGTTATATAGTAATTATATATTAGATCTATATCATCCATTTCTTTTTCAAAATTGATAATCTTTAAAGTATCTTTAGGATCTAATTGTAAATTTATTGGTAGTTTCAAGGAGGTGTTAATTAAATTATTGCTTTTCCACAAATCTTCCAAATTTGTCTTAGTTTTAAATATTAAATCATCTAATTCATTTTGATCATTCAAATCTATATTTTTGTAGGTATTATTTGTAATTTTTAATTTATTGTCGAAAAAAAATTTTGACAGAATTCTTAATTCTTTTTTATTTTTAAAAAAAATAGATATAATATAATCATCTATTCCATATTTTTTTATAATGTCGTCAAATTGATAATTTTCTATATTATCTTTATTCTCATTAACTAGTTTTAAATCCTCAATATCCTCGTCTATTAAGACGTAATTTATTAGGAAATATTTCTCTTTATTTATATTCCAATTTTTAAAAAAGGGATTATTTTCGTATAAAAAAATTTGATCTTTATCATTATCTATTAAAACCAATATCGTAAGAAAATTTTTATTTTTCCTTAATGACGGAAATATATTTTTTTTCTCAAAAAAATTAAGTGTTCTTTTCTTATTAAAATTAACATTGAATTTTGCTACATAGTTTTTATCTAAAAAACTCTCATTTTTTATTTCAAATGATTCTATTAGATATTTAATTTCTTTAAGTTTAGTAGATTTAACCTTGGGCTTATCTTTAGTTGTAATAATGCTTGAGTTTAATTCTTCAAATGCAACAACAAAAGCTTTATTGATTACTTTTTCTTTATTAAAATTAGTATTAAATGGTTCAGATATTTCAATATCAGCTATTTTAAAAATTTTACTTTCTGCACTCGTTATTAGAATTGAACTGAATAGTAAAGTGGATAAACAAATAATTGCAAAAGATAAAAATTTGAAAAATATTATTTTAGTATACATTTTTTAAATATATGAAAAAATATAAATTTACATATCAAAATAGTGGAGTAAATATAAATGCAGCCGATAATTTTGTACAATATATAGCTAATTTAAATAACAAAAAAAGAAACGCTTTTAATAACAATAATATTGGAAGTTTTGCATCTATTACGGCTATACCTAAGGGTATAAAAAAACCTCTGCTAGTCTCAAGCACTGATGGGGTTGGTACAAAAATAGAAATAGCTAATAAGTTAAAAAAATTTGACACTATTGGAATAGATTTAGTTGCAATGTGTGTAAACGATATTTTAGTTCAAGGAGCAAAACCTCTTATATTCTTAGATTATATATCTATTGATAAAGTTAATTTAACTAAATTAAAAAGTGTTATTAAAGGTATACAGAAAGGTTGTCAAATAAGTGAATGCAGTTTAGTTGGAGGTGAGACTGCAGAAATGCCAGGAACTTACTCTAAAGGCAAATTTGATTTAGCAGGTTTTTCTTTGGGAATAGTAGAATCAAAAAAATTATTTAAAAAAAGCAGCATTAAAGAAAATGATATTATTATGGCAATTCCATCTAACGGTCTTCATTCAAATGGGTATTCATTGGTCAGAGATATATTATCAAAAAAAAAAATAAACATAAATAAAAATTTTTTTCTAAAAAAAGAATTACTTAAACCAACAAAAATTTACGTAAAAGAAATTTTAAGTCTAATTAGAGGAAATCTTATTCACGGTTGTGCCCATATAACTGGGGGTGGTTTGCCTGGCAATTTAACAAGAATTATTCCAAATAATATTTGTGCCAATATTGGTTTAGATAAAATAAAAGTTAAACCAATATTTAAATGGATAAAAAAAAAAGGAGTCAGTGATATTGAAATGCTTAAAACTTTTAACCTTGGAGTTGGTTTTTGTTTTGTGACAAAAAAAAGAAATATCAAAAAAGTTGAAAAATACTTTAATCGCGAATACAAACCATACGTAATTGGCGAGTTTATAAAAAATAAAAAAAATAAAATTTTGTTTAATGAGAAAATTAAATGGTAAGTTGTTAAAATATAATATTGCAATCTTCATTTCTGGAAGAGGTTCAAATCTTCAATCAATAATTAATTATTCTTTAAAAAATAAAACAAATTATAATGTAAAGATTGTAATTTCTAATAAACAAAAGGCAAAAGGATTATCTATTGCTAAAAAGAATGGAATCAAAAATTATTTCATGAATTTTACCAAATCAAGAAAACTTGGAAATCTTGTATTAAATGATTTAAAAAAAAATAAAATAAAATTAGTATGTTTAGCTGGATTTATGAGAATCTTACCTGATTATTTTATTAAATCATATAACGGAAAGATTATTAATATTCACCCATCGTTACTTCCTAAATATAAAGGTCTTAATACTCATAAAAGAGTAATTAAAAACAAGGAAAAATTTACTGGTTGCACGGTTCATTATGTGAATAAATATTTGGACTCAGGTAGAATCATTTCACAAAAAAAAATTAAAATTAATTCCAAAGATACGGAAAAAACTATTGAAAAGAAAGTTTTAAAGATAGAACATAAAATATATCCCCTAACTATAAATAAAATTTTAACTAATCTTTAAAAAAAAAATTTATTTCTTTTTGAGCATTTTCTATGCTATCTGAACCATGTACAGAATTTTTATCTATTGAAATACCATATTCCTTTCTTATCGTGCCTGCTTCAGCCTCTTTTGGATTGGTAGATCCCATAAGTTTTCTGTTATCCGCTATAGCATTATCTTTTTTTAGAACCATAACTAATACTGGACCAGACGATAAATAGTTGCATAGATCGTTATAAAATGGTTTTGTTTCATGAACCTTATAAAATTGTTCAGCATCCTTTTTTTCCAATTTTACTTTTTTTTCTTTAACGATTTGGAAATTATTTTTAATAAATACTTTTTTAATCTCATCCTCTAGATTTCTCTCCATAGCGTCAGGCTTTATTATTGATAGTGTTTCTTCCATTTACTCGTAATTATCTTCTACAAATTTATCTAAAAGTCTTACGCCATAACCTGTTGCACCGCTCGAGTTTAAAGAGCCTGCGTATTTTGAGAAAGCCATACCAGCAATATCTAAATGAGCCCAAGGAGTTTTATTAATTATGAATCTTTGCAAAAATTGAGCAGCTGTTGTAGAGCCAGCGCCTCCCACATAATTTATATTTTGCATATCTGCGTTTTTAGAATTCATTAATTTATCATAATTTTCATGGAGAGGTAGCCTCCATACTTTTTCATCTACTTTTTCACCTGCGTTATAAAGTTGTTTTGACAATTTATCATTGTTAGAAAACAAACCAGCATACTCTGATCCCAAAGCAACTACAATGGCGCCAGTTAAGGTTGCTAAATCAATTATAAAACTTGGTTTAAATTTTTTTTCAGTAAATGTAATTGCATCTGCCAAAACTAGTCTGCCCTCTGCGTCAGTATTTAAAACTTCAATAGTTTTTCCACTATATGATCTTACAATATCACCTGGTCTTTGAGCATTACCGCTCACCATATTTTCTACCAGACCTACAACGCCTACTGCATTCACTCTCGCTTTTCTCAAAGCTAAGCTTTTCATAAGACCAACAACCACAGCAGACCCTGCCATATCATAAGTCATGTCCTCCATAAATCTAGCTGGTTTTAAAGATATTCCACCTGTATCAAAGCAAACACCTTTACCAACAAATGCTAAAGGTTTTTTTTGCTTTTTATTTCCTCTCCACTCCATAGTTACAATGTATGAGCCTCTTGAACTTCCTTGTCCTACTCCAAGCAAAGCATTGCATTTCATCTTTTTAAGTTTGCTAGTATTGTAAACATTAATTTTTAAACCAATTTTTTTTAATTTATTTATACGTTTTGCGTATTCATCAGGATGTAATATGTTACCTGGTTCAGATACAAGATCCTTTGTAAATTTTACTCCGTTTTCAATTGCGCTGAATTTTTTAACTAAATTTAAATCTACTTTTTTTTTAGATAAAATATTTAAATCTATTACTTGAGAATTTTTTTTAGTTAAATACTTGTCAAAAGAATATGATTTTAACTTCATTCCATGAACTAATTGATGTAAACATTTAATATTATCAGACACATCAATTGTATCACCAAATATATGTACTTTAGTTAAATTTTCATTTTTAAAAAAATCGTAAAGTTTAGCACCGCTTTTTTCGAAGGAGTTTTTATCATTTTGTAAAGAATAAATAATTATCTTTTGATTATGACTGATATCAAATGAAAAAATTTCTTTTTTTTTGGAGTTGTTTTTTAAATTTTTTTTAAACAGAGTTTTCTGCGACGGGTTCAATAAAGTACTTATGTTTTTTATTTCTGAATTTTTGTTAGCAAAAAAAACTATTGATCCTATAAGGTTGTCTAATTTTGAAGATTTTATATATTTTTCTTTAATGCTCATATTTTTATTCAATTTTCTAACAAAACGTGTATATGATTATTTTAATAAATTTCAATGAAAAAAATAATTTTTAAAAATTTTTTAAGGGAAACTACAGAGTTCTTTATATTATCTAGTAGTGCTGTGACATTAATTGTTTGGGTTATTCAAGCAGTAAATTACCTAGAATTTGTAACTGAGGACGGACATAGTTTCAAAATTTATTTTCTGTATACAATTTATAGTTTACCTAAAATTTTTAGTAAATTGCTGCCTTTTATGTTTTTTTTCTCAATCTTTTTTACTTTGATAAAATATGAAGAGCAAAATCAAACATTAATTTTTTGGACTAACGGTATAAAAAAAATAACTTTCATTAACGTAATTATTACTTACTCATTTTTATTTTTAATATTAAATTTTCTTTTCAGTTTATATATAGTTCCAATGTCTCAAGATAAGGCTAGATCATTTATTAGAGCATCTAATATTGATTATCTGCCGCTACTTGTAAAACCAAAAAAATTTATTGATACGGTAGAAAGGTTGACAATATACACAAATAAAAAGTATGAAAATACTTTAGAGAATATTATCATCAAAGACTCATTCTCAATATCAAAATCAAAAATTATTTATGCGAGGAAAGGATACTTTAGTGAAAGTAATGATAATAATTTTTTAATATTAAAAGAGGGTAAAATATTAAATATAAATGAGGGAAAAACAAATTCTTTTGATTTCAATGAAACAAAAATAAATTTATCTAAATATACCTCAAAGACTACTAAAACTCCTAAAATTCAAGAGGTTAAAACTATAAGTCTTTACGACTGCTTGTTTCTGAACAAGGGAAGACCAGTAAAAGATCAAAATAATTTCAATTTTATATGTCGAGATACTTTGGATTTAAAAAATAAAATTTCTCAAGAATTGTTTTCAAGAATTTTTAAGCCCTTTTATATTCCCTTGCTTGCCTTAATAGGAAGTTTATTATTGATTAAATCCAAAAATTCAACAAACTTTTCTAAATATAAATTTAAAATATTTACAATAGGTGTAATTACCATCTCCATTTCAGAAATATCAACTAAATTCTATTCTGCTAATATTTTCGAAAGTTTTTTTATTTTTATGGCACCATTTGTGTTATTCTTTTTAATGTATTCATCTTTGACAAAAAAATCAAAATTAAAATTAAATGATATTTAAAACTTACCAAATATATCTTAGCAAAATTTTCACCTCAACATTACTTAAGACATTTTTTGTTTTTTTATCATTAGCATTCATTTTGAACATTTTTGAGGAGATAAATTTTTTTAAAGATTTAAAAGTTCCAATTTCTCTACCAATTTTTTTAACATTTTTAAATATACCATCAATTTTATTTGATATTTTTCCTTTCATGTTTTTGATAACTGCACAATTTGCTTTTATAAAATTGATGGACCAAAATGAAATTATAGTTTTAAAAAACTTTGGACTTGATAACTTGCAAATTATTAAGATTTTATCAATTTTAAGTTTTTTTATAGGTTTAATTATAATAACTATTTATTATAATTTTTCATCTAGTTTAAAGTACTCTTATCTAAATCTAAAAAACTCTTATGCAAAAGATAATAAATATCTTGCAGTAATAACTGAAAACGGAATTTGGATAAAAGATGAGGTAGATGAAAATATCAATATAATTAATGCTAATAGAGTTAACAATAAAACTTTGTATAATGTTGACATAATACAGTTTGATAAGGATTTTAATTTTATAAGTAATTTGATTGCAAACGAAGTATTTATTGAAAATAAAAACTGGTTGATAAAAGATGCACAACTTACAAATTTTTATGGAAAGAATGTTAATATAAAAGATTATAATTTTAAGACTAATCTTAATTATAATGATGTTAACTCACTTTTTTCAAATCTATCATCATTAAATATTTTTGAATTAAATGAATTGAGAAAAAAATATGACAGCATTAACTACTCGTCCACTGACGTAAATTCAGCTATCCAGAAATTGATATCATTCCCTTTTTATTTAACCATAATGACCATATTGGCAGCTACAATTATGCTAAAAATTAAGTATAATAAATCAAAGATATTTCACCTTATTTTTGGGATTCTAATTTCGGTCATAATTTATTATTTAAGTTTCTTTTTTGAAGAACTTGGAAAAAATGAACAAATACCTATTGGAATTTCAATTTGGATACCTTTAATTATTATAATGTTAATCTCAACAATAAGCTTAATTAGAATAAATGAAAAATAAAATAAGAAATATATTTCTAATAATATTTGTAAGTTTTTTTATAACTTCATTCGCAACCAGCCAAGAATTAAATTTTCAGGCTAATTCTATTGAGCTTGTAGATAAAGATCAAAGAATAATAGCTAAAAAAAATATAAAGATTTTTAACGAAAATGAGACAATTTATGCTGATGAAATGGATTATGATAAATCAAAACAAGTTATTAAAGCTAATGGAAACATCCGAATTGAGAATCTAAATAAAAATATTGAAATTTTTGGTGATCAACTAATTTATAATAAAAATGAAGAAAAAATTTTCCTTAATAAAAACATAAAAATTAATTTAGAAAAAAAAATAATAATTAATACTGAAAAAATTGTATATGATAAATTGAAAGACGAGATTATAGTTGATGTTCCGTCAAATTTTAAAGATTATTTTGGTAATAATATTTCGACCAATAAATCAAGATTTTTGCTAAAACAAAAAATGTTAAAAACAAATAATGTTAAAATGACTGATCAATTAAATAACAAATATTATTTTGAGAATGCTATATTTAATTTTAAAGATAATGAATTAATTGGCGACGGAGTAAAATTAGATTTTTCTAAGACCAGTTTTGGCAATAAAGAAAATGACCCTAGGTTAAGAGGTAATTACTTATTCAGCAGCAATAACAAATCATTTATAAAAAAAGGTGTTTTTACCACATGCAAAAAAAATGGTGATAAATGTCCTCCATGGCAATTTAAAGCAGAAGAAATTAAACACGATAAACTGAAAAAAACTATATATTATAAAAACGCCTGGCTTGAGATCTATGATCAACCGGTAATTTATTTTCCGAGATTTTTTCATCCTGATCCCACTGTAAAAAGACAATCTGGTTTTTTGATACCTAAATTTGAAAGCTCAAGTTCTTTAGGGGATTCTATTTCAGTTCCATACTTCAAGGTAATTTCAATTAATAAGGATCTTACCTTTACACCCAAAATTTATAATGACAGTGAGGGATTATTTCAGAGTGAATTTCGACAAGAAAACAAAAAATCTTCTCATATTTTAGATTTAGGTATAAAAAAAAATAAAAAAAACACTAAATCCCATTTCTTTTCTAATTCTTTTGCAAAATTTGATTTGGGTTATTTTGAAAATAGTGAACTTGAAGTTAATATTGAGACAACTTCAAATGATAATTACTTGAAATCTCATAAAGTTAAATCTGGAATTACTAACAACAATTCATTATTGAATTCGTTTTTAATTTTTAGAGGAAACAATCAAGATTTTAATTTTGAAGCAAAAGTAGAATCCTATGAGGATTTAACAAAAGAAAAATCAAGCGATAAATATCAATATTTATTACCTAGCTTTGAGGTTTCAAAAAATTTTAATAATAATTTAAACTTAATATCAAATGGTTACCAAAAAAACTATAACACAAATATATTTGAAAAAGTTTTAATTAGTGATCTTAAATATGTTTCTTCACCAAAAATTACAAGTAAAGGATTTGTTAATAAATTTAATTTATTATTAAAAAATGTAACTACCGAAAGTGATAACTCCAAGGAATATTCAAATAATTTTAGGTCACAAAATTTTGGCTCTTTTTTGTATGATATTTCTTATCCAATGAAAAAAGAGGGCAAAAGATTTGACAATTTCTTGTCTGGTAAAACAACTTTTATGTACAGTCCTAATAAAAATAAAAATTTGAAAAGTCTTGATAGAAAAATAGATTTTCAAAATGTATTTACCCAAAATAGACTTGGGTTAAATGATAGTTTAGAGGGCGGTCAATCATTAGCATTTGGAGGTGAGTATAAGTTAAAAGATAAACAAAATAATACTATTTTGACAGCTGGTCTTGCATCTGTCCTAAGAGACAAAAATGAAAAAAAGCTTCCTAAAAGCTCTACTATAAATAACAAAAGTTCAGATATTATGGGTGCATTCAATTTTAAACCTAATGAAAAATTTAATATTGATTATAATTTTTCGATAGATAACGATTTAAGATCAACAAATTACAATTTCATTAAAGCAGATTTAACTATAAATAAATTTGTTACAACATTTGAATTTTTACAAGAAGATGACGAAATAGGGAGTGAAAATCACTATTCAGGTGAAATGAAATTAATTCTAAATAATTCTAGCTCTTTAAAATATAGAACTAGAAGGAATAAAAAAACAGATTTAACTGAGTACTATAATTTAATTTATGAATATAAGAATGATTGTTTAACAGCAGCTATACAATATAATAAAGATTATTATTCAGACAAAGATCTTAAACCCAACGAGGAAATATTTTTTTCTATTTCAATTTTACCTTTCTCATCAGTAAACTCTCCAAGTAAAAGGAAATAATGAAAAAATTCACAATTAATCTACTAATATTGTTTTTTTTATTAATTAATTTCAAAACAGTAAAATCTGAAATACTTATTAAAGCAAAAGTAAATAATCAAATTATAACTAATTTTGATATTAAAAATGAAAAAAACTATCTATTAGCTTTAAATCCCAATTTAAGAAATTTGCCAGATGAGGATATTTATAGATATGCGATAAATTCAGCAATTAACGAAAAAGTAAAAGAAATAGAAATTGAGAAAAAATATGAAATTTTACAAAATGATAATATTATCAAAAAGGTTATTAGTGATTTATACTTAGGAATTGGCATATCAAATATAAATGAGTTCAAAAAATACTTAAAAGATTACAATGTTAATTTAGATACAGTCAAAAAAAAAATTGCAATTGAAGTTGCATGGAATGATTATATTGTTCGAAAATATAATAACGCAATTTTAATTGATGAAGATAAAATTAGAGATAAGATTAGTAAACTTAGTGCTGAGAAAACTGTTGATAACATGCTGTTATCAGAAATAATATTTACTATAAATGAAAAAGAAAGTTTTAAGAAAAAATTGGAAATTATTAGAGAAAGTATTAATAAAATAGGTTTTGAAGAAACTGCAAAAATTCACAGTGTTTCTGAAAGTAAAAAAAAAGGTGGTGAAATAGGTTGGGTAAATAAGTCTCAACTTTCAAACAAAATTTCCGAACAAATTGAAAAAATTAATGTTGGAGAAGTTACAGATCCAATCACAGTTCCTGGCGGCTTTATTTTAATAAAATTAAAAGATAAAAAAAATCAATTATTAGAAATTAATGAAAATGAACAATTTAAAAAGGCAGTAAATTTTGAAAAAAATAGACAATTAACCATGTACTCAACACTTCACTATAAAAGAATTTTTAATAAAGCTATAATAAATGAATTTTAGTCCTATTATTATTGTGGGTGGCGAACCCCAAAGTGTTTTCATTGAATTATTACTCAAGACTATAAAAAAAATAAATAATTCAATTATTTTAATTTCATCAAAAGACATATTGAGAAAAAATATAAATAGATTTAATCTTAATTTTGAGTTAAATGAATTGGATAAAAATTTAACAAATTTTAAAAAAAATAAAATTAATTTAATCAATATAAATTATAATAAATTTTCTTTTTCAAAGAAAAAAATTAAATCTGAGTCCAATAAATTTATTCAATTATCATTTAATAAAGCTATTGATGTTTTAAAAAAGACAGATTGCCTAGGTTTAATTAATGGACCAATATCAAAGAGGACTTTTTTAAAAGGTAAATATAATGGTATTACTGAATTTCTAGCAAGAAAAACGGGTGCTAAAGATCCAGTAATGCTTATTTATAATAAGAAACTTAGTGTTAGTCCTATTACAACCCATATTCCCATCTCAAAGGTTTCCAAAAAAATCAATAAAAAAGATATAATTAATAAAATAAAAAAAATAAATTATTTCTATTTAAATGTTCTGAAAAAAAAACCTAAAATCGCTGTTACTGGTTTAAATCCACATTGTGAGAGTTTTGATAAGGAAAATAAAGAAAAAAAAGAAATTATTCCTGCAATTACAGAATTAAAAAAAAATAAAATTAATGTTAAAGGACCCTTTGCCTCAGATACAATTTTTTTAAAAGAGAATTCAAAAAAATTCGACGTTGTTGTTGGCATGTATCATGATCAGGTTCTCGCTCCAATGAAAACTCTATATGGGTTTAATGCTATAAATATTACCTTGGGTCTACCGTTTATAAGAATTTCCCCTGACCATGGTCCTAATGTCGAAATGTTGGGTGATAATAAATCAGATCCTACCAGTCTAATTGAGTCATTGAGTTTTTTAAAAAAATATGCAGTTAAGGCCTAAAAAAAGTTTAGGACAAAATTTTTTAATTGATAAAAATATTTTAAAAAAGATTGTTGATATTGGAGGTATTAACAAAAATGATAAAATTTTGGAAATTGGTCCTGGGACTGGTAATCTTACAGAATATATTGTTAGATCAAAATCAAAAAATATTACTATAGTTGAAAAAGATACTGATCTTGTTAAAATTTTAAAAGAAAAATTTAAAGAAAATATAAAAATAATTAATTATGATGTTTTAAAACTTTCCGAAAATTTTTATAAAGACGAATTTATAGTATACGGAAATTTACCTTACAATATATCAACCCAAATACTTGCATATTGGTGTTTAAGCAAAAATATAAAATTTAAGAAATTGATACTTTTATTTCAAAAAGAAGTTGCTGACAGAATAGTAGCAGAAGTTAATACTAAAAATTACAGCCGAATAACAATTTTAGCTAATTGGAAATTTAATATAAAAAAAATATTAGACTTAAATCCTGAATGTTTCTCACCAAGGCCTAAAGTCAAAAGTACCTTGCTAGAGTTTACTCCAAAAAAGAAAATAATTGAAATCAAGTCCCCAAAAAATCTTGAAAATATTACTAAAATTTTTTTTAATCAAAGAAGAAAAATGGTAAAAAAAAATTTTATAAAACTCTTTAAAAACTTTAACGATGTATCTAAAAGTGTTAATATCAATCTTTCAGATAGACCACAAAATATATCGATAGAAAAATTTCTTATGATAGTTAAAAAATTTGAGGATGAATTAAAGTAGTTTTTTAATATGTTCTTCAATTAAAACTTTATTGTAAGTACTTTTCTTGTTTTCTAATTCTGCCTCTAAAATATTAATAATCTTATTATAACATTGATCTAAATCATCATTTATCACTACATAACTATAATTTTTCCAATGTAATAGATCTTTATCAAACTGTTTCATTCTTTCCTCAACAATTAATTTATCTTTCATATGTCTATTTGATAATCGCTCATACAAAACTGCCTTACTTGGAGGCAAAATAAATATTGTTACCAATTTATACTCTAGTCTTTTATCAATAATTTGTTCAGTCCCTTGCCAATCAATATCAAAAATTACATTTTCTCCTTGGTCAAGTTTATTTATAATATTTTTTTTTGAGGTCCCATAATAATTCTCGAATACTTTTGCGTATTCTAAAAATTCATTTTTATTTATTAATTGTTGAAACTGATCTTTATTAATAAAAAAATAATCAATTCCGTCAAATTCATTTGATCTCGGAGTTCTAGTTGTATGTGAAACAGAAATATAATAATTTTTATTTCTTGATATTAATTTTACTAAAGTAGTTTTACCTGCGCCTGAAGGGGATGAAAGTATTACCATCGCTCCCCTTTTTTTTAAGGACATTTATTATTAATTACTTTTACTCTCAATAAATTTTATAGCATCACCAACTGTTAGAATTTTTTCTGCTTCACTATCTGAAATTTCAGAACCAAATTCCTCCTCAAAAGCCATAACTAATTCAACGGTATCTAAACTATCTGCACCAAGATCGTCAATGAAGCTTGCTTCATCTGTAACTTTACCTTCGTCGATACCTAGGTGATCTGCTACAATTTTTTTAACTTTACTAGAAATATCTTCTGACATATTGAATCCTTTGTTGACTTTTTCTTAATAAATAAAATAGAAGTTTTGTCAACCTAAATACATGCCCCCATTAACATGAATTGTTTCTCCTGTGATGTAATTAGCTAAATCTGATGATAAAAACAATGAAACATTTGCAACATCTTCGGGAGTACCTAGTCGATTTGAAGGTATTTTTGAAATAATTAACTCTTTAAATTTTGGGTCAATTTTGTCAGTCATTTGTGTTTCAATGAAACCAGGCGAAATACAGTTTATGTTTATATTTTTCTTTGCATATTCTAAGGCCAAGCTTTTTGAAAAGCCTATTATACCGGATTTAGATGCAGCATAATTAGACTGCCCAACGTTTCCTGTATGGCCTACGACAGATGTAATATTAACAATTTTTCCATATTTGTTTTTTATCATCTTTTTAAGTGAAAACTTACAAAGCATAAAGGTTGATGTTAAGTTTATGTTTATTACTTCTTTCCATTCATTATCTGACATCCTTAATGATAGATTGTCTCTTGTTATTCCTGCATTATTAATCAGTATATCCGGACCCCCATCTAAAATCTTACTAGAACTTTCTACAAAATTTTCAATTTCCTCATGTTTTGAAATATCAAACTTACTTGTAAAGATACCGCTATAACTCTCTTTTAATTTCTTTAGTTTTTCATCATTTGTTCCTGTAGCAAGAATTTTAGCATTTTGGTCAAAGAAGCTTTTTATAATTGCATTGCCGATACCACCAGTTGCACCAGTTATAATAACTTTTTTATTATTTAGATTATACATTATGAAACTAACCCTTTAATGTCATCCTCGCTATTAATAGATTTAAAATTTGCATTTTTATTTATTCTTCTAATAAGTCCACATAACACTTTTCCAGGTCCAATTTCTATAAAATTTTTAACCCCTTCATTAATCATAAACTCTACACTTTCTAGCCATCTTACTTTTCCCTCAATTTGTGATATTAACAAATTTTTTATTTCTGATTCAGAAACTGCAGATTTTGCAGTAAAATTGGAAACGATAGGAACTTTGATTTTATTTAGATTTAAATTCAAAATCTTTTCTCTCATATTTTCTGTTGCTTTTTTCATTAGCTTGCAATGAAAAGGCGCGCTAACGTTTAGTTTTAAATTTTTAATATTTAATTTGTTTAAATCTTCAGAGAATAAATCAATGTTTTTTTTTAAACCACTGACAACTACCTGATGAGGCGAGTTATCATTAGCAATATAGCACTCGCGATTATTTTTTTTAATAATGTCTTCTATTAGTTTTAAATTACTACCCAACACTGCCAACATATTTCCCTCATTTATGGAAACTGCATTTTGCATAGATTTACCTCTTAATTTTAAAATTTTAATTGTGTCTTCAAAACTTAGGGCACCAAAACAACACAAGGCTGAATATTCCCCTAGTGAATGTCCTGCAATAAATTTTGTTTTATCAAAATTAAATCCAAATTCTTTTTTTGCCACTGTAAAAATTGCATAACTTGTTAAAAATATAGCGGGCTGAGTATTTTCTGTTAAATTAAGTTTATCTTCTGGTCCCTCAAAAATAATTTTTGAGATTGGCAATTCAAGTAAATCATCAGCCTCTTTATATATTTTTTTAACTATTTCAAATTTATCAAATAGTTCTTTAGCCATGCCTATTTTTTGTGAACCTTGGCCTGGAAAAATTACTGAAAACATTTATCTTTTTTATAATATTAACTCTTGTATTAAAACTATTATAATAGTATATCAATTTTTTTTATATTTATATTTATAATGGGTAATTACGAACATACAATTATTGCTAGACAAGATACCTCGGTATCTCAAATTAAACAAATTAAAGAAAAATATTCAGATTTTATAATTAAAAATAATGGTGATATAGTCCAAACACAAGATTGGGGACTAATGAACTTATCCTATTTGATAAAAAAAAATAAAAAAGGAAATTATATTCATTTTAAAATAAAATGTGATGGATCTTTGATTAAAGACCTTGAGAAAAATGAAAAACTAGACAAAAATTTATTGAGATACCTAACAGTCAAGGTCAAGAAATTTGACTTAAAAACTAACTATTTTCTGAAGGAAGATAAAATAAATGAAAAATAAAAAAAATAATTCAAAGAAAAATAAATCGAGCAATTTCTCGAAATTAAGTATTTTTCAGCCTAACAAATACAAATTTAAAAAAACCTGCCCTCTGTCATCTAAAGGAGCTCCAACTGTTGATTATAAAAATATTAAATTATTAAAAAGATATATTTCAGAAAATGGAAAAATTTTACCTTCAAGAATAACTAATATTTCACAAAAAAAACAAAGAGAGCTTTCATTGTCAATTAAAAGGGCAAGAAATTTAGCATTGATTTAATTATGAAAGTTATATTATTAGAAAATATTAAAAAAATTGGTTCTATAGGTGAAATAATCAGTGTTAGAAGAGGTTTTGCTAGAAACTATTTAATTGCAAACCAAAAAGCACTATACGCATCAAAGGACAATATTAAACAAGTTGAAAAAATTAAAGCGGAACTTAGTAGGAAAGATTTAGAAAAGAAAAAGCTTGCAAAACAAATTATGGAAAAAATAAATAATAAAATTCTATCTGTTAAAAAGTTGGTAACTGAAAATAAAGATCTTTATGGGTCTATTAAACCTACTGAAATTTCCAAGATGATTTATGAGAATGAAAAAATTGAAATTAAGCCTTCATCAATACAACCTTTGAAAGAAATTAAATCTTTAGGAATTTTTAAAGTTAAAATAGACCTTCACTCGGATGTTCAGGCAGAAGTCAAAATAAAAGTAGATTCGTTGGACCAGGGAAAATAATTTATACATTTTTTTCCCCAGGAACTAAAGCTATATAAATTTGTTTTTTAATTCTCCAAAAAATGTATGTTTAGTTGTGAGCAAAAATTTAACACTTGTATCAAGTGATATTAATCAACTACCTAATAACATTGAAGCAGAGCAAGCTGTAATCGGATCTGTACTGATTTCAAATGAAATATTTGATGATATAAGTTCAATAATATCAGAAATTAATTTTTACGACCCTTTGCATCAAAGAATATATTCTGCAATAAATAATTTAATTTATAAAGGTATGTTGGCAAATCCAATTACTCTTAAAAGTTACTTCGAAAATGAAAAAGACGAACTAAATGTCCCTGAATACTTAATAAAAATAACAAAATTTGCTACATCTTCAAGACAATCCATTGAGTATTCAAAAATAATTTATGACATGTATGTTAGAAGAGAATTAATAAAAATTTCTGAAAACATAATTGATAACGCGAAAATTAGTGATCTTAATGTAACTGGAAAATCCATAATAGAAAACTCAGAAAAAGTTCTCTATGACCTTGCTGAAAAAGGTTCTTTCAATTCATCATTAATAAAATTTGATGAAGCGGTTAAACAAACTATAGATATGGCTTCTAGTGCATATAAAAATGAAGAAGGGATAGTTGGTGTACCAACTGGATTAAAAGATTTAGATGACAGGTTGGGAGGGTTGCATAAGTCAGATCTAATTATAATTGCAGGTAGGCCATCTATGGGTAAAACTGCATTAGCTACTAACATTGCATTCCATGCAGCGAAAAAAATTCAAGAGTCTGAGAATAAGGGTTCTATTGCTTTTTTTTCTTTAGAAATGTCATCTGAACAATTGTCAACTAGAATATTGGCAGAACAATCAAGAATTAAATCAAATGATATTAGGCGTGGAAAAATTTCTGAGGAGCAGTTTGAGCAATTTATAGAAACATCAAAAAATATCTCAGAACTCCCTTTATATATAGATGAAACACCAGCAATAAGCGTTGCAGCATTATCAAATAGAGCAAGGCGTATTAAAAGACTACATGGATTGGATATGATCGTAATAGATTATATACAATTAATGAAAGCATCTTTTGCATTAAAAGAAGGTAGGGTTCAAGAAATATCTGAAATTACTCAAGGACTTAAAGCACTGGCTAAAGAGCTTTCAGTGCCTGTTTTGGCATTATCTCAATTATCTAGAGCAGTTGAACAAAGAGATGATAAAAAACCTCTTCTTTCAGACCTAAGAGAGTCTGGTTCAATTGAACAAGACGCTGATGTTGTTATGTTTGTTTATAGAGAGTCCTATTACTTAAAAGCGAAAGAACCAAGGCCTGCAACAGTTGAACATGCTGAGTGGCAGGCTAAAATGAATGAAGTATCACATTTAGCAGAATTAATAATTGGTAAACAAAGACATGGTCCAACAGGAAATGTAATGTTAGAATTCGAGGAAATGTTTACTAAATTTAAAGATGCTGTAAATAATTAATATAAAATAGTATATTTGCGGTCAATGATCTCTAAAATTTATCAAAATTTTATACTAAGTAAACCCAAAATCATTTTATCTTTATTAATATTGATAGCTATATTTTTTGGTTATCAATCTAAAGATTTTAGATTAGACGCTTCTTCAGAGACTTTATTAATTGAGGGGGATCCTGATCTTAAATATTTAAATGAAATCAATGAAAAATTTGGTGCAAAAGAATTTTTAGTTTTAACACTAACGCCAAAAGAAAAAATAACTTCTGAAAATACTATTAATAATATTTTAAGTCTTAAATATAAAATTCAAAGTTTAAATTGGGTTCATAACGTGATTACAATTTTAGATATTCCACTACTTGATAGTTCTGATGAGCCTTTAATGGATAGAATTAAAAATTTTAGAACTTTAAAAGATGAAAATATTGACAGAGATAGAGGTTTTAAAGAAATTTTGAACAGCCCTGTCTTTAGAAACTTTGTTATAAGCGAGGACGCAAAAACAACCGGAATAATCGTAAACTTAAAAGAGAGAGAGAAACCTCAGTTCGGTGCATTAAATAATAAAAAAGAAATTGAGAATTATAAAGACTCTTTAAAAAAGGAAAGACACCAAAATATAATTGAAATAAGAGAAATTATAAAATCATTTGAAGATGTTGGCAAAATTCATTTAGGTGGGATCCCTATGATTGCTGATGATATGATGACATTTATAAAGAATGATATAATTGTCTTCGGTTTTGGAGTATTTTTATTTATTGTATTTACTTTATGGTATGTTTTTAGAAAATTAATTTGGATTTTTATACCTATCAGTAGTTGTTTTTTTTCAGTTTTAATTATGTCTGGTTTTTTAGGAATAATGAATTGGAAAGTAACAGTGATCTCCTCAAACTTTATTGCATTAATGTTGATATTAACTATGGCAATGAATATTCATATGAGTACAAGATTTCTACAATTAAGGAAAGAATTTCCAAATTTATCTTTATTTGAAATTATTACGTTAACTACAGAAAAAATGGTTTGGCCAATTATTTATACTGTCCTTACCACTATGTGTGCATTTCTATCTTTAATTTTTAGCGAAATTAAACCAATTATTGATTTTGGTCTTATGATGTCATTTGGATTATTAACTTCTTTTATAGTTACTTTTTCTCTTCTTCCAACACTATTAAATATATTTGACTATCAGAAAGTTGAGGTTGAGGAAAAGTCATTTTCATCATTTACAAACGCACTTTCAAAATATTCTATAAATAATGTTAAATTAATTTTGTCTATATCTATAATTTTAATTATTTTAAGTATATTTGGAATCTCAAAATTAAAAGTTGAGAATAGTTTCATTAATTATTTTAGCAAAGATACAGAAATTTATAAAGGTATGAAACTCATCGACGAAAAATTAGGAGGAACAACTCCACTAAATATAATTCTAAAATTTGATAATGAAGATATAGAGGTAGTAAGTGAAGATGAGGATGAATTTGAAGATTGGGATGAGGAAAACAATGAAGAAGACAAAAGCAAATATTGGTTTACTAAAGATAAAATTGATAGAATAAGAAACGTTCATTTATATTTAGAAAAATTAGATTATGTAGGTAAAGTTTTATCTTTCTATTCAATTATAGAAATAGCAACTAAACTAAATAATGATAAGGAACTTGGTACTTTAGAAATGGGAGTTCTATACAGTAAACTTCCAGAAACAATTAAAAAAGAGATTGTTGATCCCTATATTTCAGTGAAAAATAATGAGGCTAGAATAAATTTAAGAATTAAAGACTCGTCTGAAAATTTAAGAAGAAACCAGCTAATAAATAAGATTAACTCAGAACTTAAAAGTGAAATTGGTCTAAAAGATGAAAGTTTTAAACTTGGTGGAGTATTAATTCTATTTAATAATTTATTACAAAGTTTATTTAAATCGCAAATTTTAACACTTGGATTAGTAATGCTCGGGATTTTTTTAATGTTTTTAATTTTATTTAGAAATATTAAAATTTCCTTAATTGGAGTAATTCCAAATTTTATAGCAGCTTTCGCTATTTTGGGTTTAATCGGATTGTTAAATATTCCATTAGATATGATGACAATAACAATAGCAGCAATAACAATCGGTATTGCTGTTGATAATAGTATTCACTATATTTACAGATTTATTGAGGAATATAAAAAAAACAATAATTACGACGAAGTTATAAATACTTGCCACTCGACAGTAGGTATAGCAATATTAAATACTTCAATTACTATAGTTTTTGGTTTTTCAATACTCATTTTGTCAAATTTTATTCCAACTATTTATTTTGGAATTTTCACCGGTATAGCAATGTTGCTTGCTATGATACTTGTTTTGACTTTGCTACCAAGTCTAATTATTTTAATAAAGCCTTTTGGCATTAAAATAAATGACTGAGCAAATTTTAGAAATATTAAATAAAATATTAATTTTTGATTTGGTCTTTATTGTATTGATAATTTTATCTTTAATTAAGTGTACATCAAAAGGTTTTGTATTTAGTATATTATCTGCAAGCAAATGGGTATTAGCATATGTTTTAACATTATTTCTTTTTCCAAAAACCAAACCCTTTGTAGATGGTATAATTGATAATGAATACGTTTTAGATATTGCTTTAGGAATATCAATTTTTGTGATTATACTTTTTATAATTTTGATGATAAACAAGGGAATCGGTAGAGTGGTAAGTTATTCTGGGATAGGAATGTTAGATAAAATATTTGGTTTTTTCTTTGGTTTTCTAAGAGCGTATGTAATTTCTGTATGTATTTTTGCAACAATAGACATTGTTTATAATCATAAAAAATGGCCAATAAATCTTGACCATTCTTATAGCTTTCCATATGTTCTAAAAGGAAGTAATTATTTAATTAAAGAATTTCCAAATGAAAAAGACTATCAGGATACCAAAGAAAAAGTTCAAGAGTTATAACCCAAAAATTAAAGAGGAGTGTGGTGTGTTTGGGATTAGCAATAATGAAGATGCATCAACTTTAACTGCACTTGGTTTGCATGCTTTACAACATAGGGGTCAGGAAGGTTGCGGAATAGTTTCATTTGATGGTCGAAAATATCATTCAGAAAAAAGGTTTGGTTTAGTTGGAGATAATTTTAATAAAGAGAAGGTTTTAAAGTCACTACCTGGAAACTATTCAATTGGTCATAATAGATATAGCACTACTGGAGGCACTACTTTAAGAAACATACAGCCTTTTTTTGCAGATACTAACACTGGGGGAATTGGAGTTTCTCACAATGGTAATTTAACAAATGCAATAACACTCAGAAGAAAATTAGTTGAGGATGGTGCTATTTTTTATACGACATCTGATACAGAAACAATTGTGCAACTAATTGCAAGATCTAAAAGAGTAAAAACTATTGATAAAATCATAGATGCATTATTTCAAATTCAAGGAGGATATGCTTTAGTAATGCTAACCCAAAATACTCTGATTGGAGTTAGAGATCCTTTTGGAATAAGGCCTCTTGTTATTGGAAAATTAAATAACTCATATGTCTTTGCATCAGAAACATGTGCATTAGACATCATTGGTGCTAAATATATTAGGGATGTTGAAAATGGTGAGATTGTATCTGTTCAAGATGATAAGTTAGTAAGTATAAAACCTTTTCCCTCTAAAAAAGTTAGACCTTGTGTTTTTGAATATATTTATTTTTCAAGGCCAGATAGTTTATTAAATGGTAAATGTGCTTATGAATATAGAAAAAATTTTGGAGCAGAGCTTGCAAAAGAAAACTCATTAAAAGCAGATTTAGTAGTGCCAGTTCCAGACTCGGGTAATGCCGCAGCGATAGGTTTTAGTCAACTAACTAAAATACCATTTGATCTTGGTTTAATCAGAAATCATTATGTTGGAAGAACTTTTATAGAGCCAGCTCAAAAAATTAGAAGTTTAGGTGTTAAATTAAAACTTAATGCAAATAAAACTACTATTAAAAATAAAATAATTGTCCTTGTCGATGATTCTCTTGTTAGAGGAACAACATCCCATAAAATTGTTAAAATGTTGTACGATGCAGGCGCTAAAGAAGTACATGTTAGAATAGCATGCCCTGAAATTAAATATCCTGATTTTTATGGTGTTGATACACCAACAAAAAAGGAGTTGCTTGCAGCAAATATGAATAACAACCAAATATGTGAACACATCAACGCTAAATCACTTAAGTTTTTAAGTATTGAGGGATTGTATAGAGCAATGGGATTTGAAAATAGAAATAAAACTTATCCTCAACTAACAGATCATTACTTCACAGGTGATTATCCAGTGAAATTAATTGATAAACTTGGCGATAATAAAGTGACGCAGTTGTCATTATTAAGTACTGCATCTAATAATTAAATTATGAAAAAAGTAAATTTTACAGAAATGAAAAATGGCACTAAAGAAGACTACATGTTTTTAGATAAACTTGAAAAAGAATATGTAGGTGAAACCGCAGACAGAATATTAGGTTTTTTATCGAGAATGACCTCAACTTTAGAAGGTTACAAAATTTCAAGATTAGAGCATTCTTTGCAAAGTGCTACTAGAGCTTATAAAAATAAAGAAAGTGAAGAAATGGTTGTTGCATGTTTATTGCATGATATAGGAGACGAACTTGCTCCTTTAAATCATTCAGAGTACGCAGCAACGGTATTGAAACCATATGTTTCTGAAAAAACTCATTGGATAATAGAAAAACATGGTGAATTTCAAATGTATTATTATGCTCACCATTTGGGTGCTGATCGATTTAAGAGAGAAAAATACAAAGACCACAAATACTATCAAGCAACAGTAGATTTTTGTGAAAATTATGATCAATGTTCTTTTGATCCAAATTATAAGTCTATGAGTCTTCAGGATTTTGAACCTATGGTTAGAAATATATTTTCAAGAAAACCATATTCTCACTATTAAATTGTCTAATAAATTAAAATCTGAAAAAAGTCCTTACCTTAAACAACATGAAAATAATCCTGTAGATTGGTTAGCATGGAATAAAGATAGTTTAAAAAAAGCACAAGTTGAAAAAAAACCAATTTTTTTAAGTATTGGATATGCTAGTTGTCATTGGTGTCATGTAATGGCCCATGAAAGTTTCGAAAACATAGAGATAGCAAAAGTAATGAATAATAATTTTATCAATATAAAAGTTGATAGAGAGGAGAGACCAGATTTAGATTTTATATTTCAAAGAAGTCTAGGGATATTAACCGGTGCTCAAGGAGGTTGGCCATTATCAATGTTTTTAGACGAAAATGGTGTGCCTTTTACTGGAGGAACATACTTTCCACCAAAAGAAATGCAGGGCAGACCAAGTTTTACTCAAATTCTAAACAATGTTTCGAAGGTTTATAAAGAGAATAGGGAAAAAATTATAAATCAGGTTGAGCAAATGAAACTAGTTTTCAAAGAGTTTAATTTAAAAACTGCTGTTATAAAGCAAGATGTTGAACCATTAGTTGAAAAAATTTTACAATACATGGATGAAAAGAATGGTGGCTTTAAAGGAGCGCCAAAGTTTCCACAATTATATATTTTTGATACGATATTTTATTTTTATAACAAGAATAAAAAGAATACTTTTTTAGATGTAGTTAGAAAATTACTGAATAATATTTCATCTAAAGGTATTTATGATCACCTTGGTGGTGGTATTTCTAGGTATACTGTCGATGAAAAATGGATAGTTCCTCATTTTGAAAAAATGCTTTATGATAATATTTTGTTCGTAAGAACCTTAAATAATTATTTAGTTAATAAACAAGATAAAAAATTGAATAATAAACTAATCCAAACAATCAATTTTATAAATAATGAATTCCTTAACGATAAAAACTTATTAGGCTCAGCTTATGATGCTGATAGTGAGGGTATTGAAGGTAAATATTATATTTGGAGTAATGAGGAAATTAAAGGACTACTTGGTAACGCTATAGAAATATTTAAAAAAAAATATTTAATTACAAAAGAAGGAAACTTTGAAGGATCAAATATTTTAATTGAAAATGATGATTATGAATTAGATGAAAATGAGTCAGAGATAATAAATAAAAGTGAAACGAGGCTTCTTGAGGAAAGAAAAAAAAGAGTAAAGCCTTTTTTTGACGATAAAAGTCAAACTGATTTAAACTGTTTCTGGATATATACTTTATTACATTCATCATTTGTTCTTAAGAACAAATCGCTTAGAGATAAATCATTTGAACTTTTAGAAATTTTACAAAAAAATCTTAAAAATAAGATTTATCATTGTTACGATAAACAGGGAGAAATAGATGTATTTTTGGAAGATTACGCATATTTTGCACTAGTTTTAATAAGTTTTTACGAAGTGACGAGTGATGAAAAATATCTAAATAAGAGTGAGGAAATATTAAAAGAAACATGGGATCTTTTCTATGATGAGGAGACAAAAACTTTACAAAAAAATTCACAAAAAATAAATGATCTATTCGTAAAACCTATAGATATAATTGATAATAATATTCCAAATGGAAATAGCATTTTTCTGCTAACATTAAATAAAATTTTTAACATAACTGAAAATAATATTTATAAAAATAAAATAGAAAATCTTATAAAGTCTTTTTATTCATTAATAGACAGAAACTACTCACAAATGTTTAGCTATTATAAAACATTAGATATTTGTGAAAATAATATTACTTTTACATTCTATGGTTTTAATGACGAATTTCAAAAAATTAGAGATTTTTTAATGTCAAATTACTTCGAAAAATCTACATTTATTTACAAAAAATCTAATGATGAGCAGTATATTTTAATTTGTAAAAATCAAACTTGTTCACAAAAACTAAAAAATATTGCTGAAATTAATAAATACTTAAATGAGAGATCTATCTAATCAAAAAAAGGGATCGCTGATGGCTTTTGTGGCCGTGATGTTAATCACCCCTGACTCTTTATTCATAAGATTATCATCAATTGATACATGGGGTTTAGTTTTTTATAGGGGGATTATCCCTTTCGGTGTCGTTTTTATAGGTATGATGATAATTTATCAAAGTAGATTTTTTAAAATTTTATTTTCAAATAGCTACAAGGGGATTGCTTATATAATCACTTTTTCAATAACAAATATAGCATTTGTTGTTTCAATTCAAAATACAAATGTCGCAAATACTTTAGTCATGATTGCGACGGCTCCGATGTTATCTGCAATTTTGAGTAATATTTTTTTAAAAGAAAATCCTGATAAGAAAACTTGGATAGCTATAATCATTACTTTTATTTCAGTAATTTATATTTTTTATGACTCAATTAAAATTGGTAACTTCTTTGGAGATATACTTGGTTTTATTGCAGCGCTAGGATTAGCTATTGGTGCTGTAATAATAAGGTCTGCAAAAAAATTAAATTTAGTTCCGTCTGCGGTAATTGGAAAATTGTTTGTAGCATGCTTTGCAGTAAT
Source organism: uncultured Pelagibacteraceae bacterium (assembly GCA_902599575.1). Classification (GTDB taxonomy): domain Bacteria; phylum Pseudomonadota; class Alphaproteobacteria; order Pelagibacterales; family Pelagibacteraceae; genus Pelagibacter. The sequence continues at coordinate 24,641 of CACKFS010000008.1, forward strand.
TTTTATTGACGATTATTCTCTTATTGGAAACGATTTAATAATTGTTCCTTTGATGTGTTTAATGTGTGTTGCAATACCGTTTGTTTTAGTCACAATCGCTCCAAGATTTATAACTGCAGCAGAGGTAAATCTTTTCTTTTTATTAGAAACTATCATTGGTCCAATTTGGGTTTGGCTCATAATAAAAGAACAGCCAACAACTGAAACAATCCTTGGTGGTATAGTTATAATTGTTACAATTGCTGTTCACTCTTTTTTAAAATTAAAAAAATCATAAGTTAGACATAATAATTTCTTGATTTAGTCTAAAAACACAAATAAGAAGCAGGCGGTTTATGAATAAAATTGTAAAAAATTCTTGGGCATTATTTCTGGGTATGAGTATGATTATGTTGTCATATGGATACCAAAGTTCTCTTCTTGGGGTAAGGGCTGTTATAGAAAATTTTAGTTTAGCCTCTACAGGTTTTATGATGTCTGGCTACTTTGTCGGCTATTTTATTGGAGCTAGAACTGCTACTCCTGTAATTTCAAGCGTTGGACACATAAGAGTTTTTGCTGCTTTTGCATCCATTGCCTCTTTATCGATTTTATTACACTCTATTTTTGTAAATCCACTCTCATGGTTTTTTTTAAGAGTTGTGACAGGATATTCGATGGTTTTAATTTATACAATTGCAGAAAGTTGGTTGAACGATAGAGCAAGTAATAAAAATAGAGGAAAAGTCTTATCAATATATATGATCATTCTATACGGAAGTATGGGATCAGGAATGTTTTTACTTAATTTTAGTAAACCAGAAAATTTTGAGCCTTTTATTTTAATATCTGCGATTATGTCTTTGGCACTTATACCAATTTTGTTAACTAAAAGAAAGGCGCCAACTTTTAAAAAAATTAGCACTATGTCTATTAAAGATTTATATAATTCTTCTCCACTTGGAACTGTGGGCGCATTATTATTGGGGACCGTTCACTCAGCAGTTTTTTTGTTTTTTGCTGTGTATGCAGCCGAAATGAATTTTTCAATTCTTGAAATTTCAATTGTTACTTTTCTTTTAACAATTTCAGGAGCTATTGCTCAATATCCTATTGGTTATATTTCAGACAAATTTGATAGAAGAAAAGTAATTGTATTCACAACCTTTGGTGCAGCTTTTTTTGCATTATTGCTCATTTTTTCTAGTGGAACAATGTATTTACCGCAGGGGTTGGGTTCATCAAAAATTTGGTTTTATTTTTTTGTAGTTTTGTTTTCGTTTTGTAGTTTGCCTCTTTTTTCTCTGATTTTAGCACATACTAATGATTATATTACTAAAGATAAATTTGTAGCAGCAGGAGCCAGTCTACAATTTGCTTTTGGTTTTGGCGCAATGAGCGGTCCCTTCCTCTGTTCAATTTTTATGAATTTGATTGGAAATAACGGTTTTTTTATATTTATTATTATATTTCATTCAATGATTGGATTTTTTGGTATCCATCGAATGAAAGTAAGACCATCTTTAGATAATCCTGACTCTCAGTTTGTTCCTATGCCTCAGACCATAACGCCAGTTGGAATGGAATTAAATCCTTCAGCCGAGCATATTGATGAGCCTTACTCCGAAAAAGTTGAAAAAATGCTTAAAAGAAAAGGTGTTGTAATAAAAAAAAAAGT
>CACKFS010000009.1 GCA_902599575.1 uncultured Pelagibacteraceae bacterium
CCAAAAGTTTTAGAATTTTTTCTACAATCTACACATACGTCAAATACTTTACCACTTAGAACAGTGATTAGCTTAGCTTGAGGATTTGATTGTTGCAAATGAAGACCTCTTAAGACATTTTTTTTTGAAAAAGACATAACATCAAAAGGAAAAGTTGTTTTGAAATGCTTCTTAATATAAAGTTCTCTAAAATATCCTCTATTATCTTTAAAAGATTTTTTATCATAAATTAGTAAATCTTTAAATTTAGTTTTTATTATTTTCATTATTTTATAAATTTTATAAATGTTGAACAAATATAATCTAAATCTTTTTTACTCATTCCTTGATGACAGCCTAATAAAATTCCATTTTTCATTACATCGTCAGCTACCGCATCACATTTTGGATGTTTTTTATAATTTCTTTTTTGCATCACTGGTTGTTTTAAAATATTACCTGTAAATATAGTCCTAGTTTGTATATTGTTTTTTTCAAAAAAAATCTGCATTTTTTTTCTATTAAATATTTTATTTTTTTTAATAACTAATGGAAAAGCTAACCAAGGTGTTTTAACACCAGGGTTCTGTTCTGGTAATTTAAAATAATTTTTAAATTTACCAAAAAATTGCTTTAAATAATCAAAATTTTTATTTCTTATAGAGATGTTTTTTTTTAATTTTTTTATTTGTTCAAGTGCAAAAGCTGCAGAAATTTCAGATGGTAAAAAATTGTAGCCTAAATCAAAAAAAATATATTTTGCATCGTAATCAATACCTGAAACTTTTACATTAAATCTTTTTGAAGCATTTTCAGACTCATTAAACACAGCGGATGATCGTCCCCATCCTCGTAATAGTTTTGCTCTTTTATACAACTCATAATCATTAAAACATAATATACCACCAGTACCTGCTCCGTTGATTATGTGGGATGCATAAAAACTATTTGTTGTTACATCAGAATAACTACCTAAACTTTTTTTATTTACCTTGTATCCAATTGTATCTGCGGAGTCTTCAATAACTTTAAGATTATATTTTTTTGCTATTTTATAAATTTTTTTCCAATCAGCTATATTGCCTAACAAATTTGGTATCATTAAAGCGACAGTTTTTTTATTTATACATTTTTCAATTTGATTTGGATCTGTAATAAATTTATTTTCTTCTGCACCAACAAAATGAGGAATTAATCCTAGTTGGTATATCGGTGCCACAGTAGTTGAAAAAGTAAGATTTGGAGTAATAATTTCTGAACCTTTTTTAAATTTAAATGATGAAAGTGCTAACAAATTCGCTGAAGACCCTGAGTTGACCATCAAACCATATTTTTTTCCAAAAATTTGTGAAATTTTTTTTTCTAGTTGCTTTACTTTTTTGCCGTCGATTAATGAAAGACTGTCATTTTTCAGCACGTTAGTTACTGCATTTATTTCCTTATTGTCATATACCGCTCTGCCATAATAAATTTTATTCATTGTTTGTATTTAACTTGTATAAAAAAAAAAACAATAAAATTTATTTTGTTATAATTCTTACAATGTCTTCAATTTCACTATTATTGGATTTCCAATTTTTGAGTGTCTTAAATTTAAAAGTTTTTTCCTTTATAATATTATTTGACAACCATTTAATCTTAATTTTTTTATTAGAATGTTTATTTATACCGTCGATAATATCACTAACTTTAAAATCACTTTCGTTTTTTAGTAAATATGTGCCTGACTTGTAATTTTTTTTTAGAATAAGTCTTATAGCATTATTAATATCAATTACATTGAGTAAATTCATATATAAGTTTTTCGATATTAACTTAGTAATGACTCTTTTTTTATAATTAATCTTTAATAAATTTATAATTTTTTTTCTTTTGTCATTTTCCCCAAAAGTATCTGAAATTACTAAATTTATAAATTTTGTTTTGCTAAATTTTTTTTTATAAAAATTAATTATATTCTTAAAGCTTGATTTATAAGCAGAGTACAAATTATAATAATTATCTTTTTTACCATTAAAATTTTCCCAAACAGTTGAAAAATTTATAAAAGTCTTTACCCCCATTTTTTCCAAATTTTCAAGAATAATATTTCCAAATAAGATATTTGAATCACTTAATTTTTTTATATCTTTAAAATCATGTTTTTTGACATAATGCGTAGCGCAATGGATGACCGTATTAATTTTTAATTTTTCTATTTTATCATTTAAATTTTGAAAACTACTAAAATAAATCTTAATAATATTTTTATGGATAAAATTTTTCTTCGTTTTTTTTCTTAATGTTACGTAAATTTTATAATTTTTTGATAAATTTTTTAATAATTCTGATCCAATAAAACCAGTTGATCCTGTTAATAATATTTTTTTCACTTTTTATGAAATCAAATTTTTTAAATAATCTGAATACTCACATCTGCCATAAAATTTAATCTGATTATTAATTTCTTTCTTTCCAATCCAACCGTATGAAAATGCTATTTCTTCAATACATGCAACTTTTAACCCTTGCCTTTTCTCAATTGCTGATACGAACGCGCTAGTTTTATAAAAATCATCTATTGATCCTGTATCTAACCATGCTCCCCCTCTACCAAGTAAACTTGCTTTTAAACTTCCTTTTTTTCTGTATTTATTAATTAAATCAACTATCTCTAGTTCTCCACGTTTAGATGGTTTTAATAATTTAGAATATTTGCAAACTAAATTGTCAAAAAAATATAGACCCGTAATGGCAAGGTCTGAGAAAAATTTTTTTGGTTTTTCTTTAATACTTATCACTTTATTACTTTTATTTATCTTCGCCACACCATACAGCTCAGGTTTTTTAACTTTATGTAAAACAATTTTTGCACCTTTTTTTAATTTTTTATAGTCCAGCAGTTGTTTTGTTAGATTTTGTCCATAAAAAAAATTGTCTCCTAATATTAATGCAACATTATCTGAACCAATAAATTTTTCACCTATTATAAAAGCTTCTGGTAAACCTCTTGGCTCACTTTGCTCTGCATATGAAATCTTTATTCCAAGATTTCTTCCGCTAGGTATAATTTTCTTATATTGATTTAACTCACCTTTGTTAACTATTATTAAAATATCTTTTATCTTTGAAAGCATTAAAATCGAAAGGGGGTAAAAAATTAGAGGTTTATCAAATATTGGTAATAGTTGTTTATTAATAGCCTTAGTTAATGGACTCATTCTTGTGCCCCTACCACCAGCTAAAATAATCCCTTTATTTATCAATTAAGTTCCTAATCTTTTCAAAATATCTTTTTTCTTAAGATTTTTAAAATAATTTTGATTATTATAATACCATAAAAAAGTTTTATTTAGTCCATCAATGATCTTAGTATTAGACTTCCATTTAAGTTTTCTTTTTATTTTATTGCTATTTAATGCATATCTTAAATCGTGACCAGGTCTATCTTTAACAAATTTAATTTTTACTTTTCTACCTAAATTGATGTAATTTTTTGCTATATTTAATAGGTAATTTGTTATCTCAAGATTATTTAAGTTCTTATTAGAACCAATGTTATAAAATTCACCTACTTTTCCTTTTAAAAAAACTTGTATAAGACCTTCACAGTGATCCATAACATATATCCACTCTCGTGAATTTTTTCCGTCACCATATATGGGTAATTCTCTATTATTTAATATATTATAAATTAATTTAGGTATTAATTTTTCTGGATGCTGACATGGACCATAATTGTTTGAACAATTTGTTACAATTGCGGGTATTTTAAATGTTCTTACATAAGAAGATACTAAGTGATCAGATGATGCTTTACTTGCAGCGTAGGGGGAGCTTGGTTTATATTTATATTCTTCGTTAGATCTACCATTTAATATATCGCCATACACCTCATCTGTAGAAATATGGATCAACCTAGTTTTTGAATAAGATTTATAAAATTCCCTAAAACATTCCAACAAATTGAATGTTCCTAGTATATTACTTTTAATAAAATTTTTCGGACTATCTATAGACCTATCTACGTGTGTTTCAGCAGCTAAATTAAAAATTCCGATAGGCTTGATTTTTTTGAAGATATTCAATAATTTTTTATCATTAATATCCAATTTGATAAATTTATAATTTTTATTATTTATAAATTCCTTAGTGTTATAAATATTTGATGAATATGTGATTTTATCTATATTCAACACATAATATTTTTTTTTAAGCAATAATTTAATTAGATTACTTCCGATGAAACCTAATCCACCAGTTACAATTACTTTATTCATATTTTTGTTTTTTACATTAGATGAAACTGTTAGTATACCTATTATAATATCATTTTAAGCAATTATGTATGTCAATATCTAGGCAGAATTTAACTGTAGTCATTGTTACTCTTAAAAGTCAACATATTATTGATAAATGTATTCAATCAATAGATAGAAATATTTCAATTATAATAGTGGAAAATTCAGACGATGAGGTTTTTAAAAATTATATTGAGAATAAATATAATAATGTTTCATGCATACTTTCCAAAGGTAATATTGGTATGGGTGCAGGAAATAATATAGGGATTAATTTAGCAAAATCTGATTTTGTACTTTTATTAAATCCAGATGTAGTGTTATTTGATGACACTTTAGACAAATTAATAAAAGCAGGACAAGATTTAGCAAATTTTGTTTTAATGTCTCCAATTTCCGTGAATGATAATTATCCAAATTACAAAATTAAAAATAAAAAAAATATTAACAAATTAAATATATTTGAGGTAGAAAGTTTAGATGGTTTCTGCATGCTAATTAATAAAAAAAAAATTAAATTAATTTTAAATGATGTTAAAATTTTTGATGAAAATTTTTTTATGTATTTAGAAAACGATGATTTATGTAAAAGAGTAAAAGATATGAAAGGAAAAATTTATGTATTACCTTATTGCAAAATAAAACATTTTGGTGCTAAAGCTGTTTCTGAGCACTACTCAGATGAAATTGAGTTATCAAGAAATTGGCATTGGATATGGTCAAAGTTTTATTTTTCAAAAAAACATAAAGGTTATTATCATGCTGTTTTACAAGGTTTTCCAAAATTTATTACATCAACGATAAAATTTATTTTCTATATTTTGATATTAAATAAATTTAAATCTAAAATTTATTATAATAGAGCTTTAGGCTATTTAAACGCTTTGATGGGTAAATCTTCCTGGTATAGGCCAAAAATAGATTAAAATTTATGAATAATAATTTTTTAAATGAACTAACAGTTGTTATTTTAACTTATAAAACAAACAGAGAAATATTATTTAATTGCCTTAATTCAATTGATAAGAGAGTTAAGATTAAAATCATAGAAAATTCCCAAGAGTTTATAAAAAAAGAGGATTTACTTAATCAATTTCCAAATTTATCTATTGAGTGTACTGGAAAAAATTTAGGTTTCGGTGGAGGAAATAATTTTGGTTTCAAAAAAATAGATACCAAATATGCATTAGCATTAAGTCCAGATACAGTAATAGACAAAAATTTTTTTCAAAATGTAAAAATTTATCTTAATGATAAATTTGAATTTTCAATTTTAGGTGTAAATTTTTACGAAGAAGATATTAAAAAAAACGGTCATAGATCTTATGGATACTTCTCGAAAAATAATATAGTAAAAAAATATAACGAAACCTTAATCGAAGCTGACTGGATAATTGGTTGCGCGATTATTATAAATTTAGATAAATTTTTAGATAATAAAGTTTTTGATGAAAATATATTTATATATTTTGAGGATTTTGATCTTTGTAAAGGCTTAGCTAATAAAGGAATAAAAGTATATGCTAGTAAAATTCTTTATATAAAACATATCGGAAATAGCAGCTCGATTGCAATAATACCAGAACTTAGAAATGCATCAAATAAGTTCCGAAGTTGGCACTGGCGATGGTCTGAATTTTATTTTTATAAAAAAAATTACAGTTATTTGTTTGCTTTAAAAAAATGCTTTTTAAAACTTTTGAAATTCATGTTTATGATGGCTTATTTCAAAATTACATTTAATGAAGAACAGTTTGATATTTATAAATATAGTTTTTTGGGTTTGTATAATTCAATTATTGGAAGAAAATCTTTTTACAGAATATAGTTTTAGTGTCCTGGAAAATTAATTAAATTTTCAACTTCATAACCAAGTTCTTTTAATTTGTCACTGCCCTTTAAATCAAATAAATTTATTACAAAAATAAAACCTGCGACTGATCCTTTTGATAAATTTATTAATTTTGCAGCTGCCTCTGCTGTTCCCCCAGTTGCAATTAAATCATCAATAATTAAAACCTTTTCACCTTGCTTAATAGAATCTTTATGTACCTCTATCGTTGCTTTGCCATATTCTAATTCAAAATCAACAGAATAAGTTTCTGATGGTAATTTATTTTTTTTTCTTAGCATTATAAAAGGTTTTTTAAGAGCATATGACACAGCTGAAGCAAATACAAAACCTCTAGATTCAATTGCAGCAATTTTATCAAAACTGAATTTCTTTGATCTTTCATTAATTTGATTAATTGTCTCTTCAAATGCTTTTTCATCTTTAATTAAAGTTGTAATGTCTCTGAATAGGATACCTTTTTTCGGATAGTCAGGTATAGATCTTATAAACTTTTTTAAATCCATTTAAATTTGCGTTATATTATTAAATAAACTATCTTTTAGATATGGTAAACAATAAATTGGCAATTATCGGTGGCAGTGGGTTGTATGATGTAGAGGAATTTAAAGATAGAGAGTTACTAGACTTAAAAACACCTTGGGGAAATCCCTCAGATCAAATTTTAAAAACTCGTTTTAAAGGAAAAGAGGTTTATTTTTTACCAAGACATGGCAGAGGACATTTCATAAATCCATCTAAAATTAATTTTAGGGCAAACATTGACGCCTTAAAACAATTAGGTGTTACAGATATAATTTCTGTATCAGCTGTTGGATCATTAAAAGAAGAATTACCACCAGGAAAATTTGTAATTATAGACCAATTTATCGATAGAACTTTTGCAAGAAATAAAACATTTTTTGACGATGAAATAGTAGCACATGTATCTATGGCTCACCCAACCTCAGATGGATTAATGAATGCATGTGAAGAAGCTATAAAAAAAGAAAAAATTGATTATCAAAGAGGTGGAACGTACGTGGTTATGGAGGGACCTCAATTTTCAACATTAGCTGAGTCAAATTTATATAGATCTTGGAAAGCAGATGTTATTGGCATGACAAATATGCCAGAAGCGAAATTAGCTAGAGAAGCTGAAATAAGATACGCATCAGTTTCAATGGTGACAGATTACGATTGCTGGCACCCAGATCATGAAAACGTTGATGTTCAACAAGTAATTAAAGTTCTTTTAGGTAATGCTGCAAAAGCAAAAAGCATGATAAAGAATATCATCGATACTTTTGAAAATCATATTGACCCTAAAGATCCTACAAATAATTGCTTAGATGTAGCAATAATTACTGCACCTGAAAAAAGATCTCAAAAAACAAAAGATAAACTAAAAACAGTTGCAGGTAGAGTTTTGAATAAATGAAAATTGAAGGAAAAGAATACCGAACAATATGGTTTGAAAATAATGTTGTAAAAATAATTGATCAAACAAAACTTCCACATCAATTTATTATTAAAGATCTAAAAACATCGAAAGACGCAATAAATGCAATTAAAACAATGGAGGTAAGAGGCGCTCCTTTAATAGGAGCTACTGCAGCATATGGATTAGTTTTAGCTATTTTAGAAAATAACGACCAATCTTTTTTAAAAAAAACAGCTGATAATTTGATTAAATCAAGACCTACAGCAATAAATCTAAAGTGGGCAGTTAATCGGATGATGAATAAGCTATCAGGCGTTAATAGTGATAAAATTTTAGATATAGCTGTAAATGAAGCAAAAGAAATTTGTGAAGAAGATATTAAATTTTGTGAAAATATTGGATTGAATGGTCTAAAAATAATTGAGGAAATTTATAGTAAAAAAAAAGATACAGTGAATATTTTAACTCATTGTAATGCAGGATGGCTTGCAACAATTAATTGGGGAACTGCAACCTCACCAATTTATCATGCACACAAGAAAGGTATTCCAGTCCATGTTTGGGCAGATGAAACAAGACCTAGAAACCAAGGTGCAAATCTCACTTCTTATGAATTAAATGAAGAAGGAGTTAATAATACAATTATTGCAGATAATACTGGTGGTATTTTAATGCAAAGAGGGGAAGTAGATATGTGTATTGTAGGAACAGATAGAACTTTAGCAAATGGTGATGTTTGTAATAAAGTTGGGACATATCTTAAAGCATTAGCTGCCCATGATAATAAAATTCCTTTTTACGTAGCCCTTCCAAGTTCTACAATTGATTGGAATATAAAAAATCACAAAGAAATACCTATTGAGGAGAGAAATTCTGAGGAGCTATCTCAAATAGAAGGTTTTGACAGTGAGGGAAAAATAAAAAAAATACAAATATATCCAAAGAAAAGTAAAGCAATGAATTTAGCTTTTGATGTAACTCCAGCAAAATATGTGACTAGATTAATTACTGAAAAAGGTATTTGTGAAGCATCTACAGAGGGATTAAAAAAACTATTCAAATGAAAAATTTAGAAAAAAGAAAAGAAGTAATTAAATATTCAATTAAACTTAATACTACGAACTTATCTCCTTTAAGATCTGGAAATATTTCTGTAAGAAGTATCGAAAATAGTGTTGAGGGGTTTTTAATAACTCCTTCAGGAAAAAAATACGATACACTCAAAGAGGAGGATATAGTTTTTGTATCTAGTGATGGAAATCACGATACAAACTTAAAACCATCATCTGAATGGAGATTTCATAAAGATATCTATTTGAAAAAATCAGATGCAAAAGCGATAGTTCATGCTCATTCTCCACACGCATCAGCTGTATCAGCTCATCGTAAAGATATACCTGCTTTTCATTATATGATAGCTTTAGCTGGTGGCGACAGTATCAAATGTGCCAAGTACGCAACTTTTGGTACACAAGAACTGTCTGATAATATTATTTATGCATTGGAAAATAGAAAAGCGTGTCTCATGTCAAATCATGGACAAGTTGCATTTGGAGAAAATCTAGAAAGTGCTTTTGAATTAGCTGAGGAACTAGAAAATATTTGTCATCAATACATAAATACAATAAAGTTAGGAGATCCTAAGATTCTTTCATCGAGCGAGATGGATGTAATATTAGAAAAAGTAAAAAATTATAAAAAAGGATAATTTTTATGACGAAAGTAGGGGAGCACGTCACTTTTGATATTATTGGAACTCAAAAAGAGTATGATCCAAAATTCTACGAAAAATTAGTTTATAAAATTGCTAAAAAAGCAAAAGTCATAGTCCTAGAAATTTCAAAATATAAATTTGAACCTCAAGGTTTTACTTTAGTAGCATTATTAGCAGAATCTCATATTAGTTTTCATACATTTCCTGAAAAAGGAATTATAAGTTTTGATTTTTTTACTTGTGGCAAGGTATCCCCATCTGTAGCATTAGAAGTGCTAAAGAAGGAGATTAAGCATACAAAAATTGTAAAGAAAGAGTTCAATAGAGATACAGTTGATTATTATGACGATATTTATAGTTCACCAGGCCTTAAGAAATATTATATGGCTAAAAATATTCTTGAGGACTTCACATCAAAAGTTGGACAGCACATACAAATTTTAGATCTAGAGCAATTTGGCAAAGCTTTATTTATAGATAATGAATTACAAGTAGCAGAGAAAGATGAACACCTTTATAGCTCTACTTTCGTAAATTCTGGATTGAAACTTAATCCAGAAAAAAATAATTCAGCTATAATTGGAGGCGGTGATGGAGGAGTAGCGAGAGAATGTATTAATCAAGGTTTCAATTATATAGATTGGTATGAGCTTGATCCTCAAGTAGTTGATGTATGTGAAAAACATTTAAGTAAAGTTGGACAAAAAGCTACAAAAAAGAATTCTGTCAAGTGTGTATGGGGCGATGCCTTTGAAAGTATAAAAAAAGTCGAAGACAATAAATATGATAAAATTTTTGTAGATTTAAATGACGATCAATATTGTATCGATCTCGCCGCTAAAAACATTAAGTCTTTAAAAAGGATACTAAAACCAAACGGCACTATTACTGCCCAAGTTGGTAGTCAAGACAAAAAACCAAAACAAGTTGAAAAATGGTTAAATTTATTTAGAAAAAGTTTTGGTAATTCTTCTCTAGATAGAATTTATATACCAAGTTTTGATTGTTCTTGGAATTTTGCATCGTCATTAAATAAATAATCTCTTTTTTAATCAAAAAATTTGTGAAATAATTGAATATATATATTTGGAGGAAATATGAACGTAATAAAAAAATTCAGCTTAAGTATATTGATAACTTTGTTTTTATCAGTATCTGCTAATGCTGATAAAATAAGAATTGGTACTGAGGGTGCTTATCCACCATGGAATTCTAAAGATGCTTCAGGTAAATTAATTGGATTTGAAGTTGAGTTAGCATGGACACTTTGTAGATACATTGGACAACAGTGTGAAATTGTTGAGCAAGATTGGGACGGCATGATACCTGCATTAATAATGAGAAAATTTGATGCAATAATGGCCGGAATGTCTATAACCGATGAAAGAAAAAAAGCTATAAATTTTTCACAAGGTTACGCAGATGAAGTAGCTTCATTAGCAGTGATGAAAGGTTCAAATTTAGAAGGCATGCAAACTTCTGAAGGGATTAATCTAACTAAAAAATCTGGTGCTGTTAAAAAAGATTTAAAAACTATTACCCAAGCTTTAGCTGGTAAAACCGTATGTGTACAAACAGCTACTATTCACCAAAATTTTTTAGAGTCTGGTGATGTGGGTAAAGTAAATGTTAGAACTTATAAAACTCAGGATGAAGTAAATTTAGATTTAGCATCTGGAAGATGTGACGTTGCTCTTGCTGCTGCTGTGGCTTTTACGGATTACGCAGAGAAATCTAAAAAGCCTGTAGTACTTGTTGGGCCTACTTTTTCGGGAGGTGCTTTTGGTAATGGTGTTGGTGTTGGAATTAGAAAAGACGACACTGAACTATTAAAAGCTTTTAACAGTGCAATTAATAAAGCTAGAAAAAACGGAGACATCAGCCGAATTGCAACTAAATGGTTTGGCTTCGACGCTTCAATGTAAATATTTAATGATTGGCGACTATACAATATAGTCGCCTTTCAATATGGAACTTTTAGCATTTGGAAATACTGGTTGGGGAGATGAACTTTTCTTAGCAACATTAATGACAATTGCTGTTTCAATAACAGCTATGATCATAGGCTTTTGTTTTGCTCTAATTTTTACTCCACTCAAATTATCCAAAAATAAATTTTTAAATTTTATTGGTAATTCTTACACAACAATAATTAGAGGTGTGCCTGAATTATTAGTTATCTATTTATTATTCTTTGGTGGTAGTGGTGCAGTTATGTACGTTGCATCAATTTTTGGATATAACAAATATATTGAAATAAATGCATTTATAACAGGTTCATTTGCAATTGGAATTATTTCAGGCGCATACTCTACAGAGGTTTTTAGGGGCGCTATCCAATCAATTGACAAAGGTCAATTCGAAGCATCAAAAGTTTTAGGTTTAAAAAAACCTGTACATTTTTTTAAAGTGATAATGCCTCAAATGTTAAGACTTGCTGTTCCTAATTTAAGTAACGTTTGGCAAATTACTTTAAAGGATACTTCATTAATATCAGTTACAGGTTTAGTTGAAATTATGAGACAATCTTATATTGCAGCTGGATCTACAAGAGATCCATTATTCTTTTACTCTTTTGCAGCGGTTTTATATTTACTATTAACTTTTCTAAGTATGAAATTAATAAATAAATTAGAAATTAAATACAGGAGAGGCTACTAATGGATTTGGAACTAATGGCAAGTAGTTTCCCAAAGCTCTTAAATGCAACTTTAGTAACTTTAAAATTGTTATCTTTGTCACTTATATTTGGACTTATACTTGGACTTTTTTTTGCAATCCTAAGATTAAATAAAAATATAATTTTAAATAGATTTTCTTATTTTTATTCATACATATTTAGAGGCACCCCTCTATTAGTTCAAATATTTATTATATACTTTGGATTAGGACAGATAGAATTTTTAAGATCTTCTTTTTTATGGATTATTTTAAAAGAACCTTATTGGTGTGCGATTATTGCTTTTTCTCTTAATACAGGTGCTTATACTTCCGAAATTTTAAGGTCAGCATTTGAAACAATAAATAAGGGTTTTATAGAAGCTGGTGACAGTCTTGGTATTTCTAAAAAAATTATATTTTATAAAATTCAAATACCTATTGCTATAAGGCAATCATTACCTGCTTATGGAAACGAGATAATATTAATGCTTAAAGGAACATCATTAGCTAGCACGGTTACACTAATGGATTTGACTGGAGTAGCAAAATATATAATTTCTACAACTTTTAAGCCAATAGAAGTTTTTATAGTGGCTGGTGGAATTTATTTATTTATGACCTTTATTATACATAATTTTATTAGATATCTTGAGAAGAAGTACAGTTATTAATAACTAGTATATTCCTTAATTTCTTTAATCTTAGAACCAGTTTGATTATTTATTTCAAGTTTTATTGAAGCTCTTTTGTCGTTTAAAAAGTGAATATCCCTAGACAATTTTATAAATTTTTCACTAAAATCAGAATTCTTTTCACATAATCTCTTATCATCTTCAATTACCCATAGTTTAGAATTTATATCTTTCAAAGCGTCAAATAAACCACTCAACTTTTCATTAAGTTTTACTTTATCTACCATTTGTTCTTTTAATAAATTATACTCATCTACTATATATTTGAGTTTTTCTTCATCTTTAATTTTATCTTTTTTTATCTCTAAAATAGAAATTTTATCAAAAAGCTCACCAACAGAAACTTCAACTAGAATCTTATTCATAAAATTTTTTAATATGATAATTTGTTGAAAATATGTCTAATATATTAATCATAAAACATGGATCTTTAGGAGATATAGCCCAAGCTAGCGGTGCAATTCAAGATATTTGTGATAACCATTCAACTGATGATATTTTTCTTTTAACCACTAATCTCTACATAGATCTCTTTAGTAAATACAGCTCTTTAAAAGAAATTATTTTAGATAAAAGACTTTCAAGATTTAATTTAATTTATCTTTACAATTTAATGAAAAAGATAAAGAAAAATAAATTTACTAAAGTTTATGACTTACAAAATTCATCAAGAACCTCTTTTTATAAAAAAATTTTATTTCCTAATGCAAATTTAAATATTTGGTGTTCCTCAGAGACAACTTTACCAAATAACAAAACCAAGGAGGAATTTGACAAAAACCCTGTTCTTGAAAGGTTTAATCATCAGCTAAAATCTTCAGGTATAGAAACAAAACATACAATGCACCCTGATTTCTCATGGAGTTGTGTAGATATTGAGAAAATTATGAATGAATACAAATTATACAATTATATATTATTATTTCCATTTTGTTCACCTCATCTAACATTAAAGAAATGGCCATACTTTAATAATTTAATAAATTTGATTAAAGCAAAATATAAAGATCAATTTAAAATTATTACTGCCCCTGGCCCTAACGAGATTAATGAAGCGGATCAATATGATGCAATAAAAATTTTAGATAACGGTAAAGCAGTAAGTATTTCTCAATTATCTTCATTAATAAAAAAAAGTACTTTTGTAATTGCAAATGACACTGGACCAGCGCATATGGCAGCTCATCTAAATGCAAAAGGTCTAACATTGTTTGGATCTCATACAACTGCAAAAAAAGTAAGTATAGAAAGAGATAATTTTAAAGCAATTCAGGTAAGTGATTTAAATAAATTAAGTGCTGAAAAAGTTTTTGAAAAAATAACCTTATAATAATTCTAAATACTTTTTCACAATTTTAGACCAGTAAAATTTTTTTGATATTTCCTCTGCTTTTTTCCCAAAAACTTTATATTTATTGTTTTCCAAAATATTAAAAATTGATTGATAAACATCATCTAAACTATTACCATCACAAATATACCCTGTCTGTTCGTGATCTATTGCATCTGCGGCCCCACCATCTTTTCCACCTATTGATGGAACCCCAAATTGTGCTGCCTCTACGTAAACTATTCCAAACCCTTCAACAGACTTTTTATAAGTTATAGAAGGCATAACAAAAACATCGGAGCATTTTAGATAAGAATTTTTTTCATCTTGAGTTAAATTTTTTGGAAAAATAACCTGATCTTGTAATTTAAGTTCTGTGATTAATTTTTTAAGATTATCAATATTTTCTCCTTGTCCGATACAAATATAAATAATGTTTGGATAAATTTCTTTTAAATTTCTAAGGGCCATAATAATTTTTTCATGGTTTTTTCTCTTATCAAATCTAGCAATTGTAATTAATTTTGGAGTTCTGCTCTCTAATTTCTTTTTTATATTTTTGTAAATTTTGTCATCTATTTTATCTGCTGGAAAAACCCCTGGGTTGATTACTTTAATTTTATTTTCGTCAACGCCAACACTTATAGCAAGATTTTTAGTAAAATTAGAATTTGCAACTACCGTATGACAATTATTTAAAATTTTAATTAACCTTTTATTAATAAAAGAATTTTTTTTATGATTTATTTCTTTAGAGTGAATTAAGCAAATTTTTTTAACTTCAGTATTTATATTTTCAAGACTTTTCCAGTGATCTGCAATAATAGCCTTAACTTTGTTATTATTCTCTAAATATGTATTTACTAAATTAGCTTTTCTGTATTTCTTGAATATCTTTGGTCCACTTACCCTTTCAATTGAAAAAGACAATTCTTTATCAAAATTATATTGATTTGGATATTGATCAGCAAAAACTTTAATCATTACATTTTCAGATAATGATTTGGCTAAACCATACATTAGATTTTGCATGCCACCTACTTCTGGAGGAAAAGTTCTAGTAACAATTAAATGCATTATCTTTTAAACCATTTTATACTGCAGCCAAGGCTTGGCTTTTGTATATCTGGCCCCCTTTGTGTTTCAGATATTAGTTTCATGGCTTCGAATAATTCACTTGTTCCGTTTCTGATAGGTTTTAAATCCCTAAGTTCTCTTATTCTTCCTCGATAATTAAGTTTAAGATCTTTATTGTATCCAAAAAAATCTGGAGTACATACAGCATCGTATTTTTTTGCTATTTCCTGCGTATCATCAATTAAGTAAGGAAAACTAAATTTATGTTTTGCAGAAAATTTAATCATATTTTCATAGGAATCATCTGGATAATTAATTGTATCATTTGACATGATTGCCGCTGAATTTATGCCTAAGTCTTTAAGTTTTTCACAATCTTCAACTAAGTCTTTTATAATTGCTTTTACATATGGACAATGGTTGCAAATAAACATTATCAGTGTTCCATTTTCACCCTTGATATCATTAAGTGATAAGACAGTGTTTTCAACAGATTTTAATTTGAAATCAATTGCATGAAGATTAAAATCACATATTGGAGTTTTTGTTAATGCCATGTTAAAATAATTTATAAATTATGTTTTACGATTTAAAAGATAAAAAACCAAAAAACTCTGGCGAAAATTGGGTAGCACCTAACGCAGTGATCATTGGTGATGTAACTTTAGAAAAAAATTCTAGTATTTGGTTTAATGCTACTTTAAGGGGAGACATAGAAAATATTCATATTGGAGAAGGTTCTAATGTTCAAGATGGATGTGTTTTACACACTGATCCAGGATGTCCTTTAAAAGTTGGAAAAAATGTAACCATTGGACATTTAGTGATGCTTCATGGATGCACAATAGGGGACAATAGTTTAATTGGAATAGGTGCAGTCATCCTCAACAAAGCAAAGATAGGAAAAAATTGTATTATTGGTGCAAAAGCTTTAATAACAGAAAATAAAGTAATACCAGATAATTCATTAGTAATAGGATCGCCAGGAAAAGTAATCAGAGAGGTTACAGACGAAGAAAAAAAAGCTGTTGATGAAAATACTAAACACTATCAGGATAATTGGAAGAGATATTCACAATCTATATTTTAGATAATGCCAACTTATACAGTAACTACATCAAATATTAATCTTAACTCTAAAAAACAAAAAGAACTAGCTCAAGGAATTACTAAGGTTCATAATGTTGTAACTGGTGCAAATACTTATTTTGCTCAAGTCATATTTAATAACACAAAGAAAAAAAATCATTTTATGGGAGGTAAAATAGTAAAAGAACCCTCTATTTTTTTACTTGGTCAAATTAGAGCAGGGCGTCCAAAAAAAACAAAAGACAGATTAATTTCTGATTTAAAAAATATTATTGTTAAAACATCAAAACTAGATGAAACACAGGTATGGGTTTATATAATAGACTTACCACCTTCGCAAATGATTGAATATGGCGCTGTATTACCAGAGTCTGGAAAAGAAAAACAATGGTTTGTGGGTTTATCTAATAAACTTAAAAAAAAATTATCTGCTTTAGAAAAATAACATTAAGGAACAAGCCAACTATTTTTGCTATTTTCTAAATCAAACCTGGCTCTTCGATGACCTTTGGCAGCCAGATAAAGCCACTCAATAGATTTAATTTTACACTGAATAACAGTAAAATTTTTATAACCCTCTTCACTTTGTTCTTTTGTATAATCAAAATTATCTAATTCTGGTTTTAATCCTGATGTTGGAACATCAGATATAGTTCCTGGACCTTTATCTACTAAATAACATTTTCTACTTATGTGTTGAGTTTTATCCCATGAGGTTTTTGTAATTTCATTTTTATGATTTATTACACAATTCACTTTTAATCTTACTTGGATTTTTTCATCTTTATCGTAAAATAACATTGAAGCATTTGGATTTTTTTTTAGAATTTCTATTTTATCTGATCTAATATCGCTATGGAATTGAACTAAATTATTTGATTGATCCGATTTTCTTAGAACCACAATTCTTCCGTCGATATTATTATCATTACCGCAAATAAAAGTTGGAATTCTAAATTGAGAAGCTCTATTTTTTACAGCATCATCAAGCATGAGCCAAATTTTCTTTTTAATTTCAATAAAATCTTCATAGTATGCTGGTTGCATATACTACTTTCTAAATCTTTTGATTAAACTTGATGTATCCCAACGATTTCCTCCCATGCCTTGGACTTCACCATAAAATTTATCAACTAATTCAGTTACAGGTAACAAGGATCCATTATTTTTTGCCTCATCCATTGCGATTTTTAAGTCTTTCCTCATCCAATCAACAGCAAAACCAAAGTCAAATTTATCATCAATCATTGTTTTGTATCTATTTTCCATTTGCCAAGATTGAGCAGCCCCTTTAGAAATAACTTCAATTACGTCCTCCATTTTCAATCCTGCTTTAATCCCAAAATTAATTCCCTCTGACAAACCTTGAACTAAACCTGCTATACAAATTTGATTAACCATTTTAGCTAATTGACCGCATCCTGCTTTACCAAGTAATTTCATTTTTTTGCTATAACAATCTATTTTATCTTTAGCTTTATCAAAGTCAGCTTGATCTCCACCGATCATAACTGTAAGAGCTCCATTTTCTGCTCCAGCTTGACCACCAGATACTGGAGCATCTAAAGATCCAAATCCATTTTTTTTTGCATAATCATAAATTTCTCGCGCAATTGTTGCCGACGCTGTGGTGTTATCAATATAAACGGCACCTTTTTTAATTGTTTTAAAAATTCCTTTTTCACCAAATGTAACTTCTCTTAAGTCATTGTCGTTTCCAACACACGTAAAAACATAATCAGCATCTTTTGTTGCTTCGGCAGGTGTTTCTGCCATTTTTCCTTTATGTTCAGTTATCCATTTCTCTGCTTTGGTTTTTGTTCGATTAAAAACAGTTACATTATGACCACCTTTTGATATATATCCTGCCATCGGATATCCCATGACACCAAGACCTATAAAAGCTACATTACAACTCATAATTTTTTATGTTTAATAGTTTAAGTTTAAAAGTAATTCTATTTGGATTCATATTTACATTTTTTTCTAGCTTTGGACAGAGTTTTTTTTTAGGTCTTTTCAATTCTAGTATTCGTGATGCATTATCAATTACTCACGGACAATTTGGCACAATCTATGCATCAGCAACATTACTAAGCAGTCTAGTTATTATTTGGGTAGGAAAAAAAATTGATGATATTGATGTCTTTAAATTTGGAACATTTGTAACTTTGCTTCTATCTTTTTCATGTTATTTTTTTTCTAAGGTCTCATCGGCAACCTTGTTATTTATCGCTATTTTTTTAATGAGATTTTCAGGTCAAGGATTAATGTCTCACACTGCTACTACAACAATTTCAAGATACTTTACTAAATCAAGAGGAAAAGCTCTAAGCACAGGATGGTTTGGATTATCTACAGCTGAATTTATTTTACCTGTATTTATCATTTATCTATTAACTTTTATGGAATGGAGAAACATATGGATTAATATTTCTTTTGTAATTTTACTTTTGCCGATAATTTCATACTTACTTATTAAAAATATCAAACTCGACTCAAGAGAAATTGATAACAATAAAAATAAAAGAAATATAAAGATTAAAAATTGGAAAAGAATTGAAGTTATAAAGGATTATAGATTTTATATAGTTTGTGCAAATATGCTTGCAATGCCATGGATCGCGACTGGAATATTTGTTTATCAGTCATTTATTCTTTCATCAAAAAATTGGGGTCCTTATGTTATCGCACAATCCTTTATGGCTTATTCTATTTTATCGGTAATTACATTATTTATTGCAGGATTTTTAATTGATAAGTTTTCGAGCAGAAAACTTTTAATTTATATGAATTTACCTTTTTTACTCTCTCTGTTTTTAATTATTGTTTTTGACAACTCTATAGTTTCTTTTTTATTTCTAGGATTAATAGGAATTTCGAATGGTTTAGCAAACGTGCTTGGTTCTTCAACTTGGGCGGAAGTTTATGGAGTAAAACATATTGGTTCAATTAAAGCTTTAACAACAGCACTTATGGTATTCTCAACTGCCTTTGGGACAGCAGTATTTGGTTTATTAATAGATAAAGGATTTTCAATAGAGCAGATTTCTATGATTTCAGGAACCTATATTTTTCTAGCTTTAATCGCTCTATTTTTTGTCAGAAATAAACTTAATCCAATTAAAATTTAAAAAAAACTTGATTTTTTAAAGTTGCATGTATAAACAATCCGCATGGCAAGAGTAACCGTAGAAGATTGTATAGATAAAGTAGATAGCCCTTATGAACTTGTTTTAGTTGCAAAAGAGAGAGCTACTCAGTTAAATTCAGGAATTGAACCATCGGTTGACAGAGATAATGATAAAAACACAGTTATAGCTTTAAGAGAAATTGCTGTTGAGAACGTCAAAGTAAATGAATTAACAGATAGCGCTGTATACAAATTAAGAAAACATATTGAACAAGTTGATGATTTAAGTGAAGATGATGAAGATATTGGAGATGACTTTGAAAGCTTATACAAAGGTGAGATCTCTAAAAGTGGTGCACCAATTTTACCATCAAAAAGAGCAAGAAAAGTTCCTGAAAAAATTCAGGTTTCAAAAGAAGATTTAGCTGAATTACAAAATTCTGACGCACCTGCACAATCTGAAAATGTTTCATCAGAGCCTCAAGAAAATGAGACCGGTGAAGTATCATTAGATGAAATTGCTGAAAATGACAGCCAGACAGAGGAAAATTCTGAGACCTCAGAACAATAATATTTAATTAATTTTTAAAATAAGATATCCATTAACTTAATGAGTAAATCTCTTATAGTTGCATGTGATGGAGAAGCTGCTAGTGGAAAAAGCACTGGTGCGAAATTATTATCAAAAAAGTATAGATTATTATTATTAAACTCAGGTCTTTTATATCGATATGCAAGCAAGATATTAATAACAAAAAAACCAAAAAAACCAATTCCTTATCTAAGAAAAATATTTAAAAGAATTTCTTATAATTTAATAAAAAAACAGTCACTTCATTCACAAGAAATAAGTAATCACGTCGGTTATTTAGCTAAAGATAAAGCTGTTCGAGAAATAATGAGAATTTACCAAAAAAAAATAATAAAAAAAAATAAAAGAATTTGTGTTGAAGGAAGAGATATTGCCACAAAAATTTTAAATAAAAACCCAAGATATGATTTAGCATTCTATTTTACTTGTAAAATAAGTGTTGCAGCTAAAAGAAGATGGAAAGAGTTAAAAAAAAAAGTGCCTCTAAAGGAAGTTCAAAAAAGTTTAGTAAAAAGAACAAAAATGGATAAAAAAAGAAAACATTCACCATTAAAAAAAGTAAATGATGCTATTCTTATTCGTACAGATAGATTAAGTAAAAAAGAAGTTTTAAGAAGAATGTCAAATGAAGTTGATAAAATAATTTAATTACAAAATTCTTCAATAATTTTTTTTCTATGTTCGTCTAAATCAGGGATGTCGCCTCTAGTTTTACTATCCTTATAGTTTGACATTTTAATAGGGTTACCTGCTGTTTTGAACTCACCTATCTTTTTGTGAAAAGAATTAACAATCATATTTCTAGATTCTATTTGTGGATTTTCAACTGCTTGCTTTATATTAAATATTGGTCCGCAAGGTATTTTATCTTTCTCCATAAGACTTATCCATTCCGAGGTTGACTTTGATGAAAGTTTTTTCTCAAGAATAATTTTTAACTCGTCCATATTCTTGCTTCTTACAGAATTTGTATTAAATTTTTCATCTTTTGAAATTTCAGAAATATTTAGTAATACACAAAGTTTTTCGAATAATTTATCATTACCTGCTGCAATAATAATATAACTATCCTTAGTTTTAAATGCCTCGAAGGGTGCAATTGATGGATGTCTAGATCCCATTGGTTTAGGTATTTCTTTTTTTGATAGATATCTTGCAATTGCATTTTCTAAAATTGCAATTTGACAATCAAGCATTGATACGTCGATATAAGTTCCCTTTCCTGTTATCTGTCTATCATATAAGGCTGCATTAACTCCTATAGCTGTAAATAAACCTGCCGTAATATCACCTATAGATGTTCCAACTCTTGTTGGTTCTGAATTTGGTTGACCTGTTACGCTCATCAATCCCCCCATACCTTGAACAACCATGTCGTAAGCTGGTAGCTCTCTTAGTGGACCTGTTTGGCCAAAACCAGAAGCAGATGCATATATTAGTTTTGGATATTTTTTACAAACATCTTTCCAACCGTAACCCCATTTTTCCAAAGTACCAGGTTTAAAATTTTCAACAAGTACATCTGCTTTTTCTAAAATTTTATCAAAGATTTTTTTATCCTCTTTATCTTTTAAATTTAGAGCAATGCTTTCTTTACCTCTATTTAAAGACATAAAATATGCAGAATAATCTTCTATAAAAGGACCAAACTTTCTAGAGTCATCTCCAG
>CACKFS010000010.1 GCA_902599575.1 uncultured Pelagibacteraceae bacterium
AAAGATGGGCAGATGTTGAGTATTGGAGAGCTATTAAAAGACGAGCACCTGCATTCACAAGTGCAAAATATCTGAAGGGCATGGATATGTATAAAAATGAAGAAGGTGAAATTGTAAGTGTAGAAGAAGATCGTAGAATACATAGAGTACTTTGGCTTAGAACTTTAGAGATAGCTTTCTTTGTGACTCTATTATGTTTCCTAATGGCTTATCCAATTGCACATTTACTCGCAACATTGCCAATGAAGTATAGCAACCTTCTAATGATATGTGTACTACTTCCATTTTGGACTTCATTATTAGTTAGAACCGCAAGTTGGATGATACTTCTTCAACAGCAAGGAGTAGTTAATGACTTCTTTGTTATGATCGGCTTAGTAGCAGACGATAACCGGCCTGAGATGATGTACAATAAAACTGGAACTTACGTCGCAATGACACAAATTTTATTACCTTTTATGGTTTTACCTTTATACAGTGTAATGAAAACCATATCTCCGAGCTTAATGAGAGCTGGAAAATCACTTGGAGGAACACCATTCGTCACCTTTTGGAAGGTATATTTTCCATTAACTATTCCAGGTATTGGCGCAGGTTGCTTGTTAGTTTTTATATTAGCGATTGGATATTACATTACCCCAGCGCTAGTAGGTGGTGCATCCGGCACCTTGATCAGTAACCAAATTGCATTTCATATGAAGAGCACACTAGATTGGAGTTTTGCATCTGCAATGGGACTGATGTTATTAGCTGGAGTGCTAGCAATATATTGGGTTTATAACAAATTAGTTGGAATTGATAATATAAAACTAGGATAATTATGGCGTTACCAAAATATACAGAACCACATTACAGAATTTGGCATTACGTATATATTTTTATTTGCACATGTGTATTTTTCTTTTTGATTGCACCATTGTTCGTAATTTTCCCTCTATCATTTAACGCTGAGGAATTTCTAAGTTTTTCTGAAGGGATGAAAAACCTTGATCCAGATGCATTTTCTTTAAGATGGTATAAGGATATGATTTATGGAACAAAAAATCCTTGGGGTCTAGCAGCTAAGAATAGTTTTATCATTGCTATCTTTGCAACATTAGGTTCAGTTCTTTTAGGAACTGTTGCAGCATTAGGGTTAAGTAGCAGACACATGCCTTATAAAGGATTGATTATGGCAACACTAATTTCTCCAATGATCGTTCCTTTAATTATCTCTGGTGTAGCTATTTTCTTCTTTATGGCAAAAGCTGGTTTAGCGGCTACACATACTGGTATAGTTCTAGCACATATAATTTTGGGGACACCGTTTGTTGTAATAACAGTGACAGCTACTTTATCTGGCTTTGATCACAGTGTAACTAGAGCTGCATCAAGTCTTGGAAGCGATCCAGTTAATACTTTCATGAAAATCACATTACCTTTAATTTTACCAGGTGTAATCTCAGGTGGCTTATTTGCTTTTGTAACCTCTTTTGATGAAGTTGTTGTAGTATTATTTTTAGCTGGTTTAGAGAACACAACTATTCCAATTCAAATGTGGACTGGTTTAAGAGAACAGCTAAGCCCAACAATTCTTGCAGTTGCGACATGTTTGATTATTTTATCTACACTTATTCTTGTTACAGCTGAGTTATTAAGAAGAAGATCTGAAAGACTCAGAGGAATTAATAGATAAAAAATAAATGCAAATTAAAAGTGTTGTCATCATTGGATCTGGTACTATGGGTAGCGGAATAGCTGCACATCTATGTAATGCCAATGTTCCTGTTACTCTTTTAGATCTATCAACCGATATTAGTACAAAGGCTAGAGAAAGAATTTATAAATCTAGACCGCCACTCTTAATCGACAAAAAAAAAATTGATAATATTAAAGTTGGCAACATCGATGATGATTTTAATGTTGTTAAAGAAGCTGATTGGATTGTGGAAGCTGTTGTTGAAAGAATAGATATAAAACATAAAATATATGATAAAATATTTAAAAATAGAAAATCAGGAGCAATTGTATCTTCTAATACATCCTCAATTCCTATAAAAATTTTATCAGAACATTTAACCGATGATGAAAAAAAAGATTTTTGTATAACCCACTTCTTTAATCCTGTTAGATACATGGGACTGTTAGAGATTGTCAAAAACGAAAATAACGATTTAAAAAAAATAGATTCTTTAAAAAAATTTTGTGAAAATGAATTAGGCAAAGGTGCAATCGTATGTAATGATACACCTGGTTTTCTTGGAAATAGAATAGGCGTTTATGCAATGCAAGTAGCCATGACCGAAGCATTCAAAATGAAATTATCAATCGAAGAAGCTGATGCTATATTTGGAAGACCAATGGGTATTCCAAAAACAGGTGTTTTTGGTTTATATGATTTAATCGGAATAGACCTTATGGCTGATGTATTAAAAAGCTTTATAAAAGAGCTCCCTGAGCAAGATCCATTTCAAGAAGTTGCTAAAGAAATACCTTTAGTAAAAAAATTAATTGAGACTGGGTATACAGGAAGAAAAGGCAAGGGTGGCTTTTATAGAATGAATAAGGCAAATAATCAAAAAATATTAGAGGCTATAAATTTAGAATCGGGCGATTATTCTCCTTCTAAAAAAATTGACATGGGAATTGATACTGTAAATCTAAATAAATTAATTAATAGAAAAGATAAATATGGCGAATATTCTTGGTCAGTCATATCAAAAATAATTAAATATGCCTCATCATTAGTTCCAGGTATTACAGATAAATTTAATGACATTGATGAAGCAATGAGATTAGGATTTAATTGGGCTATGGGGCCTTTCGAGATGCTTAAATCTATTGGAGTTAATGAATTTTTTAATCGAATAGATGAATTCAAAAATAATACCTTTCTAGAAAATTTATCAAAAACAAAAGATGAGAATTTTTATGGTTCTAGGCAACTATATACTGATATTGAAACTTTAGGAAAAATAAAACCTAAGGCAATAAAAACAGATAAAAATAAGTCAGCTGAAATATATAGATTTAAAGACTTTAATATTGTTGAATTTACCACAAAAGCTTGCGCACTAGATTACGACTCTATGGATGCACTTAAAAAAGCAACTGATAAACCATTAATAGTAATTAATGAAAGTATGCAATTTTCTGCAGGTGTAAATCTTAGTTACACTATGAACTTTGCAGAAAAAAATGATTATAAATCAATAGAAAAATTTATTAAATATTTTCAAGATACCTGTAAAGAATTAAAATATTCAAAACATCCAGTGGTATCAGCTCCATCGGGTCTTACTTTGGGCGGAGGATTTGAAGTTTTAGTACAAAGTAATTTTGTCGTATCCCATACAAATATAGTAGTTGGATTAGTTGAAACCATGGTTGGACTTGTTCCAGCTGGAGGCGGATGTAAAGAAATGTTATGGAGATGGTCACAAACTCCTGAAGCAAAAAACGATCCTGACTTTGCTTCGTTAAAGGTTTTTGATATAATTGGTTATGGTAAAACTGCAACCTCTCCAATTGAAGCTGAGCCCTTGAAATATTTAAAACCCGAAGATAAAAAAATAATGAATAGAAATAGTCTTTTTTCAGAGTCAAAAAAAATAATAGATCAAAATCAAAATTTCGTATCTCCAAATGAATGTACATTTAAATTATCAGGAAAACCATTAAAAGAGAAAATGATTAAGGTGCTGGAAAAACTTTATAATGAAAAAGTAATATTAGATCATGGTATGAAAGTAGGAACAGAACTAGCAAATGTCTTGAGCGGGGGAGATACTACTTCAGATAAATTATTAACTGAAGATAATTTATATCAGTTAGAGCTTACGTCATTCATGAACTTAATTGAAACAGAAAAAACCAAAGATAGAATAAGACATACCTTAGCTACTGGAAAGCCATTAGTTAATTGATATCAGAAAACATTTTTAAAGAATTAATAAAATCTGGTCTCAAAACATATTCAGATTGATCATTAAATTTAATTTTTTCTAAAGCAGAAATACCATTAACAACTCTTCCTAAAGGAGTGTATTCACCCTCAAACAAAAAGGCGTCAGCCAAAAGGATAAAAAATTCACTATCTTCTGCATCCCCACTTTTACTTTTTGCAAAAGCTACTGTACCTCTTTTAAATTGAAATGGTTTATCTGTTTCTGGTTTGATTAAATCATATTTCGATCTTCCACTACCTATATAAGTATAATTTATATTATCTTTTTTACCAAACTCGAGATCTCCTGCTTGCACTAAAAAATTTTCAACAACTCTGTGAAATGCAACATTGTCATATTCTTTTTTTTTAACTAGCTTTTTAAATCTCTCGACTGAATTTGGTGAAATATTTGGAAAAAGTTCGATTACAACATTGCCACATGGAACATTTAATATAACAATATTTTCAGGGTTATCGAAATTTAGTTTTGTGAGGTTTACTTTTTCAACAAACAAACATTTATTTTTAATTAAAGTAAAAGAAATTAAGGAAAATACTGCAAGTAAAATTAAAAAAATTAGTAATAATTTTTCAGATTTTGTTTGTTTAATTTTCTTTAACATTTTTAAAATTGATGTTTAACATCTAATTTTTTAACTATATTTTGAATTGTTTTTACTTTCTTATTAAGTATCTCATCTTTACTAATCATATCCTGAATTATTTTATTATCTGACATCATAAAAGAAAAAGTTTCAGCCATATCTTCAGATATTGTTGATTTTGCATATTCAGATACAAATCCTTTACTATTGTTTATTTTTTCTAAGCTATAGTTGTTAGAACATGTCGAACATGCTGAATACTTAAATTCTTTTGAGTTTAAATCACTCCAAGAAATATTTAAAAAATATTTATTAAAATTGTGCTCAATTATATGAAAAACCTCATGATGTAATACTCTTTCAAAATCTGAATTGTTGGTATTTATATTAAGAATAAGTGTTTTCATTTCAGGGTTAGCAAATCCAAGTGCGGGTATTCCTGCTATTTCTAATTCGTTACATAGAACAATATATTTTAATTTAATTTTTCTAAAAAAATCATCGTTATATTTATTGAAACCTTTTTGAGCCTCTAAATACTTTTCATTAAAATTTTGAGATTGATTTTTTTTACAGCTAACATTCTCAGAACTTGAACCAACGAAAAAATCTTTTGTAGGCTTTAAGTACGCTAATGAGTTTTTGTTTTCTAACTTGTGTAAAGTTAAATTAGGTATCTTTATTAGATCAAAAATTTGATCAGCACTAACTACAAATGATAATAATAATAGAAATATTATGTAAAAGTTTAATTTCATTGGAAAAATATGATTATACTTTAATCAAATAATATATGTTAGATTAGATAAATGAAGAAAAAAAATAAGGATACAATTCAACCAGTAAGTGGAACAATTGTTCCAAGATTTGCAGGGCCAAGTACATTTGCAAGATTGCCAGAACTTAGAGATGTAGAAAGTTGCGATGTAGCAATTGTAGGAATTCCTTTTGATGCTGGAACAAGTTATAGACCTGGTGCAAGATTTGGACCACAAAGTATTAGACAAGCATCAAGACATTTAAGAACTAATTACCATCCAGATTACGATGTTGAACCATTTAAAGTTCAGCAAGTTGCAGATGCAGGAGATATAACTTGTAATCCATTCAATATAAAAGAGGCTATACATCAAATAGAAAACGGAGCTCTCGATCTTTTAAAACAAACAGGTGGCATTATTAGCATGGGAGGTGATCATACAATTGCATTTCCACTGCTTAGAGCAGTAAATAAAATTAATGAGGGGCCTGTAGCTTTAGTACACTTTGATGCTCACCTTGACACTTGGGATACTTATATGGGTGCACCATTTACTCATGGGACTCCTTTTAGAAGGGCAAGAGAAGAAGGTTTATTTCTTGATGATGCATCAATGCACGTTGGAATTAGAGGTCCTTTGTACAGCAGAGATGATTTAAAAAACGACGAAAGTTTTGGTTTTAAAATAATTCATTGTGATGAGTTTCAAACAGAAGGAATTGATAAGATAGTCAACAGAATAAGAAAAAGAGTAGGCAACAACCCATTGTATCTCTCAATTGATATAGATGTATTAGATCCTGCTTTTGCTCCAGGCACAGGGACACCTGAAATAGCTGGGATGTCCACAAGAGAAATGGTGAATGTTATTAGAGGATTATCAGGATTAAAATTGATATCAGCAGATGTTGTTGAAGTTTCACCAGCATATGATCATGCAGAAGTTACATCTTTAGCTGCAGCGACAATAATTTATGAGCTGACTAATTTATTTGCAAAAGTTAAAGGATAAGTTAATTTCTTTTCATGTTAGATAAAAAAAAATTCTATATCAATGGAGAGTGGGTTAATCCTAAAAGCAACCAAACAATAAATATAATAAATCCTGCAACAGAGGATGTTTGTGCAGAGATATCTTTAGGAAATAAAGATGATGTTAATGAAGCAGTTCAATCTGCTAAAACGGCTTTTAAGACTTGGGCATTCTCAACAAAAGAGGAAAGACTAGCTCCATTAGAGAAATTATATGAGCTTTATAAAAAAAGATGGGCAGATATTGCAGAGGCAATTACTTTGGAAATGGGAGCACCAAAAGATTTTGCAACTAAACTTCAAGCTGGCACAGGAGCAGCGCACATAAAAACCTTTATTAGATATTTAAAAGAATTTAATTTTGAAAAGCCTTTAGGTGAGCATGCAAAAAATCAAAGAATAATTTACGAACCTAAAGGAGTATGTGCTTTGATTACTCCTTGGAACTGGCCTATGAATCAAACTTGCTTAAAAGTTATGCCAGCGATAGCATCTGGCTGCACAATGGTTCTTAAACCATCAGAGGTGGCACCCTTGTCAGCAATGATACTCGCAGAATTAATCCATGAGGCTAAATTTCCAAAAGGAGTGTTTAATTTAGTCAATGGAGATGGGGCACACACTGGCGATGCACTTACAAGTCATCCAGATATAAACATGATTTCTTTTACCGGATCAACTAGGGCTGGTGCATTAATTTCACAAAATGCAGCAAAAGATTTTAAAAGGGTAAGTTTAGAATTAGGTGGTAAGGGTGCTAACATAATATTTAAAGATGCAGATCCTAAAGCAATTGAAAGGGGAGCTCTTAGATGTTTTAGAAATTCAGGTCAATCGTGTAATGCACCAACAAGAATGTTAGTTGAAAAAAGTATGTATACCGAAGCAGTTGAGAGAGTAAAACAATTTGCTAACGAAATGAAAGTTGGTGATCCTAATAAAGAAGGAGAACACATTGGCCCAGTTGTTTCTGAAGTTCAATATAAAAAAATCCAATCTTTAATTCAAAAAGGAATTGATGAGGGCGCTACGCTTGTAGCTGGCGGAACTGGAAAACCAGATGGTATTGAAAAAGGGTACTTTGTAAAACCCACTGCTTTTGCTGATGTCAATAATGATATGGAAATTGCTAGAACAGAAATTTTTGGACCTGTTTTATCAATCATACCTTTCGAAAATGAAGAGGAGGCAATTGAAATAGCTAATGACACTGATTATGGACTAACAAATTATATTCAAACTCAAGATAAAGAAAAAGCAAATCGTGTTGCAAGAAAATTAAGATCTGGAATGGTTGATGTTAATGGCGCTGGTATAGCAGTAGATGCTCCTTTTGGTGGATTTAAACACTCAGGAATTGGGAGAGAGGCAGGTAAAGAAGGTTTATTAGAATTTTTAGAAGTCAAATCTGTTGGGGGCTGGAATTAATTTGCTTTAGATTTAATACCTTCTAAAAATTTTAAACATTTTTTTAACTCATTTAATTCAATAAATTCATCAACCTTATGTGCTTGCTCTATTGATCCAGGACCACACACTACAGTGCTAATTCCTATTTCTTGAAACAATCCTGCTTCAGTCCCAAAAGATACCACGTTTCTTGAGTTATCGCCTGTAATGCTAGAAACAAGTTCACATGCATCGGATTTTTCCTCTCGATCAAAACCAACTATTTCTCCTATAATTTCTTTTTCAATTTTGGAACCTGAATAAGTTTTTTTCATTTCAGGTAACAATTTTTCATTAATAAATTTATCAATTTCACTATTTACAAATTCACCATCTTTTTTTACAACAGGTCTTAGTTCCCAATCAACTTTACATTTATCTGCAATCACATTCCTTGCTATACCTCCTGATATGCCACCAATTTGAAGAGTTGTATAAGGTGGATTAAAAATAGAATTTTTTGGTGGGTTATTTTTTAAATTTTCTCTAATCTCTAAAAGTTTTTGTATAAACTTAGAGGCATACTCAACAGCATTTACCCCTTTATCAGGTTGTGAGCCGTGTCCTGCTAATCCATAAAAATGAGTTGTGTATTCGTAACAACCTTTGTGAGCATCTATAATTTTCATATTTGTAGGTTCGCCAACTACACAAATTGCATCTTTAATATTTCTTTTTTTTAATTCTTTAATTAATAATGGCGCACCTTGACAAGCTGTCTCCTCATCAAATGTGAATGAAAAATGAAGATCTCTATCCATATTTGAATTTGAGAAAATTGGGGCGTAGGCAAGCAAGCAAGCAAGAAATCCCTTCATGTCACATGAGCCTCGTCCATACAATTTTTCATTTTTTATAGTGGCTATAAAAGGATCTGATGACCAACCTTTCGAAACAGGTACGACATCCGTATGTCCAGATAAAATTATAGGCTTTTTACCGTTTTTATTTTTTGATTTAAGAGTAGCAAAAAGATTTACCCTTTTTTTATCAGAGTCATAAATCTTAAATGACTCCGCTCCTAAGTCATTAAAAATTTTTTCACAATAATTTATTATAGAATTATTATCCTCTCCAGAAATTGATTTAAAAGCTATTAGGTCAGAGAGTATTTTTACTGAACTATTGAATGTTTTATCTAAATTATTTTCTGTACTCATATAAAAAATTAATTATATATTAAATTCATGAAAGAACAAATAACGTATGATATTTTTGATAAAGCAGATATCAGAATTGGCACAGTGATTTCAGTTAAAAAAAATGAAAAAGCAAGAAAACCTTCGCTTGTAGTCGAAATAGACTTTGGAAAAGATATTGGGATTAAACAATCTTCTGCCCAAATTACTCATTATTATAATGAAGAAAATTTAATGAATAAACAAGTAATAGGTGTTTGCAACTTTGCTGAAAAAAATATTGCTGGTGTAATATCACAAGTTTTAATACTAGGCGCAATCGACTCAGATGGTAAAGTAGTTTTATTACACCCATCTCAAAAGACTGAAAATGGTTTACCGATTGCTTGATTATTAAGTAACTTTGCGACAAATGATAGTTTTATTAAATCACTTAATTATGCTAAATCAAAACCGATTTAAGTTCTTATATATATGAAACCAGGTAACAAAAATTCTTTTAAATCTTTAACTACAACAAAAATCAATAATAATGAATACTATTACTATTCTTTAAAATTAGCCGAAAAAAATGGATTAGATGGGATATCTAAATTACCTAAATCTTTAAAGGTATTGTTGGAAAATTTATTAAGATACGAAGACGATGAGACAGTAACAAAATCTCAAATTCTAGCACTACAATCATGGTTAAAGGATAAAAAATCAAATACTGAAATAGCCTATAGGCCTGCAAGAGTTTTACTACAAGACTATACTGGTATACCAGCTGTAGCTGACTTAGCGGCAATGAGAGAAGCAGTTAAAGAAAAAAATAAGGATCCAAATAAAATAAATCCATTATCATCAGTAGATCTTGTAATAGATCACTCAGTTCAGGTCGATAAATATTCAACTTTGAATTCTCTTAAAGAAAATGTTGAAATTGAATTCCAGAGAAACGCTGAAAGATATTCATTTCTAAAATGGGGGCAGCAAGCATTTAATAATTTTAGAATTGTTCCTCCAGGAACAGGCATTTGTCATCAAGTAAACCTAGAATATTTGTCAAAAGTTGTTTGGATGGAAAAATTTAATGATCAGAAATATATATTTCCTGATACTCTTGTTGGAACTGATAGTCACACAACAATGGTAAATGGTTTATCAGTTTTAGGATGGGGAGTTGGTGGCATTGAGGCAGAGGCAGGTATGCTTGGCCAACCTATTTCTATGTTAATACCTGAAGTAGTTGGATTTGAAGTAAAAAATAAACTTCCGGAGGGTACTACAGCCACAGATTTAGTCCTTACTGTTGTAAAAATGTTAAGAGATAAGGGAGTAGTTGGTAAATTTGTTGAGTTTTATGGAGAAGGTTTAAAAAATTTAACTTTAGCAGATAGAGCAACTATAGCTAACATGGCACCTGAGTATGGAGCAACTTGTGGATTTTTTCCAATTGATGAAGAAACTTTAAAATATTTAGAATTTTCAGGAAGAGACAAAACCCAGGTAGAAATAGTAAAGAAGTATGCAACTGAACAAGGTCTATGGGTAAGTAGCGATATAGAATTTAGTGATACTTTATCTTTAGATATGTCAACTGTAGTTCCAACTATATCAGGACCTAAAAGACCACAGGACAAAGTTTTATTGACAGATGCAGCACAAAATTTTAAAGAAAATTTTAAGAAAAATACTAACAGAGAAGATTTCTTAAAGACAAAAGTTAACAATGCAGATTTTGAGATACAAGATGGTTCAATACTAATTGCAGCAATTACCTCATGTACAAATACTTCAAATCCAAACGTGCTTATTGGCGCAGGTCTTTTAGCAAAAAAAGCTTGTGAACTTGGTTTAAATTCTAAACCTTGGGTTAAAACTTCTCTTGCACCCGGATCTCAAGTAGTAACTGATTATTTAGAAAGAGCAGGTTTAAATACATATTTAGATAAATTAGGTTTTAACTTAGTTGGATATGGATGTACGACTTGTATTGGAAACTCAGGACCTCTCGCAGAAAATATTTCTGAATCTGTAAGTAAAAATAATTTATATGCAGTCTCAGTTCTTTCAGGAAACAGAAATTTTGAAGGTAGAATATCTCCATTAGTTAAAGCAAACTACTTAGCATCACCACCCTTAGTAGTAGCATATGCAATTGCGGGAAATATGCAAACAGACTTGTATAAAGATCCTTTAGGAAAAACTCCAGATGGAAAAGATGTATTTTTAAAAGATATTTGGCCGAGCAATCAGGAAATAGATAAGGTTTTAAAAGATTCTCTTAATGCATCAATGTTTATAAAAAGATATTCCGCTGTTTCAAAGGGTCCAGATCAGTGGCAAAAAATTAAAACAAAAGAATCCAGTATTTATGAGTGGGATGAAAATTCTACTTATGTAAAGAAGCCACCTTTTTTTGAAAATTTAAAAGATAAACCGGAAAAATTTGAAAATATAGAAAATGCAAGACCATTATTAATTTTAGGCGATATGGTAACAACTGATCACATATCACCTGCTGGATCAATTCAAAAGGATAGCCCCACTGGTGAATATTTTATGAAAAATCAAGTTCTTCAAAAAGATTTTAACTCCTATGGTTCTAGAAGAGGAAACCATGAAGTTATGACGAGAGGAACATTTGCTAATATAAGAATTCGAAATGAGATGGCACCAGGCACAGAAGGTGGTTTTACAAAATTACACCCAGAGGAAAAGGTTATGCCAGTTTATGATGCTGTAGTTGAATATAAAAAGAGAGGCACAGATTTAATTGTAATAGGAGGCAAAGAGTATGGGACTGGATCCTCTAGAGATTGGGCTGCAAAAGGCACAAAATTATTAGGAATAAAATCTGTTTTAGCAGAAAGTTTTGAAAGAATTCATAGATCTAATTTAATAGGTATGGGAATACTGCCTCTTCAATTCATTAATGGTCAAAATAGAAAAAAATTAAATTTAGACGGCTCAGAATTAATTTCAATTAGAGGAATTAAAGAGGGCTTAAAACCAGGTGATAAAGTCTCAGTTGAATTTAAATATAAAAATGGTGATACAAAAAAAATAGAAATGCTTTGCAGAATAGATACTAATAATGAACTTGAATATTTTAAACATGGTGGAATATTACAATATGTTTTAAGAAATATGATCTAAGATGGATGAGGATATTGCAATAATAAATCAAAACACAAGAGTATCTTTAATCAAAAAATTTTTTAAAGAAAATTCAAAAAAAATACTATCTTTTATTTTTATAATTATCGCGCTTTTATTAATTTATTTTGTTTATGATGAATTTAAAAAAAGAAAAAAAATGAATCTAGCTGCAACTTATAATAGTTTAATTTTCAATACTGATAAATTTTCTAAAGAAGAAATTAAAAATAAAATGATAGAGATAATAAATGGAAAAGTTGATACCTATTCAACCTTAGCATTATATTATTTATTGGATAATAATTTAATTAATGACCAAGTTAAAGTCGGTGAACTTTTTGATAAGGTTATATCTATCAACAAAGATGTTGAGCTAAAGAATTTAGTTATATTTAAGAAAGGATTATATTTCTCTGATAAGCTTGAAGAAAGTGAACTTTTAAAAATTTTAAATCCAATAATTAATTCAGAGAGTATTTGGAAACAACATGCACTTTTATTAATGGGTGATTTTTATTTTTATAAAAAACAATTTAATAAATCTAAAGAATTTTTTAGTAAAATCATTGAATTAAAAAATGTAAACCCTAAAATAAAAACTGATGTTGAAAAAAGGCTAAATAGAGATTTTAGTGAATAAATTCCTTTATATTATATTTATTTTTATTTTGAGCTGTTCTTTAAATTCAAATTCAGCTTTTTGGTCAAAATCCGAAAAACTAAAAACCGACAAAAAAATTTCTAGAGTATTATTTGAAGATTTAAAGCCTAATGAAAATGAATTTAATCCAAAATTAAAAGTTAATCTACCAATAAAAAAATTAAGCATAAATTATAATTTTAATAATAATGGATTTACTACTGAACAAATTTCTGGTGAAAATTATTCAAAGTATAAATTTGCAAAAATTGAAAATTTTTCTGGTTTTGAGCCAGAAATATTAGTTGATAGAGAAAACTTGTATTTTTTTGATAACAAAGGTTCGATACTTAAGTTCAATAAAAATTCAAAATTACAGTGGAAAAAAAATTACTATTCAAAATCTGATAAAAGAAACAATCCAATTCTATTTTTAGCCTCAGAAAAGAATAATTTATTTATAGCTGATACAAATGCGAATTATTATTTACTAAATAAGGATAATGGAAATCTAAAGTGGAAAAAGAAACACTCTTCTTCATTTAACTCTCAGATAAAAATTAAAGATGACAAAATATTCATTGTTGATATGGAAAACACATTGAGATGTTTTTCCATAAAAAGTGGAGAAATATTATGGTCTGCTCCCACCGAATTGACAATAGTGAGCTCACAAAAAAAACAATCTTTAGTTTTGGTAAAAAACTTAGTCATTTTTACTAATTCTATTGGCGACTTAACTGCAGTTGACTCTAATAACGGTGAGAAAATATGGCAAACTCCTACACAGGTCTTGGGAGAAGGACAACACATTACTCTTAGAAATTCTGAAATCGTTTCTGATGGAGAGACAATATTTATATCCAATAATAATAATGAATTTTTTGCTTTAGATACAAGAACAGGAGTGATTAAGTGGAAACAAGAAATTAATTCAGAGATTAGACCAGTGGTTGTTTCAAATTATATAGTTACAATATCTAATGAAGGATTATTAGTAATTATTAATAAGAATGATGGTAATATTTTAAGAATTAATAATATTTTAAAAAATATAAAAAAGAAAAAAAGAAAAGAATATTATCCAGTTGGTTTTGTCATTAGTAACAACAAAATTTATCTTACAACTTTAAATGGTAGGTTGTTTATAATCAATTTTTTAGATGCATCAATTTATAAAGTAATCAAATTAGATAAAGAAAAATTACAAACGCCAGTTTATTTTAACAAAGAACTTTATATTGCAAAAGATAATTCAATAATTAGAATTAATTAATGTTTTTAAAATTTTTAGAAAAAATCGGAAGAAAAAAAGTTGTTTTAGATAGAGGACCATCACATCCAAAATTTAATGAAGCTAAACCATGGATGAATAGATATTATTTAATTTTCAGACATAGACCAAAATGGTTTCCATTTAATATTCTAATACATGAAATGTTAGCCGATGATCATGGCGAAGGTGTACATAATCACTTATTTCCATTTATAACTATTATTTTAAGAGATGGATATTGGGAAACGCTTAAAAGCGGAAGACATTGGAGGCCACCAGGTTATATAGGTTTTAGATCAGCAAATACTCATCATAGAGTAGATTTAAAACCTGGAACTAAACCTTTAACGCTTTTTATTTCAGGACCATTTGGATTAAGAAAAGGACCAAGATCCGAATATGGAATTGATTTTAATACTAAAATAAAGTGAGACAAAAATTTTTAAACCTTGTAGTTAATACTTCAGGTCAAAGATTATACGAAATTACAGATCAAACAATAGAATGGATTGAAAAAAATAAATTCTCAAATGGAATGTTGAATTTAAGTATTCAACATACTAGCGCGTCGCTCATAGTACAAGAAAATGCAGATCCCGATGTACAAAAAGACTTAATAAATTATTTTGATAAATTAGTACCCATGGATGATCAACTTTATATTCACTCATCTGAAGGTAAAGATGATATGCCAGCACATATAAAGTCCGCACTAACTAACAATCAAATTTCTTTAAGTATAAAAGAATCAAAATTAATTTTAGGAACTTGGCAAGGTATTTATTTATTTGAACACAGATTAGATAGTCATAAAAGAACTATCGTTCATCATTACATTGGTGACTAATTTTTTTTTATACTTTGAAACGCTTTTAAAGCTTCAGCTCTTGCTTTTTCGTGTATAACTATCGGTTTAGGATAATCTTTGCCTATAACAGTGTTTATGGCTTTTTGATATTTATCTTCCATTTCCCATGGTTTATGAACATATTTTGATGGAACCTTGTTAAGTTCAGTAACCCATTTTTTAACATATGTTCCCTCTTTATCAAACTTTTCTCCCTGTAATATGGGATTAAAAATTCTAAAGTATGGTGCTGCATCTGCACCGCATCCAGCTACCCATTGCCATTGAGCTACATTGTTTGCTTCATTAAAATCTAACAAACAATTTCTAAAATGTTTTTCACCTTCTACCCAGTTAATTCTCAAGTGTTTTACTAAAAATGAACCTACAACCATTCTTATTCTATTATGCATCCAGCCAGTTTCATATAACTGTCTCATTCCAGCATCGACAATAGGATAGCCAGTCATTCCTTGCTTCCAAGCATTCAAAAATTCTTTGTTTTTTACCCAAGGGAATCTGTCGAACTCTTTTCTTAAGTTCCCTTTAAGCATTTCTGGAAAATAGTTTATTAAACTATGTGAAAATTCACGCCAACCAATTTCATTTACATATTTTTTTATACCAATATTTTTTGGTTTTATTTCGTTACATTTTCTCCAAATTAAACTTACATGTATTTGACCACTTCTTATATATGGAGAAAGTCTGGACGTTCCATTGATGCTTGGATAATCTCTTAACGTACCATAATCTTTAACTTTTTTATTAATAAAATTCTGGAGTAATTTACCAGCATCATTTTCTGAAGGTTGCCAATATTTTTCAAATTTTTTATACCATTTTTTATTGGGTAGTATTTTTTCAGGTTTCACTTTATTTTTGAATAAACTTTTAATTTTTTTTAATTTTTTTAAAGATTTATTTTTTAGTGGAACACTCTCAATATAATAATTTTCAGCATTTCTCCAAAAAGGACTGTAAACCTTGAATGGAGTACCATCATTCTTAGTAATTTCATTATATTCATTGAGAACGTTGCCTTTAAAAAATTTGTAATTTATTTTATTTTTTTTCAATTCAGTGATTATTTCTTTATCTTTTTTTAATTCTTGTGGTTCATAAATTTTGTTCCAATAAACTGCGATATCATTTGATTTAAATTTTTTAAAAAAATTAATTTGATTATCTTCAATAATTTCTAAATTTACATTATTTTTAAGTAGATCCTCATTTAAACTTTTTAAAGACTTAGATATCCACCACTTTTGAGCTTCTCTAATATTATCAAATTCTTTTTTATCATAAATATAAATTGCAGAAACAAATTCATGATTGTTTGTTGCAAAGGATAGCGCGGGGTTATCCTGTAATCTAAAATCATCTCTAATCCAAACTATAGAATTTTTAATCATATTTTTTTAATTTCTGATTACCTATTTTGTACAATTTATTATATAAATTTTTGTCTGTATCACCTTCGCAACCAATTATTAAAATATTAGATTTTTCATTTATTTCTAATTTTTTTTTTACAAGTGGATCATTACAACAAGAGATTACACTTATTACACCAGGGGTAGAACATTCCCCTGCAATTATTTTTTTTTCACTAAATTTTTTTTTTGCTAACATTGTTAAAGTTTGAGGCACATATTTATCTGATACACTCACACAATTATTTACAGCATTTTTTAAAATTCGCCATGGGACCAAAGATACTTCAGCACAAGACATTCCACCCATAATACTCTGTTTTTGGATATTAACTTTTTTTTGATATCCATATTTAATACTTTTCATTACACAATTTGCATTTTCTGGCTCAATAACAATTATTTTTGGAATTCTTTTAAAATATTTAGCAATCCCACTTATAATTCCTGCTGCCATGCCACCAACTCCAGCTTGAAGAAAAACATGCGTAATGTAATGTTTCGTTTGATTAGAAATTTCTTTGATCATTACCGAATATCCGGCCATTGTTAATTTAGGAACATATTCATAATTCCGCCAGGCAACATCTTGAACAATTTTCCATCCTCTCTTGTTAGATATCTCTTTGCAAACTTTTAGAGATTTTTCATAATTTCCTTTCACTCTAATTACATCAGCTCCGAGTTTTTCCATCTCAATAGCTCTAGCATTACTCACATTTTTACTAATAAAGATTTTGCATCTTGCTCCTATTTTTTTTGCTCCCCAAGACACAGATTTTCCATGATTTCCAGCTGTTGCAGTTGATACTGTTACTTTTTTTTTATTTTTAACAATTTTTTCTACTGCATAAGCCCCACCTAATGCTTTAAAAGATTTTAAACCAAATCTTTTAGACTCATCTTTATAAAAGATTTTATTAGTCCTCAATTTTTTAGACAATATTTTTAGATTAATTAAAGGGGTTTTTTTATACCCTTTCCATTTAGAAATTACTTTATGAGCATCTGATA
>CACKFS010000011.1 GCA_902599575.1 uncultured Pelagibacteraceae bacterium
ACAGATGTAGACACCGAAACTCAGAAAATAATTATAGAACAAACTTTATTTCAAGGACTTGGTGGAAAAGCTGATTTAGATAAAAGCAAGATTGGAATAAATTTAGCGGAAGCAAATTTATTAAAGAAAGAACAAGAAATAATCTTAACAGCTGCGGAAGCTTATAGCGGACTTACTTTAGCAAAAAAAAAGCTAGAGATTAATAAAGAAAATTTAAGTTTACTTGAAAGACAAGTTGAAACAGACCAAAATAGATTGGAAAACGGTTTAATAACACTTGCTGATTTAGCTCAATCTGAGTCTTCTCTTGCAGGAGCAGAGGCACAATTTATCAATTCAAAAAATGATTTAGTAACAGCAAAATTAACTTATGAAAAAATCATTGGTCCCTTAGATAACATTGATTTAATTAATGGAAGTATAAATTTAAATTTTGATGTTCCTGAAAGTTTAAATAAAGCTATTGAACTGTCGATTGGTAATAACCCTGATTTAAAAATTGCAAAATTAGAGTATGAGCAATCACAACAAGATGTTAAAATAGCATTAGCTGAATTTTCACCAACTGCTAAATTGTCGGCCGAATCCACCAAATCTAATGATTTAAGTTCAACTGTGGACGAGAGAGATCAAGATACTCTTAAAGCAGAAATAACTTGGCCTCTATTTAAGGGAGGTAAAAATTCGGCTTCTTTAGAAAGAAGTAAAAGATTGAACAACAGAAAAAAACTACTTTTAGATAATGCGATAAGAACAAATGAAACAAATGTTGCAAGTGCATGGTCAAGTTTTCAATCATCAGAGAGCGCCTTAACATCTGTTAGATCCCAAGTTAATGCAGCAGAAATTGCAAACGAAGGTATTACAGTTGAATATGAGACAGGTCTTGGAAGAACTACTTTAGATGTTATTCAGTCAAATACAATTTTACTAACATCAAGAATTAATTTAGCTAATTCAGAGAGAAACTTTTTCTTATCTCAGCTGCAACTATTAAAGTCTGTTGGACTTTTGAACGCTAAATATCTTAAAATTGTTAAGTAAATAGCCTATTATTTTTAATTCTTGCTAACGAGAACAAAATGTGTACATTTATAAGTATGATTCGTATGTTAAAAAACACAAAAAAAGAGGAAAAATATGAGTAAAAATAACTTAAAAGTAGTTAAATCTGCAAAAGATAAAGATTTGGAAAATAAAGAGAAAAATAAAGCTTTAGAAGCAGCTATCAGCCAGATTACAGATAACTTTGGAAAAGGTTCTGTAATGAAGCTTGGCCAGAAAAAAGCAATGGATATAGAGTCTATTTCTACAGGCTCACTTAGCTTAGATTTAGCATTAGGTATTGGTGGATTACCAAAAGGAAGAATTGTTGAAATTTATGGTCCAGAATCTTCTGGAAAAACAACACTTGCTCTTCAAGTAATCGCTGAAGCCCAAAAATCTGGTGGAATATGTGCATTCGTTGATGCAGAGCATGCTTTAGACCCAGTATATGCAAAAAAATTAGGTGTAAATACAGAAGAATTATTAATTTCTCAACCTGATGCTGGTGAGCAAGCACTAGAGATAGCAGATACACTTGTTAAATCAGGTTCTATTTCTGTAATAGTTATCGACTCAGTTGCAGCATTAACTCCAAAAGCTGAAATTGAAGGGGACATGGGCGATCATCACGTAGGTCTTCAATCAAGATTAATGAGTCAGGCTTTAAGAAAATTAACTAGTTCAATATCAAACACAAACACAATGATGATTTTCATTAACCAAATCAGAATGAAAATAGGTGTTATGTTTGGAAGTCCTGAAACTACATCAGGTGGAAATGCATTAAAATTCTACTCATCTGTAAGAATGGATATTAGAAGAATTGGTGCAATAAAAGATAAAGATGTAATCATTGGTAACTCTACAAGAGTTAAGGTTGTTAAAAATAAAGTATCACCACCATTTAAAGTAGTTGAATTCGATCTAATGTATGGAAAAGGAATTAGTAAAGTAGGTGAATTGATCGACCTTGGTGCTAAAGCAGAGATTGTAGAAAAATCTGGGGCTTGGTATGCATACAAAGGTGAAAAAATTGGCCAAGGTAGAGAGAATGCTAAAATTTACCTAGAACAAAATCCAAATGTTGCTGCTGAAATAGAAATGGCAATTAGAGAAAAAGCAGGTGTGATAACTAAAAAAATAGAAGGTAATCCACTTGATCAGGAGAAAGTAAAAGCAAATCAAAAAGAAGAAGTAGCTCCTGCCAAAAAGAATTAGCTAAATAGTCATTATTAGTCATAAAAGGCGTTCTAACGGACGCCTTTTTTCCCTTTAACATTATAG
This sequence comes from uncultured Pelagibacteraceae bacterium, assembly GCA_902599575.1. Classification (GTDB taxonomy): domain Bacteria; phylum Pseudomonadota; class Alphaproteobacteria; order Pelagibacterales; family Pelagibacteraceae; genus Pelagibacter. Next base: position 2,332 of record CACKFS010000011.1, read on the forward strand.
ACATCATTTAAAAAAGCTGTATTTTAAAAATATGGCTCAAAAAACCTTAAATGAAATAAGAAATACTTTTCTCAAATATTTTGAGAAGAATGACCACACAATTGTTGAGTCTAGTAATCTTGTGCCGAACAACGATCCAACTTTGATGTTTGCAAACTCTGGCATGGTTCAATTCAAAAATGTTTTTACAGGTTTAGAAAAAAGAGATTATAAAAGAGCGACTACTTCACAAAAATGTGTAAGAGCTGGTGGTAAACATAATGATTTAGAAAATGTTGGTTATACTCCAAGGCATCATACATTCTTTGAGATGTTAGGAAATTTTTCTTTTGGAGATTATTTTAAAGAAAAAGCAATTCATCTTGCATGGAATTTAATAACAAAAGATTTTGGACTTGATAAAAATAGGCTTTATTTCACAGTTTTCAGTGAAGATGATGAGGCATTTAATCTTTGGAAAAAAATTACAGGTTTTAGTGATGATAGAATAATAAAAATACCTACGTCAGATAATTTTTGGTCGATGGGAGAAACTGGACCTTGTGGCCCTTGTTCAGAAATTTTTTATGATCATGGAGATCATTTGAAAGGTGGTTTACCTGGCACAAAAGATCAAGATGGTGATAGGTATATTGAAATTTGGAATTTAGTATTCATGCAATATGAGCAAGTAACTAAAGATAAAAAAGTAAATTTACCAAAACCATCAGTTGATACAGGGATGGGCCTAGAAAGAATAGCTGCACTGCTTCAAGGCACACATGATAATTATGAAACAGATCACTTTAAAAAAATAATAGGCTCTATCGCTGAAGAATTAAAAGTTAAGCCTGACACAAATAATTTATCAAGCTTTAGAGTTATTGCAGACCATTTAAGAGCAAGTTCTTTTTTATTAGCAGAAGGTGTTTTACCATCTAATGAAGGCAGAGGCTATGTTTTAAGGAGGATTATGAGAAGAGGCATGAGGCACAGTCATTTGCTTGGATCTAAAAAGCCTATCTTTTTTAATATATTTAAAACATTGATGGATGAAATGTCAGGCAATTATCCAGAACTAAAAAGAGCAAACTCATTAATTAAAGAGACTTTAAGAATGGAGGAAGAAAAGTTTTTAGTTTTACTTGATAGAGGAATAAATATTTTGGAGGAAGAAATCAAGAAAGTCGACAAAAAATTATCAGGTGAGGTAGCATTTAAACTTTATGACACTTATGGTTTTCCACTAGATCTAACAGAGGATATTTTAAAAAATAAATCACTAGCACTGGATCATGAAAAATTTAATAACTTAATGAAACAAAGCAAAGAGCTTGCAAAAAAAAATTGGAAAGGTTCAGGCGATAAATCTATAGAAGAAATTTGGTTTAATATTAAGGATAAAACAGAACCTACCGAATTTTTAGGTTATGAAACAAATACATCAGAGGGGGTAATTAAATTTATTATAAAAGATAACAATGAAGTCAATTTTCTCTCTGAAGGTGAAGAGGGATATATAATTGTAAACCAAACGCCATTTTATGCTGAGTCAGGTGGACAACTTAGTGATACCGGTAATATTAAATGTGGAGATAACAATTTTGTTGTAAGCAATGTACAAAAAAAATTTGGAGATTTGTTCATACATTTTGGCAAAATAAAAAAAGGTAAGCTTAATATAAATGACAGTGTTGAACTAAATATAGACTTTGAGCGTAGAAAAAGTATTAGAGCATACCACTCCGCAACACATCTCCTGCATGAGTCCTTAAGAAGAACTTTAGGTAAGCATGTAATGCAAAAAGGATCTCTAGTTGCACCTGATAGACTTAGATTTGATTTTAGTCATATGAAATCTATATCTGAAAGTGAATTAGATAAGATTAATAATATTGTTAATCAGATTGTTGATAATAAAAGCGAGGTCATTACAAGATTAATGACACCTAAGGAGGGTATGGAACACGGTGCTTTAGCCTTATTTGGAGAAAAATACGGAGAAGAAGTAAGAGTAGTGTTTATGGGCGAAGAAGGTAACAAATATTTTTCAACAGAATTATGTGGAGGAACACATGTAAGAAACACAAGTGAAATTGGAAAATTCAAAGTTGTAAGTCAATCTGCGATAGCATCAGGCGTTAGACGTGTAGAAGCTTTAAGAGATATTCAATTGGATAAATACTTACAAGAGAAGGAAAAGAATATAAATCTATCTACTCAAAAAGACGAGGAAAATATTGCTAATTTATTAAAACAAATCCAAAAATTAGGAGGCAAAGCTAATATAACTTCAGATGATAAAAAATTAGTTATTAAAGAGCTTACAAGACAATTAGATCAATTAAACATTAAAAAAGTTCTTGAGGATAAATCAAAAAATATAGTTCAAGATCTTGAGATCAATAAAGTCAAAGTCAGGTTTCAAAAAGTAACTAATTTATCACCAAAGGACCTAAGAAAATTAGTTGATGAAGGTAAAAATTTTTTAAAAAAAGGTATTGTCGTAGTTTCTGCGCATAAAGACAATAAAGTAGGTTTAGCAGTAGGAATTACAGAAGATTTAACAACTAAGTATGATGCTGTTAAACTTGCTAAAGTAGGATCTGAAATTATTGGTGGAAAGGGTGGTGGTGGTAGAAAAGATTTCGCCCAATCAGGAGGAAATTTAGTTAATAAAATAGACGATGCATTCAGCAAAATAAAAGATCTTATTTAATTAAAAAAAATTAGTTTTTATTACCTTTGATGTCTGTAGTAAGTTGTTGATAAACCATAACTGTTATAGCTCTAATATTTTTCTCTAATCTATTTATGTCGAAACTAAAATTTGCATCATTACAATTTAGTTCATGAAAATAATAAGTATTAGTATAGCCCAAAGTTGGTTTTACTTCATCGCTTATAATTTTTAAAGCTTGGGTTTTCTTATCAATTGTAAAATTATAACGACAAACACTAGTAGTAGCCCATTGAAGTATTAAGCCAATAACAATACCAATCGTTAAAATTATTTTTGTCATTTTGAATCAACCACTAAAATAGTTAAATCATCTTTTTGAATTTTGCCTGAGTTAATTATGTCATCAATAATAATTTTCAGTCTTTCATTATTTGGTTTTTCTTGATATTTTTTAATATAATCTTTAAATCCGTCTGAACCTAACATTTCACCTTTAGGATCTTTAATTTCTGTTATGCCATCTGTGAAAATATACATTGAGCTTTCATCAAAGCCTATTTTAGTTTCGTTGTATTTCGTTTTAGCCATTATTCCGAGAGGTGGCCCAGCCTCTTCGAATGTGGTAAAACTTCCATCTTTTTTTAAAATTAATGGTGGCTCATGTCCTGCACTTGATAATTTTAATTCTTTTTTGTTGCTATCGTAAATACCAACCAACATAGTAACAAACATTCCTCTAGAAATTGTTTCACATATTTCGTTATTAAGAAGCATTAATAATTCAGATGTTGAAAACATTGTTTTACTTAAACATCTATAAAGACTAGAAGCCTTAGACATCAATAAAGACGATTTAATTCCTTTTCCAGATACATCAGCTACTCCAAATCCATATCTACCATCACCAAGATCAGAAAAGTTATAAAAATCTCCAGATACAACTTTAGCCGGAATGTTTATTCCAGCTATTGGAAAATCTTCTTTTTTGTTTTGAGATAATAATGATCTTTGAATTTCTCCAACTATTTCTACTTCTTTTTGAATTTTATTTTTCTCAATCATCTCTTTAGCCATTTTCGCATTTCTAATTGCTAAAGCTGCAGGAGCAGAAAGTGTTTCTAATAATTTCCTATCATCTTCAATAAATAATTTATCGTTAGTTTTTTTGTTTAAACAATGAATCACACCAATGCAATCGTTTGCAGCTATAAGAGGTGAGCATAAGACTGAATAAGTTGTAAAATTTGTTTTATTATCTAAATCAAAATAAAATTCTGCAATTTCTCTTACATCCTTTCTAACATTTCCCACTCTCACACATTTTCTACTTTGCACAGCCTTACCCATTACTCCATCTTTTAAATCTAATTCATATTCATCAAGATAATTTTGATGCAATGAGGCAATACATTCAAATTTTTTTTTTTTATCATTAATCAAAAATATATTTGCAGCCTCAGCATTAATTCTTGCAATGATTACTTGCAGCGCAGTCTTCAAGGTATCATTTAAATCAAGAGAGACCGCAAACTCTTGATTCATTTTAGTGACAATCTCCAAATCTACATTTACTTGCAGATTCTTATCTGTTTCATTTTTTTCTTGTTTTTTGGATTTAAAAAACATTTATTATACTAGCATTTTAAACAGTTTTTGATAAATTCTACAATAATGGAATTAATAATAAATACACCAAATCTTTACATTCATCTTCAAGATGCAATGCTTATCGTGGAGTATATTATAGACGGATTTCTTTATATTACCTCAAACATAGAACTTTAAAGCGTGTGGATATATTATTTGTAATGATCCTAGGTGCTCTCTGGGGCAGTTTTGCAAATGTGTGTATATATAGATTACCAGATGAAAAAAATGTAGTCTCTGGTAGATCATATTGTCCAAATTGTAAAAATAGCATTGTTTGGAAAGACAATATACCCATTATTTCTTTTTTTAAATTAAAAGCAAAGTGTAGAAATTGTTATTACAAAATTCCTGTTCAATATCTTTTAGTTGAAATTTTAAGCCTGTTTTCATTTGCTTTAATATACTTTCTCTTCGGAATTTCACTAACAACTTTATTTTTTTGGATATTATATTTATCATTTGTAATAATTTTCTTTATAGATATTAAACACTTTATAATTCCAAATGTAATAACATTTCCTTTGATGGCGCTAGGTATTTTAAAATCTTTTGATCCAAATTTAAGTTATCTTTTTCCAAATTTTATAAATTCATTAATTGGAGGAGCCCTTGGTTATGGTGTAATTTTTTCTATTATTTATTTTTATAAGCAAGTTAGAAAAAAGGAAGGAATGGGTTTAGGCGATGCGAAACTATTTGCTGTCATCGGCTTTTGGTTTGGCTGGATATCAATTCCATTTATTATTTTTTTATCATCTGTAATTGCATTAATTTCAGTAATTCCAAGTTTACTAAAAAGTTCGAAACAAATGTCATCCGAAATTCCTTTTGGTCCATATATAATTATCGCAACAATAATATTTGTTGTTTTTAAAGATAGTATGATAGATTTTATTTTATAAATTTATGAAACAAAATGGGTTCACCTTAATAGAACTTTTGGTTGTTGTTGCAATCATCGGTATTCTTGCTGCTGTAGGGGTGGTTGCTTATAATGGATATACAGCTAGAGCAAAGGATACTGTCATAAAAAAAAATCATGATATAGTTATGAAGTTTTTAAGTATGAAAGTTATGGAGTGTGAGCTTGGTAATCAAAACGTAACTTTTAAAGACGCATCAGGAAATAATGTAAATTATAGCTGTACCTCAAAAGACAAACGAGATTTTGCTAATAAAATAAGAACCCATGTTAATAATCATATTTGTAAAAATACTTATAGATCAAATAGAGGTTGCATGGAGTTAACAGGTGGATATCTAGAAGAGACAATTACAGTTGATGTTACCACAGGTCGAAAATCGTGTGCGATTTATATACAAACTTTTGTAGACAAAAATCTCAATGATGCTCCATGGTCGTATGGAGGAACTCTTTTTGAAATGCCTATTTGGTGTAAATAAATGAAACGTAGTAACAACTGCAAAGCCTTCACCCTAATAGAGCTTTTAGTGGTTGTAGCCATCATTGGTATTCTAGCTGCAGTAGGAGTGGTGGCATACAATGGGTATACTAAAAGTGCTAAAATAAATGCAACAAAAGCAAACCACACAACTATTGCCAAGATGATTGGAGCTAAAGCAGTTCAATGTTCTATGGGAGAAGATGTAGAATATCTTAACACGAAGGGTAATAAACAAAATTTAAATTGTCCTGTCTCAATAGATAACTTCATTAATTATATGAACCAAACTATTTATGGTATGAATTGGCAAAGTCCCTTTTATGGCTCAAATCCACCATATGGTTCGTGGTGCAGGTTAAATGTTACAAACTGTTCTCCCCCAGGATATATGAATTCTTGCCCTTCACATGCTGATCAGGGAGGCTATCTCTCAGTATTTAAATTAAATGCTTCAACTATAAAAATTTGCTCTAACCTTGGAAATAGCACAGGTTCAACTGTATATATAGAGTCAAATGTAAATTATGAATAAAGGTTTCACATTAATAGAGCTTCTAGTCGTTGTAGCAATAATCGGTATTTTAGCTGCAGTAGGAGTAGTTGCTTATAATGGGTATACGGCTAGTGCTAAGAAAAATACATTGCAAACTAATTTTAAAAATTTAGAAAAAAAAATTGCTATATCAGCAACAGGTTGTTTTAGTGGAGTGGAAGTAAAATTCGGTCCATATCTTGACGGCAGATCTCCTAATAGTCATACTTGTAATACACCAAGTTTTTCCGGAAATATGTTAAATGCAGATTCAATTACTTATAAACTTTATTTGGAAATCTACGGAACAAAAAATCCTATGGACGACTCTGTTGCTGGAGCAGCATGGAGTAATGGAAGATGTCCACCAGCAAATGTACCACCAGGTCAAATAGCCTTAGGTTATGCCCACAAAAATAATACATGTGGAATGGCAGGCAATATGTCATGCGTAAGAGTAAACTTAGGTGATACAGATGGAGATGGTAAGGACGACTTTTTATCTAAAGAATATAATTTTTGTGAATATAAATAACAAAATAAATGGATCAGTTTCTATATTTTAATATTTTAATTTCAGCATTAAATATTTTCATAATAGTTTACGCTTTTTCTTATAATTTTTTTCCAAAAAAGTGGAGAAATAAAGTTAAACAAGGAACAATTATTGGTTTAGCTTTAATCTTTGTTACTATGATTACTATGTTTTCTTGGGTAATTTATTTTTATTATTTAATTTTTAAACCTTTAGAAAATTTAAATTTTTTAGCTCTAATTTAGAAGTTTTCTTTCCAAGAATTTCTGTAAGATGAAGCAGCTCCTTGACCAGCTTGAATCTGAACTAAATCTTTTTTATTTCCTGAAGATTGACCAGCAATATTAGCAAATAGTTTATCTGCAAAAACTACAATTTTTGATAAAACACCTTGACCAACATAATAACACGCTTCACCTTTTCTTATAGTTCCTAATTGACTAGAGTTATTACTTCCACACTCATCATCAGCTTGGCAAATATAAGCATTACCTAAACTACACTTATTAACTGATTGTGTAGGTTCATATATAGGAAAATATGCAAAACCTTTGTAAACAGTTGGCTCTGCAGTAACTTTAGAAGCATTATCTAAAACGATATACCATCCTCTATGTTTATCTTCTACTTGACATGTAGTTGGCATATCTTTTGTTGTATTTCTGCATTTAGTTATATCATCTGCTGTTGCTGCTTTACCCACATCTCTAAATTGAGGATAAAATTCGTCTCTTATTCCTATTAAATAATTAGATGTTCCAGCTGAAGTGTCATTTATTCTATTAAAGTCACCAGTTCCTGCATATACCCATAATGAATTTGTCGATCTACCAATAGTAGCATCCATTGGATGGAACATGTACCTTCCATTAGTTTTGTTTGATCCAGCAGTAAATAAAGTTGTTTGGTCGAATATTTTAATTTGATTTCCAGCACCATCGTCGCTCATGTTTGTTAAATTAAATTTTGTAATTTTACCCTCTAAATCACTTAGATATAAAAGACCACCAGAGTAAGTAACTCCCCTAGCTGTATCAGGAGTTATCAATACTGGAGAAGCTGGGGTTGAATTAACAATATCACTTGAGGCCAGGTCTGTGATTTCTACTCTTTTATAAAGACTTCCAGGATTTGTAAAATCTTCAAGATTAACAATTGTTAAATTTGATCCAATACCCTCAAACTGAGTACCATATCCGCCACCCATTGCAGCTACATAAATATCATCTAAAATATCATTGTCACCTGCACCATTGTTTGGAATTCTAAAAATTCTTGGATCTGACCATGTCTCACCAAGAAGACTGTAGTCATACTCTGGATGAGTAGTCACACCAGTATTTTTAGAGCCAGCTTTAATACTGACACCAAGTATTGAGCTCGTATTGCTGTCACCTGTATCTGCAGAATAAGTTATGTCATCAGCAAAGTTTAAAACTGTCTCACCATTTGCATCTTTTGTAACAGTAAAATTTGTGTAATTCTTGTCGTTAAATAAAACTTTTATATCGTTTTTTGTAATATCCCTTACAGGAAACGTCCATGATTTACCTTTGTAACATGAGGTAGTAAGTTCTCCATTACCATCTCTAGTATCTTGACATGTATTAGATATACTGCTGTTTTGAGAAAATTTATCTGTAACTTCTAAAGCCTCTGCAAAACTAGCTAAAGAATATGATCGTGCAATATATTTATAAAGATGCGTATTTTCGTTATGATCTATTCTGTAAACAGTACTGTTAATATTGTCATTATATATTGACATTAAGTGTAAAGGTTTTTCAGGATCTGTTACATCAAGAACAGAGAAACCAGCTCCACCTCTACCGTAAGGTACCATTAATATAGTGTGCCATTTTTTGATTGTATCTAAAGGACTTTTAAAGAACATATCATGCACTACAAGAGAGCCATCAACTCCAAAAACTGCATTTGTTCCACCTTTTGTTTTATTCAGTGATCTATTCATAACAAGCGGAAGGTTCGGAGCAACTAAAGGCGGTACAAATCCCCATAACTCTTTTCCTGTTTTAGAGTCGAAGGCATGAAGTATTCCACTATTAGAGCCTGCATAAATTACTTCTTTTCTATCTCTATTATTTGTAGCAAAATTAGGGTAGTTATTATAACTTCTAAAATAAGCTTCCTGGTTATTTCCTGTAAATGCTGTATCTGCGCCTGGCGGGCCAACTACTACAAGCTGTGAATGATATATGTCACCTAAAGGATTGTCTCTAGTTTCAGTTAAGTTACAATCACCATCATAATCGAAATAGTCTTTACCTCTAACAAATTCTATTAAACCTTCCTGATCGTCTGAATTACCATCTATAACTCCAGCTTGGTTCGCACATCTATTGTTTGTCGTATCACTATCATTATGAAAGTCGACAATAGCATTTTTATATAAACTAAATAAAGCACCAATATCTGCCGAATTTGCTTTAGTAAAATTGTTATAGTCAGATTTGTAGTTTGTTCCAGGAATTCCAACACTCCAAATTTTTCTTTTATCTGGCTCTGGCATTTCCTCAACAGCTGACCAATTACCACTATCATTCTCATCTAGGTTTCCATTTGAGTCAATGGCTGTTCTTGTAATAGTTCCTGCCCACTCTTTATTTTGTCTGTAATCAAATTGTGCTTGAAATAGTGATCCTGAGGACTCAATTGTTGCTGTGATCGCAGGAGCTGTAAATGATAATTTTTGAGCTATAATTTGTGAAATTGCCGCTTTAAGTTCTGATTTTAACTGAGCGGCTGTTTTAGCAACAATTGCTGCGTCTGTTCCACCTTCTTTTGCAAGTTGATTAAAATTTCTTAAACCAGAAGCTGATATTCCTGTTCCAAAAGCAACAGCAAAAGTTTTTACAGGATGTTTTTGTATTCGAAGACTTTTTGCTGCATTCTTAGCGTTATTATGATTATACCAATCTCCATCCCCGATTACCATGGCATAACTATTTTGACATGGTGAGTTTTTATCTATTGGGCTAAATCTGCCATGATTATAATATTGTTGTGCTATTCTCATAAAAGCCATTGCATCTGTTCCGCCACCAGGGTTTACACCGCTAATTATTTGATTAATTCTTGCAGCTCCACCTTTATGAACTCTAACTTTTAAACAATTGTAATTGTTACATGGACTTGCATTTCCTGTTGTTATGTTTCCACTCCAATTATTAAATCCAGATGAGCCATGGGCCCAATAAGCAAATCCAAAGTTAACACCTGAAGTTAAAGAGGCATCAGTTACGATCGATTTGATAGCCTCGTGAGCCGCCTGCATTCTTGTTTGTGGTGCACCACCAAAATTTTTCAACCAGTTTCCATTCATATCAAAAGATTGAACAGTTGCTTTATTTAGTCCTGTTGTAATAATTCTGCTATTAGTTTTATCTATTGAAATTCCCCAAGGATAATAAAAGTAAGTAGCGCTATTCGTTGAATTTGCAGTGCTTCTAGATCCTTTGATCCATGTTTGATTATTTTGACCGTAACTAACTTTTCTAAGCCTGCTTCCACCCCAACTTAAATGATAAAGTACCTGCTCATTGTTTGGATCAACTGTTAATCCACCGAAATCATTTCCGAAATTATATCTTTTATTACCAGCACTAATGCTTGGACAACCATTTCCATCAAATTGCCATCTATATATTCTACTGCCCCTGTAAGAATACATGTAACTAAAGTTTTTATCAGCCGCACCTACCATGTAAGCATATCTTAATTGGGTATTTACATTACAGTTTCTTGATCTATTTCTATCAATATCATAAAGATAATAACCTCGACTTGTTCCAACACCTATAAACCTTCCTTGAGGATTCTGAAACAATGCAAGGTTATAAGGATAGGCACTTCCAAGATTTATAAAACCTAAGCACGCCCCATCCGACTCTCTTATTTTGACTATTCTTCTGTTTGACCAACTAATTGCATAAAGAACTCCACCTGCAGATTCAATACTATATGGATAATAAGTTTGACAATTTCCCTTATGGGCCGTACCATTTACTCCCCAACTTGCATCAACTTTAGCGTTAGCATATTCTAATTTCTTAATTCCATATGATGAATATTGTGCAACATATAAATTACCGTTTGCATCTGTTGTGGTATCATAAGGTAAACTAATTCCAGAAGAACCTCCGCTCATTCGCCAACCCATACTTCCAGACTTATCTAACAATATTAAAACATTAGCTGGCACATCCCCAATACCAGTTCCAGGAGGTAATGCTTTTCCAAAAACTACACCAAAAGAAATTAAATATAAAAATAATGAAGTAATTGTAATTTTAAAATTTTTCATTGTGATTGGTCCAGCTCTTCCTCAATTTTTCCTAGTTCAAAATTATTAATATGTTCTGCTAAAATTTGATCGTATTTCTTAGTAGATAAATATAATTGCTCATCTATTTTATTTTCTTCACCCAAAAACCTCTGGTAAACTACAAATTCATCTGACTTTTCAAAAATATGAAACCCCGTAAATGAGTCTGGATTTTGAGAAGTATCAAAATCACCATATACCTTTTTAGTATATTTCATTAGGGTTAATTTTTTTGAGATGTTGTTATTTTCATCATTTAATGCAACAAAATTTATAGCTACAAGAGTTTTATTAACAAACCTATACTCAATCATAATTCCCTCATCTAATCCTTCACCAGGACAAATATCTTTTGCAAAAAAAGGATATATGTTCATTCCTGGATAACGATATGGAGGTGGAGGGCCATACTCCTTTTCCATTTTTGATAAATTATCACCGATATCATATTTAACGTTGCATTTCGCGTGTGCTACAGCAGATATTAAAATACTTATTAATATAATTTTAAATCTTAAAAACATGAAATTTTAATAATTATAGACGAATATTTAAATATTTTAAAATAAATTTTTCAGGATAAATTAATATTTTTTGACTATCTTGGAAATACTATTGTGCTTTCCAATGAAACTACCATGTTCTCGCTGTCCATATTAAGGCCGCATCCATAAACTCTGTAAGCCATTCCGCTTTGTCCTGCATCTGACTGGGTTTTTTTTACACTTCCACCGTATCCTTTAAAGGGAACAGCACCAATTCTAAAGATAAAAAATTCGTAATAATAATCATATAAATCTTCTGCCTCCTCCTTTTCACTTTTGCTGGCATTAGTTTTAAAACTATCTCTCAGCAATTTTCCAAAATTCCAGCTTTGTGCAGTAACTACTCCTTTGTTGTCTAAATTTTTTTTGTCTAAGTCATGAAAACTGTTATAACACACATCCCTCGTATTTTTATAACTACCAAAGGTCTTGTCATAATTTGCAAGTGTCATTGCGCCTGAAAAACCTGACCCTCCAGTGCTTTTACCACCTTGGTTTTCTGGTAATTTTCTTAAACTTAAATCTCTCTTCTTAGATTTAGAATTCCATGGACCCAAAAAATAATTTTTTAAATAATTTTCTCCCTCCATAATTGCTGTTTCTGCTACATAAAATGTTTGCTGGTAATCATCACTATAATTATTACTTTGATGATCACCTGAAGAAATCACAATTAAAGCACCACCCATCAAAGACATTACAAGAAGCAAAACAAGTGAAAGTACTAACGCAAACCCTTTTTCATTTCTATTTTTCATTCTAATCCTACATTTCTGGCATAAGCCGTTACCGTTAAAGTCTCTCTTAAAAATCGATCATTAAATCTTGTAAGATCTCTAGATGAGTCTGTTAAAGCAAAAATTGTTTTTTTTTTGTTGTCATTATAAAACGGATTTTTTGATCTTACCGCTAATGCGATATCTACAGTTTTAATGTCATATAATTTTTTTTTGTTAGAATTTGTTGGTGATGGTGGTGGTTTAAGAAGATTTCCATTTGCATCAATTGCGTTAAAAATCATATCTTGAACATAACCTTCAATAAATTGTTCTGGGTAAGTTCTCTCATCTAATTGACTGCTATTTGGATATGTGTCTGTAGCAGGATTATCCCAAGTATTTTTTGTCTTACTCCATTTAACTTTAGTTTTGAAAACTGAAAATGCATCAATATTATTATTAGTTAATTTATCTTTTACAGTTGAAGGTTTACAATAATAAGAAACTTTGTATCTTATAAATGTATACCTTTTATTTACATCAGTTTCATTGGGCTTATATTCTACATCACCATAAACAATATCAATTTTATCACAATCTCTAAGCTTGTTTGAAGTTTTAGAAATTAATATTGGGGGATCTGAAACTTTCAAGTCATCTCCATAATACTTAAAACCTGCCATACGAATATCTCTCACCAACATATTAAGTACTGTTCTACCAGTTTGACTCACTTTTGCTTTATCTGTAACTTTTTGAAAAGAGTTATTAACAGCAGTGTAAGAAGCATACATTGCAGCCATCATAATTGATGAAATCACTATACCAATTAATATTTCGACTAAAGTAACTCCCAGAATAGATTTTTTATTTTTTTTCATTATGGTTTAATATCTACGTGTACAGGAAAATAAATGAATTTATCTTTTTCACCATTATTTAAAAAAATTTGAAATTTAGCTATATACATTTTGTCAAAAACTTTGTCATTTTTGAACCTGCAACCTGAAGGGCAGATATCAAATACTTTCAAAAATTTCTTTTCTTTGGTACCTGTACCATCTTTTCTACATTTAAGCCTTCTCTGAGAAAATCGATTATTCCATTTGTCTAATTTTTTATCTATAATGTTGGTAAAATTTGAGTTTAAATTGGCACCCGCTGAACAACTATTTGAACCCCAAGACTGCTTATCACCAGTGCTGCTATCTTGCTTACTATTATTAACTAAAATATCAACAAACTTTTGACTAGATCTTTCTGCTTGAGAATTTCCTAGTAGGTCTTCAGCAACCATACCAACTAAGTAAGTACTTTTAGTTCTCTCTCCTGATACATCAATTGATTGAACTGAATAATTGACCATTTGAAAAACAGCGATAAAACCAATACCAACTATAACTGTGGAGATTAAACCTTCTATAAGTGTTATCCCCTTTTCAAAAAATCTTTTACTGTCTTGACCAAGTTTTTCCATTAAATTTATACCTTGTTACATTACCAAATCTTGACCATTCCACCAAGTATGCAGGTTGTTCCAGATCTGGCGAAGATACTGGACATTTATTACTATTTTTAGCGGCAACACTTGTTTTGCAAAAAATTATATATTGATTTGATGTTCTTCCTTCCAAAGTAACATTTTTATTCGCTAAATTTTTATATGAGTAATAAGAACCGTCTTG
>CACKFS010000012.1 GCA_902599575.1 uncultured Pelagibacteraceae bacterium
TAACTGCGAGCCTGTTATTACCTAATAAAATTTTTTTATCATCACTTTCATAAAAACCTTGATTGTCCGGACCGCGATAAATTTGTATTTTAGATACTTTTCTTAATAAATCATGATTAGTTTTGCCGATTATACCAAATATTGCGCACATAGATTTATTAGTATATCATTTTTTAAATGAATTATAGCCTAATCATCCCATTCTATAATGAAGAAAAAAATATTGATAATCTTTTGGATAAAATTTTATTAAATCTAAATAATCTTAAAAAAAATAATAGAAATTTTCAATTAATATTAGTAGATGACGGCTCAAATGATATGACTTTTGAAAAACTTAAATCGAAAAATTTTAAAGGTATTTCAACTGTTTTAATAAAACATAAAGATAATTATTCTCAATCATCAGCTATTTTAACAGGAATATCTAACAGTAAATATGACAATATAATTACTTTAGATGGCGATGGTCAAAATGATCCTAATGATATAGAAAAAATTTTAAATGTTTATGAAAAAGGATCTGATATGACAATTGGATGGAGAAAAAACCGTAAAGATAATTTCTTTACAAAAACTTTGCCAAGTTATTTAGCAAATTCTATAGTGAGAGTTTTTACAAATTCAAATATACATGACCAGGGTTGTGCTTTAAAAGTATTTAAAAAAGATAAAATCGACGATTATACAGATTGGGGAGATTTTCATAGATTGCTAGCTGCTAGATTCTCTAATAATAATTATAAAGTTAATGAGGTTGTAGTTTCACATCATAAAAGATTAAATGGTAAATCAAATTATGGTTTTAGTAGAATTATTTATGTTTTACTGGATCTTTTATATATAAAATTGTTTAAAAACTATAAATCAAAATCAATTTATTTATTTGGCACATTTAGTTTTTTATCATTTATATTATCTTTTCTTGTTTTTTTATTAATGATTTACTTAAAGTATGCTTATGGAACTTCCTTTATATTAACTCCATTACCAATATTAAGTGTCTTTTTTTTTATGTCTGGTCTTATATTCTTATTTATAGGATTTATTAGTCAGCTTATTATTAATCAATCGAGACATAATACTAAACAAGAAAATGCTATATCTGAAAAAATAGAAATATCTTGAAATTATATTTTAATATAATGGATCATTTTTAAAAAAATCTTTTATTTGCACTGGTTTTTGACCTAATATGTATCTGTAAACATTGTAATTTTCTAAAACTCTTTGTACATAATTTCTTGTTTCCTTAAATTTAATAAGTTCTATCCAATCAACATAATCAATTTGTTTTTTTTGAGGGTTTTTATTTAACTTCTTCCAATATTTTACTCTCTTAGGACCAGCATTGTATGCAGCAATTGCAAATGGATATGATCCATCATATTCCAAAATAAGACCAGCTAAATAATGAGAACCTAATTTTATATTATAATTTGGATCTTGAGTTAACCTGGCTTTTGAATATGGTAGCTTTGCTTGTTTTGCAACAACTTTTGCTGTGTATGTCATTAACTGCATCATCCCTTTTGCTCCTGCATAGCTGTTAGCTTTTTTGTCAAATTCACTTTCTTGTCTAATTACAGCTAGAATTAATGCTTGATCAGGAATTTTTCTACCAGCAACAAAATCAGGCGTATTTATAATCGGATAATTATATTTATTATGAAATCTTTTTTCGTAAGATGCAATTTTAGATATTTGTATAGCAAAATCATACCTCTCAATATTTGTTGCAAGTTCAGCTGATAATATTTCGCTTCCTTTTTCAATATTATCTAAAGCTAAATATCTGAGAATATGTTTTGCATATTTATCTTTATCTAATTCATGTAATAAAAAAACTAGTTTATATAAATCATATTTTAAAAATTCTTTTTTGTAGTTTTTATCAACTTCTATTGATTTTGGTAATATGTATTCTTCATTTTTAAAAAGTTTTAAATGTGATAATTGTCCATAATATGTGGTAGGAAACTCAGAGGCAATTTTATAGTATTTATTTGCTGTCACGGTATCATTTAATACTTCATAGCTTCTAGCAAGCCAGTATGCGCCTCTCGATAAACTAATAGGGTATCCAACATTTTCATAAAAAGATCTAAAATGCTCTCTTGCTCTTAGTGGATCTTTTAAAAAACTTAAAGATATCCATCCACTTAACCATTCTGCTTCAGCAAATTCTGTTGTACCTTGCTCTAAAGAATGATCATTTACAATTTTATAAGCTACTTGATATTTCTTTTTATAAATCAAAGATCTTGCGATTATTGATCTTTCCAACCACCATTTGTCAGGTCTGACCAAATAGTCTTTATTATTTTTAATCTTTAATAAAATTTCTAGAGAACTATCTACTCTACCTCTTTTTCTTCGCCATTTTAATCTGTCATAATTTAAACCTGAATCTTCTTTAAACTTAGCAGGCACTTTTGAGATTGCTGAGTCAACTCCATAAGATTTACTCATTAAAAGTTGTCTTGCATTATAAAGCGCTTGGTAGTCTTTCGGTAAATATCTTAACATTCTTTTTAAGTCCCAATATTTATTTTCCCAAGCTAAATAATCAGCTCTTTTAATGTGATCTTCAGTTTTAAGATATTCATTATATTTTTTTTTGTAAAATCTTAGTTCACTTTTTGTCAAATCAGCTGTAACCCAGCCACTCTTAATTAAATTAATTCCTTTTACTTTTTGACCTTCAATTATAAAACTTTCTCCCAGGATCATTTTACCAAATCCGCTTAAAGGTTCATTTTGTTCAAATATATTAATTATTTTCTTTGGATTTATATTCTTTGTTGTCATTTTTTTTTCTGATAAGTATTTTACTCTTCCTATTCTTGGATAATTTGCATTTCTTTCCAAAAATTCACTGTAAAGACTATAATCAGCTAAATTGTTTCTTTCTAATAGATATCTCCAAACAATAAAATCATATATTGATTTATTTTTTGCTTTTTTTGACAATTTTATTGCAGATTGCCACTTCTTTTTTTCAATTAAAGAAATTGCTTTTTTTGTTATTTCAAAATCTTTCTTACTAAAATATTTTGATTTTATAGTCTTTTCTTTTTTTTCTTTTTTCTTTTCAGAAATTACTAATGGCTTAACTAATGGGATAATTATACCTAATTTATTTGTCTCTTTTTTAACTTTCTTTAAATCTTGATTTTTTTTTTCTGCAAGTGTTGGTTTTTTTATAGGAAGTATTTCACTTTTTAATTTAATTTTTTCTTTTTTTTCTAAGCTAACTTTCGGTTTTTGCTTTGGGATAATTAGTTCTTGCGCTACTGTTAATTCACATAAATTAAGGAAACTTAGTATAGTAATTATAAGGATGAATTTTTTATGTATATTCATAAATTTTAGTAAATGAATCGATAATTTATGTTATAAGTACTTATGTTTAAAGGATCAAATGTTGCTTTAATAACTCCATTTAAAGATAATTCACTGGATGAGGAAAGCTACGTAAAATTGATAAATTTCCATATTCAAAATGGGACAAATGGTTTAGTTCCAGCAGGTACAACTGGCGAATCTCCAACCTTAAATCACGATGAGCACCAAAAGGTAATAGAGATTTGTATCAAAGAGTCTGGTGGTAAAATACCAGTTATTGCTGGTACAGGATCTAATTCAACAGAGGAAGCGGTATCTTTAACAAAGCACGCTGAAAATGCCGGTGCAAACGGTGCACTAGTTGTAACACCTTATTATAACAAACCTACTCAAGAAGGATTATATCAACATTATAAAAAAATAAATGATAATACGAGTTTACCAATTATCATTTATAATATCCCAGGTAGATGTGTAATAGATATGTCAGTTGACACTATGGCAAAATTATTTGAACTAAAAAATATAGCAGGTGTTAAAGACGCTACAGGTGATTTAAATAGGTTAGATCAAACTATTAAAAAATTAGGACCAGAATTTATTCAGCTCACAGGTGAAGATGGTTTAGCACTTGAATTTAATAAAAGAGGTGGTGTGGGTATAATTTCAGTCACAGCAAATATTGCACCAAAACAATGTGCTGATATGCAAAAATTTTCCAAATCAACAAATAATGATGACATTAGAAAAGCCGAGCTCATTGATAAAAGTTTGCAACCTCTTCATAAAGCACTTTTTATTGAAAGCAATCCTGCCCCAGTTAAATATGCAGCAAAAATTTTAGGACTATGTAGCGACGAGATTAGACTTCCTTTAGTTAATATACAAAAAAAAACTGAGGAAGAAGTAAATAAGGCTTTATCCAATGCCAAGTTAATTGATTAATGAAAAATAGAACCAATCCTGGTTTAAAAATAATTTGTTTAAATAGAAAAGCATCTTTTAATTATTTTTTTGAAGATATTTATGAAGCTGGAATTATGTTAAAGGGTTCTGAAATAAAATCGGTCAGAAATGGGAAAGTTAATATTGCAGACTCTTATGCAATAGAAAAAGACGGTGAGTTATATTTAATTAATTCACACATATCTCCTTATAAACAGGCAAGTATATTAAATCATAACCCATTAGAGGAAAGGAAACTATTACTTAATAAAAAAGAAATAAATAAACTAATAGGTAAAATTCAAAGGGAGGGCTTTACATTAATTCCTACTAAAATGTATTTTAAGAAAGGAAAAGTTAAAATCGAGATAGCAGTTGCTAAAGGAAAAAAACAATATGATAAAAGACAAGCGATTAAAAGGAAAGATTGGAATAGAGATAAAGCAAGATATTTTAGAAAATCTTCGTGAACCTGTTTATCTTGGGATAGGTTCAAATATAGGAAATCGAATAAATAATATAAACAATGCTTGTTATCTATTGAGAGATTTTTGTACTATAATTAAAATTTCAAGTATATATGAAACTAGTTCTTGGCCTAATAAGAATTTTCCAAAATATTTGAACATTATCTTAAAATGTAATACTAAACTAGATCCTTTTACTTTGTTATTCAATATTAAAAAAATAGAGAAAAAGCTTGGGAGAAAAAGTAAAAAAAGAAATTTTCCAAGAACATGTGATATTGACATTATCGATTATAAAAGAGTTAAATTTAAAAAAAAATTTGTAGAAGTTCCTCATCCACGATTATGTAATAGAAATTTTGTATTATTTCCATTATTTGAAATTGAAAAAACCTGGAAACATCCAAAAACTAAGATTTCAATAGATAAATTATTAAAAAATCTTGATATAAAATCTTTAAGAGGTATTAAAATCTTGTGAAAGTAATGATATAATCAATTATGCTCAAATCAGATGAATTAATCAACAAAGTTAAAGAGTATAATAAATTTTTAAACCCTGCTGCTTTAACCAAAGCATATAATTTTGCTTTAGATGCTCATAAAAAACAAAAAAGAGAGGAGGGAGTTCCTTATATTAACCATCCTGTGGCTGTGGCTGATATATTATCAGATTTAAAACTTGATAGTGCCACAATAACAACTGGTCTTCTTCATGATACTATTGAGGATACTCATGCTACTTATCAAACTATTAAGGAAAAGTTTGGACAGGAAGTAGCTGATTTAGTAGAAGGAGTTACAAAAATTTCTGTTTTTGAAAATCAAGCTACAACTGAACAAAATAAAAAAAAATTTTCTAAGGCTGAAAATTTTAGAAAACTTATTATAGCTACATCCAAAGATATCAGAGTTCTATTAGTCAAACTTGCTGATAGATTACATAACATGAGAACTATTAAATATTTAAAAAATGAAGATAAAAAAATTAGAAAAGCTCAAGAAACTATGGAAATTTATGCACCACTTGCAGACAGAATGGGTATGAACAGAATAAGAGATGAGCTAGAAGACCTTTCCTTCGAAGTATTAAATAATGATGCAAGAACTTTAATCAAAAATCGACTTGATGAAATTAAATATAATAATCTAGTAAATTTTAAATCACTTTCTGAAGAATTTACGAGAGTTTTAAATAATTCAGATATTGATGTTAAAATTTTTGGAAGAGAAAAAACACCTTTTTCTATTTGGAGAAAGATACAAAAAAAAAGGACATCTTTAGAACAGATAACAGATATTATCGGTTTTAGAGTTATTGTTAATAACATAACTGATTGTTACAAAGCATTAGGTGTATTCCACTCAAAATGGAATTGTATACCTGGAAGGTTTAAAGATTATATTTCATCACCAAAAATTAATAAATATCAATCATTACACACTGCAATTATTGGTCCTAATAAAAGGCCAATTGAAATTCAATTAAGAACAATGCAAATGCATGAATTTGCACAAAGAGGTATTGCTGCTCACTGGAAGTATAAGTCAAATGAAAAATTTAACTCATTAACATGGAAAGAATATGATTGGCTAAAAGATTTGGTTGATATTATTGAAAGAAATGAAAATCCTGAGCATTATTTCGAGTACACCAAGCTACAAATGTTTCAAGAAAATGTTTTTTGTTTTACGCCCAAAGGTTCTGTTATAAAATTGCCTAAAAACGCTACGCCAATTGATTTTGCTTATGCTGTTCATACACAAGTGGGAGACACAGCCATAGGGTGTGAAATAAATGGTAAAGATAGTCCTCTACAAAGTGAATTGAGGAATGGAGACGTAATCAAAATTTTAACATCCAAAAAAGTTTCACCATCACTTCATTGGCTTTCATCAACTAAAACTGGTAAAGCTCGTTCGGCAATAAGAAAATACTGGCAATATAGAGAAAATTCAAAGCATATGGATAAAAAATATAATACATCCTTATGGGTATCATTACCAGATAAACCAGGAATTTTAGGAGACGTTACCTCTTTGGTTGGTCAAAATGAAATTAATATCTCAAGTGTAGAAATGAAGGAAAAAACTAAAACATCAATAAATTTTAAATTTAATTTGATTATTTCTGATCTCAAAAACTTTACAAAACTTTTAAGTGAGTTAAAACAGAGGCAATATAGGTTTAAAATAATTAGACATACTAATAAAAAATATGCTTTCTTTAAAAAACTCTTTAAAGGTTTTAAAAAAAACTAATGCCTTATTGGAAGGTCATTTTATTTTGTCCTCCGGTCTTCATTCAGCACAATATGTACAATGTGCTAAACTTTTAAGTTATCCAAAACTGTCTGAAAAGTTTATTAGATCTCTTGCATTCAAGATTAAGAAAAAAATTAAAAAAATTGATATTATACTTTCGCCAGCTATGGGTGGTATAATCATTGGTTATGAAATAGGAAAATTACTTGGAAAAGAAACTATATTTTGTGAAAGAGTAAAAAAAAAATTTACTTTAAGAAGAGGTTTTTCCATTAAAAAAAATTCTAAAGTTCTTATTGTTGAAGATGTAATTACTACAGGAAAATCTAGCTTAGAGTGTGTTAAATTAATTAAAAAGTCTAATGCTAAACTAGTTGGTTTCGCTTGTTTAATTGATAGAACATCAAAAACAAAAATTAAAAATAGAATAATTTCTCAAGTAAAATTAAAAATTCCAACCTATACCAAAAATAACTTACCTTCTTACATTAGAGAAATACCTGTAACTAAACCAGGTAGCAGATTTTTAAAATGAGTAGACTAGGCATAAACATTGATCATGTAGCTACATTAAGAAACGCTAGGGGAGAAGGTCATCCAAATATTCTTGAAATTGCTAAAATTGTTAAAAATTCAGGATCAGACTCAATTACAGTCCATTTAAGAGAGGACAGAAGACACATAAAGGATGAAGATTTAAAAATATTATGTAAAAAAAAATATCTAATTAATATGGAAATGGCTGCTAATATTAAAATGATGAACATTGCTATTAAAAATAATCCTAAATTTGTTTGTATAGTCCCCGAAAAAAGAAATGAAATTACAACAGAGGGTGGTTTAAACTTAAATAAGAATATTAATTTATTAAAAAAGATTGTAAAAAATTTAAATAAGAAAAAAATAAGAACAAGCTTATTTATAGACCCTACTATTAAAAACATAAAATTATCTAAAAAGATTGGTGCAAAATGTGTTGAGCTTCATACTGGAAAAATTTCTAGACTAGTTAAAGATAATAAAAAATTTTCAAAAGAATTAAATAAAATAAAAAAATGTTCCAAATTTGGAACAGATAATAATATCGAAATACATGTTGGTCATGGACTTGACTATAAAACAACAAAATTGTTATCTAAAATTTCTTATATTAGTGAATATAATATTGGTCACTTTATCATAGGTGAAAGTATTAAAATTGGTATATCTAAAGTTATAAGAAATTTTAAAAAAATTATAAAGAAAAAATGAAAATATTTGGTGTAGGTGTTGATATAGTAGAAAATAGAAGATTTAAAAGTTTATTTAAAAAAAAAAATTTTATCAATCGAATTTGTAGTCATAAAGAAAAAATTTCTTTAAGGAACAAAAAAAACAAGATTTCATTTTTAGCTAAAAGATTTTCTGCTAAAGAAGCTTTTGTTAAATCACTTGGAAGCGGTTTTAGACATAATTTGTGTTTTACAGATATTTCAATTTTAAATGATAAAAAAGGAAAACCCTATTTTTCATTTAATCGTAAATTAAAAGAAATTTTAAAAAAAAAATATAATTTAAATAGTTTTAAAGCTCATTTATCTTTATCAGATGAAAAGAAACATTCTATTTCTTATGTGGTTTTACAAAAAATTAAATGAAAAAAATAATTTTAGAAAATTTAAAAACTATAATCTATGCTTTAGTTATTGCTATATTAATTAGATCTTTATTAATTCAACCATTTTATATACCTTCATCATCAATGGAACCATCTTTGCTAGTAGGTGACAGATTATTTGTTACAAAATTATCTTATGGATATAGCAAACATTCTTTTCCGTTTAGTCTGGGTCCTATTAAAAACAGAATTCTGTTTTCAGAACCTAAACGTGGAGATGTAATAGTTTTTAAGACACCAGCAGATAATAGAACAGATTATATAAAAAGGCTAATTGGCCTACCAGGAGATAGACTTCAATTTATAGATGGTAATTTATATTTAAATGATATTGAAATATTAAAATCGAAAGTTAATTTTAAGTCTAAGATATATTGTGGAAAATCTGCTGTAGATACAATTGTTTTTAAAGAAACTTTATCAAATAAAAAAGAATATTTTATCACTAATTATAAAAATGGAAATTATAAAAATTCAGACGAATTTTTAGTACCAAAAGATCATTATTTTTTTTTAGGTGATAATAGAGACTGCTCTAAAGACAGTAGATTTTTATCAAGTGTCGGTTATGTACACAAAAATAATTTAGTGGGTAAAGCGCAATTTATTTTTTTTTCTACAAATATAAAAGAAGGGAGTATTTTTAACTTTTGGAATTGGAAAAAAATTTTACGAATTGAAAGATTTTTTAAAAAAATAATTTAATGAAAAACAATCTTGCTAATTTTCAAAAAAAAATTGGAATAAATT
The DNA here is from genome assembly GCA_902599575.1 of uncultured Pelagibacteraceae bacterium. Lineage (GTDB taxonomy): Bacteria > Pseudomonadota > Alphaproteobacteria > Pelagibacterales > Pelagibacteraceae > Pelagibacter. The sequence goes on from CACKFS010000012.1 coordinate 9,433, forward strand.
TTAAAAATGAAAAATTATTACTCAGGGGATTTACACATAAAAGCTATAATCCTGTTGATAATAATGAAAAATTAGAATTTTTAGGTGACAGGGTATTAGGTTTAATTATATCTCAAAACCTACTTAAATTCTTTCCAAAAGACAAAGAAGGTGATTTAGATAAGAAATTAGCATCTCTAGTTAATAAAAATCAATGCGCTAAAATTGCGAAAGATATAAAACTTCAGGATTATATTTTAATTAAAAATTCCAGAAATAATTCTACTGTAGAAAATAAAATTTTGTCAGATTGCTTAGAGTCTGTTATTGGATGTATTTACTTAGATCAAGGTTTAGATGTTGCAGAAAAATTTATTGTTAAAAATTGGAAAAAATATTTAAACAAAAGTCTTATCATCGAGAGGGATGCTAAAACCAAACTTCAAGAATGTTCTTTGAAACTACATAAGTCTCTACCAATTTATAGATTAATAGATAATAAAGGTCCAAGACATAAACCTTTAATTAAGGTCTCAGTTAGAATAAAAAATTCAAAAAATATCACTGCAACAGGATTTTCAAAAAAAGAGGCAGAACAAAAAGCTGCTAAAAAATTACTAAAAATCTTAAAATTGATATGATTTGGACAGATACTGGTTTTTTGCTATCAAAAATTGCTTTTCAGGAAAACTCTATAATTGCAAATTTTTATACAAAAAAACATGGAAAGTATGCAGGTATAATTTATGGCGCAACATCAAAAAAAATAAAAAACTATTTACAAAATGGAAATGAATTATACCTAGAGTATCATTCAAAAAGCGATAACACTTTAGGATATTTTAAAATAGAAATTTTAAAACCATATACATCTAAATTTTTTTCAGAAAAAATAAAGCTTAATTGTATAGTTTCAACGCTTGATTTAATTAAAATTTTAACTGTGGACGGACAAGAGAATTCAAAAATTTATAGTTTGATTGATAAATTATTTATATTGTTGAATGACGAAAATTGGAAATCCGATTATGTTTTCTGGGAATTAGATTTATTAAAATATATAGGTTTTGACTTAAATCTTATCGAATATTGTAAATATGATGAAATAGAAAATAAAAAAAAATATTTTATTGAAAGTACATCAAAAAAATTAAAAGTTCCTAATTTTTTAGTTGAAAATATTAAAGAGGATATTCCCGATAGGGATATTTATGACTCATTAAATTTAATAAGTGAATATATGAAAAAAAATATATTTATTCCTAATAATATTAATTTTCCAACTTCAAGGCTAAATTTTATAAATTATTTTAAATAACTATTTTATAATCTTATCTAAATAATCAGCATAATAAGTTATTATTGCATTAGCACCGGCTCTTTTAAAGGACATTAGTATTTCATATACTGATTCATTATTAATTATTTTATTATTTATCGCATTTGATAATAAACTATATTCGCCTGATACTTGATAAGCTAATACAGGTATTTTAAAATTATTCTTAACCTCTTTAATGATATCAATATATGGTAAACCTGGTTTAACCATAACCATGTCGGCGCCTTCTTTTATATCTAATGCGACTTCTCTTAATGCCTCATTTACATTCCCATAGTCCATTTGGTATGTTTTTTTATTACCCTTTAATGAACTTTTTGAGCCAACAGCATCTCTAAAAGGTCCATAAAAAGAAGATGAATATTTCACAGCATATGAAAGAATCTGAATTTTTTCATGTCCATTTTTATCTAATTCTTTTCTTATTTCACCAATCCTACCATCCATCATATCTGATGGTGCTATCACGTCACAACCCATTTGTGCTTGTAATAATGATTGTTTAATTAAAATTTTTATTGTCTCATCGTTTAAGATTTCATTTTTTTTTAATAAACCATCATGTCCATGTGAAGTATAAGGATCAAGAGCCACATCACACATTATACCGATTTTATTTTTATATTTTTTTTTTATTTTGATTATGGCTTTTGATACAAGGTTATCTTCATTTAAAGCCTCTGATCCATTAATGTCTTTCAATTTTTTATTTGTATTTGGAAATAGTGCTAACATTGGAATTTTATTTTTTATTGCACGGTCAATTATTCCAGATAAATTATCAATACTATATCTGTAAACACCTTTCATTGACTTAATTTCTTGTTTCTTATTTATTCCGTCCGTTAGAAATATAGGTAAAACAAAATCACTTCCAGAGAGAGTATTTTCTCTAACAAGTCTTCTTGACCACCCCTCTTTTCTTGCTCTTCTCATTCTTAAATTAGGATATTTTCCAGTGATAATCATTCTCAAATATTTTATTAATGCGACAATAGTAATATATATAATTTTAGTCTATAAGTTATTAATAAAAAGTAATTATGTCACTATCATTTAATGATTTTCAAAAACAAAAAATAAAATTTGATATAAATAAATTAAAAGAGGCCTATAGCCAGGTTCTCAAAATAAAAGATTTTCAAGGCGTTGAAGGTGTTACTAATTTTGGAGCTATTTCTTTAACTCAAATTCCGGGTAAACCAGATTCTATCAAAGGTAATATGGCTAGGGGTGTTTTTTGGACAAAACCTGATCAGTCAGGAAAAGAAGTTGTAAGAGATCAAATGATAGATGAGGCTGCATATTCAGAATTTATAAGTGACTATAAGGAAACATATTTTAAAGAGGTTGTTGAAACTTTACAAAAGAACTATAAAATTGGACGTGTTAGAATTTTATTAAAGACACCAAGATCTACTTTGAGTTGGCATAGAGATCCCGAACCAAGATTGCATATACCAATTATAACCAATCCAGGTTCAATCATGGTTATAGATAATGTTGCAAAACATATGCCAGCAGATGGATCAGTTTGGATTACTAATAATACAAAATATCATAATGCTTTCAATGGTGGTGAAGAGAATAGAATACACTTGGTAGCATGTGTTTTAGACTATAAATTTAATTAAATTGAAAATTTTTATTTCATCAGATCATGCTGGTTTTAATTTAAAAGATCAGATCTACAATAAATTAAAAAAAGGTAATTATAGAATTACAAATTTAGGACCTTTTAATGATAAATCTGTAGATTATCCAATTTACGCAAAAAAGTTAGCAAATACCGTATCAAGAAATAAATCAAGTTTCGGAATACTAGTTTGTGGCTCAGGTACTGGCATGGCAATGGCTGCTAATAAAGTAAAAAATATAAGGGCTGCAGTGTGTTATAATGTGAAAAATACGAAATTATCTAGATTGCATAATAACGCGAATATTATTACAGTAGGGTCTAGGCTAATTAGTAAAAATTTAGCCTTTAAATTAGTAAATATTTTTTTGAAAACTAAATTTGAAGGTGGTAGACACTTGAGGAGAATTAAAAAAATTTAATAAATATATGTCTAGCGAAAAAAAATATATAAATTCAGATTTTCAAAGTTTTTTTGAAAACAACCTATCATCATCTGATCCTGAAATTTATAAAGCTATTAATGATGAATTACTAAGACAACAACAACATATAGAACTTATAGCTTCTGAAAATATAGTTTCTAATGCGTTACTACAAGCTCAAGGTTCTGTTCTTACCAATAAATATGCTGAAGGTTATCCTGGTAAAAGATATTACAACGGTTGTGATCATGTCGATGCTGCAGAAAGTTTAGCAATAGAAAGAGTTAAAAGATTATTTAATTGTAAATTCGCAAATGTTCAACCTCATTCTGGCGCACAAGCTAACGGAGCTGTATTTTTAGCACTATTAAAACCAGGTGATACTATTTTAGGAATGAGTTTAAATTCTGGTGGTCACTTAACTCATGGTTCAAAAGCATCTGTTTCTGGTAAATGGTTTAATGCAATAAGTTATGAAGTAGATAAGGAAACTGAATTACTCGATTATAAAGATATTGAAAATAAAGCCATAGAACATAAACCAAAATTAATAATTGCAGGTGGAAGTGCTTATTCTAGAGTTATAGATTTTAAAAAATTTAAACTGATTGCAGAAAAAGTTGGAGCATATTTAATGGTGGATATGGCGCATTTCTCAGGACTTGTAGCTGGTAAAGGTTATCCAAATCCAGTTGATTATGCAGATGTAGTGACATCAACAACTCACAAAGTTTTTAGAAGTGCAAGAGGTGGGATAATTTTAACAAATAGAGAAGACCTATCAAAAAAATTTAATTCTGCAGTTTTCCCTGGATATCAAGGTGGTCCATTAATGCATGTGATAGCTGCAAAAGCAGTTGGTTTTTTAGAAGCACTCAAACCTGAATTTAGAAATTATATTTCTAACGTACTTGCAAACGCTAAGATGCTAGCTGAAACACTAAAAAATAATGGATTTAAAATTTATTCTGGAGGTACTGACACTCATTTAATGTTAGTTGATTTACGTCCGTTTAATGTAAAAGGCAATATGGCAGCAGATAGTTTATGCAGAGCTAACATAACTTGTAATAAAAATGGAATACCTTTTGATACAGAAAGTCCAATGATTACGTCTGGAATTAGATTAGGAACCCAAGCAGCAACAACAAGAGGATTTGGATTAGATGAATTTAAATTAGTAGGTAATTTGATCACCAAAGTTATTAAAGGTTTATCAACTAATCAAGAAGACAATAGTAAAGTTGAAAATGAAGTGAGAAAAGAAGTTATTGATCTTTGCTCCAAGTTCCCAATTTATAAAAATTTAAAATAACCTAAATGATTTGTCCGTGTAAAAAAGGGGAAACTTCAGTTGTTGACTCTAGGCCAACAGAAGATGGTACAGCAATCAGAAGAAGAAGACTTTGTACTACATGTGGAGAAAGATTTACAACATTTGAAAGAATTCAAATAAGAGAACTTATTATTGTAAAAAAAAATGGAAGAAAATCTCCTTTTGATAGAGAAAAGCTGTCAAAATCAATTTATATAGCATTAAAGAAAAGACCTATAGATACAGATACAGTAGAAAAATTTATAACAAAAATATCAAATTCATTAGAAGAAATTGGCCAAAGTGAAATTTCATCTAGCACAATAGGGACTATGGTAATGGATGGTCTTAAAAATTTAGACCCAGTAGCTTACGTAAGATTTGCATCAGTATATAGAAATTTTAGAGAAGAAAAAGATTTCGTTCAATTTGTAGACAAAATAGATGTCTTCAAAAAACGATAAATTTTACCTTAAATTAGCTTTAAATTTGGCCAAACAGCATAAAGGTTTGACCAGAGAAAATCCTTCTGTTGGTTGTGTTATAGTTAAAAATAATAAAATTTTATCACTCTCAAAAACATCAATTAACGGAAGACCTCATGCAGAAGTAAATGCAATTAATTTAGCTAATACTAATGATTTAAAAGGTTCTACTATTTATGTAACATTAGAACCATGTACACATTATGGAAAAACACCGCCTTGCACTGATTTAATAATTAAAAAAAAAATATCAAAAATTGTATATGGATCAAATGACATTGATAAAAGAACAGCCAATAAACTTAAAAAAGCTTTAATAAAGTATAATATATCTACAAAACAAGTTAAGTTAAAAGAAATTACTGACTTTTATAATAGTTATTTTTATATTAGAAAAAATAAATTACCCTATATTACTGCAAAATTAGCTTGCTCTAATGACTATTATATTTACTCAAAAAAAAATAAAAATATTACTAATGAATTATCTCAAAAAACTTCTCACTTATTAAGATATAAGAATAATGCAATACTAATCTCATCTAAAACTTTAAATAAAGATAATCCTTTCTTAAATTGTAGAATTAGGGGTTTAGAAAATTTTTCACCTACAAAAATTATTTTAGATAAAAACTTAAATTATAAAAAAAATCTTAATATTTTTAAAAATGATAAAAAAAAATGCATTTTTTTTTATAATAGGTCTAACAAAAAGAAATTATTTATGCTTAAAAAAAATAAGATAAAATATTATAAAGTTAATTTGGATAATCATAATAATCTAGATTTTAAAGAAATTAAAAAGAAATTATTTAAATTGAATATAAATTATCTTCTAATAGAAGGTGGCAAAGAATTAACTAAATCCTTGATACAAAAAAAACATATTAACCAGTTTTTTCTATTTAAAAGTGGTAAAAATCTAAATACAAATGGACAATTGAATGTAAAGGAAATAGTTGATCAATTAAA
>CACKFS010000013.1 GCA_902599575.1 uncultured Pelagibacteraceae bacterium
AAAAATAAAGAACCAATTAATGGTAAAATTATTAAAGATGAAAGGATCGGAAACATGTTTATTTAATAATTAAAAATGTTAGTAAAATTGAAAAACCCAACAACATTATAAAAGCATATTGATAAATGAATCCACTTTGGAATTTTACCGCATATAAGGAAAATTTTTTTATAATATTGGAGATGCCGTCAGGACCAAATCTATCAATAATTAAATTGTCAATTTTTCTCCAAAAAAAATTACCCAAATTCTTGAATGATTTAACAAATATTAAATCATAGAGTTCATCGAAGTACCATTTTTTTTTCAGAAAAATATATAATGGGTAATTAATTTTTACAATTTGCTCAATAATTGATTTTTTCTTTAGAAATAAATAATAAGAAAATGGAATAGAAATAATCACAAACGATGGGGTTAGTAATAAAAACCATAAAGGCGGATGGTCTCTACTCAATGGTTCTAAAAATATTATTGAATCTTTCCAAAATAATTGACTACTTTCAGCACCAATAAATATTTCTTTAAAAAACATCCCAGAAAATAAAGCTCCAATAGATAATAAAACCAGTGGTATCAACATAACTAAAGGTGACTCATGTAAATCCTTTATTTTTATTTTGTTATTATTAAAACTACCGTGGAAAGTTAAAAATATTAATCTCCACGAATAGATTGAGGTCAAAATTGCAGTGATTACACCTATCACTGCTGCATAATTACTTAAACTTCCTTTCTCAAGGTAAGCAAATTCAATAATTGCATCCTTTGAATAAAAGCCAGACAAAAAAGGGAATCCAGTCAATGCTAATGTACCTATAATCATCATTAAATACGTAAAAGGCAATTTTTTCCAAATACCACCCATATTTTTAATATCTTGTTCATTTTGAAATGAGTGGATCACAGAACCAGCTCCTAGGAATAATAAAGCTTTAAAAAACGCATGGGTAAACAAATGAAACATTGCAACATTGTATGCGCCAACTCCTGCTGCAAAAAACATGTATCCTAGTTGACTACATGTTGAATAGGCAATTATTTTTTTAATATCATTTTGTACTAAAGCTACAGTAGCTGCAAAAAATGCAGTTGACATTCCAATTAATGTAACAATTTCTAAACCTAATGGAGATAATTCATAAATTGGTGAACATCTCACAACTAAAAAAACTCCAGCTGTAACCATAGTTGCTGCATGAATCAAAGCAGAAACTGGAGTTGGGCCTTCCATTGCATCTGGTAACCACGTATGTAGAAAGATTTGAGCTGATTTACCCATTGCTCCGATAAACAATAGTATACAAATTAAATCTATAACAACGAAATTAAACCCAAAAAAATTAATTTTTTCGTTTACCAGAGTTGGAATTAAATTGAATACCTCTGTATAATTTACGGTGCCAAAATAATAAAATATCAAAAAAATACCTAAAGCTAGCCCAAAGTCTCCTACTCTATTAACAAGGAAAGCTTTTATTGCTGCATTATTTGCGCTTTGCTTTTTAAACCAAAAACCAATCAAAAAATAAGAGCACACACCAACTCCCTCCCAACCAAAAAAGAGTTGTAAAAAATTGTCTGACGTTACCAACATTAACATTGAGAAAGTAAATAAAGATAAATATGACATAAATCTTGGTTTATGGGAGTCGTGATGCATATACCCAATTGAGTAGATATGTACGAGTGAAGATATAAAAGTGACAACTACTAACATTACAGATGATAATGGATCAATTTTAATTGACCAATTAACCTCTAGTGTTCCAGAACTAATCCATGACGAAATAATTATATTTGAATTATAATCATTGATCATCACATTGTAAAAAATATAGATTGAAAAAATTGCAGAAATAGAAACTAATAGACTTGTTAAAATTTCAGAAAATCTGTTACCTAATTTGTTTCCAAAAAAACCAGAGATAATTGCTGCTAACAGTGGAAGAAAAACTATTAAAATTTCCATTTTATCCTTTAAGATTATCTATTTCTTCAACTCTGATGGTGCCTGAATTTCTATAATAAACAACTATTATTGCCAAACCTATTGCAGCCTCTGCCGCAGCGACTGTTAATATAAATAAAGTAAAAATTTGACCACTTAAATCATTCAAAAAAATTGAAAAGGATACTAAGTTTATATTAACAGCTAATAAGATTAATTCAATACTCATTAATATTACTATTACATTTTTTCTGTTTAAAAAAATTCCAACTACACCAATTGTGAAAATAACTGCACCAAGTGTTAGGTAATGTCCAATTCCAATATCAAACATCTATTTTGACCCCCACTTTACTCTTAACATTTACAAGTTCTACTCCATCACTTTTTTCTCTAGAAATTTGTCTGATATAACTCTGTCTTTTTAAACCAGATCGCCGTCTAAATGTTAAAACTATTGCACCAATCATTGCAACTAACAAAATCATTCCAGAAAGTTGAAACAAGTGTATATAATCCGTGTATAATACGTTACCTATTGAGTGAGTGTTTGTAACACTGCTTGTTGAAAGATTTATAAAGTCATTTGTTAAATCAGGCTTTAACTTCCATCCACCAATTACAATTAATAATTCAAAGAAAATTATTAAACTTACAATCATTCCTACCGGAATATGTTTGCCTCCCGAAGTAGCGCCAAACCATTGATTTTTTTGCTGGGCAACATTCAACATCATAACTACAAATAAAAATAAAACAGCTACTGCGCCTACATATACAATTAGCATTATCATCCCAAGAAATTCTGCACCTATCAAAATAAATAAACAAGAAATACTAATAAAATCTAAAATTAAAAAAAAAACTGAGTGAACTGTATTTTTTGAGGCTGTTACCATTATTGCTGATACAATTGCAATTAATGAAAATATATAAAAAAAAAATGCGTGAGCTGGCATGTAAATAATTATCTGTGTGGATTATCTGCTTTAATATTTGCAGCTAATACACTTTCCCACCTATCTCCATTTTCAAGAAGTTTTTCTTTTGTGTAATACAATTCTTCTCTTGTTTCTGTAGCAAACTCAAAATTTGGACCTTGCACAATTGCATCAACAGGACAAGACTCTTCACATAAACCACAGTATATACATTTTAACATGTCAATATCATATCTTGTGGTCTTTCTACTGCCATCCTCTCGTTCGCTTGACTCTATGGTAATTGCTTGAGCAGGGCAAACAGCTTCACATAACTTACATGCAATACATCTCTCTTCTCCGTTGGGATATCTTCTTAAAGCATGCTCTCCTCTAAATCTTGGGCTTATTTTACCTTTTTCGAACGGGTAATTAATAGTTTTCTTCGGTTTAAACACTTCCTTTATCGCAATTATTAAACCTCTCAAAAAGTCAAACATAAAAACAGTTTTTATAAATCTTGATATTCTCATAATTAGTTTTTTGGTAATAAATCAAAATACATCAAATAACCTGAAGTTAAAACAACCCAAATTAATGAAATTGGTAAAAATACTTTCCATCCTAGTCTCATAAGTTGATCATATCTATATCTCGGTACAATAGCTTTAACTAAAGCAAATAAAACAAATAAAAAAAGTATTTTTATAATTAGCCACAGTGGATCTGGTACCATCGTAAAAGGAAAAATATCTAAAGGTGAAAGCCAACCACCTAAAAACAGTATAGAGCCTAACGCACACATTAATAAAATGTTTGCATACTCACCTAACCAAAACATTGCATACATCATCCCTGAATATTCTGTTTGGTAACCAGAAACTAACTCAGCTTCTGCTTCAGGCAAATCAAATGGTGGTCTATTTGTCTCTGCAAGTGCGGAAATAAAAAAAATCACAAACATAGGAAAGAGAGGGACGACAAACCATATTTTCTCTTGAGCTAATACAATGTCACCTAAATTTAAAGAACCTACACATAATAAAACATTTATTATAATGACCCCTATAGACACCTCATAAGAAACCATTTGTGCCGCAGATCTAATCGAACCTAAAAAAGGATATTTCGAATTTGATGCCCAGCCTCCCATTATAATTCCGTACACACTCAGTGATGAGATTGCAAAAATATATAATATTCCAACATTAATATCTGCTAATACAAAATCTTCACTAAACGGAATTACTGCCCAAGCAACTAAGGCGAGGGTCATAGTAACCACGGGTGCAAGGATAAAAATAATTTTATTTGAACTTGCAGGTATTATTATTTCTTTAAATATATATTTTAAAGCATCAGCTAAAGATTGAAGTAGACCAAATGGACCAACAACGTTTGGGCCTTTTCTTTTTTGAACAAAAGCCCAAATACGCCTATCTAACCATACAATCATTGCGACCGAAACTAATACAGGTAATAAGAGAAACAAAATCTTATAAGTTTCTGAAAATAAGATATTTAAATACTCCACTCTATCCTTCTGTCCCTGTCTTTTTTAGTTTAGTTCTAATATTTCTACATTCATTCATAGTTTTTGAAGATCTAGCAATTACATTTGAATGATAATAATCAATGGGCAAAGTAAAAATCTTTTCACTTATATATTCTTCTTTAAACAAACTTGATAATTCATCTTTTTTACTAGAACTAAGATAATTATGCATTGCCCTCAGGAGTTCATCTTTATTTTTAAACATGCTGTCTTTGTCAATTAATTTAGATATTTCATTTATTATTATCCAATCTTCTTTTGCTTTCCCAGGAGGGTAGGAAGCTTTAAAAGCCATCTGTAACTTTCCTTCTAAATTTGTGTAATATCCGTCTTGTTCTGTAAATGCAGCTCCTGGAAGTATAAGATCAGCTATTTCAGCACCTTTATCTCCATGACTTCCTATGTAAACTATAAATTCATTTTTTTTAGTAAATGAGAAATTATCTCGTCCGATTAAAAATATTAATTCAAAAAAATTATTATCAATTTTTTCTAAAGTTTCATTTGTTTTAGACACAATATCTAAATCAAATGAGCCAACTGTTGAGGCATTCGAGTGAATAATATTTAGTGAGTTCCATTCTTCATTAATTTTATTATTTTCTTTTAAAAATTTTTTAAAACCTTCGAACAAATATTTGGATGAATTCAATGTAAGAGCAGCCTCACCAAAAATTATCAAAGGATATTTCGCATTTTTTATTTTTTTTGAAATATCGCTATTATTTTCAATTATTTTTTTTACTTCCTCTGTTAAATTTGAAATAACTTTATATGGGTATGTGAGATCACCTAAATCTCCTAAAGAAATAATTTCTGTATTATTTTTTAAAAAAGATTTTCTAATTCTAGCATTCAACATTGTAGCTTCGTACCTTGGGTTGGTGCCAATCAGTAAAATCAAATCACTTTTTTCAATACCGTTGATCTCAGAGTTAAAAAGGTAGTTTTTTCTACTATTTAAATTTATATAAATATTTTTTTCTCTAGATTCTAAGTCTTTAGATTTTAAAACTTTTTGAAACAATTCTTTACACGCAAATAATGTTTCCATATTTGTAAGATCACCAGTCAAACCAGCTACTTTTTCGGGATTTGTTGAGTTGATTTTGTTTTTTAATATATGAAGTGCCTCGGGCCAGCTAATTTTATTAAAGTTATTCTTTTTTTTGACATAAGGAACATCTAGCCTTTGATATTTTAAACCATCACATGCATATCTAGTTTTATCCGAAATCCATTCTTCATTAATATCCTCGTTTATTTTTGGCAAAATCCTTTTTACTTCCCACCCGTAAGTATCAACACGTATATTAGAACCAACGGCATCCATAACATCAACAGACTCAGTTTTTTTTAATTCCCAAGGTCTGGCTTCAAACACATAAGGTTTCGAGGTAAGGGCTCCAACTGGACATAAATCTATAACATTTGCAGACAGTTCAGACTCCATAGCTTTCTCTAAATATGTTGTAATTTGCATATCTTCGCCCCTGCCGATAGCACCAATTTCCGGAACACCTGCTACCTCGGTTGCAAATCTTACACAGCGTGTACAATGTATACATCTTGTCATCTGAGTTTTTATTAGTGGACCCATATATTTTTCAGGCACAAACCTCTTATTTTCTTTAAATCTTGATTTATCAATTCCATAAAACATTGATTGATCTTGCAAATCACATTCTCCGCCTTGATCACAAACTGGACAATCCAAGGGGTGATTAGCCAAAAGAAATTCCATTACTCCTTTTCTAGCCTTCTCAACAAGTTTTGTATTTGTTTTAATATTCATTCCCTCTGTAACTGGCATAGCACATGAGGCAACTGGTTTTCTTGATTTTTCAATTTCTACTAAGCACATTCTGCAATTTCCTGCAATTGATAGTTTTTCGTGATAACAAAACCTTGGTATTTCAGCACCTGCTATTTCACAAGCCTGTAAAACTGTTAGACCTTCCTCAACTTCGATATCAATATCATTAACTTTAACTTTTAACATTTTTAATATCTTCCTCCAATATATGTTGATCAATTAAATATGGAATATTTTTATTATTTTTAACCAATGGGTCAAAATTATTTCTCTCAATGATCTCTTTTTTAAAATGTCTCAATAAACCTTGGACAGGCCAGGCTGAACCTTCACCAAAAGCACAAATAGTATGACCTTCAATTTGTTTAGTAACATCGGAAAGCATATTAACTTCATCTTTAGATGCTTCTCCTTTTGCCATCCTTTCTAAAATTCTCCACATCCAACCTGAGCCCTCTCTACATGGTGTGCACTGTCCACAACTTTCATGTTTATAAAATCTGGCTATTCTAGCCATACATTTAATAATATCTTGATCTTTATTTATAACAATTACCCCTGCAGTTCCTAAACCACTTTTATTTTCTACTAATGAATCAAAGTCCATGGTTATATTTTCACTTATTTCTTTGCTCAACATTGGCATTGAAGAGCCTCCTGGAATAACAGCTTGTAAATTATCCCATCCACCAACAACCCCACCCGCGTGTTTTTCTATTAAGTCTTTTAATTTAATACCCATTTCTTCTTCAACGTTACATGGACTGTTAACATTACCTGAAATACAAAATATTTTTGTCCCAGTGTTTTTTGGTTTACCCAAAGATGCAAACCAATTTGAACCTTTTCTTAATATTGTCGGCACAACAGCTATAGTTTCGACATTATTTATAATCGTAGGACATCCATATAAGCCCACTAGAGCAGGAAAAGGGGGTTTTAACCTTGGTTGTCCTTTGTTTCCTTCAATACTTTCCAAAAGGGCAGTCTCCTCGCCGCAAATATATGCGCCCGCCCCATAGTGTATATAAATATCAAGTTCCCATCCAGTGCCTGATGAATTTTTGCCGATTAGATTAGCTTTATAAGCTTCATCAATCGCGATTTGCAGTTTTGCACCTTCATTATAATATTCTCCTCTTAGATAAATATAACATTTGTGAGCATTAACTGCGTATGATGCGATTAAACATCCCTCAATTAATTTATGAGGTTCAAATCTTAAAATATCTCTATCTTTACATGTACCAGGTTCTGATTCATCAGCATTTATGACTAAGTAATGGGGTTTAGCACCAACTTTTTTTGGTGCAAAGGACCATTTTAAGCCAGTTGGAAAACCCGCTCCACCTCTACCTCTTAACTCTGATTTTTTTACTTCATCTATAATCCAATCTTGTCCCTTAGAGCATATTTCCTTTGTATTAGACCAGTCGCCTCTATTTTTTGCTGACTCTAAATCAGCACCCAAATCATTATATAAATTTTTAAAAATCCTATCTTTGTCTTCAAGCATTCTTGGTCTCCAGTAAAGTTTGTCTGTTTTTTTCAGGCTCAGAATTTACTCTTCCGCGATATGAACCTGCTTTAGGTTTTTTATCTTTTAAAATATCTTTAATTATAATTTCAAATTGTTTTGCATTTAGGTCCTCATAATAATCGTCGTTAATTTGAGCCATTGGAGCACTTATGCAGGCACCTAAACACTCAACTTCAGTCCAAGAGCAATTTTTATTGCCAGAAAATTCTTTTTCCTTTTCAGAAATATTTTTTTTACAAACATCAACTAGTTTGTATGCTCCTCTAATCATGCATGGTGTTGTTGTGCAAATTTGTATAAAATATTTACCAACAGGAGCTAAATTATACATTGAATAGAAAGTTGCAACTTCATAAACATTTATATAAGAAATCTCTAGATATTTAGCTATATATTTCATAGCAGCTAAAGGTATCCAATTGTTATTTTGTTTTTGCGCTAAATAAAGTAGTGCCATAACAGCGCTCTTTTTTTTTCCAGTAGGATAATTTAAAACTATTTTTTTAGCCAAATTTAAATTCTCATCGCTAAATTCAAATTTATCTGGTTGCTCCTTAGAAATTTTTTTTATACTCATCTATCAATCTCCCCAAAAACTATGTCTAAAGAACCTAAAACAGCAGGAACATCGGCTAACATATGTCCCTTGATTAGGTAATCCATTGCTTGCAGATGTGAAAATCCTGGAGCTCTAATTTTACATTTGTATGGTCTGTTAGTTCCATCTGAAATCAAATAAACGCCAAATTCACCTTTTGGTGCCTCAACAGCAGTATAAATTTCATCTTTTTTTACCCTATATCCCTCAGTAAACAATTTAAAGTGGTGGATGAGAGCCTCCATTGATTGTTTAATTTCTTTTTTTGGTGGAGGTGTAAGTTTATTATCCATGGATTTAACTGGACCTTTTGGAAGGTTCTTTAAACATTGTTCAATAATTTTTACACTTTCTCTCATTTCTTCAATTCTACATAAATACCTATCATAACAATCTCCATTTTTGCCAATAGGTATTTTAAAATCTATTTGTTCATAGCAATCATAAGGTTGGGATTTTCTTAAATCCCAGTGTATTCCTGAGCCTCTAAGCATTACTCCAGAAAATGAATAATTGAGCGCATCTTCTTTAGTGACAATTCCGATATCAACATTTCTTTGTTTAAATATTCTATTATCTGTTAACAAAGTTTCTAGATCGTCAATTATTTTTGGAAATGTTTTACAAAAGTCTAACATGTCATTTTCTAGACCTCTTGGTAAATCTTTATGGACACCACCAGGTCTGAAATAATTAGCATGTAATCTCGAACCAGAGACTCTCTCATAAAAACCCATTAATTTTTCTCTTTCTTCAAATCCCCAAAGAGAAGGTGTTAAAGCCCCAACATCAAGTGCTTGTGTGGTAATGTTTAAAATATGACTTAAAATTCTGCCGATTTCACAAAATATTACCCGAATGTATTGACCTCTAATTGGAACCTCGACATCCATAATTTTTTCTATTGCTAGAGCAAATGCATGTTCTTGATTCATAGGTGCAACATAATCAAGTCGATCAAAATAAGGAATAGCTTGAGAGTAAGTCTTGTTTTCAATTAATTTTTCAGTACCCCTATGTAATAATCCTATATGCGGATCTGCTTTTTCAACTATTTCACCATCTAATTCTAGTATTAATCTTAAAACACCATGTGCAGCAGGATGCTGAGGACCAAAATTTAAATTAAGAGTTTTTTTTTCTTTAGTCATTTTTTTTTTGTACTTCTTTGATATATTCTGTTCCTTCCCATGGACTTGAATAATCAAAATTTCTATAATTTTGTTCAAGTTTTACTGGTTCATAGACAACTTTTTTCTTTTCTTCGCTATACCTAACCTCAGTGTGACCAGTAATAGGAAAATCTTTTCTTAATGGATGCCCTGAAAAACCATAATCTGTAAGTATTCTTCTTAAATCAGGATGATCATTAAATTTAATACCATACATATCGAAAACTTCTCTCTCCATCCAATTAGCAGATGGGAAAATTTTTGTTAGAGAATTAACAATCTCATTTTCGTTAATATTAAAAGTTAAATTGATTCTTAAGTTATATTCATGACTTAAAAACAAATAAATCATTTTAAATCTATTTTCACTCCCAATATAATCTACTGCTGTAATATCTATTAATTGTCTAAATTTAGTTGAATTATTTTTTTTTAAAAAAATTACAACATCTAATAGGGAATCCTTATCTATTTGAATTTCAAGTTGTTCGTGATTAATTCGCGACGAATTAATTTTTGTGTTTAATTCAGAATTTATTTTTTTTTCTAAGTTTGTTAAAGACATTTTATCTTTGTAAAGATCCACGGTTCCTTATTTTTTTCTGAAGTTGTAAAATCCCATACAATAATGCTTCAGCTGAAGGTGGACATCCAGGCACATATACATCAACTGGGACTATTCTATCACAACCCCTCACAACCGAATAAGAGTAATGATAGTAACCTCCTCCGTTAGCACAGCTTCCCATAGAAATTACATATCTAGGTTCTGGCATTTGATCATAAACTTTTCTTAATGCCGGTGCCATTTTGTTTGTTAAAGTACCTGCAACTATCATAACATCGGATTGCCTTGGTGATGCTCTAGGAGCTGCACCAAATCTTTCAAGATCATATCTTGGCATAGATGTCTGCATCATTTCTACTGCGCAACATGCAAGACCAAATGTCATCCAATGGAGTGATCCAGAGCGTGCCCAATTAATCAAATTATCCATTGATGTAGTAATAAAACCCTTGTCAGCAAATTCCTTTGCAAGATCTTTAAATTCTTCAGGTATCTGTTTTTCTCTATCTACTAAATTCATATTATTCCCAATCTAACGCACCTTTTTTCCATTCATAAATAAAACCAATGGTTAAAATAAATAGAAACAACATCATGGAAAAGAAACCAAATAAACCTATATTACCTAAAGTTATCGCCCATGGAAATAGGAATGCTATCTCTAAATCAAAAATAATAAATAAAATCGCTACTAAATAAAACCTTATATCAAATTCCATTCTAGAGTCATTAAATGGTTCAAAACCACACTCATAAGCAGATAATTTTTCTGGGTCAGGGTTTTTTGGCGAAAAAGCAAAATTTAACACTAAAAAACCTAAGCTCAATATTAATGCAATAGCCAAAAAAATTATTATAGTTAAATAATTATTTAATAAATCTAAAGACATATCATTTATATATAATTTTTTATGCTAAATGAAAGTGCAGTTACGTCACGTTTTTATTGGCTTATTTGCTGTAAGATTTTGTTAATTGATAATAGTTATCATTATGGCGGGAGTGACGGGACTCGAACCCGCGACCTATCGCGTGACAGGCGATCGCTCTAACCAACTGAGCTACACCCCCCCAAGATGATTTTTTGGTGGGCAGTAAAGGACTCGAACCTTTGACCCCCTCGGTGTAAACGAGATGCTCTACCAACTGAGCTAACCGCCCCCAAAGAGGTGTACTTTTACAATAGTGTTGGTTGAATGTAAATTATAATTTATTGAATACTCGCTGGCGTTTTTTCACTTTTTTTATTGTCAGATATACTGTCAACCTC
Source organism: uncultured Pelagibacteraceae bacterium (assembly GCA_902599575.1). Lineage (GTDB taxonomy): Bacteria > Pseudomonadota > Alphaproteobacteria > Pelagibacterales > Pelagibacteraceae > Pelagibacter. Next base: position 11,391 of record CACKFS010000013.1, read on the forward strand.
TACCCATTCTACTGACTTAAGATCTTTTGTTAAAGCTATTTTTAAAACTTCATCAGCTATTTCTACCGTAGTAATTTTTATATCATCCTTTACTTTTTTTGGAATATCAACCAAATCTTTTTTATTTTCTTTTGGAATTAGTACCTCTTTTATGCCAGCTCTATGCGCAGCAAGTAACTTTTCCTTTAAACCTCCAATAGGTAAAACTTGACCTGTAATAGTCACCTCACCTGTCATGGCAACATCTTTATTTACAGGGATTTTAGTTATAGAAGATACGATTGAGGTAACCATAGCAATGCCCGCGGATGGACCATCTTTAGGGGTTGCGCCTTCAGGTACATGAATGTGAAAATCTTTTTTTTCAAATGTTGGTGGAATAATACCAAAGTCTAAACATTTTGATCTTACGTAGGATTTTGCTGCTTTAACTGACTCTTGCATAACGTCACCCAATTTACCTGTTATTTGCATTCTACCTTTTCCTGGCATATTCACAGTTTCTATTTTTAGTATCTCACCGCCATATTCTGTCCAGGCTAACCCTGTGACTACACCAATTTTATTTTTATCCTCTAATTCTCCAAACTTAAATTTTCTAACTCCCAAGAAATCTTGTAAATTATTACTATCTATTTTTACTGTTTCACTTTCTTTATTAACAACCTTTTTTACTACTTTTCTAGATATCTTAGATATTTCTCTCTCTAAATTTCTTACACCCGACTCTTTTGTATAATATCTTATTACTTCTTTGATCGTATCATCGCTAAAATTCATTTCACCCTCTTTAACACCATTATCTTTAATTTGTTTAGGTAACAAATATTTATTTGCTATGTTTATTTTTTCGTCCTCAGTATAACCAGGTATTCTAATTACTTCCATTCTATCAAGGAGTGGTGGAAGAATATTTAATGTGTTTGCAGTAGTAACAAATAAAACATCAGAAAGATCGTAATCAACTTCAAGAT
>CACKFS010000014.1 GCA_902599575.1 uncultured Pelagibacteraceae bacterium
TTATAATTCTTACAACCTTTATAACACCACTTTGTGTAATTTCGGTTAATTCAACAATAACTTATAGATTAAAGGAGTTTTTAATTGCAATTTTAATCATGGAAACTTTAATGATTGGAGTATTTTGTTCATTAGACTTAGTAATTTTTTATTTATTTTTTGAAGGTGGCCTTATACCAATGTTTTTAATTATTGGAATATGGGGTGGAAATAGAAGAGTTTACTCTGCATTTAAATTTTTCCTTTTCACATTAGTTGGATCTGTTTTAATGTTAGTTGCAATTATTACAATTTATTGGATAAGTGGAACAACCGATGTTGAAAAATTATATGAATTAGGAGTTAAGGAAGAATATCAAAAATTATTATGGCTAGCATTTTTTTCATCTTTTGCAGTGAAAACTCCAATGTGGCCTGTACACACATGGTTACCTGATGCACACGTAGAGGCACCTACTGCTGGTTCGGTTTTGCTTGCTGCTATCCTGCTAAAAATGGCTGGTTATGGTTTTATAAGGTTTTCTGTGGGTTTATTTCCTTTAGCATCAATTTATTTTGTACCATTGGTTTACTCATTGAGTTTAATAGCAATAATTTACACCTCGTTAGTTGCCTTAATGCAAGAAGATATGAAAAAACTTATTGCGTATTCATCGGTTGCACACATGGGTTTTGTAACACTTGGTATTTTTACATTTACGCAACAAGGGATTGAGGGAAGTATTTTTCAGATGATTAGTCATGGTTTAATTTCAGCTGCTTTGTTTTTATCTGTTGGTGTTATTTATGACAGATTAAAAACTAGACAAATTAAAGATTTCTCTGGTCTTGTAAATATAATGCCTAAATACGCAATAGTGATGATGATATTTACTCTTGGAGCTTTGGGTTTGCCTGGAACAAGCGGATTTATTGGTGAATTTTTAGTTTTAATGGGAACGTTTAAAAAAAGTATTATAACAGCTGCAATTGCAAGTATTGGAGTAATACTTGGTGCTGCTTATATGTTATGGCTATACAAAAGAGTTGTTTTTGGGAATTTATTAAAAACAATTGATGTAAAAAAAATGGTAGATCTAAATAAATATGAAACAGTAATTTTGTCTTCGTTAGCTATTTTAATAATAGTTTTTGGTTTTTATCCAGAGCCTTTAATCAAAACATATGCTACATCAATAGATAATTTTATAAATACTCTTAATATATCCACAGAATTAAGTTTAACAGAAAAAATGAAATGAATAACTTATATTTTATAATCCCTGAACTATTTATTTCATTAAGCGTGATGGTTCTTTTAGTTTTAGGAGTTTTCAAAAATAATAGTTCTAAAATTATTTTTTACTTCTCTTGCTTAATTATATTGGTATCTCTCGCGATTAATTTAAACATTAATATAACGCAAACAATCTTTCTTTTTAATAATAGTTATTTGGTAGATCAGCTGTCTTTATTTATAAAATCAATAATTTTAATTTCAGCTTTCTTTGTAATGTTCTGTTCATATAATTATGTTAGAGTTAATAATATACTTAAAATTGAATACCCAATATTAATTTTATGTTCATTACTTGGTATGCTGGTAATGATAAGCTCAAACGATCTCATTGTATTTTATATAGGTTTAGAATTACAATCTCTTGCATTATATGTGTTAGCATCTTTTAATAGAGATAATATTTTATCCTCAGAGTCAGGATTAAAATACTTTATTTTAAGTGCTTTATCATCAGGCTTACTTTTATATGGTTGCTCACTGATTTATGGTTTTTCTAATTCGACTAATTTTAATGAAATTTCCCAGAGCTTTAATTTTGAATACGGAGTTATTTTTGGTATGGTTTTCGTAATTGTTGGTTTAGCATTTAAAATTTCCGCTGTCCCTTTTCACATGTGGGCTCCTGATGTTTATCAAGGTTCACCAACCTCTGTAACTGTGTTATTTGCAATTTTACCGAAAATAGCAGCTCTTACAGTTTTTATAAAATTTTTATATGGTCCATTTATAAATCTCTTCGAGGAGTGGCAAGCTATAATTATATTCTTATCAATTGCATCGATGATTTTAGGTGCAGTTGCCGCTATTGGTCAGAAAAATCTTAAAAGACTTATAGCTTATAGCTCAATCAGTCATATGGGTTATGCATTAGCAGGCTTAACTACTGGTACTAACCAGGGCATTCAAAGTTCAATAATTTATTTAATTATTTATTTAATTATGAATCTTGCATTCTTTAGCTGTCTTTTTATGCTGAAAAGAAAAGACAAATTTTATGAAAACATTGAAGATTTATCAGGTCTTTCAAAAAAACATCCTATTTTAGCATTGAGTTTTCTAATAATATTATTTTCACTTGCTGGAATACCGCCACTTGCAGGATTCTTTGCAAAATTTTATATTTTTATGGCAGTTATACAAAAAGAAATGTATTTTTTAGCTATTGTAGGATTACTTGCAACCGTAATAGCTGCTTTTTATTATTTAAGAGTTATAAAAATAATTTACTTTGACCCAGAGCAAGAAAAATTTGACACTTCTATGAGCTTGGGATTAAAGCTTACATTAATTTTGTCAACTTCAGTAATATTAATGTATTTTTTAAATCCAAATTTCTTAAACAAATATATAACAAATATTTTAGTTATTTGATGGTTTTAAAAAAATTTAAATATAAAAAAGTTTCAAGTACGAATGATATTGCGATGCAAAAAATTAGACAAGGTTATAAATCAGGTGTAATTATTTCTGATAAACAAACACGTGGTAGGGGTCAACATGGTAAAAAATGGGTTTCTAACAAAGGAAATTTATTTTTTAGTATATTTTTTATTATTAGTAAAAAAATACAAATCTCAAGATTAATTATTAGCAATTTAAGAATAATAAAAAAAATATTGTCCAATTATATAAAATCAAAAATAAAAATTAAAAGTCCTAACGATATTACAGTAAATAAAAAAAAGATTTGTGGGATTTTAAATGAAACTCTGTTTTATAATGATTTAAAATTTTTAGTTATTGGAATTGGAATAAATATAGTTAGTTCACCTGATATAAGAGATTATCCAACTACCAATTTAAATGAGGTAACCAACAAAAGAGTTAATAAAACTAAATTATTAAATAAAATTATCAAAGCTTTTGATATAAAAATAAAATGATTATTGTTGGTGATATAGGAAATACAGAAGTTAAAATATGTTTTTTTTATAATGGTTTAAAAAAAAAATATTTATTCAAAACAGATTCACTTAATAAAAAAATTATAAAAAAAAAATTTAATTTTTTACGCAAAAAAATTTATCTTAAGAATGCGATTATAAGCAGTGTAGTACCAAAAACCTTTAATCAAATTAAAAAGATTTTTTTTAATTTATATAAAGTTAATTGTGTTGAATTAAAGAAATTAAATTTAACAAGACTAATAAACATTAAAGTCAACAAGAAAGAAATTGGATCTGATCGTTTAGCCAATGCAATAAGTGTAATGAATCAAAAAAAAAATTTTATTGTTGTTGATTTTGGAACTGCTACTACTTTTGATGTAATTAATCAAAATAATTATTTAGGGGGAGTAATTGCTCCAGGTGTAGCTTTGTCACTAGATAATTTGATTAAAAGAGCAAGTTTAATACCAAATATTGAATTACATAAATCAAAATCTATAATTGGAAAAAATACAGAGCAAGCAGTCTTGTCAGGTTTTTTTTGGGGATATAATGGTTTAATTAACGGCATAATTTCAAAAATTAAAAAAAAAACTAATCAAAAGTATAAAATAATTTTCACAGGTGGTCTTGCGCACTTATTTAATAAAGATATAAAAGATAAAGTTAGTATAGATAAAAATCTAACAATTAATGGTTTAATTAAAGTTTCAAAACATTTTAATTTATGAAAGATGAATTAATTTTTTGTCCTCTTGGTGGATCAGGTGAAATAGGCATGAATATGAATTTGTTTGGCTTTGGTAAACCTGGGGAACATAAATGGATTATAGTTGACATTGGTGTCACTTTTGCAGATGAGAGTATTCCGGGTATAGATTTAATATATCCAGATCCTGGATTTATCATTGATAAAAAAGAGTCTTTACTAGCTATAGTTCTAACACATGCTCACGAAGATCATATAGGTGCTATTACTCAAATATGGCCAAAGTTAAATTGTAAAATTTTTGCAACTCCTTTTACTGCTGCTCTCGTAGTAGAAAAATTCAGGGAAAAAAATATTGATATAACAACTTATCTTAACATTGTTCAACTTAATGGAAAAATTAATTTAGAGAATTTTGAAATCGATTTTATAACATTAACACACTCAATTCTTGAACCAAATGGATTAAGAATAAAAACACCTTTAGGAAATGTTCTACACACTGGCGATTGGAAGTGTGATCCAGATCCTTTGATAGGAAAAGAAATAGACTCAGACAAGTTAAAATTAATTGGAAAAGAAGGTGTATTAACAATGATTTGTGACTCTACAAACGTCTTTAGTATTGGTAGATCAGGATCCGAGTTGAGTGTAAGAAAAAGTTTATTAAAAATAATTGAAAGACTAAAAAAAAGAGTCATTGTAACCTCTTTTGCATCTAACGTAGCAAGGATGGAAACAATATTTTATTGTGCAGAAAAAACTGGTAGACAAATTTCATTAGTTGGGAGATCGATGCACCGTATTTATAAAGCAGCAAGACAATGTGGATATTTAAAAAATGTGATTGATCCAATTGATCCAAGAGATGCAAAAAAAATATCAAGAGACAAAATAATTTATCTTTGTACAGGTAGCCAAGGTGAGCCAATGGGAGCTATGAATAGAATATCAAATTATACTCATCCAGATGTATTTATTGAAAAAGATGATACTGTAATATTTTCTTCAAAAATAATACCTGGAAATGAAAAAAAACTTTCAAAATTACACAATACTTTAGTTTTAGAAGGCGTAGAAGTTATTAATGAAGAAAATGAGTTTGTACATGTATCAGGCCATCCAAATAGAGATGATCTTAAAGATATGTATAATTGGATTAAACCTAAATCTGTAATACCAGTTCACGGAGAACATAGACATATTCTTGAACACCTTTCGTTTGCTAAAGAAATGAATGTTCCATACCCGATAAAAGTAAAAAACGGAGATATAATTAAAATTGCGCCATGTGAAAAACCTGAAGTATTTGATAAAGCACCATCAGGCAAACTTTATGTAGACGGTGATATAAGTGTTTTTGAGGACTCTAGATCAATAAAAGAGAGAAAAAATTTATCTATTAACGGTAGTCTTGAGGTAACAATTTTAGTGAATAACAAAGGGAATATATACGACTCACCTGTTATATCAGCAAAGGGATTGCCAATAGAAAATTTAGAAGAATTTAAATTCGGACTGGAAAAAGAAATAAATAAAACAGCAAGATCATTCGCATTGAATAATACAAAACAAGAGGAAAATGCGATTAATGCATTAAAAACAGTTTGCCGAAAGTTTACGAAAGAACAAGTGGGAAAAAGGCCATTTACTAATATAAATTTAGTTAATATTTAATATGAGTATTACTGGTTCGCTCATAATTTTTGTTTTAATTTGGTGGATCATTTTTTTTTCATTATTACCAATAGATGTTGATAGAAAACACAAGGAAATGGTTGAAGGTGCAGATAAAGGATCGCCTGAAAATCCTAAAATTATCAAAAAAATAATTTATACAACCATAATAACCTCAATTATTTTTATAGGTATATTTATGTTAGTGAAGTATGATTACCTTAATTTAAGAAGGTTTATTTCGTAATGTTTTTTTCTACTTTATTAATTCCAATTTTAAAAAATTATCCCTCTGAGGCAAAAATTAAATCACACAAATTAATGTTAAGAATAGGAATGATAAAACAATCTTCGGCAGGCATATATTCTTGGTTACCTTTGGGTTTCAAAGTAATGAAAAAAATTGAAAATATTGTTAGAGAGGAACAAAATAAAATTTTTGCACAAGAAATATTAATGCCGACTATACAATCCAGTGAAATTTGGAAAGAGAGTGGTAGATATGAAGATTACGGTGAAGAGATGTTAAGAATTACGGATAGACAAAAAAGAGAAATGTTATATGGGCCAACTAATGAGGAATTAATAACTGATATATTTAGAAATAGTATAAAGTCATATAAATCTTTACCGCAACTTTTGTATCATATTCAATGGAAGTTCAGAGATGAATTGCGACCAAGATTTGGAATAATGCGTTGCAGAGAATTTTATATGAAGGATGCTTATTCTTTTGATATTAATGACGATTTAGGTGAACATTCTTATAATAAATTTTTTTTATCATATCTTAAAACTTTCAAAAGGCTAGATTTAAAGGCAATTCCAATGGCAGCAGACACAGGCCCTATAGGAGGTAATTTATCACATGAATTTATTATTTTAGCTGAAACAGGCGAAAGTAAAATTTATACTGATAAAAATATATTTGAGGTGGATCATTCAGATTGCACTTTAGAAAAAAAATCATTAACAAATTTAAGAAAAAAATTTGAAAATTATTATGCAGTCACGGACGAAAAATTCAACAAAGCTGAATTTGACAAATTAGTTACAAAAGAAAATCAATTAGAGACAAAAGGTATAGAAGTTGGCCATATATTTTATTTTGGTGATAAATATTCCAAACCAATGAATGCATCTGTAGACCACAATGGTAAAAAAGTGTTCGTAAAAATGGGATCTTATGGTGTTGGAGTTTCAAGATTAGTTGGTGCCATAATTGAGGCTAAATTTGATGAGAAAAATGAAAACATGAATTGGCCGATAAATGTAGCACCATATGAATGTGCGATTTTACCGTTAGTTTCTAAGAATGATAAAACAAATTTGGAAAAATCTATTAATATATATAAAAAACTCAAAGATAGCAATATAGATGCAATCATTGATGATACAGATGAAAACTTTTCATCAAAAATGAAAAAGTTTAATCTTATTGGTGTTCCCTTTCAAATACTTTTAGGGAATAAATCTGATGATGAAATGCTTGAATTTAAAAAAGTTGGTGAGGCTTCATCTAAATTAAAAATAGACGATATAATAAAGATTATAAATTCAAAAAAACAAAATTGATCTCTAAACTAGAAAAAGAAATAACATTAAGATATTTAAAAACCAGAAAAAAGGACGGTTTTTTAAATATTATTACAATATTTTCATTTATTGGTATTAGCCTAGGGGTAGCAGTTCTAATTATTGTAATGTCTGTTATGAATGGTTTTAGATCTGATCTTATAAAAAAAATTAATGGTTTCAATTCTCATGCCACGATTCAGAATTATGACGGTATATTTGATCTAAAAAAAATAGATACTTCTAATTTAAAAAGTCAGATCGAAGGATTCTTGATCAGCAACAATGGCGAAGGTATTATAATTAATGAAAAAATTACAAAAGGAGTTTTATTAAGGGGATATAAAAAAGACGAATTTCAAACCCTGAATATAGTAAAAAACCAAGATTTTTCAGGTTCTAAAATTTTAGATAAGAGTGGAATTTCAATTAGTCGAGAACTGGGTTATGACTTAGATTTAAAAGTCGGTGATAAATTAAGTTTAGTTTTTTCCTCTTTTGAAGAAACACTTATCGGGTCATTACCAAATCAAAAAACTTTTGTAATTAGCTCCTTTTTTAATAGCGGTTTTAATGACTTCGATAAAAATATTGCTTTCGTAAATATTGAGGATTTAGAAAACCAATTAAATTTGACACCAGACAGCAGATTTTTAGAAATTTATTTTAAAGATCCAACGGACATAAGTAAATTAAAAAAAGATTTAATTAAGTTTTTCCCTAATGATTTAATTTATACTTGGTCAGATTTAAATAAACCACTATTTTCAGCATTAAAAGTAGAGAGAAATGTGATGTTTATTATTTTGTCTCTAATAATAATTGTTGCTGCATTTAATATAATCTCAGGATTGACAATTTTAGTAAAAAATAAAACTAGAGAAATTGCAATTATGAAGTCCATTGGAGTTAAAAATGGATCTATTAAAAAAATTTTCTTTTTAGTTGGATTTATTATTGGTTGTAGTGCTACGATCTTTGGAGTTATTTTAGGAATAATTTTTTCAGTATATATAGAAAATATTAGACAATTTATAAGTAATTTATTTAATATAACTTTATTTCCAGAGGAAATTTATTTTCTTAGTACAATGCCTTATGAATTAGATTATAAATCAATCCTTTTAATTTCGATTTGTTCAATTATTTCAACTTGTTTAGTATCTTTGTTTCCAGCGATTAAAGCATCTAATTTAGACACTATTAAATCTCTTAAATATGAATAATTTAATTCAATTAAAAAATGTGTCGAAAAATTATATTTCCTCAAAAAAAATTGAAGTTTTAAAAAATATTAATTATACATTTAAATCAGGTAAAATATATTCTTTAACTGGTCCCTCAGGCTCTGGAAAGTCTACATTGCTTAATTTAATATCCTTAATAGACAAACCATCTAGTGGTTTTATAAAACTTGATAATTTAAAAATTAACGACAACGATAATGATCAAAGAGATATGATAAGGTCAAGAAAAATAGGAATTATTTACCAAGATAAAAATTTATTAGCTGATTTTAGTACTTTAGAGAATGTTTATTTGGCAAGATTATCTTTTAGTAATAATAAAAAAAAAGCTATCATAGATGCTAAAAACTTATTGAAAAAAGTTGGGTTAGATAAAAGACTAGATCATTTCCCTAGTGAATTATCTGGGGGTGAGTCCCAGAGAGTTGCAATATCGAGAGCTTTAATAAATTCACCCGATATAATTTTAGCAGATGAACCAACAGGAAATTTAGATGTCAAAAATGCGAGAGAAATATTCAAGCTATTATTTAGCCTAAGAAATAAAAATAGAATAATAATATTTGCAACTCATAATAGATATTTTGCAGATATGTCCGACTGTAAATTGAGTTTAATTGATGGTAAAGTAACTACTGTCAATGCAAGAAACTAAAAAGTCTTTTAATCATTACAAGTTGCATACGCAATATTCTATCTGTGAAGGAGCTATAAAGATTGAGGATCTTGAAAAATTTTGCAAAAATAATAAAATCAACTCAATAGGTATTTCTGACACATCTAACCTATGCGGTGCTTTACAGTTCTCTGAGACTGTCTCAAAATCAAAAACTCAACCAATCATTGGTTCTCAAATAAAATTTAAACATAAAGATTTAATAGGACTAATACCAATAATTGCTAAAAACGATATTGGATACAAGAATATTGTAAAATTATCATCAAATTCATATTTAAATCATGAAAATTTTAATGAACCATTTTGTGATTTTAGGGATTTATCTCAACATAGAGAAGGTTTAATTGTTACTCTTGGAGGCTTAAATAGTTTGGCCGGAGTTTTATTTAAAAAAGATAGATTAATTGAACTCAAAGAAATTTATATCTTTTTAAAAAAATTATTCAAAGAAAATTTCTATATTGAAATACAAAGACATGGTGACATAAATGAAAAAAATTTAGAGGCTTATAACTTAAAAATATCTAAAGAATTGAATATACCAATCATAGCCTCACATGAAGTTTATTATCTAGATAAAAATATATATGATGCTCATGATGCTTTAATGTGCATTGGATCAAAAAATTATATTAACGACAAAAACCGTCCAAAGCTTTCAAGTAATCACTATTTTAAGAGCAATAATGAAATGATTGAATTATTTTCTGATTTACCTGAAGCATTAGAAAATAATTTCAACTTACATTTAAGATGCAGTTATATACCTTCAGGTTCAAAACCACTACTTCCTAATATAAGCTCAAAAAAGGATCTTTCTTCTGATGATATACTTAAAAAAGAAGCAGAAGATGGTTTGAAATTTAGACTTGAGGCAGATTTAGAAAAAAAAAACAATATTAAAATTGAAGAATATGAGAAAAGGCTTAGTCATGAAATAAATATAATATGTAAAATGAACTATGCCAGCTATTTTTTAATAGTATCAGATTATATAAAATGGGCAAAAAAAAACGATATACCAGTTGGACCAGGTAGAGGCTCAGGTGCTGGCTCATTAGTTGCATGGTGTTTATCTATTACTGATGTAGATCCTTTAAAATTTGATTTGATTTTTGAAAGATTTCTTAATCCAGATAGAGTGTCTATGCCTGATTTTGATATTGATTTTTGCGAGGAAAAAAGAGATTTGGTTTTTGAATATTTAAAAAAAAAATATCCAGACTCAGTAGCACATATAATAACATTTGGAAAACTTAAGGCTCGAATGGTCATTAGAGATGTTGGAAGAGTTATGGGTTTACCTTATGGGTTTGTTGATAGTATTTGTAAAATGATACCTTTTGATCCCTCCAGACCAATGAATTTAAATCAATGTATCAACTCTGAACCTAAACTTCAAAAATTAATAAAAGAAGACAAAAGAGTAGAAAGATTAATAAACTTATCTCTAAAACTTGAGGGTTTAAATAGAAATTTTGCTACCCACGCTGCAGGCGTTGTTATTGCAGATAAGAAACTCTCAGAAACAGTGCCACTTTACAAAGACCCATCCTCAGATCTTTTATTACCATCCACTCAATTTGATATGTATTCCGCTGAAAATGCTGGTCTAATAAAATTTGATTTTTTAGGTTTAAAAACTTTAACTGTTATAAATAAAACACAAAATTTAGTTAAAAACAAATTAAAAAATTTTGAAATCGGAAACATAAAATATAATGACCAAAAGGTTTATGACCTTTTGTCTACAGGTAAGACAGTGGGATTATTTCAATTAGAGAGTTCTGGAATGCGTGAAGCATTAATTCAAATGAAACCAAATCGGTTAGAAGATATAATAGCATTAGTTGCACTATATAGACCCGGTCCTATGAGTAATATTTCAATATATAATGACTGTAAACATGGAAGACGAGAACCTGATTATTTGCATCCAAAATTAGAAAAAATATTGAAACCAACATATGGAGTAATAATTTATCAGGAACAGGTAATGCAAATTGCACAAATTTTATCTGGTTTTTCTCCGGGAGAAGCAGATCTATTAAGAAGAGCCATGGGTAAAAAAAAAAGAGCAGAATTAGAAAGACAAAAAACTAGATTTATAGAAGGAGCTTTTAAAAACGGCATAAGCAAAGATGTAGCTGCAGGTATATTTTTAAAAATTGAACCTTTTGCTGAGTATGGTTTTAATAAAAGTCATGCAGCAGCTTATGCAATTATTGCTTATCAAACTGCATTTCTGAAAACTTATTATCCCGAAGAATTTTTTGCTGCATCAATGTCTATGGAACTATCCAATCAAAAAAAACTTAGCGAGTTTTGTGAAGAAATAAAAAGGTTAAAAATAAATATTATACGTCCAGACATAAACACATGTTTTACTGATTTTAGTTCTAAAAATAATGACTTCTATTATGCATTAGGAGCTATAAAAAATGTAGGTTATGAGGCTATATCAAATATAATAAACGAGAGAAATAAAAATGGTAAATTCAAATCAGTTTTAGATTTTTTAAACAGAGTAAACCCTAAAGATATAAATAAATTACAATTAGAAGGTCTTACCAAAGCAGGTGCCTTTGATAGTATTATAAACAATAGAAGGTCATTCTTTGATTCAATTCCAAACTTAATTCAAAAATCTAAAAATATATTCGAAAATAAAACTCAAAATCAAATTGATCTATTCTCTAAAAATGACAACAGTGAAAAAATCATAGAAGAAAAACCTGAGTGGAACTTTCAAGAAAAAATGTTAAAAGAGTTTGAAACAATAGGCTTTTACCTATCCGATCATC
>CACKFS010000015.1 GCA_902599575.1 uncultured Pelagibacteraceae bacterium
AGGTGTTTCAATATGTTGTGATGGTGTTTGTTTAACAATGGTATCTCTAAGGAATAAAGTAATGGAATTTTATTTATTAAAAGAGACAATGAATAGATCTAAATTTAAAAATATATCAATAGGCGATAGAGTAAATCTTGAATTACCCTTAAAATATGGTCAGAAAATTTCCGGTCATTTATGCCAGGGTCATGTCGATTGTACATCAAAGGTAAATAAAATTATTAACAAAGGTAAATCCAGAATTTATGAATTCAAAATTGATAAAAAAAATTTATCATTTTTAATACCTAAAGCATCTATTCTTTTAAATGGTGTATCTTTAACAATATCCAAGGTTACAAAAAATGGATTTCAAGTGTGGTTAATTCCTCACAGTTTAAAGCTTACAAATTTATCAGATCTTAAACGGGGACAAATTGTCAATGTTGAAATTGATATCTTGTCAAAATATATAAAAAAACATTATGGTAAAAAGTAATTACACACCTATAGATAAAATTATAAGTTCTGCAAAAAAAGGTGAAATGTATATCCTTGTAGATGATGAAAATCGTGAAAATGAAGGAGATTTAGTCGTTCCTGCATCAAATGTGTCATCTAGTAAGATTAATTTTATGGCCAAATATGGCAGAGGATTAATTTGTTTAGCTATTACAGACAAGCAAGCTAAAAAATTAAATTTATCATTAATGTCTCCAATAAATAATTCAAGAAATCAAACAGCTTTTACAGTTTCTATTGAGGCAAAAAAAGGTGTCACAACAGGTATTTCAGCTAAAGATAGGTCCAAAACAATTAAAACAGCTATAAAGGATAAGGTTAAGAAGGAAGAAATTGTTTCTCCTGGACATATTTTTCCAATTATATCAAAAGATGGAGGTGTATTAGTAAGAGCAGGGCACACAGAGGCATCTGTAGATATTTCAAAACTTGCAAATAAAAATCCATCAGCAGTTATTTGTGAAATAATGAATGACAATGGTGTTATGACGAAAGGAAAGGAACTTTTTGATTTTGCAAAAAAACATGATTTGAAAATTGGTAAAATTGAAGACTTAATTTCTTATAGGCTTAAAAATGAAAAACTAATAAAGTTAAAGAAAAAAGATAATATAACTATAAATAATCAAAATTTTTCAATTAAGGTATTTGAAAATTTATTAGATGGATCTGAAAATTTTGCTTTAATAAAAGGAAAAATCAAGTCTAATAAGAATGTTAGGGTCAGAGTTATATCTTCAAATATCGTTGAAAATTATCTTATGGGAAAAAATCTTCCAAATTCATTCAGCAAAACTTTAAAATACTTCCAAAAATTTAATAATTGTGTTCTCATTTTTATTAGAGACACTAACATCAAGTCTGTATCTGCAACTTTAAGTGATTTAAAATCGGAAAAAACTAAAAAGAGACCAGACCAACTTATTAGAAATTATGGTATAGGTGCGCAAATAATCAAATCTTTAAAAATTAAAAATATGATTTTAGTTACAAGGTCACCAAAAAAAGTTGTAGGTCTAGAGGGATTTGATATAAAAATTGTAAAACAAGAAATTATTAAATGAAAAAAAAAATTCTCATAGTTGTATCAGATTATTATAAAGATATTGCAAAAGCTTTACTAGAAAGTACTAGAAAATTTCTTAATAAAAAAACTACTATAAAAATTATCAAAGTTCCTGGAGTTTTTGAAATACCTGTAATAATTTCAAAAAATATTAAGAAGTTTGATGGGTTTGTAGCTATAGGATGTGTAATTAAAGGAAAAACTGCACATTTTGATTTAATATCTAAGTCAGTAATTGATGCGATTATGCTTATAAGTATAGTTAGTAAAAAACCTATAGGCAACTGTATTTTAACCTGCTTTAATTATAAGCAAGCATTAGCTAGAAAAAATAAAGGTAAAGAATCAGCATTAGCTTTAAATAGTATTCTTTATAAATAGATCAATTTTTTAAAATGAAACCAGTTTTTAGCCCAAAAAATAATCCAAGGGTAATAATTATACAAATTTTATATGCAAAATATTACAATAATGATCAAAACATAATTATCCCAAAACATAGATTTAAGAAATTTATAAAAGATGTTGTTTTTGGTACAATAGAAAGAAATGAATTAATACTTACAGAAATAAAAAAATATTTAGAATCAGATATTAATTTAGAAAATCATGATAAAGTTTTTTTAATTATTTTAAAAAGTGCTATTTATGAACTTTTATACAAACCCTCAACCTCATCAAAAATAATTATTAAAGAATACTTAAATGCATCAAATTTTTTTATTGAAAATACGAAGACGAAATATTTAAATGCACTTCTTGATAAAATTTCAAAAAACCTAAGACTAAGGAATGAAGGAAACTGATATAATTAAGGATTATCTATCTAAACTAGTTAAGAATAATCCAGCTGCTTTAAAATTGAATGATGACGTATTTTTTGACAAAAAAAATAAAAATGTAATATCTGTCGATACATATGTTGAAAAAGTACATTTTCCAGATTTAAAAAAACCAGATTTAATAATAAAGAAAATTCTTAGATCCTCTATATCAGACTTAGTTTGTAAAGGAGTAAAACCTAAATATTATTTTATTTCAGGAAGTGGAAATAAAAAGCTATTTAATAAAAAAAATTTTAAAAAAATAATTAATTCATTAAAGAGTGAACAAAAAAAATTTTCAATAAAATTATCTGGTGGCGATACAGTTTACTCAAAAATCAATTCTTTTACGATTATCACCTTAGGATTTAGTAATAAGATTGTTAAAAGAAATAATGCTAAAGTTAATGATGATATTTATATAACTGGAGAATTAGGAGATGGATATTTAGGTTTAATGTTTCTACAAAAAAAAAATTTCTATAAAAATATTTATAGAGAATATTTCATTAATAAATTTTATTTACCAGTAATAAATATAAAGTTTTCAGAATATTTAATAAGGTTAGCAAATACCTCAATTGATATATCTGATGGTTTATTAATAGATTTAAATAAAATGATTAATAATCAGAAGATATCGTCTGAAATTTATTATGATAAAATACCAATATCGAGCAAATTAAAAATCTTTTTAAAAAAAAATCTGACTAAAAAGAATAAATTTGTTTTTAATGGTGATGACTATCAAATTTTATTTACTTCAAAGCAATCAAATAGACAACTAATTGATAAGATTTCAAGAATAACTAAAACTAAAATTACTAGAATTGGCAAAATATTATCACGAAAAAAATACAAGTTTAGGCTATTAAACGGAAATAATGTGTTAAAATTGATAAAAATACCAGGCTATGAACATTTTTTTTCCTAATATTTTATTGCCTTTTATGTTTTATTTTGTATTGTCCGGTCTTTAAAATTTAATTTATGTCGAGCAACACAGAAAATATTTTAATTTATACAATTCTTGCGGGTCTTTTATCAATAGTTTACGGTTTTTTTACAGGTAAAAGCATTTTAAGTTCAAGTGCAGGAAACACAAAAATGCAAGAAATTGCATCAGCTATACAAATTGGAGCTAAGGCTTATTTAAATAGACAGTATAAAACTATTGCTATTGTTGGGGTAGTAGTTTTAATCATTGTTAGTTATTCATTTAACATTCTAGTAGGTTTAGGATATTTAATTGGCGCAACACTTTCAGGTATCGCAGGTTATGTAGGTATGCTAGTTTCTGTTCAAGCTAATGTCAGGACTGCTGAAGCATCTAGAAAAGGTTTATCTAGTGGATTGTCAGTAGCATTTAAATCAGGGGCTGTAACAGGAATGCTAGTTGCTGGTTTAGCATTATTGTCAATAGCAGTTTATTATTATTTATTATTAAGTTTTAAAGTTGATGAAAGAGAAATAGTTAATGCATTAGTTGCTTTGGGCTTTGGAGCATCATTAATTTCTATATTTGCAAGATTAGGAGGCGGTATATTTACAAAAGGAGCAGATGTAGGCGCTGATCTTGTTGGTAAAGTAGAGGCGGGAATACCAGAGGACGATCCAAGAAACCCAGCAGTAATAGCTGATAACGTAGGTGATAATGTTGGTGATTGTGCTGGAATGGCAGCAGATTTATTTGAAACTTATGCAGTAACTATAGTCGCAACAATGGTTCTATCTTCAATATTTTTTCCAGGTGATATGTCAATGATGATTTATCCTCTCACAATTGGTGGTGCCTGTATCTTAACATCTATTATTGGGACTTTTTTTGTAAAACTTGGGAATAGTAAAAATGTAATGAACGCTTTGTATAAAGGTTTTGTTGTATCTGCCTTAGCGTCACTAATTATTTTATATCCAGTAACTGATTATGTTTTAGGTTTAGATAATTCTTACGTTTTAAAAAATAAATCATTTACAGGAATGAGTTTATATTATTGTGGAATAATAGGTTTAATTATAACTGGATTGCTAATATGGGTTACAGAATATTATACTGGTACAAATTACAGACCTGTTAAAAGTGTTGCTAGTTCATCAACAACTGGACATGGAACTAATGTAATACAAGGATTAGCAATTTCCCTAGAAGCTACAGCAATTCCAGCACTAATAATCGTTGCAGGTATATTGATAACAAACAATATAGCTGGTTTATACGGAATTGCAATTGCGGTTACTACAATGTTAGCTCTGGCAGGAATGGTAGTTGCGTTAGATGCTTACGGACCTGTTACAGATAATGCTGGCGGAATCGCCGAGATGTCAAAATTACCAAATAATGTTAGAAAAACAACAGATGCACTTGATGCAGTAGGAAATACTACAAAAGCTGTTACTAAGGGTTATGCAATTGGGTCGGCTGGCCTTGGTGCTCTTGTTTTATTTGCAGCCTATACGGAGGATATTAAACATTTTTCAAAAGTTGCAGGTTCAAATTTAGAAGGGATAATTGTAACATTTGATTTATCAAATCCATATGTTGTTGTTGGATTACTTATCGGTGGCATGTTGCCATATCTTTTTGGTTCTATGGGTATGCAGGCTGTTGGAAGGGCAGGTGGCGCTGTAGTTATCGAAGTTAGAAGACAATTTAAAAAATATCCTGGTATTATGAAAAAAAAACAAAAACCTGATTACGCTAAACTTGTCGACCTATTAACAGTTGCAGCAATTAAAGAAATGATAATTCCGTCACTACTTCCGGTTCTATCTCCAATAATTTTATACTTTATAATATTATTCATAGGCGGACAAGTCGCAGCTCTTGCATCAGTAGGTGCCATGTTGCTTGGTGTGATAATAACAGGTTTATTTGTTGCAGTTTCAATGACAGCAGGAGGCGGTGCATGGGACAATGCAAAAAAATATATTGAGGATGGAAACTTTGGTGGAAAAGGATCAGAAGCACATAAAGCAGCGGTTACTGGTGATACAGTAGGTGATCCTTATAAAGACACAGCAGGACCGGCAGTAAATCCAATGATAAAAATTACTAACATAGTAGCTTTATTATTATTAGCTGTAATTGCAGGCTAAATATAACTTTATAATTAATTTCCTTGCTCTCTTTTCTTTTTTCTAACACCCAATGGATCATTAACTCTTTGACGCATACTTGATAAAAAATTATATATAAAATTTCTTTTTTTTAGTGTCTCAGACCTTTGGTCATCAAACTTTAAATCATTCATATCATCTATATCATAAAAGTCTTTTTTTGCTAAAATACCTCTATCATCTATTTCCAAAACCATCACATTGTTAATAATCAATTTTCTCTTACCAAAAAAATGAGTATTTGTTATTTTTCTTTCTATATAGATCCAAACATCATTATCAAAAGTGCTTTTAGTTGAGGGTTCACCAAAAATACTTAAAATATCGTTAACATTTGATTTTTCAACCACTATCTTTTTTTCTTTTTTTTGCAAATAATAAACTCCATGGTGGTCGTCTACTAAATTAAAAGAACAATTTGATATTAAAAAAAAAATAGTTATAAAAAATATTATTTTCATGAATACAGAATATATTAATATATATAATAATTTAG
This sequence comes from uncultured Pelagibacteraceae bacterium, assembly GCA_902599575.1. Lineage (GTDB taxonomy): Bacteria > Pseudomonadota > Alphaproteobacteria > Pelagibacterales > Pelagibacteraceae > Pelagibacter. The sequence goes on from CACKFS010000015.1 coordinate 6,008, forward strand.
TTAATCTCTCTAGAAATAAAACCCTTTTTTTTTATTTTACTAAAAAAGATACTTTCTCTGATAGACTTTTGATATTTCTTTTTCATTTAGCTTTTTTTTTTAAATATTTTAAAAATAAGATTGATAGGAAATATCTTCAAGATTTTTATGATTATGTATTTAGGCAAATAGAGCTAGACATTAGAGAAATAGGCTATGGAGATCAATCTGTGAATAAAAAAATGAAAATATACGTTAATTTGCTTTATTCTATAATCAATAAGATTGATGATTGGGAAAAATATAGTCCTGAGAAAAAAATCAATATTCTTAATTTATATATAGAAATTAATGATAATAATGAAAAATTTCTTGATTATTTTGAAAAGTATTCAAATTATTTGTCAAAAATATCTTTAAATTCATTTACAAAAAGTGTAATAGATCATAAATTTTAAATTATGGCTGTCCCTAAACGTAAAACAACTAAATCAAGATCTGGTAAAAGAAGATCACATATTAAATTCTCAACAAAAAACATAGTTGAAGATAAAAAATCAGGTGAGTATAGACTATCTCATCATCTTGATTTAAAAACAGGTACCTACAAAGGAAGACAAGTTTTAGATCCTAAGGAATAATTTTTTTTATGGAACCAAAAATTAAAATTGCAGTAGATGCAATGGGTGGCGAAAATTCACCAAAAAAAGTAATATACGGAATTTTAGAAAATTACAAAAATAATAAAGATATAATCTATAATATTTTCGGAGATAAAGAAAAAATACTTATTTTATTGCCAAAAAATTTTGATAAAGAAGTTTTTAATATTATTGATACAAAAAATAAAATTTTAGATACCGACTCTCCACTATCTGCAGCAAAAAAAGGGAAAGACACAAGTATGTGGTTAACTATACAAAGTGTTAAAAATAATGATTCTGATGTTGCGATTTCGGCAGGAAATACAGGTGCCCTATTTGTTATTTCAAAATTAAATTTAAAAATGATTGAAAATATTGATAAACCAGCATTATCTGCACTATGGCCAAATAAAAATAATTTTAATGTTGTTTTAGATCTCGGTGCAAACATTGAGTGTAATAACAAAAATTTAGTAGATTTTTCTATAATGGGCTCTTCACTTTTTAAGTCTTTATATCCAAATGATGAACCAGTTGTTGCTCTTTTAAATATTGGGTCAGAAGAATTAAAAGGAAATGATATAATAAAGAAAGCATACCAGGATCTAACTAATATAAAAAATAAAAATTTTAATTTTTACGGTTATGTTGAAGGTAATCAGATAATGGATGGCAAAGTGAATGTAATTGTAACTGATGGTTTCACGGGTAATATAGCATTAAAAACAGCAGAGGGTACTGCTAATTTTATTGTAAAAGAGTTTAAAAAATCAATGACTTCTAATTTTTTAGGCAAGTTATCAGGCCTAATTAACTTTGCAAATTTAAATAAAATTAAAAAAAAGCTAGATCCAAGACTATACAATGGTGCTATTTTAATTGGTCTTGATTCACCAGTAGTAAAAAGTCATGGTTCGACTGACTATATAGGTTTTTCCAATTCGTTAAATGTATGTGTTAAAATTGTAAGAAATAATTTAATACAAAAAATTAAAGATAATATTTCTAAATGAGAATAAATTTAACAAAAAAGGATATTGTCAAATCAATTTACATGCAACTCGGCTTATCTAAAAGAATTATAGATATTATCTTGGAAGATATACTTAAAATTATAGTTGAAAATTTAATTGAACACAAAAAGGTTAAGATTTCTAATTTTGGTACTTTTGAAATCAGACATAAGAAAGAAAGAGTTGGCAGAAATCCTAAAACAAAAGAAAAAAAGATTATTTCTGCGAGGAATGTAGTTTTATTCAAACCATCGCAAGATTTCAAAAAATTTATTAATATAATAAATGACAAATAAATTAAAAAAGTCATACAAAACAATTAGTGAAGTGACAAAAATACTGAATAATAATACAAAAAATCATAATAATGCCTCACACACTATTAGATATTGGGAAAGTCAATTTAAACAATTAAAACCTATTAAAATAAATAATCGTCGCTACTATGACCAAAAAAATATAGATATCTTGCTTAAAATACATTACTTGTTGAAAAACCAAGGAATGACAATCAATGGTGTAAAAAAAATTTTAAATTATGCAAATTTTAAGATTGACGATAAATCAAAAAAAAATATAAATTCATTTGATATAAAGTTTAGATTAAATAAGATTAATAATATGATTAAAAATTTAAAAAAAAATTAAATGGCAAAAAAATCACACATAAAAGTAAGACTAGTTCCAGAAGCTAAACCCGATAGTGCTTTTTATTATTATGTAAAAAAACCGTCTGGTGGTGAAAAAGCAAAAGTAAAATTAAAAGCTAGAAAATATAATCCAGTTACTAGGAAACATGAAGTTTTTGTAGAAAAAAAATTACCACCACATAGTAAATAGTTATTTTTTATTTTTTTTAAAGTTTCTAAATTCATATTCAATAAAAGCATAAATCATATTTTTCCAAATTCTATTACTTATCCTAGGATCAATACCTTTTTTAATGGATTTAGTCTTAACGTTTTTAAGAATTAAATTTATTCTTTTTCTGTCAATAATTTCTTTTTTATACTCTTTTAAAGATAGAACTTTTTTAACTTGATTAGCTCTAATTTTTAATAAATTAAGTAATTTATTATCAATAACATCTAGTTTTTTTCTTAAAATCAATAATTTTTTTTTATTATTAGGCGACATTTAATCTTTTGGAATTATTAATAAATATTATATCTATTTAATTGTGTACTTAAACGATAAAAAAACCGAAAAATATTTATATTATTGGTTAATAACCATGTTTGTGCTTGTTTCAAGTATAATTATAGTTGGTGGCTTAACTAGACTTACAGACTCGGGTTTATCAATAACAGAGTGGGAGTTATTTAAAGGGCTCTTACCTCCTTTATCATCATATGAATGGAATTATTACTTTGATTTATATAAAAAAATACCTGAATATAAACTTCAAAATTTTAATATGAGTTTAGACGAATTCAAAATTATATTTTGGTGGGAGTGGTTTCATAGATTTTTGGGTAGATTGATAGGTTTATTTTTTCTTATACCATTGGTTTATTTTACTTTAAAAAAAGGTTTTAAAAAAACATTATCATTACATATCATTTTTTTCCTAATTTGTTTTCAAGGAGTAATTGGATGGTTTATGGTTTCAAGCGGGTTAATTGATAGAGTAGACGTTAGTCATTTTAGACTATCATTACATTTAACTACGGCTTTTGTAATTTTATCTTTTATACTTTGGCAAATTTTAAAACTTAAAAATGTTGGACAAAAACAATACCATTTTATTAAATACAATTTACCCTCAGTTTTTTTATTTACAATATTTTTACAAATAATTTTTGGTGCCTTCGTATCAGGAATGGATGCTGGTAAAATTTATAACACATGGCCATTAATGGGAAATAGTTATTTTCCTGATGATAACAATTTTGTAAATTTATTTAATTTGAATGCTTTAAGTGAACCATCTCTAGTTCAATTTATTCATAGAAATTTAGCGTATATTATTTTAGGAATTTTTTTAATAATTCTATATTATGTAATTAATAATAAATTATTTAATTATTATTCCACTATTAAAATTCTAGGAATAATACTTGTTATTCAAATATTTTTGGGTGTTTTAACTGTTTTACATGGTGCACAGATGTTATTAGCATCTATGCACCAAATAAGTTCTATAGCATTAATAAGTTCTAGTATTTATTTATTGTTTTTAAATACTAAAAAAATTAACTAACAGCCTTTAAGCTAGGTTTGCCTGATGCATCCAAAGCTTGTTTTAAGTCAGCAATAATATCATCGGGATGTTCTATGCCAATCGATAGTCTAACATATCCTGGTGTTACACCTGCTGCCAACAATTCCTCTTCTGTAAGTTGACTATGAGTAGTAGTTGCTGGGTGAATAGCTAAACTTCTCGCGTCACCGATGTTAGCAACATGATAAAACATCTTAAGTGCTTCAATAAATTTTTTACCAGCTTCTACGCCACCTTTAACCTCAATACCTATTAGAGCACCATTACCACCTGAAAAATATTTCTTAGTTCTATCACCAACAGAACCTTTATGAAGAGTAGGGTATATAACTCTTTCAACATTTTTATGTTTTGTTAAAAAGTCAACTGCCTTTTCAGCATTTGAACAATGTTGTTTCATTCTTAAAGGTGCTGTTTCCAATCCTTGAATAATTCCCCATGCGTTGTCAGGTGCTAAAGGTGCTCCTAGATCACGAAGTAAACAAACTCTTGCTCTTACTGCGAATGAAACATTTGCACCAGTTAATTGTGGAACGACCTCACCCCATTTTGCGCCACCGTAACTCATATCTGGTTCATTAAATAAGGGCTGTCTCTTTGGATCTGCTGTCCAGTCAAAATTACCACCGTCAACTAAACAACCTCCTATTACTGTGCCGTGTCCTCCTATAAATTTTGTTAAAGAGTGAACTACAACTGCTGCACCATGATCTAAGGGTTTGCAGATGATTGGAGCTGCTGTGTTATCCATTATTAACGGAATATTATGTTTTCTTCCTATATCTGATACTTCTTTAATTGGAAAAACTCTTAGAGCAGGGTTTGGTAAAGTCTCAGCATAAAAACATCTTGTTCTGTCATCAATTGCTTTTTCAAAATTTTTAGGATCTGATGGATCAGCATACCTTACTTCTATACCTAGTTTTTTTAAAGTGTGTGTAAAAAGGTTAACAGTTCCTCCATATAAGTCAGTTGAACTTACAAAATTATCACCAGCTTGACAAACATTAACAATTGCAAATGTTGATGCTGCTTGACCTGATCCTACTGTAACACATGCTAATCCATTTTCTATTGCTGCGACTCTTTTTTCAAGAACATCATTTGTAGGGTTCATAATTCTTGTATAAATATTTCCGAATTCTTTTAACGCAAAAAGATTAGCCGCATGTCCAGTATTATTAAATTGATACGAAGTTGTTCTATAAATTGGAACAGCAACTGCTGTTGTAGCGGGATCACTTCTATATTCACCACCATGTAAAGCTATTGTTTCTGGATTTTTTGATTTACTCATATTTTACTCCTTTTTTTGCGTTTCTACATCTATTTAGGGTTCACAATAAAGTTCAATTACCCTTTTAAAACATTTTAAGGTTATCATAATGAGAATACATAAAACAAGCTAAATATAATAAATTGACAATGTAATATTATTAAGTATTAATCCGGCTCAATATGACAAAGTTTGTTAAAAAAGAGGAAATCAATTCTAAGTGGTATGAAATTGATGCTAAAAACGCTATTGTTGGTAGATTGGCTACAATTATCACAAAAATTTTGAGAGGCAAAAATACAGCTAAATTTACTCCACACATGGATCATGGTGATTTTGTTATTGTCAAAAATATTGAACATATAAAATTTACAGGTAATAAATTTGAAAATAAAAAATATTACAGACATACAGGATATCCTGGGGGAATTAAGGAAACAACGCCTGAAAGAATTAGTCAAAAAAAACCAGAGGAAATTTTAAAATTAGCAGTTAAAAGAATGCTGCCTAATGGACCTCTAGCAAAAAAACAATTATCAAAACTAAAAATTTACATCGGAGAAAATCATCCTCATTCAGCGCAAAATCCAGAAATTATAGAAATAAATAAACTAAATAACAAAAATATAATTAGAAATTAAAATGGAACAAGAACCTAATACTGAAATTTTAAATTTTAAAGATTCTAAATATGCAACCGGAA
>CACKFS010000016.1 GCA_902599575.1 uncultured Pelagibacteraceae bacterium
TTATATTTAAAATTGGAAGAGCGATCGACATCAGCAACATATTCTAATTTACCGTGTCTCTTAAAAGTATATTTATCATTAGATAAATCCTCTATAGCTGATAAGCCTGTTCTTATTTTTTTAGACCTGACATGTTGTTTCCTGACATTTATAGCTCCCAGACCAGATTCTTGATAAGATCCTAGAATAGTATGACCAACATCAATTCTTTGGTAAGGAATTAAGATGAGATTATCTTTTTTTATTTCATCTTTAATTCTAAATGTTCCATACATTTGAAGACCGTCTCTCTCTGCTGTTAAATTCTTACCATCAAGAACAGTTAATATATCAGAACTTAATTTACCAAAGCCAAAAATTTTATCTAAAAACTTTGTATCGTCTTTTATAGCTGTGGTATCGTAATAAGTAATATTATAAGTATCAGTATCTAAATTGCTTCCAGCATTTCCTACATCCACATCGTTTTTGCCAAATCTAAATGCCAGACCTCTTATTCCATTATTTTTGGTAAATCTATCGGATCCAAATGTGATAGCATTAGTATCAATTTTTCTTGTGGAAGAAATGCTTGTATCTCCAATTTTACCTAAGGAAATACTTCCCTCGCTCCAATAAAATACATTCTGGTCCTTATCATTATTTGTTTTCTTTTTAATTGCAGTTTTTTTAACAAGCTCTGTCAAGGAAGCCAATCTTTGATTGGTAAAATTAAAATCAATATTTAGGTTTGATAAATTTTGTTTGTCTTTATTTCTTCTTATCCACTTTAATCGGTTTAATGCAGTATCTACTGAATGATCAATAGTTCTTTTAGCAATATCTATTTGTGCTAACGCCAAACCATGTCTATCATTATTCTCAGTAATTGAAGGACATTTACCTTCAAAAATATTATACGGGCATTTTAAATCATGTTCTTTAATTCGATCCTTGGTTGATGTTTGTCTGTCATCAGTTATATACATCTTGAGTCCATTTGAGTTAAAAGCAATTCCTCTTGGTTGAGTATTGTCTGAAAAAGAGTTAAGAGCTAACGCTCCATCAATATTAAATGATGAGGTATCAAAAGGATTTGAAAGTGTAATTTGAATTAGTGCCCTTTCCGCGCCGGCATCGTGAGTTACAACAAATAGTCTTTTTCCATTAGGACTAAATCTCATACCAGCTGCATTGTCTATATCTTCCGAAAAAGTTAATTCAATCCCTGCATTAGTATTAAGTGATATGGTTGATAAATCATAAGGAGTTGTAAGAGTATATTCATAAAGCCTGGTATTAGAAGTGCCCACATCATAAAACAATAAAAATAATTTAGTACCGTCGTTATTAATTTCTATACCTTGTAATCTATGGTTTCCACGAGCTGCAGAAGTAGTTCCTGCTCTACTGCCATCAGTAAAGGTGGAAGAATCTAAATTTGTAGTTTTAGAGCTTTGTGAGCAAGATGAAATATCGTAAGGTGATGACAAGTCATACACGTATGCATTGTCTTGATCTGCATCATTACCGTTGTTTCTCGTAACTAAAATGAGCTTCATCCCATCACTACTTAACTCTAAATCATAAACTGTGTGAAAGCTGTTGGCACCACCTTCGAGATCTGTCATTACACATCTCTCACTATCTCCTGCAAAAGATTGAGTGGAAATATCATATGGGGTAGACAAATTGTAAGTGTTTATAACTGAGGCTCGAAATGTAGCCGAAGCTGCAGCACAATTAGTGGTTTGAGACTCCATTACACAAGCTTGATTAGCAAAACTTGTAAACATTTTAGTTCCATCTTTATTAAATTCAATACCAGCAACAACACCAAAATCTTTATGATCAGATCCAGTTCCTGCATCTAAAGAATTTTTAGTATTAATTGTTGTTTGTTGGTTAAATACCACTATTGCTGCATATGAACTAGATAGTGGTATCAATAAAAAAAGTATGATAAGCGTTTTTTTTATTAAAAACATTCTCACTTTTTAATCGAAGAATTATTATTTAAAAAGCAAATTTATAGGCTAAATTTCCTGAAAAACTTATCAGTTCTTGAGTGCTTATTCTGCTATCTAGTGAAAATTTAAGAAAATGATCGTTAGATATATTTTTTTCAAAACCAAAATTTGTCGCTAAAGTAACTTCTCGAATTTGGTCATTTTTTTGTGAATAAGTTGCTTTAGTACCATTGATTGAATAATCTTGGTCTTTTCCAAAAAAAGTATTTCTTACATCTAATATCCATCCAAGATTAAGATTATAGTCTTTACCTAAATTCATTTCATATTCATCATCAACGTAAACAGATAAATTTCCCACACCTTTACCACTCCATCTGTATAGATGGCTTTCACTATGACTAGGGGTATATGATAAACCAATTGTTGTTCCAAAATTAGGTATCAAAGACTCATTATTCATCTTAGATCCTGCAATAAGATCATACGATTCATAAATATCTTCAATACTAAGTTTGCCTGATGCTCTTGTATTAGTCAAAATTTCTCTTTCACTATCGTGTATATTAATTCCTGCTAAAATAAAATTTTCATCTAGAAATTTTGTTAATTTTGTTTGATCTTTAAAATATAAACCAGAATGTAAAGAGTACCTTTTTATGTCGTGATCTTTATTAAATTGCTGATTACCACTACCTAAAGACAAAATAAAATCTTTACCTTTATAAGGGTTTATCAAATTTAGTGTTACCCCAGTAAGATTAAAACCTAATGTAAGATCTTGATTGTTTTGTTTTCTTTTAAATGTTGAAAAATTAATTTCACCCCAACCATTTCTATCATCTAAATCCTTTTCTGCTTTTTTATATTTAGTTAGAGACTGCCTGATATCTAAAGACTTTGTGCTCAATAATTCATCAAGTATTTCGCTACCACCTTGACCGACGGAGCTTGCTGATCCGTTGACAATTTGGTTTCCATCTAAATCCTCGAGTGAAAAATCTCCATCTGTTTCATAATAATAACTTTGACCAACTCCATGATTAATTTTTAATGTGCTACCAGTTATGCCTGCTCCATGAGCAATTTTACCAACTACAATTCCTTTATCTTTTAAAGTAATCGTTGAATTGTTTCCGTATAATTTAATCGAGTCGTAACCAACATCATTCTTTATTGTTCCACTATTTGCTACACTTGAGTTGACACCCACTCTTATAGTTGCATTGTCAGCATCAGAGTTAGTAATTTCTCCACCCACTTTATTAGTAATTGTCACTGTATTACCAGCAGCAGTTCCAAAAATAGCAGAGCCATTTGTGGCTGTAATTGTTCCTGAGTTAGTAATTGTCATTCCAGTAGTATTTGTGCCACCTGTTTTGCTAACTCTAATAGTATTTCTATTTGATGAAATTGTTCCTCCAGAATTATTAGTAATTGTTGCATTAGTTGTAGCTTTTGCATCGATGGCAGTTGTGCCGCTAGCTTTAATTGTTCCTGAGTTGGTCACTGTCAAATCAGATGTAGTGTCTCCAAAAACAGCTACTGTGTTAGCGCTAATAGTTGATCCAGACTCGACTGTTACAGTTACACTATCTCCAGTTACGTTTGCTGCTTTAGTAGTTGCACCTGTAGCCAAAGTTGAGCTATTCTTTACAGTTAAAAATTCTCCCTCACCATCAATATTTTGTTGATCAGTTTCAGTTCCGCCATCTTGAATAGTATTACTATCTGCGCTTACATAGGAATAACAAAAAAATAAAAATAAAATTTTTATAAAAAAAATATTAAACCTTAAAACTTTATTTTTTATGATCAACATTATTAAATATTTATTAAATTGTATAATATGAGTATTTTTAGTTTATTTTTTTAAATCTTTAAATATCTTAGGTGCCCAATTTTTGGCATCTTGGGAGGTCACGTGAAAGTCATATTTTTCAGGCTTTATGAACATTTGGTTAGTATCTTCAAATCTCCCTTTTTGAATAGTATCAACCCAAACGACATAATCTGCTGGAAATAAATCTCTAGCTTTTGGGGTGGGACAAATAAAATCTGCAACTACAAAATTACCTTCCTCTTTTAGCTTTGTTGCAAAATCGGCCATTCTTTTTGCTTGTCTAGTTCTTCCCTCTGGTGAAAAATCCCAGTCGTTTGCGGCTTTACGCACTTCGTCTGCATTTAGTCTTTTAGCATTCAACATTGGTGCAAGCTCATCTGCTAGAGTTGTTTTGCCTGCGCCGGGTAGCCCCATTATTAATATAATTTTCATAATTAATTTTAAGTTTATATATTAGATAAAAGAAGATATTTATAGATCCAAATAGGTCCATATTTGCCAGCCTTATTTAGTGCCAATATTTTTATAGACAGATAATTGAAAATAAATAATGATCGCCGAATGAATTTTTCTATAGAAATTGGACCAAAAACTAACTTGGATACCTTGCCGGCTCTTAAAGATGTTTACATTACCATGCTACCTGGTGGTGATTTTAAGGAAACAGCTCAACAAGCAATCAACTTAGTCAAAAAGGGTTTTAATCCAGTCCCTCATTTTCCAGCAAGATCTATGGCTAACGAGGCACAACTTAAAGAATATGTAAAAATGTGTAAAGACGGCGGAGTAAAGCAAGCTCTTGTAATTGGTGGTGGCAGAGAGCCCATGGGAAAATTTGATAGTTCTTTCCAGCTTTTAGAGACTGGTTATTTTGAGAAAATGAAGATAGGAATTGCTGGACATCCAGAGGGGAGTCCTGATATATCCGACGAAGTGTTAGAAAAAGCAATGATTGATAAAAAGCCCTATGCTGATTACATTGTAACTCAATGGTTAATGCAGTCAGAACCAATTATTGATTTCATTTCTAAACAGTCTGTCCCAGTTCATGTTGGAATTACTGGACCTATGAAAATATCAAGCTTAATTAAGTTTGCTAATATTGTAGGAGCAAAAAATTCTATAAATTTTATTAAATCTAATTTTAGTAGGGCAATTGATTTATTAAAACCAAAAGACCCAAATGATCTTGTAGATAAAATTAAAGAGCATACAAAATATTTTCATATCTACACGTTTGGTGGGCTTAAGGAAACCAACAACTGGTTAAAGGAAAATAAATATGCCTAAAAAAAGAAAAAAAGCAAAAAAGTCCAACGGAAAATTATCACCAAGCAGAATTATAGAGAAAGTTGATTATTCTAAAGTTTCTCATACTACAAAAGTAGATCAATCAGACAGACATGTTCCATATAACTTAAGACAAAGTGGACCAACAAAAGTAGAATTACTAATGTCAACAAGGGTTAGAAAATCTCCATATTGGCATCTATCAATGAAAGCAGGATGTTGGAGAGCAACTGTTTATAATAGAATTTATCATCCACGTGGATACGTAAGGCCTGAGAAAGGCGGGGCGATGGTTGAATATAAAGCAATCAAAAATCATGTTACAATGTGGAATGTTGCAGTTGAAAGACAAATAAGAGTAAAAGGTCCAGACGCAGAAAGATTTACAGATTACGTAATCACTAGAGATGCAACAAAGATTTCTCCAATGAGAGCTAGATATGTAATTCTTTGTAATTATAAAGGTGGTGTTCTTAACGATCCAATTTTATTAAGAATTTCAAAAGATGAATTTTGGTTTAGTTTATCAGACAGTGATATAGGATTATATCTTCAAGGTGTAAACGCAGATAAAAGATTTAATGTTGAGATAGATGAAATAGATGCTTGTCCTGTACAAATTCAAGGTCCAAAATCAAAAGCTTTAATGAACGATTTAATTGGTAAACAAGTTGATTTAGACAATATGCCTTTTTATGGATTGGCTGAAGCTACTGTTGGTGGAAGAAGTTGTGTTATTTCTCAATCTGGTTTTTCTGGAGAAGCGGGTTATGAAATATACTTAAGAAACGCAACACTTTATGCTGAAGATATGTGGAATGCAGTTTTAAAAGCAGGTAAAAAACATAAGTTAATGATAATCGCTCCTGCACACCATAGAAGAATTCAAGCTGGTATTTTATCTTGGGGTCAAGATATGGACAATGAGCATAATCCATTTCAATGTAATCTAGGCTATCAAGTTTCATTATCTGGGAAAGGTGAATGGAATAAAAAAGGAGATTACATTGGTAAAGAAGCGCTAGAAAACATGAAAAAAGAATTATTAAATGGACAAAAACCCTACAAACTTCAATTAGTGGGTATGGAACTAGGTGGAAAACCAATTGAAGAATATGCTCCAGATTTTTGGTTAATATCAAAAGATGGAAAAAACCCTATCGGTTTTGTTACATCACCTTGGTATCATCCTGAAAAAGGTACAAATATTGCAATGGGTTATGTTCCATTTGATGGAACAATTAATAAAAATGGATTTCCTAAAGGAAATGTAGGTGATAAATTTAAAGTTCATTTGCCAAAAAAATATTGTGAAAAAGGAAGTAACCCTGTTGATGCAGTTGTTGTGGATATACCTTTTACAGAATCTTATAATCCAAATACTAGGGAAGTTGCAAAGTAGGTTGTTATAAGTCATTGGTTATTGTATGACAAAAACTGTCATAATAATCGCAAGTATCATTATTGCTGTTATTTTGTTAGTATTTCCTTTAATAATTTCATTAATTGAAAAAAAAAATAAAAAAAAATAATGTTTGCTCAATTTTTAAGTATAGTATTTAGGTCAATAAAACTCGATAAGAACCTTTACAGAGAAAGTAAAAGCTTTAATGAGGCTGGTATTTATTTTGCAGCACTAATTATGGTGCTTGATGGTGTTGCTGGTGCAATTGCTGCAAACACGTTTTATAAAACATCTATTGGTTTGTCCGCGATTACCGCGATTTTTACTTGGTTCATTTGGGCTATGTTTATATTTGTAATAGGGGTTAAACTTTTTCCAGATAAAGACAACAAAATTCCATTTAAAAAAATATTAATAGCTGTAGGTTTTGCTCATGCGCCGGGTCTGCTAAGATTTTTTGCTATTACACCAACAATGGTGATGCCAATAATTTTTTTTACACAATTATGGATTTTTGCATCTCTTATAATTTGCACAAGAGAAGTATTGCAACTAAAATCTAATTTTAAGTCTTTTGGGATTATTTTTTTGTCCTTTTTAATTTTAGCTATATTATCGGTATCTTTCGTTATGAGTAGAATGGAAACTTTGCCGATAAGCAATATAACTTAAATGGGAAATATTGTTTTAGATGCTCTACAAGATTTACAAATTTTAAATCCAGTAAGTATTAAGTTGTG
>CACKFS010000017.1 GCA_902599575.1 uncultured Pelagibacteraceae bacterium
TTCTTTGTTTTCAAGAAGCTCATCTAGTCCATCACTGGCATTTTTTAATAAAAGATTTATTTTGTTTTCAAGATTAGCTTTAACAAAAAAATTTTTAGCTATTTCAGATGTTTGTTTGTTTTTGTCTATAGCTATTAAATTTGAATCATTATTCATAGCTAATCCCATTGTTAAAGCGCTTAAACCTGTAAATGTTCCAATTTCTAAAATTTTTTTTGGATTATATAATTTTATTATAAGGTGTAATAGATGGCATTGACTTAATGAAATTTGCATTTTTTTCTTTTCACCCAAAGTTTTGTTATATTTAATAATCTCCCTCTGAATCGGATTGAGTTTATAAGAATGATTATTTATATATTCTTCGAGTTCGTTTGTAATCTTAATGTTAGAACCCATTTTACTTCAATTTTTTTTTCAAAATTTCATTAACAAGTTTTGGATTTGCTTTACCATTTGAATTTTTCATAACTTGACCAACAAAAAAACCAAATAATTTGTCTTTTCCTGATTTATAAGCTTCAACATTTTTTGGGTTTTCGGTGATTACTTTATCAATTAAATTTTCTAATTCCTTAGGATCACTTTGTTGTTTTAAACCTTTTTCTTCTACAATAGTTATTGGATCTTTATCTCCATCTCTCATTATTTCAAACACAGATTTAGCAATCTTGCCTGAAATAGTTCCATCTTTGATTAAATTAATTAATTTTGATAAATTTTTTGAGGAAATTGGACTTTCTGTTATTTCAATATTTTTTTCATTTAATAATGCAAATAACTCTCCTGTTATCCAGTTTGTAGCTAATTTTACATCAGAGTTTTTTGAAACTTCCTCAAAATATTTTGAAATTTCAATGTCTGAAACTAGTATATTTGCCTCATAAGGTGATAGTTTAAATTTTTCAATAAATCTTTTCTTTTTTTCATCAGGAAGCTCAGGAATATCTTTTTTTATTTGATCTATATAATTATCATTTAATTCAAGCGGTAAAAGATCCGGATCTGGAAAATATCTATAATCATGTGCATCTTCTTTAGATCTCATAGATCTTGTTTCATTTTTTTTGGTATCAAATAATCTTGTTTCTTGATCAATAGAGCCACCCTCTTCAATTACGTCTACTTGACGATTAGCTTCGAAATCTATGGCCATTTGCATAAATTTAATAGAATTGACATTTTTAATTTCACATCTTGTGCCTAGTTTTTTATCTCCTTTTTTTCGAACAGAAACGTTTACATCAGCTCTTAATGAGCCTTCTTGCATATTACCATCGCAAGTTCCTAAATATCTCATTATCGATCTTAATTTTTTAATATATGCATTTACTTCATCTAAAGATCTTAAATCAGGTTTGCTAACTATTTCCATTAAAGCTACACCTGATCTATTTAAGTCAACTAATGTGCTTTGAGGATCTATATCATGAATACTTTTTCCTGCATCTTGCTCCAAATGAAGTCTTTCAATTCCAATATTTTTTTCCCCATTCGGCATATCTAATGTAACAGAACCCTCACCCACAATTGGATTTTTATATTGAGAAATTTGATAACCTTGAGGCAAATCAGCATAAAAATAATTTTTTCTATCAAATATTGATCTTTTGTTAATCTTAGCTTTTAATCCAATACCTGTCTTAACAGCTTGTTTGATACAATGTTCGTTAATTACTGGCAACATTCCAGGGAATGCTGCATCGACCAAGCTAACTTGAGTGTTAGGTTCTGATCCAAATTTTGTTGATGAAGTTGAGAATAATTTAGATTCAGATAAGACTTGTGCATGAACTTCAAGACCAATAATAACTTCATATTTGTTATCATTTCTTATTATTAAATATTCACCATTATTTTTACTCACTTAATCCACCAATCAGTTATATTATTTTTAAAATTTATATTTTTTTCTAAAGCAAATGCGATATTTAAAATACTTTGCTCATCAAATGCCTTTCCTATAACCTGTAAACCCAGTGGGTAACCTTTTTTATCATGACCCGCTGGAATTGATATAGCAGGTAAGCCTGCAAGATTAATTGGAACTGTGAAAATATCATTCAAATACATTGATACTGGATCGTTTAATTTCTCTCCAATCTTAAAAGCAGAGCTTGGCGTAGATGGAGTTAATATAGCATCTACTTTTTTGTAAACCTCATCAAAATCATTTTTGATTAGTCTTCTTACTTTTTGTGCTTTTAAATAATATGCATCGTAATAACCTGATGATAAAACATATGTTCCAATCATAATTCTTCGCTTTACTTCATCACCAAAACCCTCTGATCTTGTTTTTTCGTACATATCTATAAGATTTTCACCTTTTGATCTAAAACCATATTTTACACCATCGTATCGAGCAAGATTTGATGAGGCTTCAGCAGGAGCTACAATGTAATATGTTGGTAAAGCATAATTTGTATTAGGTAAACTTATCTCAATAATTTCACCACCATTTTCTTTAATAATTTTTATTCCTTTTTCCCATAGCTCATCAATTTCTTTTGGCATTCCATCAACTCTATATTCTTTTGGTATGCCTATTTTTTTTCCTTTAATATTCTCATTTAAATTATTTAAATAGTTTTCTCTTTTGAATTCAACAGAAGTTGAATCTTTTGTATCGTATGTACTCATAATTTCTAACATCAAAGAACAATCTTTAACATCATGAGTCATAGGTCCTGCTTGATCCAAAGATGATGCAAATGCTACTATACCATACCTGGAGCAACTACCGTATGTTGGTTTTAAACCAACTGTGCCAGTAAAGGACGCTGGTTGTCTAATAGATCCACCTGTATCTGTACCTATTGTTGCTGGAGTTAATTTCGCAGCAAGTGCTGATGATGATCCACCAGAAGATCCACCAGGCACCAAGTTCTCAGATACAGGATTTTGAACGTTTCCAAAATAACTTGTTTCATTTGAAGAACCCATTGCAAATTCATCACAGTTTAACTTCCCAATTATAATACCTCCTTCATCTAGAATATTTTGGGTTACTGTTGACTCATAAGTTGGAACAAAATTTTCAAGAATTTTACTTCCAGCTGTAGTTCTAATATTTTTTGTGCAAAACAAGTCTTTTACAGCAATAGGTATACCAGGTAATCTTTTTTTAAAGTCTGGTTTTTGATCAAATATTTTTGCTTTTTTAATTGCATTCTCATAATTTTCAGAAATATATGCATTAAGTTTTTTTGATTTTTTCGATCTTTCAATAAAAGCAGTAGTTACCTCAGTTGATGATAATTCTTTTTTTTTAATTTTGTCTACAAGTTCAACTAATTTTAAATCTGTTATATTGCTCATTATTCAACCACCTTAGGTACAACAAAAAAATCTTTATTTTTGTCTGGTGAATTTTTTAAAATATCCTCACGAATATTTTCAGATTTTATCTCGTCTTTACGTAGTTTTAATGTAGTTTCAGCAATTGAAGTTAATGGTTCAGTATTTTTTGTATCTAATTCATTTAATTTTTCAATAAAAGAAAATATTGAATTTAAATCTTTACCTAATTTTTTAGCTTTGTTATCATCGATTGAAATCCTAGATAATTTAGATATGTGCTTTACTGTTTTAAGATTAATTGTCATATGATATGAATATCAAAAACTATCATTAAATCTAAAAAATACAATATGATCACTATTGAGCATCTTAAGAAAAAAATTGACAGTAATGCGAGATTAATTGGTTTGGATTTAGGGTCAAAACGTATAGGTGTAGCAATTTGTGATGATAAAAGAAAAATATCTACTCCTTTTAAAACAATAGATTATAAGAATATGCAATATCTATTGGATCAATTAACAAACATTATTTATGAAAATAACGTGTCTGGAATTATAATTGGATTCCCAATTAATATGGATGGCAGTTTAGGTAGAGCAGCTCAATCTGTTACCGATAAAGCAAATATGATATCAAAAAACCTAAAAATTGACGTTGTACTTTGGGATGAGAGAATGTCAACCAAAGGTGCTTTTAATATCTCTAAAGAATTAGACGTTAATGTAACAAAAAGAGAGAAAAAAATTGATGAAAATGCTGCATCATTCATTTTACAAGGCGCAATCGATTATCTCAATAATTAAGCTTGCATTAAACATGCATTGAAGTTATAGAGTTAGTTTTAATGGCCAATTCAAAAAATGCTGTTAAAATTTCTAAAAAACATCTTCTAGGTATTCAAGATCTATCAATCTCTGATGTAAAGACTATTCTTTCAGAATCAAAAAACTTCATAGCTTTGAACAAAAGTAAAAATAAAAAAATAGATATCTTGAGAGGTAAAACACAAATAAATTTATTTTTTGAACCATCTACTAGAACTCAAAGTTCATTTGAGCTTGCTGGAAAGAGATTGGGTGCTGATGTTATGTCTATGCATATAACAAATTCAGCAATTAAAAAAGGAGAAACTTTAATAGACACTGCAATGACTTTAAATGCAATGCACCCTGATATTATTGTTGTAAGGCATCAAGACTCAGGTGCCTCAAATTTATTGTCACAAAAAGTTAACTGTGCGGTATTAAATGCAGGCGATGGCAGAAGAGAACATCCAACACAAGCTTTGCTTGATGCTTTAACAATTATGGAAAAGAAAAATAAAATAGAAGGTCTTAAAATTGCAATTTGTGGAGATATACTTCATTCAAGAGTTGCTAGGTCAAATATTTATTTATTAAATATGTTGGGCGCAGATATAAATATAGTTGCACCATCTAATTTGATGCCAAAAGATCTAGAAAAATTTGGTGTCAACACTTTTACAAATATGAAAGAAGGAGTGAAAGATTGTGACATTGTGATGATGTTAAGATTACAAAATGAAAGAATGACAAGTTCATTTCTCTCATCAAATAGAGAGTATTATGAATATTATGGTCTTACACCAGATAAATTAGAGAAAGCAAAAAGTGATGCAATTATTATGCACCCTGGTCCTATGAATAGAGGAATAGAAATAGATACAAAATTAGCTGATGATATTAATAAAAGTGTAATTAAAGAACAGGTTGAATTAGGTGTTGCTGTAAGAATGGCCTGCCTAAAGTTATTTTGTGAATGATGAAAAAACAATATTTTTTAAATGCAAAAATAATAGATCCTAAAAACTCTATAGATGAGATAGGAGGTTTGATTATTGGTGAAAATGGAAAAATTGAAGCGATAGGTAAAAAAGTAAACCAGAATAATATTCCTGCTAGAGAAAAATATATAGATCTTAAAGAAAAATTTATATTTCCTGGTCTTGTTGATATGAGGGTATTTGTAGGTGAGCCAGGCTTTGAATATAAAGAAAACTTCAGAACATTAAGTAATGCAGCGCTAGCTGGGGGTGTTACTTCTGTTGTTACAATGCCTAATACTTCTCCTGTTATAGATAATGTTTCTATGGTTGACTTTCTTAAAAGAAGAGGAAGAGATAAATCAAAAATTAATATATTTCCAACCGCAAGTTTAACAAAAGGTCTGGAAGGAACTAACATGAATGAATTTGGGCTTTTAAATAAAAAAGGAATAATCGGTTATACAGATGGCACGCAAACTATTCAAAATACAAGATTAATGTCCAGAATTATGAGATCTGCTTTTGATTTAGATGCATTAGTAATTCAACATGCAGAAGATAATGAATTATCAAAAGATGGACAAGTAAATGATGGGATAATTGCAACCAAACTAGGTCTTCAAGGTATACCCGACTATGCAGAAAAAATTATTATAGAAAGAGATTTAACTTTGCTAGAGGATTTCAATTGTAGATATCATATTGCTCAAATATCATCAGAAAAGTCTGTTGAAATAATTAAAAATAGAAAAGAAATTGTAAAATTTACAACTGGTGTTTCAATTAATAATTTATCATTAAATCAAAATGATATAGGAGACTTTCGTACTTTCCTTAAATTATCTCCTCCTCTTAGGACAGAAGAGGACAGATTATCTCTAATAAAGGGTATAAACCAAAATTTGATAGATGTTATTGTCTCAGATCATAAACCTGAAGATGAAGAGTCAAAAAGATTAACATTTTCTCAAGCTGCTACAGGTGCCTCTGGTATAGAAACTCTTTTACCACTTGCATTAGAATTATTTCACAACGGATCAATAAAATTAAATAAGATAATTGAGTGTATGACAAGCAATCCAGCTAAAATTTTAAAAATTGATAAAGGAAGTCTTTCTGTAGGCAGTGATGCTGACTTATGTATTGTTGATATATATAAGCCGTGGGTAGTTAAAAAAGAAAAAATGATATCAAAATCTAAGAATACTTGTA
>CACKFS010000018.1 GCA_902599575.1 uncultured Pelagibacteraceae bacterium
CTAATTATGAAAAGAAGTATACAGATATTCAGGATGAGCTAAATAATTTAATTATTCAATCAAAAATATCTGCAAGTTACGAAGATAGAAATTTGGTAAAAAAAACCATTAAGTCAAATATTTCAAAAAAACAGTTTTTGGAAAATGTTAAAAAGGCAAAAAAATACATTCAAATTGGTGACATATTTCAAGTTGTTTTAAGTCAACGGTTTGAAACAAAGTTGACGAAAAAACCCCTTAGCATTTATAAAAGATTAAGATTGACAAATCCGTCCCCTTTTATGTTTTATTTTAATTTTAACGATTTTCAAATTATTGGTGCAAGTCCTGAAATCTTAGTTAGACTAAGAAATAATAAAGTTACAATTAGGCCAATAGCGGGAACAAGGCCTCGTGGAAAAAATCTTAGTGAAGATAATTTTTATAAAAAGGATCTTTTATCAGATAAAAAAGAAATTTCCGAACATCTCATGCTGTTAGATTTGGGGAGAAATGATATTGGGAAAATTTCTAAAATAAATACAGTAAAAGTTACAGAACAATTTAAAATCGAGAAATATTCACATGTAATGCATATTGTTTCAAATGTGACGGGCGAATTTGATAAAAAAAGATCAAAATATGATACACTGATGGCTGGCTTCCCAGCAGGTACTGTATCAGGCGCACCAAAAATAAGAGCTATGGAGATTATTGATGAATTAGAAAAAAATAAAAGAAAAATTTATGCTGGGGGAATTGGTTATTTTTCTGCTAATGGTGACTTTGATACTTGTATCGCCTTAAGAACAGCTTTAGCTAAAAATGGAAAATATTATGTACAAGCTGGAGCAGGTATTGTTGCTGATAGTATTCCAGAAAAAGAATTTCAGGAAACAGTAAATAAATCTAAAGCTTTAATTAAGGCTCTCGATTAAATGAAGATTGTATTAATAGATAATTACGATAGTTTTACTTATAACCTTTACCATTATATTTCTCAATTAAAGTGTAAAGTTGAGGTTTACAGAAACGATAAAATTGATGCAAAAACAATTTTAAGAAAAAAATTTGAAAAAATTGTTATATCACCTGGACCTGGTAATCCAAGTCAATCAGGTAACTGTCTAAAGATAGTGAGATCAATTTATAAAAAAATACCTATATTAGGTGTTTGCTTAGGTCATCAGATTATTGGTCAAGTTTTTGGTTCGAAAATAGTTCAGGCAAGAAAACTTATGCATGGTAAGACAAGTCTTATAGTTTCAAAACAAAAAGGAATTTTGAGGAATTTACCTAAGAATTTTGAGGCCACGAGATATCATAGTTTAATTGTAGATAAAAAAACCTTATCAAAAGAGCTTGAAATCACAGCGGAAACAAAAGATGGACTAATAATGGGTATTCAACATAAAAAATTTAATATACATGGTGTACAGTTTCATCCTGAAAGTATTAAAACAAAATTAGGTATTAAAATATTAAAAAATTTTATTGATTTAAAAAATTCATGAAACATTTTATAGAAAAAATAAAGAATAAAGAAGATTTATCATTTGAGGAGAGTAAAGCGGCTTTTAAATTATTAATGGAAGGTAAAGTAAATGAGCAAGATATTTTTGAATTTCTAACATTTTTATCAGCAAAAGGCGAGGCCTCAGATGAAATTGCAGGTGGTGTTTATATTCTCCGAGAAAAATCCAAAAGAGTTAATGTTGATAATTGTATTGATACTTGTGGAACTGGTGGTGACGGCATGAACACACTAAATATATCAACAGCATCTGCATTATTGCTAGCAAGTATGGGAATTAAAGTTGCAAAACATGGTAATAAAGCTGTATCCTCTAAATGTGGATCAGGAGATGTTTTAGAGGCATTAAATATAAACATAAATTTTGAATCAGAAGATATTGAAACTCAAATAAATGAAAATAATTTTGGGTTCATGTTCGCACCAAAATATCATAGTGCAATGAGGTTTGTGGGGCCGACTAGAAAAAAAATAGGTAAAAGGACTATATTTAATATGATTGGTCCTTTAAGTAGCCCTGCTTTAGTAAAAAGACAAGTAGTTGGAGTTTTTGAAAATAAACTTCTAAAAATTTTTGCAAATGCTTTAAATAATTTGGATATTAAATTTGCATGGATTGTAAATAGCGAAGACGGTTTAGATGAGATTTCACCATATGCAAAAACAAATGTCATCCAATTAAAAGATAATAAAATTTCTGAAATTACTATTGATCCAAAAGAATTAAACATTAATGCAGATAACTTTGAAAATATTGTCGGAAATGATGCAAAATTTAATGCAGATAAGTTAATTGATATATTCAAAGGTGAAGATAATGATTTTTCTAAGGCTGTATGTCTAAATGCAGCCGCAGGTTTAATTGTATCGGAAAAATACGATGATTTTAAATTAGCTTATAACTATTCAAGAGATTTTATAACGTCAGGAAAGTCTTATAAACATTTAATGAAAATCCAAAATGGCTGAAAATATTCTTGAAAAAATAATTAAAAAGAAAATCGAGAAAATTGAAAATTTAAAAAAAACTACAAAATTAGAGACTTTAATTGAGTCAATAGATAAAAATAACTCTTTTATAAACTTTAAAGATAAAATTCAAAAAAATATAAATAATAGAAAATTATCTATTATTGCTGAAATAAAGAAAGCAAGCCCATCTGCTGGTATAATTATTAAAGATTATAATCCAGTAGAAATAGCTAATACTTACAATCAAAATAAAGTAACCTGTTTGTCTGTTTTAACTGAAGAAGACTTTTTTTTAGGAAACCTAATACATATTAGTAAAATTAAAGAAAAAATTAAATTACCAATTCTCTGTAAAGATTTCTTCGTTGATAAATTTCAGGTTCCTTTAGCTAAAAGTTATGGAGCCGATGCAATACTAATTATAATGGCTGGTGTCAGTGAAACTTTAGCAAATGAGTTATATGAAGAGGCAATAAAATTAAATATGACTGTAATTGTTGAGGTTCATACAGTTGAGGAAGCTAAACAAGCATTAAAGTTTAAAAGTGCTCTTATAGGGATTAATAATAGAAACCTTAAAACTTTGAAAACTGACATAAATACAACTTTTGATATTCATGATGTTTTGAAAAACCATACTGGGCCACTAATATCTGAGAGTGGCATTAAAACAAAAGAAGAGCTATTAGAACTATCTAACAAAACATCGATTAAAACTTTTTTAATTGGTGAATCACTTTTAAAAAATTTAGATAATAATTCTATTTTTTCAGTTCTGTAGATAAATAATCCCTAATTTGCTCATCTTTTTAACTATTGTTAATTGTAGAGAACTTTTGTAGAACATTATTTGTACGATATTTGTTCTTATGCTAACAAAAAAACAAAAAAATTTATTAATGTTTATCAACAAAAAGTTGAGAGGTTCCGGTGTATCTCCTTCTTATGAGGAGATGAAAGAATCGTTAAATTTGAAGTCAAAGTCTGGAATTCATCGTTTAATAAGTGCCTTAGAAGAAAGAGGTTTTATAAAAAGATTAGCACATAAAGCTAGAGCATTAGAGGTTGTTAAGCTACCTGAAACCGCATCGGCAAATGATATTTATAACTCTTTTTCACCTAGTGTAATAAAAGGTGGTTTAGATGAAGAAGGTATAGAAAAAAATGAAGTTCCAGTACTTGGTAAAATAGCTGCAGGAACGCCAGTTGAAGCTATACAAAATGAAGTATCGAGAGTTCCTTTACCTAATAATATTGAAAAAAATGGAGAGTACTTTGGTTTGAAAGTTCAGGGCGACTCAATGATTGACGCGGGTATTAGTGAGGGTGACACGGTAATTGTTAAAAAAACTGATACAGCAGAAAATGGAAAAATTGTTGTTGCTTTAATTGATGACCATGAGGCTATGCTTAAAAGAATAAGAAGAAAAGGCAAAACAATAGCACTTGAGAGTGCAAACAAAAATTACGAAACCAAAATCTTTGGCCCAGATAGAGTAAAAGTCCAGGGTGTTCTAGTATCTTTGTATAGAAACTTCTAAAAAAATAGTTTACTAATATTAAATGTCAAAAGTAGCAACTAGATTTGCTCCGTCGCCAACAGGCCCGTTACATATAGGTGGAGTACGAACAGCCTTATTTAACTGGCTATATTCTAAAAATCAGAATGGTAATTTTTTTTTAAGAATTGAAGATACCGATAAAGAAAGATCCAGAGAGGAATATAGAAAACAAATTATTAATTCACTAAAATGGATAGGTATAAACTTTGATGGGGAGGAATATGTACAATCAAAAAAAATAGATGATCATATTAAAGTTGTCCATGAATTATTAAATAAAGGTAGTGCTTATAAATGTTATTGTTCATCTGAAGAAATTGAGGAACAAAAAAATAGAGCTAAACAAAAAAAAATTCCATATATTTATGACAGGAAATGGAGAGATAAAAAAGAA
Organism: uncultured Pelagibacteraceae bacterium; assembly: GCA_902599575.1. GTDB lineage: Bacteria > Pseudomonadota > Alphaproteobacteria > Pelagibacterales > Pelagibacteraceae > Pelagibacter. The sequence goes on from CACKFS010000018.1 coordinate 4,442, forward strand.
ACTGATGCTCCCAAAGATATAAAACCGGTAATAAGATTTAAAAGTAAAATAGATGGAACATCAATATTAAAAGATTTGGTACAAGGAGATGTTGAAATTGAAAATAATACGATCGAAGATTTTGTAATCTTAAGAAATGATGGTACTCCCACATATAATTTATCAGCAGCGGTTGACGACCATCAAATGAATATGTCACACATAATTAGAGGGGATGATCATAAGATAAATACTTTTAAACAAATTCAAATCTACCAAGCTATGAAATGGGAAATACCTTCTTTTGCTCACATACCATTAATACATACAATTGATGGAAAAAAGCTATCTAAACGAGACAAGGCCTCAACTTTAGATGATTATTCTAAGATTGGTATTATTCCTGATGCTCTTAGAAATTATCTCTTAAGATTAGGATGGTCTTACAAAGATAAGGAAATATTTACAATAGAAGAAAGTATTAAATATTTTAACCTTGAAGGTATAGGTAAATCTCCGTCTAAGCTGGATATGAGCAGAATTTTATCTATGAACGAACACTACATTAAGAACATGAATGAAAATGACTTATTCAATCAGCTGATTGAATACTGTAATAAATTTAAGAAAGAAATAAGAACCGATAAAGAAGATAAAATAAAAAAATCACTGTCATTTTTAAAAAATAAAGCCAAAACTTTGGAAGATATATTTATGAATGGTCAGTATATAATTGCTGATGAAGTAATTTTTAATCAAAATGATATTAAATTGATTGATGAAAAGGCAAAAAAGGTAATTACTGACTTTAAAGCTCAATTTGAAAAGATAGATCAACCTAGCAGAGAAATTTTAGAATCAGTTATTAATGGACTTATAAAATCTAATAACACAAATTTTAAGGGTGTTGGCCAACCTTTAAGAATTTTATTAACTGGTTCAAAATTTGGACCTGGAATATATGATATTATATTGTCTTTAGGAAAAAAAGAGGTTCAAAAAAGACTAGACGCCAAGATATCTTGAAACTACGGCAGCAGCTTCAGCGGACGAAGACGTTTTAGATTTGATTTCATTTAATGTATTACTAACATCATAAATTTGTTTTTTAATAAGTTCTGGTTTTTTTAAAAAATAAACTACAGATCTAAAGATTTCTTTTGAATTACATTCATTTTGAATCAATTCAGGTATTATTTCTTTTTGGTTAATAATATTAATTATATTAGCGAATTTTACTTTAACTAAAAATTTTACAATAAAAAAATTTATCAAATTCATTTTATAGATAATAATTGATGGTACTTTTAAATTACA
>CACKFS010000019.1 GCA_902599575.1 uncultured Pelagibacteraceae bacterium
TAAGGTAATCATACTTCCACCTTGTTTCATGATTTTAGATGCTTCTTTTGCAACTTCTGTAAATGAGAAACAAGAAATTAACATACTTCTTAAAAAGTTTTCTCTAGTTGTATTTAGATATTCACCTGATAATTCAGATTTATCTGAAAATGCAATTGCATGAACCACAAAGTCTATTTCACCCCACTTAGATTTTATATCTTCAAATAATTTTGTTACTTCCTCTTTTTTCTCAACATCACAGCTAAAAGTAACATTTGAATTCAATTTCTCTGCTAAAGGAACAACTCTTTTCTTTAGCGCATCACCTAAATAGGTAAATGCAAGTTCTGCTCCAGCTTCTGCAAGTTTTTGAGAAATGCCCCAAGCAATTGATCGCTCATTAGCAACACCCATGATCAATCCTTTTTTACCTTTCATCAAACTCATTATTAAACCTTTTCAAATACTAAAGTGGCATTAGTTCCACCAAAACCGAAACTGTTAGACATTACAGAATTTAAATTAACATCTTTTTCAACTTTTGTTACTATTGGGTAATTTTTTGCTTCATCGTCCATATCTTGAATATTTGCAGATGCAGCAATGAACTTATTTTTCATCATTATTAAACTATAAACTGCTTCATGAACTGAGGTTGCGCCTAAAGAGTGACCAGCTAAAGATTTAGTTGAACTTATTTTTGGTTTGTAATCTTTAAAAGCTTCTCCAACTGCTTTTAATTCCGTTATATCACCAACTGGAGTAGATGTTCCGTGAGTATTTATATAATCGATTTTATTTTTTGTCGTGCTTAATGCCATCTGCATACATCTAACAGCTCCTTCACCTGACGGAGCGACCATATCATAACCATCTGATGTTGCTCCATAACCAGTTAATTCTGCATAAATTTTTGCACCTCTTGCTTTTGCATGTTCGTATTCCTCTAAAACCAAAACACCACCTCCACCAGATATAACAAAACCATCTCTAGTTTTGTCATAAGGTCTTGATGCTTTTTCTGGAGTATCATTATATTTCGATGATAGAGCAGTCATTGCATCAAACATTGCTGTCATTGCAAAATGCACTTCATCACTTCCACCAGCAAAAATTATTTTTTGTTTACCCAATTGAATTATTTCCATTGCATTACCAATACAATGGCCACTTGTTGCACATGCTGAACTGATTGTGTAATTAATTCCTTTAATTTTAAATGGTACAGCTAAGGTTGCTGATGCTGTGCTAGACATTGTTCTAGGAACAATAAAAGGCCCCATACGTTTAGGACTTTTTGCTCTTGTTTTATCTGCTGCTAAAATAACATTTTCAATAGAAGGGCCACCAGATCCCATAATCATACCAGTTGAGGTGTTACTAACATCTTTTTCCTCTAAACCAGAGTCTTTTACTGCCTCTGCCATAGAAATATAATTATAAGCTGATCCTGGCCCCATAAATCTTATAAATTTTCTATCTACATGATCTTCAAGATTAATATTTGGCTTACCATGTACATGGCTTTTTAAATTATATTCTTTATATTCTTCTGAAAAAGAAATTCCGGATTTTGAATTTAATAGTGATTGATAAACTTCCTCTTGATTATTTCCTAAACAAGAAACAATCCCTATCCCTGTTACAACAACTCTTTTCATTATTTAAATAAACCTACTTTTAAATTTTCTGTTGAGTAAATTTTTTTGCCATCTGCGAGCAAAATTCCATTTGCCAAACCGACAGTAGCACCTTCTTTTATAAGAACTCTTTTCATATTAATTTCATAAACTGCTTTTTTGACATTTTTAAGAACTTCGCCAGTAAACTTTACTGTATTAACTCCTAGAGCTCTTCCTCTTCCAGGATTCCCTAGCCATCCCAAATAAAATCCTACAAGCTGCCACATGGCATCTAATCCAAGACATCCTGGCATTACAGGATCTTTTTTGAAATGACAGTCAAAAAACCATAGACTATCTTTTATATCCAATTCAGCAACAATAAATCCTTTGCCAAATTCACCTTTGTTTTCACTAATTTCTGTTATTCTATCAAACATTAACATTGGAGGTGCAGGCAGTTTTGCGTTTCCTGGACCGAAAAGATCACCATTAGCACAACTAATTAAATCGTCGTAAGTGTACGAGCTTTTTTTCATTTTACGATATCCTTAATACTTGATTTAGCAAAAATATAATATAGATTTAGTTTAGAACAGTTATAAATTACTATGTTAAATAATAGCCAATATATTGAAAAATTAAGAAGTTCTGGCTTAAGACCAACAAAACAAAGAATAAAAATTTGTGAGATTCTTTTCAATTCAGAAAAAACTTTTCATTTTACTATCAACGAACTTGTAAAAAGAATAAGTAAGTCAACAAATGACAAAATCTCACTTGCAACTGTTTATAACACAGTTCATGCTTTCAAAAATAAAGGTTACTTAAAAGAGATACCAATCAATTCTGATCAAAGTTATTTTGATACCAATACGTCGCATCACCACCATTTCTATGATGAGACCCAAAAAGATTTAATCGATATAGATGATGCAGATGTTGAGCCAGTTAAAATTAACACAAGAATTCCTGGAAAAAAAATCAAGTCAGTAGAAGTTCTTGTTAAAGTCGAAGACGACAAATCTTAATTCAATTTCTACATTATAATAGTTCTAAACTGTTGACAAATTTATTTAGAATTATTATAAAATATATAAAAAAAGATACATGAGCACAGAGTTCAGAAATAAAGATTTCAAAAATACAGAATTGAGCAAATGTCCAATAACAGGAGCAGGAACAACAGCTAAGTTTTCTGCAGGTAGAGGACAATCAAACAGAGACTTTTGGCCAAATAGTTTGAATTTAAAGATATTAAGTCAGCATTCTAACCTGACTAATCCAATGGATAAAAAATTTAATTATGCCAAAGAATTTAAAAAATTAAATTATAAAGCATTAAAGAGAGATTTAACAAAATTAATGACAGACTCGCAAGAATGGTGGCCAGCTGACTATGGTCATTACGGACCTTTTTTTATTAGACTGGCTTGGCATGCAGCTGGTACTTATAGAACTGGAGATGGTAGAGGTGGAGCTGGAACAGGCAATCAAAGGTTTGCACCATTGAATGCTTGGCCAGATAACGTCAATTTAGATAAAGCAAGATTATTACTTTGGCCAATTAAACAAAAGTACGGAAAACAAATTTCATGGGCTGATTTATTTATTTTAGTCGGAAACGTTGCCTTAGAGTCAATGGGTTTTAAAACTTTTGGTTTTGGAGCAGGAAGAGTCGATATTTGGGAACCAGAGGATGATATTTACTGGGGATCTGAAAAAGAAATGTTAGGAGTTGAAAGATACAGTGGAAAAAGAGATTTAGAACAACCGCTTGGAGCTTCACACATGGGATTAATTTACGTAAATCCTCAAGGTCCTGATGCAAATCCTGATCCTCTTTTAGCTGCTCATGACATTAGAGAAACCTTTGGAAGAATGGCAATGAATGATTATGAGACTGTTGCTTTGGTTGCTGGAGGTCACACATTTGGAAAATCACACGGTGCAGCGTCTGAGTCTCATAAAGGTCCAGATCCAGAAGCATCAAGAATTCAAGATCAATCTACTGGATGGAATAGTGATTATAAATCAGGTAAAGGTGTTGATACTATAAGCAGTGGTATTGAAGGTGCATGGACACAGTCACCTATAAAATGGGATATGGGTTACTTTGATTGCCTATTTAATCATGAATGGGAATTAACAAAAAGCCCTGCAGGAGCTCATCAGTGGACACCAAAACAAAATGGCCAAAAAATTAAAATGGTTCCTGATGCTCATGATAAAAATAAAATGCATCCACCAATGATGCAAACAACAGATCTTTCTTTAAGAATGGATCCTTCGTATGGGCCAATATCGAAACATTTTTACAATAACCCTGCTGAATTTGCAGATGCTTTTGCAAGAGCATGGTTTAAATTAACCCACAGAGATATGGGTCCAAGAGCATGTTACTTGGGTAACGAGGTGCCGAAAGAAGAGTTGATATGGCAAGATCCAGTAAAAAAACCAAAATATAAATTAAAGAAAAGTGATATTAAAACTCTTAAATCTAAAATATCCAAATCTAAATTGTCTGTATCAGAGTTAGTAAGTACAGCTTGGGCATCAGCATCGACTTACAGAGGATCAGATAAAAGAGGTGGAGCTAATGGAGCTAGAGTTGCTTTAGAACCACAAATTAGTTGGGATGTAAATAATCCAAATCAGATTAAAAAAGTTATCAAAACTTTAGAAAAAATTAAAAATAAATTCGACAATAAGAAAAAATCTGTTTCGTTAGCTGATTTAATAGTGCTTGGTGGAAACGTAGGTATTGAAATTGCAGCTAAAAAAGCAGGAGTCAAATTAGATGTACCTTTCTCACCAGGAAGAGGAGATGCTATACAAGAACAAACTGATATTCATTCATTTGGTCTTTTAGAGCCACAAGCTGATGGATTTAGAAACTATAACAAAGATGAGACATCTACAGTTTCAGCTGAGGAAAAATTAATAGACAAAGCACAATTAATGGGTTTAACGGCTCCAGAAATGACGGTTCTTGTTGGTGGTATGAGAGTGTTAAATACAAATTTTGACCATTCAAAAAATGGTGTATTTACTAAAAAACCAGGAACTTTAACAAACGACTATTTTGTTAATCTTTTAGATATGAATACTATTTGGAAAGAAACAGATAAATCTGAACAATTGTTTGTGGGAAAAGATAGAAAAACAAATAAAGTTAAGTGGCATGGTACTAGAGTGGATTTAATATTTGGTTCAAACTCACAATTAAGAGCATTAGCCGAGGTCTATGCATGCAATGATTCATCTAAAAAATTCGTTAACGACTTTGTTTCAGCATGGACAAAAGTCATGAATTCTGACAGATTTGATTTAAAATTAAATTAATAAAATGGAAACTGCACTTAATACATCTAAGGTAAGCTTTGAAGATTTCTACGAAGTACCTAATTTAAAATTTGATATTGAAAAACTTAGAGCTGATTTAGACAAAATTCTTGAAGAAAAAAAGTTTAATTCACCAGGAGTTACACACTTTGGTGCAATCCCGCTTAACCAGATCCCTAATGATGAAAATTCTATTAAAGGTAATAATATTAGAGGTAAATATTGGACTATAGCAGACGAGACAGGAAAAGAAGTTTCAAGAGATGTAGAAATTGAAGAATCTAAATATACTCAACTTTTACCAGAGTTTGAAAAAACATATTTTAAAGAAGTTTATGAAACTTTAAGTAAAAAGTTTAAATTAGGAAGAGTAAGATTACTATTAAAAGAACCAAGATCTACTTTAAGTTGGCACAAAGATCCAGAGTGCAGATTGCATGTGCCAATAATTACAAACCCAGGTTGTTCGATGGTAATCGAAAACGTTGCAAAACATTTGCCAGCTGATGGCAGGGTTTGGATAACAAATAACACTAAATATCATAATTTTTTTAATGGAGGGGAGCAAGCG
>CACKFS010000020.1 GCA_902599575.1 uncultured Pelagibacteraceae bacterium
TGGTTTTTACTTTTGATTTTTTTTTTAAAAAATCTCTAATAAGTATGTATTGTTGATAGTCTTTTTCACCTAAAAATATTTTATTTATTTCTAATTTTTTGATGTATTGATCTATTACTCCTAAGACCCCTTCAAAATGACCAGGTCTATATTTGGCACATAATATTTTATTTGATTTGCTAATTTTAAATTTTTTTTTACTCTTATTTCCATATACATCTTTAACAGTAGGTATTAAAACATAGTCTACTTTAAGATTTTTTAACAATTTAAGATCTTTTTGAATATCTTTTGGGTATTTTTTATAATCTTCTTTATTATTAAATTGTGTAGGGTTAACAAATATACTTACTAATGTTTTTTTGCATTTTTTTTGTGATTTCTTTATCAAACTCAAGTGTCCTTGATGCAAGGCCCCCATGGTTGGTACAAAACCAATATCTGCCTTAAAATTAACTTCTTTGTTAAGTTTATTAATGCTTTTAAAAATAATCATTTATGGTACTTCACTAATAATAGTTATTTATGATTAGACAAGCAATAATACCTTTAGCAGGTCTTGGCACAAGACTACTGCCATTAACTAGCGTTTTTGCAAAAGAATTGTTACCAATGAACGGTAAAGCTGGCATTGAATATATATTAGATGAATGCATTGATGCTGGCATTAAAGAAGTTGTATTTATAATTTCCAAAAAAAAAATGATAAAAGATTATTTTTATAAGGATAGTTTTTATAAAAGAATTATAAAAAAAAAGAAAGATAAAAGAATAATTAACGAGTATAGAAAAATCCTAAAATATAAAAAGATGATAAAATTTGTATATCAAAATAAACCTTTGGGTACTGGCGATGCTGTACTTAAGACAAAAAAATTTATAAAAGATAAATATTTTTTAATGTTGTTACCAGATGATCTAATCGTAAAAAATAATTGTTCAAAAGACATGATTAACATAAGTATGAAAAATAAATGTTCTGTGATGGCAAGTATGAAGGTTAAAAAAAATAATGTAAGTAGATGGGGCATATATTCGTTATCTAAAAGACTTAATAGGAATAATTTTTTTATTAAAGATGTTATTGAAAAACCAACTATTAAAAGTGCACCTTCAACAAATGCTGTTATAGGTAGATATATCCTTCCAAAAAAAATATTTTCCAAACTAAAAAATCTTAAACCAGGCAAAGGTGGTGAAATTCACATTACTGACGCAATTAAAAAATTGATAAACGAAGGTGATAAATTTATTGGACATAAATTCCGTGGAAAATATTTAGATTGTGGGAGTATGTCTGGGTATATAAAATCAGGAATAGAAATATCGAAGTTATGAAATTATGTATGATAGGAACAGGCTATGTAGGCTTGGTTAGCGGAGTTTGTTTTTCAGATCTAGGAAATACCGTTTATTGTGTAGATAACGATATTGAAAAAATTAATGCACTTAACAAAGGAATACTCCCAATATATGAACCAGGTCTAGAGGAAATTTTAAAACGTAATTATAAACAAAAAAGATTAATTTTTACAAATAATTTAAAAGAGGCTGTAGAAAACTCTGATATTATATTTATCTGTGTTGGTACTCCTACTAAAAAAAATAGTAACTCGGCTGATTTAAGATATGTCTTTAATGTTGCAAATAATTTAAAAAGATTCATAAAAAAATACAAAGTTGTTATCACAAAGTCCACAGTACCTGTCACTACTGGTGATAAAATTGAAAAGATTTTGATAAAACAAAAAAGAAAAAAATTGGTAGATGTTGTCTCTAATCCTGAATTTTTAAGAGAAGGTGAAGCAATAAAAGATTTTTTGAGCCCTGACAGAGTTGTAGTCGGAACTGATAGTAATAAGGCAAATAAATATCTTAAAAACCTTTATTTACCCATAGTTAAAAAGACAAGCAGATATTTTAGAACTTCAAGACGTGGAGCTGAACTAATTAAATATGCATCAAATGCTTTTCTAGCTACAAAAATATCCTATATCAATGAATTAGCAAATCTTTGTGAAAAAACAAATGTTGATATTAAAGAAATTTCCCAAGGTATGGGCTCAGATCAACGAATAGGGGATAGATTTTTAAGAGCAGGCCCAGCATATGGTGGTTCTTGTTTTCCTAAAGATACTAGAGCAATAATAGATACCTCAAATAAGTTTAAATCAAATTTATCAATTATAAAAGCTGTAATTAAATCAAATGAAGATAGAAAAAAATTATTAACAGAAAAGGTATACAAAATTTCAAATAATAATCTAAAAAATAAATTAATAACTTTTTTAGGAGTTACTTTTAAGCCTAACACTGACGATATGAGAGAGGCATCAAGTTTATATATGATACCAAAATTATTAAAAAAGGGAGCTTTTATTAATTATTTTGATCCGTCAGGTAAAAAAAATGAATTTAAAAAATTTAAAAAAGTTAAATATTGTAAAAATGTATCTCAAGCATGTCTTAGATCAGATTTAATAATACTTCACACTGAATGGAATGAATTTAAAACTTTAAATTTCAAAAAATTGATTAAAAAGAGCAATTTTAAGGTCTTTGATATGCGTAATGTATATTCTCCAAAATCAATGAAAAAAAAAGGTATTAATTATTTTGGTGTAGGAAGATAGCTATTTTATTTCAAAAATTGCATCAACCTCAACTGCTACACCTAATGGTAAGCTATTTACACTAACTGCTGCCCTAGTATGCATACCTTTATCTTCAAGAATCTTCACCAAAATATCAGATGCACCATTAATGACCTTTGGTTGTTCTATAAAATCATCTGTTGAATTAACAAAACCTACAATTTTTATACAAGATTTTATTTCGTCTAGATTTCCAGATAATATTTTCTTTGCTTGAGCTAAAATACTTAGTGCGCATCTTTCTGCTGCTTTATAGCCATCTTCGGTATTTAAATCTTTACCCAATTTACCTTTTATCAACTCACCTTTCGAGTTCATAGAGATTTGACCTGAAATATATAATAATTTTCCAACAATTTTACTTGCTACGTATGATCCTACTGGCGCGGGCGCTTCAGGTAAAACAATGTTATTTTCTTTTAATTTTTTATCAGCACTCATTTATTTTTTTTCTTTTTACTTCTATCGTATTCTTTTCTTTTCTCAATCAAAATCAATGCCTCTTCCATTGTAAGTTCAGCTGGATCTTTCTCTTCAGGAATTGTAGCATTTAACGATTTGTATTTGATGTAGGGACCATACTGTCCTTTCATAATTCTTACTGGTTTTTTGTCTTCTGGATGCTCACCTAAATCTTTTATCATAGAAGATGAAATTCTACCTGGTTTAGCTTCTGATATTAAAGTTATTGCTCTATTTAATCCTATGTTAAATAATTCATCGATACTTTCTAATCTTGCAGATTTATTATCACATTTTAAATATGGACCAAATCGTCCAACGTTAATTGTAATGTCTTTATCCAAGTCTGGATGTTTACCTATTATTTTAGGAAGTGAACATAAATATTTTGCCTTATCAAGATCAACATTTTCTATATCTAAACCTTTTGGTATTGATACATTTTTAAAGTTACTTTCTTCTTTCTTTTTCTTTTTGGTTTTAGTTCTCGGTTTTTTAATATTTTCTATTTCTTCATCGCTTAGTTCGTATTGCAAATAAGGTCCAAATCTTCCATTTTTTAAATAAATATCCTTACCGATATCATTTTTTCCTATTAATTTAGGTTCTGCCAGATTCACTTGTTGCGATGCTTTGATTTTAGAAAGAGGTCTTGTGAATTTACATTCTGGATAACCAGAACATCCAATAAATGCACCTCCTCTAAAGCTATTTTTTAAACTTAATTCTCCCGTTTGACAAAGCTTACATTTTCTATCAATTTTGCCATTTTCATCCGTATCAAATATTAACTTTCCCAAACTATCATTTAATAAGTCAAGTACTTCACGTGTTCTCTTTTCTTTCACATTTAAAACATTTTTATTAAAATCTATCCAAAATTGATCTAAAACTTTTATCCAGTTTTCTTTTCCTGAGGTAATATCATCTAATTGATCTTCAAGTTTAGCAGTAAAATCATAGTCAACATATCTCGAAAAAAGTTTCTCCAAAAAGGCAGATAGTAATTTTCCTCTATCGGTTGGAAAAAATCTCTTATTTACTATATCAGCATATCCTCTATTAGATATAACAGAGATAATACTTGCATATGTTGAGGGACGACCAATTCCTAATTCTTCTAATTTTTTAACTAAACTTGCTTCTGAAAAACGTGGAGGTGGTTGTGTAAAGTGCTGCTCGTCATTAAATTCTTTTATTTCGATTGGTCCTATAGACACCTCAGGTAATATTTTTTCATCATCATTTTCATCAATCTTTTGTAGTTTTAAAAACCCATCAAATTTTACAGTTGAGCCACTAGATTTTAATATGTTCTTTCCATCCTCTGAGGTAATTAATATAGTTTTTCTATCAAATTTAGCTGGCTGCATTTGAGATGATAGAGCTCTAGACCAAATAAGATCATATAATTTATACTGATCTGTACTTAAATATTTTTTTATACTTTCAGGTGAATTTTTTATTTCTGTTGGTCTGATTGCTTCATGTGCTTCTTGTGCATTTTTTGCTTTTTTACCAGAATAATTATTAGCTTGTTCGGGAAGATAATCGTAACCATAATTTTCCTCTATATATTTTCTAAATAATGGAATAGCTTCTTTAGATATATTGGTACCATCAGTCCTCATATAAGTTATTAAACCTTTGGTATCCCCATCTATCTCAATACCCTGATAGAGTCTCTGTGCAATTTGCATTGTTCTTGAAGCACCAAAACCTAATTTACTTGATGCAGATTGCTGGAGAGTTGAAGTTGTGAAAGGCCCTGATGGGTTTCTTGTATATATTTTTGAAGTTATATCTTTAATTGAATAATTTTTTTCCTTAATTTTTGATATGGCATTATTTATATCTTCTTTATTTTTAAAACTAAATTTTTCAATTTTTTCTCCGTTTAATTCAGATATTGATGAAGTTAAAATATTTTTGGAAGAAGTAATAAAATTTACATTTAATGTCCAAAATTCTTCTGGATTAAATACTTCAATTTCATGTTCTCTTTCAGTTAACAATCTTAAGGCTACTGATTGAACTCTACCGGCTGACTTAGAGCCTGGTAATTTAGTCCATAATATTGGTGAAATGTTAAAACCTACTAAATAATCTAAAGCTCTTCTTGCCATATAAGCGTCAACAAGTTGACCTTCAAGTGATCTAGGATTTTCTATGCC
>CACKFS010000021.1 GCA_902599575.1 uncultured Pelagibacteraceae bacterium
TTTTAAAAGAGTTGATTAATTCTCTTCTTTGTTTTTTTCTACAAATATTAGAGCAACTAAAAATAATGCCGTCCAAAACATCGCTAATAAACCTTTTTTAATGTTGGTTTCAGCTCCCCATATATCCAGAAACACAGCACCAAATAATATTCCTAAAATATACAAAATTACAACGTGCTTTATCTTAATCATTTATTTCCATTTTTCTTTTTTTTTCTAAAGAAATTCCATGTTTACATTTATAGTTATATGATTTTTCGAAGCTATCTAATTGCCTACCTTTCATCCTAGATCTTATCTCTGTTAAATTTTTTAATTTCCAATTATCTGAAGTATCTTTATCTTTCCACTGAAGTTTTTCCTCAGAATTTCTTGCACAACCGTAACAAAAATTAGTTACTGGATCAGACTTACAAATACTAATACATGGTGAAACTATCATAAATTTAATGGATTATTTATTGCACAAATATTCTAATTGGACAAATTTAATCTATCATATATAAGTCTTTTAAATATTTGGGCGAGTGGCGGAATTGGTAGACGCGTTGGTCTTAGGAACCAATATGGCAACATGTGAAGGTTCGAGTCCTTTCTCGCCTACCATATAATTATGAAAGTAACAGTAGAAAATAAAAAAAATTTAGAAAAGAATTTAAAAGTTTTTGTTGACAAAACTACAATCAATAAAGAGCTAGAATTAAGATATGAACAAATCAAAAAAGATGTTGTTCTTAAAGGATTTAGACCAGGCAAAGTTCCAACAGATATTATTAAAAAACAATTTGGAAAAGCAGTTTATGGAGAAGTTATTGACAAAATTCTAAAAGAAAGTTCTGCAAAAGCTATTGACGAAAAAAAAATTAGGCCTGCCTTACAGCCAAAAATTGATCTGAAAAGCTTTGGAGAGGGTAAAGATTTAGAATACACAATTAGTGTTACAGAGTTTCCAGAAGTTAAATTAGATTCTTTAGAAAAAATAAAGTTCGATGATTATGAAATAAAAATTGATGATAATGAGGCGAACAAAAGAATCAAAGATATTGCAAAAAATCAAAAAAAATTTATTGAAGTTGATCCATCTAAAGTAGCTAATGAGGGAGACCTTATTTCATTTGATTACATAGCTAAAGTTGATGGTAATAGTTTTGAGGGTAACGAGGGAAAAAACACTCAATTAGAAATTGGCAAAGATTTGTTTATTAAAGGTTTTGATAAACAATTATTGAAATCAAAAAAAGGTGATGAGATTAGTGTAGAAGTTAAGTTACCAGAAAACTTTCCTAAAAAAGAACTTGTGGGTAAAAAAGGTATTTTTAAGTGTAAAATAAATTCAGTAAAAAAACCAAAAGAGGTCGAAGTCACGGATGAATTTGCAAAAACACTTGGCGCCAAGGATTTAAATGATTTAAAAAAGATTATTTCAAAACAAATAAATGAAGAGTTTAAAAACTCTTTAAACATAATTTCAAAAAATCAAATATTAAAAGGATTAGAACAAATTAAAGTTGAAGATCTTCCACAATCTTTAATAGACGAAGAGGTAAAAGTATTAGGCCAAGGTCAAACTGAGGAAGAATTAAAAAAAAATAAAAATAATTTAGAAAAAAATGCCTCTAAAAGAATTAAACTTGGTTTGATTTTAAATGAAATCGGGGAAAAAAATAATATAAAAGTTGACCCTAATGAAATTCAAGCAGAAATTCAAAAACAGTTAAGTATGATGCCTGGTCAAGAAAAAATAATTATGGATTATTATAAAAAAAATCCATCAGCTTCAGCTAGTCTCAGAGGAACACTTTATGAGGAAAAAATAATTAATTTTATAAAGTCAAAAGCAAAATCGAATAAGCGAATTTTAGATAAAAATGAAGCTGAGAAAATAATAAAAGTTGAGAATGAAAAAAATTTAGAAGTACAAAATAAAACTTCAAAAGCCCTATCTCCAGACGAAACTAAAACAAAATCTAAAAAAAAAGAAAATAAAGCCCCATCTAAGAAAAAAGCAAAAAAAGTTAGCAAAAAGTAATTACAAGTTGTATAAGTAACTGATTCGTAATTATGAGCATTAAAATACCAGAACATATGAACACTCTTATCCCAATGGTTGTAGAACAATCATCAAGAGGTGAAAGAGCCTACGATATTTATTCAAGATTATTAAAAGAAAGAATAGTTTTTTTAGTTGGTCCTATAAATGATAACGTAGCTTCATTAGTTACCGCTCAATTATTATTTCTAGAGTCGGAAAATCCAAAAAAAGAAATTTTTTTATATATAAACAGCCCCGGTGGCTTAGTGACAGCGGGATTAGGTATCTATGATACAATGCAATATATAAAACCAGATGTGTCAACTCTTTGTATCGGACAAGCTGCATCCATGGGCTCCTTTCTTTTAGCGGCTGGAAAAAAAGGAAAAAGATTTTCTTTACCTAATTCAAGGATAATGGTTCATCAACCCTCTGCAGGTTTTCAGGGGCAAGCAACTGATATTGAAATTCACGCTAATGAAGTATTATCATTAAAGAAAAGATTAAATGAAATATATTCTAAACATACAGGTAAAAATGTTGACCAAATTAAAGATGCTTTGGAGAGAGATAATTTTATGACTCCAGAAAATGCTAAAGATTTTGGTTTAATCGATCAAGTAGTTGAGAAAAGGATTTAGTTTTCCACTAAATATAGACTATTTGTAATATGTAACTTGATAACAACCCATGAAATATATTAAAGTTAATAAATTGATTCGAAAACAAATTTTATGAGTAATAATAAAAATATTTTATACTGTTCATTTTGTGGCAAAAGCCAACATGAGGTTCGAAAGCTAATAGCCGGCCCTACAGTTTTTATTTGCGATGAGTGTGTTGAGTTATGTATGGACATAATTAAAGAGGAAAATAAGGACACTTTTGTAAAACATCAGGATGGTCTACCATCACCTAAACAAATATGCTCCGTCTTAGATGACTACGTTATTGGCCAAGACTTAGCAAAAAAAGTTTTGTCTGTAGCTGTTCATAATCATTATAAAAGACTTAATTACGAAACTAAGACAAGTAAAAATGTTGAGCTAGCGAAATCTAACATATTATTAATCGGTCCTACAGGTTGTGGCAAAACTTTATTAGCTCAAACTTTGGCTAGAATATTAGATGTTCCATTTACGATGGCAGATGCAACTACTCTTACTGAGGCAGGCTATGTTGGTGAGGATGTTGAAAATATTATTTTGAAATTATTACAAGCTGCTGATTATAATGTCGAAAAAGCTCAAAGAGGCATAGTGTATATTGATGAGGTTGACAAGATAAGTAGAAAATCAGAAAATCCATCGATTACCAGAGACGTTTCAGGCGAAGGAGTTCAACAAGCTTTACTAAAAATAATGGAAGGCACTATTGCTAGCGTTCCTCCACAAGGTGGTAGAAAACATCCTCAGCAGGAATTTTTACAAGTCGATACAACGAATATTTTATTTATATGTGGTGGAGCTTTTGCCGGGCTTGATAAAATTATATCTCAAAGAGATAAAGGCTCATCGATAGGATTTGGTGCTAAAGTAAAGTCTATTGAGGATAAAAAAACTGGTGAGTGGATAAAAAATCTAGAACCAGAAGATTTATTAAAATATGGTCTTATACCTGAATTTATTGGAAGACTGCCTATTACAGCAACTCTAGATGACTTAGATGAGAAATCTTTAATTAAGATTCTTCAGGAACCAAAAAATTCTTTAATAAAACAATATCAAGAATTATTTAAATTAGAGGGGGTTAAACTCAACTTTAAAGATAATGCAATTAAAGAAGTAGCGCTAAAAGCTATTAAGAAGAAAACTGGGGCAAGGGGATTAAGATCAATATTAGAAACTGTTTTATTAAAGACTATGTTTGAAATTCCTAGCCAAGAAGATGTAAGTGAAGTTATTGTGGATGTGGGCTCAGTTAGAGGTGAATCTCAGCCAATTATAGTTCATTCAAAGAATAAACAAAATAAAGATAAATCTAAAACTTCAGCTGCGTAATATTGCACTTAATAAAAGATAAAAAACTATTGCATTATTTACTTTAATATCCATATAATTGACTATGGAAGTTAAATTTAATTCTGCACTGCTCCCACTAAGAGACATAGTGGTTTTCCCAAACATGGTTATTCCATTATTTGTTGGTAGAGATAAATCAATTACTGCTCTTAATGAAGTGATGAAAAAAGATAAAAAAATTGTATTAGTAACTCAAAAAAATTCTGAGGTAGATGACCCAAAAAAAAATGATATTTTTAGTTATGGATGTGAAAGCAGCATTTTACAATTACTTAAATTACCAGATGGAACAGTTAAGGTATTAGTTGAGGGAATATCAAGAGTAAAAATTAACGAATTTGATGACAATAATGAATATTTATCATGTTCTTATGAAAAGCTTACAGAAATATTGAATACAAATGAAGATTTAATGCCCTTGGCACTAAACTCAATAAAAAAATTAGAAAAACTTACATCAATAAATAAAAAAATTTCAAATGAAACTATAAATAACATTAAGCTTTTAAAAGACCCATCAAAAATTTCAGATAATATAGCTTCACACTTAAATGCCACAATTTCAGAAAAGCAGCAAGTTTTTGAAACTTTAGACGTAAAGAAAAGACTTAATTTAATAAATAAAATTATGGACAATGAAACCAGCATAATAGGTGTTGAAAAAAGGATACGTGGTAGAGTTAAAACTCAAATGGAAAAAACTCAAAGAGAGTATTATCTAAATGAACAACTCAAGGCTATACAAAAAGAATTAGGCGAAATAGAAGATGGAAAAGACGAAACATCCAGTTTGAATAAAGCAATAATAAGATCAAAAATGCCAAAGGATGTTGAAAAAAAATGTATGTCAGAACTAAAAAAACTTAAAAATATGAGCCCAATGTCAGCTGAGGCAACTGTTGTGAGAAACTATTTAGATTGGATGATAGACTTACCGTGGTTTAAAAAAGATAAAGTAGATATAGATCTTAACAAAGCTCTTAAAATTTTAGATGAGGATCATTTTGGATTAGAAAAAGTAAAAGAAAGAATTATAGAATTTTTAGCAGTGCAAAAAAGAATGAACAAAATAAGAGGGCCAATATTATGTTTAGTTGGACCACCAGGTGTGGGAAAAACCTCTTTAGGAAAATCGATTGCAAAAGCAACTAACAGACAATTTGTAAGAATGTCATTAGGCGGTGTTAGAGATGAAGC
>CACKFS010000022.1 GCA_902599575.1 uncultured Pelagibacteraceae bacterium
CTTCTATCAATTTCATAATTTTTTGTGCAAAAGACTGATTTGTTAAAGAAATATTCCATTGAACGCTACTTTCTCTTAATCTTTGTCTAGACATTTCTAACAAACCAAAGCTACTTATTCTACCAATCTGAACTCTGGCCCTATCTTTTCTGCATCTCTCTTTTAATCTTCTTTCAACTTGTTTTCTATTTCCAAAGTTCATCATATCGATAAAATCGATTATAATTAGTCCAGACAAATCCCTAATTTTAATCTGTCTTGCAATTTCTTCAGCAGCCTCTAAATTTGTGTCTAAGGCAGTGCTCTCAACATTTTTCTGTTTAATCGATCTCCCCGAATTTATATCAATAGACACCAATGCCTCAGTTGGGTTTATTACCAAATAACCACCTGAATTAAGTTTTACTTGAGTATCATAAATTTCATTAAGTTTTTCCTCTATTTTCTCCTTAATAAAAAGAGGCTGTTTGTCTCTATATTTTTTAATTTTTTTTACACTTTTTGGCATCAAAATTTTCATAAAATTTTTTGCTTTTTGATAACCTTCATTACCTTCAATTATGATATTTTTAGTTTCATCATCGTAAATATCTCTAAGTGTACGTTTTATTATATCGCTTTCTTGATGCACTAATGATGGAGCAATAGAATTCATGGCCGTATCTTTAATTTTGTTCCAACTATCTATTAAACTAGATAAATCATACTCAATATCATTTTTTGTTTTATTTGAACCTGCTGTTCTTACAATTAAACCCATTTCTCTAGGTATCTTAATCTCATTTAGTATCGATCTAATTTTTTTTCTCTCTCCAAAATTAAAAATTTTTCTAGATATTCCACCCCCTTTAGGCGTGTTAGGCATCAAAACAATATATTTTCCTGCAATTGATATAAATGTTGTCAGTGCGGCTCCCTTTAAACCTCTTTCATCTTTAAGCACTTGAACTAATATAACTTGATTAGGTTTAATAACTTCTTGAATCTTGTATCTTTTAGATGGAGTTTTAAATTTATTTGTACTTACATCGGCCTGACTTTCAGTTTCTGATGTTTTTTCTTTATTATTTTCATTATTCTCAGGTGAGGGTATTTCATTTTCTTTTATTGATATATCATCCTCCTCACTTTTTTTTGCTAGCTCTTCCCTTAATTTTTCTTCTTCTTTTTTAATTATATCCAAGTCACTCAATGGTATTTGGTAATAATCAGACTGAATATCATTAAATGATAAAAAACCGTGTCTTTCTCGACCAAAATCTATAAAGGCTGCTTGAAGGGAAGGTTCTACTCTACTTACTTTACCCAAATAAATATTATTTTTAATTAGGTTATTTTTTACAGTTTCGTACTCGTAATCTTCGATATTGCCGTTTTCTTTAAGTACAACTCTTGTTTCATCTGGATGCGATGCATCGATGTATAAATTCTTTTCCATAATATTTTTGTTATTTTATTCATTTATTTATAAATTCTGATGCCTTAACTTTAACAAATTCATTAATTAAATTAAACCAAAATGAATGCTTTATTTAAAAAAACCTTAATTTTTTTTAGTTCTGCAGTTTTATTAGTTTTCTTAATACTTGTGTCTATATTATGGGCTTTTTCAAACAATTTACCTGATTATAAATATTTAAAAAATTATAAAGCACCTGTTTCAAGCAAAATTTACTCGGGTAGCGGAGAATTAATACAAGATTTTTCATCCGAAAAGCGAATATTTATTCCTTATAATTCTATTCCTAAAATTGTGATTAATTCATTCCTGTCCGCAGAGGATAAAAATTTTTTTAATCATCCGGGCATAGACGCTAAGGGAGTATTAAGAGCAATATTTAAAAATATTTCAAATATTTTGAATTCCAAAAGACTGGAGGGAGCATCAACAATTACCCAGCAAGTAGCTAAAAATTTTCTTTTAACTAATGAAGTAAGCTTACAGAGAAAGTTAAAAGAGGCAATTTTAGCTTTTAGAATTGAGAGAAGCCTATCAAAAGATAGAATATTAGAGCTTTATTTAAATCAGATATATTTAGGCCAGGGATCTTATGGAATTGCAGCCGCAAGCTTAGAATATTTTGACAAATCAATAGATGAATTAAATTATGAAGAGGCCGCACTTCTTGCAGCATTACCTAAGGCCCCAAGTAGATATAATCCTTATAAAAACGAAAAAATTGCCAAATTTAGGAGGGATTTAGTTTTAAAAAACTTATTAGAAAATAAATATATAAATGAGAAAACATTTAAAGATTTAAAAAATAAAAAAATAATTTTAAAAAAAAGAAAGAAAATATTTTTAGAAGATTCAAGATATTATGTTGAAGAGGTCAGAAAGGACATTATAGAGCAGTTGGGATATGATAAAGTTTATAAAGAGGGCCTAAATATTAAAACACCTTTAAATTTAAACTTACAAGAAATAGCCTCAAGTGTATTGCGGGATGGAATTGAAAATTATGATAAAAGAAAAGGGTGGAGGGGACCAATTAAAAATATAAATTTTTCAAATCAAAACTTGAAAAGTTCAATCAAAAATAATCTTGAAAAAAAAATTGGCTGGAAAATTGCTAGAGTGGTCAAAGAAGATGATACTGGGATAGAAATTGAAACAGAAAATAGTAAAGCAGGGAAAATTAATCTAGGTAATGTTGATTGGATTAAAACTAATGAAAACGGAAAAAAATTTAAAATTGGTGATTTGATATATGTCAAGGAAACTGTTAACTCCTTTTATGATGTTAAACAATTACCCTCTGTTAACGGAGCAATAGTAGTTATGGATCCATATACAGGTAGAGTTCTGGCTTTGAGTGGAGGGTTTAGTTTCAAAAAAAGTGAATTTAATAGAGCAACTCAAGCTTTGCGACAGCCTGGATCTGCATTTAAGCCATTTATATATGCACTTGCTTTAGAAAATGGATATTCACCATCAACTTTAATATTAGACGCTCCATTAGTTTTAAAACAAGGAACTGATCTTAAAATGTGGAAACCTGAAAATTATGGTAAAAAATTTTATGGTCGTTCAACATTGAGAGAGGGTCTAGAAAAATCAAGAAATTTAATGACTGTAAGAATTTCTCAAGATTTAGGATTAAATAAAATCGTTAATTTATCCAAACAGTTAGGTATATATGAAAATCCCAATGAGCTATTATCAATATCTTTAGGATCAGCAGAGACAACGCTATTAAAATTAACATCCGCTTATTGCTCTTTTGTAAATGGCGGTAAACTTGTAAATCCAAAACTAATAGATCGAATCCAAGATAGTGAAGGCAACACAATATTTAAAACTGAGGATAGATATTGTGAAAACTGCAAAAATATTTCTTTTTTAAGTGATGAGGTTCCTACGATAAAAGATAACTTTAAACAGATATTTTCAGCTCAAACTGCTTATCAAATAACATCTATTCTAGAAGGTGCTACTAAAAGAGGGACCGCCAAAAAATTAAAAGATTTAAATTTAGATATTGCTGGCAAAACTGGCACAACTAATAAAAATACTGATACTTGGTTTATAGGTTTTACATCTGACTTAGTGGTTGGAGTATATGTAGGTTATGATGAACCTAGAACTTTAGGAAAGTTTGAAACGGGGGCAAAAACTGCAATGCCTATTTTTAAATCATTTATAAAGAAAGCTGTAAAAAAAGAAAATACAAGACCATTTAAGATTCCAGAAAATATTACTTTGATGGTTGTTGATTCTGAAACAGGTCAAAAAGTAAACTTTGGATCAGATAAAACATTGATTGAGTCTTTTAAATCTGAAAAAATCGAACAAAATATTAATGTTAATTTAAAAAATAATAATAGATTTAATAATAATAATATATTAAAGTTTTACTAATGAGCGATCAATTTTTTAATAACCTTAACTCAATAAAAAAAATAAATCAAAGAATACAGGAGTATCTTTGAAAAGAATAAAATTAATTCAAAAATTGAAGAATACGAAAAGTTAATTCTAGATGAAAATTTTTGGAAAGATCAAGTAAATGCTCAAAAAATTTTAAAAGAAAAAAAAAAGTTAGATGATTTATCTTTGTCTTTTAAAAACTCTGTTAAAGAAAGCAAAGATTTAGAAGATTTTTTTACATTAGCATCAGAAGAAAATAATTCTAAACTTATTCAGGAAACTACAAAAAATATAGAATTATTAAGATCTCAAGTCCAAAAAAATGAGATTAAATGTTTCTTGTCCAAAGAGGTTGATATCAATGACTGCTTTGTTGAGATACATGCGGGAGCAGGAGGTACTGAAAGTCAAGATTGGGCCGACATGTTAAGAAGAATGTATATGAAATGGTCAAATAATCGTGGATTTAAATGTAATATTATTAGCGAACATAAGGGAGATGAAGCAGGGATAAAGTCTACTACAATCAAGATTAATGGAGACTATGCTTTTGGTTGGTTAAAAAGCGAGTCCGGAATTCACCGTTTAGTTAGAATTTCCCCTTTTGACTCTGGCGCAAGAAGACATACTAGTTTTGCAAGTGTTTGGGTTTATCCCGTAGTTGATGATAGTATAGATATTCATATTCAAGAAAAAGATTTAAGAGTAGATACCTATAGATCTAGTGGAGCAGGAGGTCAACATGTTAATACAACTGACAGTGCAGTAAGAATTACGCATATTCCAACTAAGATTGTAGTTCAGTGTCAAAATGATAGATCACAACACAAAAATAAAGAAACATGTATGCAAATGTTAAAAGCCAGGCTTTATAATTATGAGCTTGAAAAAAGAGAGAAAGAGAGCTTGGGGGAAAAAAATCAAAAAAAAGATATTGGGTGGGGCCATCAAATAAGATCTTACGTTTTACATCCATATAGGTTAGTAAAAGATAATAGAACAAATTTTGAGTCAAGTGACCCAGATAAAGTTTTAAACGGAGAAATAGATAACTTTTTGGAGAGCTCTTTATTTAATATAAATGTTTAAAAATTTTATTAAAATTACGTTATTTCTACTATTATTTGTAATATTATTTTTTACATACTTAAGTATATATGGAATTAGCACAGATAGATTTAACAATCTAATAAGTCAAAAAATTACAGAAAGAGACAAAAATTTAAATATTAATCTCAATAAAATTAAAATTTTTCTA
>CACKFS010000023.1 GCA_902599575.1 uncultured Pelagibacteraceae bacterium
TTTCTAACAAGTTAAAAAAATAAATTATAAACTGGTAGCGGTATTTTCTACGTCTTTTAAATATTTTTTTCTTTTTTCATCCGATACAAAAGGAACCTCAAAATATCTTCTGTAAAGAACATCTTTGATTCCGCAAATAAAAAAAACTCCTCTTTTTAATCGTCTTATAGGCATATTTAAAAAGAAAGTTGTCACTGCAAATCTTGGTGAGCCATAAGTACAAAATATGATAACTTTTTTTCCTTTTAAATTTCCTTTTGGATAACCATAATTTCCAAATAACTTTTTAAAAGTAAATGCCCAAGGAGGTGAAAGAACTCTGTCAATCCAACCCTCTACGATCGCTGGCATTCGATAGTTCCAAATAGGTGCAACTAAAACTATTACGTCTGATTTATCAATTCTTTTTTGATGATCTAAAACTACTTCATCTGGTTTTTCGCCTGCGTAGACTGGATTGAAATTCTCTTTATATAAATCAACACAATCAACAGAGTGACCTTTTTTTTGTGCTGCTTCTGTAAATGTATTCTTTATAGCTGCATTAAATGAATTTTGATTGTAGTGACCATAGACAATAAAAATATTTTTCATTTTTTCCAGATTTGTTCTAGTCTATCCTCTCTACCACAACCCTTTTTATAAAGTAAGTAATTAATAAAATTTGTTTGATAATAATTTTGGTGGTAATCTTCAGCTTTATAGAACTTATCAAAATCTCTAACATAAGTTACAACGCTTTTATTGTACTTAGACTCAATTTCTTTAATTCTTTTTTCTATTAAATTTTTTTGCTCTTGGTTTTGGTAAAAAGCAACTGATCTGTAGCTATATCCTTTGTCACAAAATTGACCAGCCTTATCGAAAGGATCAATATTTTTCCAAAAAATGTTTAGTAAATTTTCAAAATTTGTAACTTTGCTATCATAAACAACTTCAACTACCTCAAAGTGTCCTGTATTTCCGTATGTTACTTCTTTATACGTTGGATTTTTTGTTGTACCACCAGAATATCCAGAAATCACATCTTTTACACCTTCAGCTTTATCAAAAGACTCTTCCATACACCAGAAACAACCACCGCCAAAATAAACTTTTTTTAAATCTTCAGCAAAAGCGGTGGTATAAAATAAAAAAAATGAAATTAAAAATATTCTCAGCATTTAATGGTTTGTTTAATTTTTTAATGCTGGAAAAACTGGATTAACTTTTTGAAAAATATTTTGATAATCCTGTTTAATGCAGCGATTAGAAATATACTTGATTTTTGCATCATTCGCTATTTTCTCTGCTGCGTCATTTTTAATTCCATACTGTAACCATAAAACTTTAGCGTTAATTTTTACAGCGTCCTCTGCTATTGCAGGAGTTTCATTAGATGGTCTAAAAACATTAACTATATCTATCTTTTCATTTATATCACCAAGTTTAGCTACTACTTTCTCGCCATGAATTATTTCTCCTGCTGCAAATGGGTTGACTGGTATAACTTTATAACCAAAGTCTTGCATATATTTCATAACAATTGTCGAAGGTTTTCTTTTTAAATTTGTTCTATCCTCTTTTTCTTTTAAAGAACTGACCCCAATCATTGCAATTGTTTTTGAATTTTTTAAAATGATTTCTATTTCTTGCATTATTTATTTTTCCATTTAGGAGATCTTTTTCCTAAAAACGCAGATATTCCCTCTTTTGCATCTTGTTTCATCATATTTAAAGTCATCATCTTACTGGTATATGTGTAAGCTTGTTTTAATGGCATCTCTAATTGTTTATAAAAAGCTTTTTTTCCAATTCTTATTGAAGCATTAGATTTAGATGAAATAACTTTAGCAACTTCTAAAACTTTTTTATTTAGTTTTGATTTTGGATAATAATCATTGATTAAACCAATTTCTTTCGCGTATTTTGCATTTATAGGCTCACCTGTTAAAAGCATTTTCATCATTCTTTTTCTATTAATTTTTCTACTCACAGCAACCATAGGAGTACTACAAAATAAACCTATATTTACTCCTGGTGTTGCAAATTTTGCATCTGTTGAACAATAAGTTAAGTCACAACTAGCAGCTAACTGACATCCTGCTGCATAAGCAGATCCGTGAACTTTTGCAATAACTGGTTTTCTACATTCGACTATATCAATCATTAATTTAGAACATAAATTGAATAGTTTTAAATATTTGGATCTTACTTTTAAACCTTTAACCTCCTTTAAGTTATGACCAGCACTAAAGCCTTTGCCGTTTCCACTTATAACAATAACATGAGTTTTATTGTCGTTATTTAATTTTTTAAATATTTTTATTAAAGATCCTAATGTTTTAAAAGAAAGTGAATTATAAGTTTTAGGATCATTTATAATTATACTTTTAATACCACTACCTAAATCTTTTAATAAAACAGACATGATTACTCAAGTTCTCCGTCTTCACGCATTTTTTTTCTAATATTAGTTGCTGATATTTTTTGAATGTCCTCTGGTAATACTATTTCCTCTATCTTGTAACCTACCCCTCTACCATAACAAATATTTGTAATATTGGGCACCAAAACTATTTTAAATCGTCCCTCAAATTTTGGGTTTAATCTTTTTTCAATTTTTTTTTTTACTGTTTCAAAATCAAAAGGATTATCATCAACACCTTGTACATCTCTTATCTGGATGCAAACTTGGCCAGTTTTTTTTATAATTTCTTCAAATAAAGCATAATGACCATCGTGAAATGGTTGCCATCGTCCAAGCATTTGTGCTGTTGGTTTTTTATTGTCCCATTGATAACTCATATATGCCTCTATTATTTTTGAGTTTAATCCTATTGAAAAAAATTAAAAGACTTTATTTAATGTGAAATTAGCCTCTTTATAATCACCTGAATTTGCTAAATCATCTTTGATTTTAAAACCTAAATTAAATCCATTAATATCTTTTTTAAGTTCTAATTTTGATAAAAGATTTTCTGAGCCCTCAATTGTAAAGGCATAATTAGTATCTTTGTTTGGCAAGTATCCTATAGCAATATGTACTTTATCAGTGTGTCCTGTGTCGATTGCTTGATTACGTTCATATATTAAAAATATACTAAAGCTATCAGGCAAAACTATATCAACACCAATTTCACCGTTGATGTTGTGAAAAGCTTCTAAGTGTAAAGTATCATTGAAATCTACACTTCCATCATCCACATAAGTGTATTTAAAGTTTGAAGAACGATCGATATCTGCAACGTATTCGATTTTACCATGTCTCTTTATATTATATCTATCGTTAGATATGTCTTCCACAGCTGCAAGACTAGCTCGAATTTTTTTTGATCTTATATGTTGTTTTTTAACCTCAATTGCCCCGGTACCAGATTCTTTATAAGATCCTAAAATAGTGTGACCAATATCAAATCTTCCAGAAGGAATAAAAGTTAAATTATTTTTTTTAATTTCGTCTTTTATTCTTATTGTTCCATATATTTGATGGCCAGATCTATCAGCTGTTAAATTTTGCCCATCTAGAACAGTTAATAAATCAGAACTTAATTTACCAAATCCAATAAACTTATTTAAAAATTTTGTATCACTTTCTATTGGTGATGTTGAATAAAAGGTAATGTTATAAGTATCTGTATCTAAATTACTTCCAGCAGTTCCTACATCAACATTATTTCTACCCAATCTAAATGCTAAGCCCGTTATTCCGTTATTATCAGTAAATTTATCCACACCAAAAGTTAAAGCATCCATATCGATTTTTTTCGTAGATGAAATACTTGTATCTCCAATTCTTCCAACAGAAATACTTCCTTCACTCCAATAAAACACATCTTCGTCTTTATTTTTATTTTTCTTGTTAGCAGCTGATGCTCTAATAACTTCAGTTAAAGATGCCAATCTTTGATTGGTAAAATTAAAATCAA
>CACKFS010000024.1 GCA_902599575.1 uncultured Pelagibacteraceae bacterium
TTGGTGCTGCCAACCTTTTTATACGTGGCATTTGTAATATTTCTATTTCGCCAAACTCACTATGATCAAACTCTAATTTCTTTTTTTCATCTTTTATTGATTTCTTTGGAGTGTTTTCTTGTTGCTTAATTTGATTTTTTATAAAATTTCGGACATCATCCTCTGTAATCCTGCCGTTTCTTTCTGAACCTTTTAATTGAGAAATGTCTGCACCAAGTTGCCTTGCAAACTTTCTTACCTTTGGACTTGCATGTATGATTTGGCTCATTTTTATAACTTGGTTGGCATCGGTTTATTTTTATCAATATTATATTTTTTAATTGCATCCTCAGCGTATTTTGATGCAATTAGTTGTTCTTTTGAAAGAACACTCAAAGCATAAGTAACAATATATTTTTTATCTACTTCGAAAAAGTTTCTAAGATTTTTTCTTGTATCACTTCTTCCATACCCGTCTGTACCAAGGGAATAGAAGCTCTTGCTTGTATATGGTCTTATTTGATCAGATGAAATTCTCATATAGTCTGATGCAGCTAATATAGGTCCTTCAGAATCTTTTAAACATTTTTCTACATACGTTTCTTTAGGTTTCTCATCTGGATTAAGTAAATTATATCTCTCTATCTCTAAACCATCTTTTCGTAATTCGTTGTAACTTGTCACGCTCCACACATCAGAGTCAATTTTATAATCTTTATTTAAGATTTCTGATGCCTCTAACATTTCTCTTAATATTGAACCTGATCCTAAAAGTGTGATTTTTGTTTTTTTATTATTATTTATAGATTTTATCTTATACATTCCTTTTAAAATTGAATCCTCAATACCTTTTTCATTTGGTATTTCTGGATGTGGGTAATTTTCATTTAATGTTGTTATATAGTAAAAAATATTTTCTTTGTTTTCATGCATTCTCTTTAAACCATCTCTAAAAATTACAGCTAACTCATATGCAAAGGTAGGGTCATAGGAAACACAATTTGGTATAGTTGAGGCTAGTAAATGACTATGTCCGTCTTGGTGTTGCAATCCTTCACCTGCGAGCGTAGTTCTTCCTGATGTTGCTCCGATTAAAAATCCTCTTGCTTGACTATCTCCAGCAGCCCATGCAAAATCTCCTACTCTTTGAAATCCAAACATTGAGTAAAATAGATAAATAGGGATCATTTCAATATCATGGTTTGAATATGCTGTGCCAGCTGCTATCCAGGATGACATTGATCCAGCTTCGGTTATACCTTCCTCTAAAACTTGACCTTTTTTATCCTCCCTATAAGAAAATAATTGTTCTGAGTCTACTGGTTCATACTTTTGTCCTTCGTGAGCATATATACCGATTTTTTGAAAAAAACCTTCCATTCCAAAAGTTCTTGCTTCATCTGGAATAATAGGAACTAATCTTGGCGAAACATTTTTATCTCTTAAAAGATTGGTAAGCATTCTAACAAGTGCCATGGTAGTAGACATTTCTTTTGGTCCAGTCGACTTTTTAAGAGCATCAAAAATATCTTTTGGTGGAGCTTTAATTGATTTTGCAAAAGTAGATCTTTCAGGGATATTTCCGCCAAGTTTTATTCTTCTATCTTTTAAATACTTTATTTCTTCTGAATTTTCGTCTGGTTTATAATATTGAATATTTTTTACTTGCTCATCTGTTAATGGAACATCAAACCTATCCCTATAATACATAAGATCTTTTACATCTAATTTTTTTTGTTGATGAGTGGTATTTATACTTTCTCCTGATTTACCCATTCCGTAACCTTTTATCGTTTTTGCTATAATAACAGTGGGTTTTCCAACATTGTTAACTGCTTGATGATAAGCTGCATAAACTTTATGTGGGTCATGTCCACCTCTGTTAAGTTTCCAAATATCTTGGTCTGTCATAGCAGACACCATATCTTTTAATTCTTTATATTTTCCGAAGAATTTCTCTCTTACATATGATCCACCCTTAGCTTTAAATGCTTGGTATTCACCATCAACAGCTTCATTCATCCTTTTTACTAACAGACCTTTTTTGTCATTTGCTAATAGCTGATCCCAGTATGACCCCCAAATTACCTTAAGCACATTCCAGCCAGCTCCTCTAAAAATACCCTCAAGCTCTTGAATAATTTTACCGTTACCTCTTACTGGTCCATCCAGTCTTTGAAGGTTACAGTTTACTACAAAAATTAAATTATCTAATTTTTCTCTAGCAGCTAATCCTATAGCTCCTAAAGATTCAGGTTCATCCATTTCTCCATCACCTAAGAAAGCCCAAACCTTTCTACCTTCATCTTTAATAAGGCCACGATTAATTAAGTATTTCATAAATCTTGCTTGATAAATTGCAAGCATGGGACCTAACCCCATTGATACGGTTGGAAACTGCCAATACTCTGGCATCAACCATGGATGTGGATAAGATGACAGTCCACCCGGTTTAACTTCTTGTCTAAAATTATCTAATTGTTTTTCTGTTAATCTTCCTTCAAGATAAGATCTTGCATAAATTCCTGGCGCACTATGACCCTGAAAATATATTAAATCTCCACCAAATTTATTATTTTTTGCTCTCCAAAAATGGTTCATTCCAACATCGTATAAAGTTGCGGCTGAAGCGAAAGTTCCAATATGTCCACCTAATTCTGGGTTTTTTTTATTAGCTCTTACAACCATGGCAGCTGCGTTCCATCTAATTAGAGATCTGATTTTTCGCTCTATATTTTGATCGCCTGGTAATTTTTTCTCTTCCTCAGGGGGTATTGTATTAATGTACGGAGTATTTCTAGACATTACTAATCCAGAACCCTCTCTATATGAATGCTCTATTAATTGTCTAATTATATATTGTGCCCGTTCTTTACCATCGCTATTAAGTACTGCAGATAAAGATTCGAGCCACTCTTTGGTCTCACTAGGATCTATATCATTTGTATCTGATACAATCTCAATTTTTGAATTTTCTAGTTTAGAGGTTTTTTTATTCTGCGAAACTTCTTGGCTAATAATTTTTGGTTGCTCAGTTTTTTGTATTTTTTCTGCATCACTTATAATTTTTTCTGTATCTTTTGGTATTTCCGTCTCTTTTTTAACTTCCTTAACTTGGTCGATTTTTTCACCTCCGCCTTCTGCAGAAATTGATATTAATTTATCACCTTTTGAAACTTTATCTCCTATCTTAACTGATATGCTTTCTACAATTCCTTCCTCTGTTGATGGCACTTCAACACTAGATTTATCACTTTCTAATGTTACTATTGGATCGTTAATAGAAATTTTTTGGCCTTGTTTTACTAACAGCTCTATAATTTCAACGTTTTCAAAATCACCAATATCGGGTACTAAAAGATCTTTTTTCATTATTTGAAGCTATATTTATAACATATTTATATCTTTTTTTTGACATCCTTAAATATGAAAGTATTAAAATGATTAATTTATTAAAAAAATTATTGATAAAAAGAGACAATAGCAAAAAATTTGATGCAAGAGTATGGATACAATTGGCGCTATTAAATAAAAATTTAAAATCTTTGAAATATTAATCGCGAGCAATACACATAGAGATACCCATACCGCCACCTATACAAAGAGTAACTAAACCTTTTTTATTATCTCTTTTAATCATTTCATGAATTAATGTGACTATCAATCTTGCGCCTGATGCTCCGATTGGGTGACCTATAGCAATTGCACCTCCATTAACATTTAGTTTTTCTTTGGGGACTTTAAGCTCTTTAACAACCGCAAGTGTTTGTGCAGCAAAAGCTTCATTGCACTCTATTAAATCTAAATCATTTATACTCCAACCAGCAATTTCAAGAGCTTTTGTAGACGACGGAATAGGTCCCAAACCCATTAAACTTGGATCAACTCC
>CACKFS010000025.1 GCA_902599575.1 uncultured Pelagibacteraceae bacterium
CTCAAAATCTTTTATAAATATTCAAAATATTACAAATATTAATAATCAAAAAAAAATTGATATAAGAATTGGTAAAAAGAAATATTCTTTTAAAACATCGCTTATTGGAAAAATTCAAATAAAAAATTTGATTTATGCAATTGTTGCTGCCCATCTTTCAGGTTTAAAAATAAGCGAAATTTTAAAATCAATTGACAAAATTAAACCAATAAGTGGAAGACTCGAAAAAATTGGAAATTTAAAAAACAATGGTATTGTTATATTAGACTACGCCCATACACCACATGCTCTTAAAACAATGTTATCAAACGTTAA
Organism: uncultured Pelagibacteraceae bacterium; assembly: GCA_902599575.1. Lineage (GTDB taxonomy): Bacteria > Pseudomonadota > Alphaproteobacteria > Pelagibacterales > Pelagibacteraceae > Pelagibacter. Next base: position 316 of record CACKFS010000025.1, read on the forward strand.
AGAAGATTTTCCTTTAAGCAGGATTTCCTTAGTATTTGGTTGTGGAGGTAACAGAGATCAAGACAAAAGATCAATGATGGGAAATATTGCACAAAAGTATTGTGATAATATTTATTTAACAGATGATAACCCGCGTTTAGAAGATCCAAAATTTATAAGGAATCAAATAAAAAAAGGGTTCAAAAATAAAAAATTTTTTGAAATTCCATCAAGAGCAAAAGCAATAAACATAGCTGTTAAAGAATTAAAGTCAGGAGATATTTTAATCGTAGCCGGTAAAGGGCACGAAAACTATCAAGAGCATAAAGATAAAAAATTTTTTTCAGACAGATTAGAAATTATAAATGCAATTTACGAAAAAAATAAAAATCTATCAAAATCAATCAAAACAAACATTGTTAATGAGGCTTTAGGATATAATACTGTTAATAAGAAAATCATTTTAAATTATGCATCATTGAATTCAAAAAAAATTAATAAAAATTCAATATTTTTTGGTGTCAAGGGAAAAAAATTTAATGGAAATAAATTTGCAAATGAGGCAATAACCAATGGAGCAGCTTTAGCTATATCAAGTCTTAAATTTAATAATTCAAAAATAAAATTTTATAAACATCCTTTAAGCTTTCTTAATCATATAAACTCAGTAATTAGAAAAACTCTAAAAATAAATACAATAGCTATCACCGGATCATCAGGTAAAACTTCTGTAAAAGAATTAGTTGGTTTTTGTCTTAATAAGTTAGAAAAAACTTATTTTTCAAAAAAATCTTTCAACAATAAATTCGGGGTTCCTTTAAGTATTTTTAACACACCAGAAACTGCAAAGTTTATGGTATTGGAAACCGGAATGGATAAGAAAGGCGAAATAAACTATCTTACCAAATTGATCCTGCCTCACTTGGGGCTTATTACAAATGTTTCATATGCTCATATTAAAAACTTTAAAAATTTAAATGAAATTGCAAAAGCAAAAGGTGAGATAATTAATAATATTACTAATGGTGGCACCATGGTTATAAATATGGACGATAAATATTGTAAATATTTTAAAAAAAAATCTAAAGAACGTGGTCTTAAAATTTTAACATATAGCAAAAATAACCAACGTGCTGATATTGTTTTTTTAAACAAAAAAAAATACAAGAAAAAATATTTAATTAATTTAAAAATTAAAGGAGTTAAAAAATCTTTTTTAATATCTAATAATTTATCTCACCATGTTGAAAATATTTTAGCTACAATAAGTATAATTAGTAATTTTTTCAGCGTTGATAAATTAAGTCATAATTTATTTTTAGGCTTTTGCATACCACAAAGCAGGGGATCAATAATTAAATTTAATAAGGGTAAAAAAAAATTAAAAATTATCGATGAAAGTTATAACTCAAACCCTGCTTCCCTAAAATTTGCTTTAGAAAGATATGATAAAATGTACACCAATAAAGCAAAAAAATTTTTGTTACTAGGTAATATGCTTGAGCTTGGAAAATACTCAAAAAAACTACATATTGAAATTGCAAAATATATCAATAGGTCGAATGTTTTTAAGACCTTTGTTTATGGAAATTATACCAAACACACATTTAACAAATTAAAACCACAAATTAGAGGAAAAATATTAAAAAATAAAATGGATATATGTAGATTAATAAAAAATGATTTACCAAATAACAGTTTTTTGATGGTAAAAGGTTCTAACTCAACTGGTTTAAATAAAATAATTAAAAATTTGTAATGTTATACAATTTATTAACTAACTTTTCAGATACTTATTCATTCTTAAATTTTTTTAACTTTCTAACAGTAAGAACTGGCTTATCAATAATAACGGCTATGATAGTAGTTTTTTTAATTGGAGATAGATTTATAAATTATTTTTCAACAAAAAAAATTACAAATCCAATCAGGCTGGATGGTCCTGAAGACCATTTAGTTAAAAAAATAGGCACACCAACAATGGGCGGTGTTTTAATTTTAATTGGTCTATTTGTTAGTGTTTTTCTGTGGTCAGATTTAAGTAATCCTTACAATTGGTTACTAATCTTTATAACATTTTCATTTGGAGCACTGGGTGCATTTGATGATTATAAAAAAATTAAAAATAATAATTCAAATGGTATTTCTTCAAAATTAAAATTATTAATTCAAGTTATTCTTAGCTTAGTTTCATTAATAATTCTTTATAAATTTGTAGATTCTGATCTAACTAATAATCTTTACTTACCATTTTTTAAAAATTTAGTTATTAATCTCGGTTGGTTTTTTATACCTTTTTATTTATTTGTTATTGTTGGGTCATCAAATGCAGTTAATTTAACAGATGGGCTAGATGGATTAGCTACTGTCCCTGTAATTTTAGTTGCAGGATGTTTTGCTTTCATAAGTTATGTATCAGGCAATATTATTTTTGCTGATTATCTTTTAATACCTTACATCGAAGGTGTAGGAGAGGTAGCGATCTTTTGTGGAGCAATTATCGGGGCGTCCATAGGTTTTTTATGGTTTAATGCACCACCAGCAAAAATTTTTATGGGTGATACTGGCTCTTTAGCTTTGGGGGGCTCATTAGGAGCAGTGGGTGTTGTTACCAAACATGAGATAGTTTTAGCAATTACAGGTGGCCTTTTCGTCTTAGAGGCAGTATCAGTAATCGTTCAAGTGATTTCTTTTAAATTAACGGGGAAAAGAATATTTATGATGGCACCAATTCACCATCATTTTGAAAAAAAAGGGTGGCCAGAATCAACTGTAGTAATTAGATTTTGGATTATTTCTTTAATTTTAGCAATGATTGGATTAGCTACGTTAAAATTGAGATAATGCTCACTAGAATCTTTTTTAACAAAAAAATATTAATTTATGGATTAGGTTTATCGGGCAATTCGTGTTTTAAACATCTGCACGCTAAAAACAAAATTAATATTTATGATGATAATCTGTCATTAAAAAATAAAAAAAATAAAAAGTTTTTTTTAAATAAAAATAGAATTACA
>CACKFS010000026.1 GCA_902599575.1 uncultured Pelagibacteraceae bacterium
TTAGCTTTGAAAATATTTTAAATAATGTAATTGATTTAGCCATTACCATCCCAGCATTTACACCTTTTCCAGATACATCAGATAGAGTAAAATAAACCTGGTCATCGTGAAGATAAAAATCATAAAAATCGCCAGAAATTTCTCTAGCTGGAATGTTTAGTCCATAGATAGGATAATTTGTAAGATCTCTATTTGGCATGAGTTTTTTTTGAACATTCATCGCAAGTTTAATTTCTGAAGATACTCTTTTCTTCCATTTGTTTTTTTGTTTTTCACTTTGTTCCAACCGATCCATCAAAATATTATATTGTGTTCCTATTATTCCACTATCTGTAAAAGGATCTTGTGGTGCTCTTAATGAATAATCTTCGGTTTTAGCTTGATTAGTTAATACTTCTAATAATTCATGAGTATCTGTTGACGCATTATGTTCAGAAATATTTAAACCTAATTCTTCCTGAATCTTTCCAACTCTTAAAGGGAAAATATAATTTATGGATTTAAATATCGCGAATGCAGATATAAAACAAAAACCTCCAATACTAGTTACTCCGATTAATTGAATATATAGTTGCTCAATCCTTGAAATTTCTAAACCCATCATTTCAAAGTCTCCAAATAAAGCAACAGACAAAGATCCCCAAACTCCAGCAATAAGGTGAACTGGTATTGCGCTTACAACATCGTCAATTTTTAATTTTTCCAATAAAACTATACCTAAGCCTGAAAGCAGTCCTCCAATACTTCCTATAAAAATAGCTTCACTTGGATTTACATAAGCACAACTTGCAGTGATTGAGACTAATCCAGCTAAAGGACCTGTAATCATAAATAATGGCTCAGGTTTTTTCATAACAAAAATTCCTAATATGCTTGAAAATATTAAACCAAAAGAAGCAGACAAAAATGTATTTATTAAAATTAATGGAATTTTCAAATCCATCGCCCCATTGGCTCCACCATTAAATCCAAACCATCCAAACCACAAAATCAATGCCCCAAGTGCTGCTATAGGTGTATTGCTTCCCTGAAATAATTTTTTATCTTGGTCTTTCCTAAATCTACCTGTTCTACTCCCAATAATTAATAGAATTGCAAGAGCAACCCATCCTCCTACAGAGTGAACAACAGATGAGCCTGCAAAATCTAAATAACCCATTTTTCCTAACCATCCAAATTTCTCAGAAGGTTCGTCAAAATTAAATGCCCAAGCCCAGTGACCTACAATTGGATATAAAAATCCTGAGGTGACAAATGTAATAATTACGTAAGAAAAAAACCTTAGTCTCTCTGCAACAGCTCCAGAAATAATTGTTGCTGCAGTTGCGACGAACATCGCTTGAAAGACAAAATATGTTTGATAACCAGCAACTTTTGTAGTGAAAAAATAAAATTTGTCACCAAACAAGCCCATAACACTTGTTCCATACATAAGTGCAAATCCAAATGCCCAAAATGTAACAACAGCTATTCCAAAATCAGTGATATTTTTTAATGCAACGTTAATACTATTTTTATTTCTTGATAGGCCAGACTCAAGGCACATAAAGCCGGCTTGCATTAAAAAAACTAAAATTGCGCAAATCAATAACCAAAAAGTATCTAAATTTGCTTGAAGAATTGCTTCAATTCTAAATTCTGTAGCTTTAAGGGCACCTTTATTTGTGAGTTCTAATTGGCTTATTTTTGACTGTAGCTTATCTATTAAAATCTGAAGATCAGCTACAGTCATAAAATTTTATTGATCTATTAATTTTCTTGCTTTTTCTGCATCTGTTATAATTTCATCAACTGTCATTACTTTAACAACTTCAAATCCAGTTCCAAGAATTGTATTTTTATATTCTTCTTCTGTTATAGGTGATTTGTCATCAAAGTTAGAAACAGCAACCCCCTCCGGCCAAGACACTTTTACTTTTGCATTAGGCATTGCCTCTTGGAGAGCCTCGGTAACCATTTTTTGACATTTAAGGCACATCATTCCATTTACTTGAGCAATTTGAGTTTGCGCAGCAAATAAGTTTGTAGTCATGAAAAAAATTATAACTACTAATATTGTTTTTTTAATCATAAAACTCCTTCATAAAATAGTGTAATTTATTTATTATTAATTTACTAATTAAATTTTTGGTTTAAATACCAAACAGAGTCCATTATTACAGTATCTTTTACCAGTAGGTTTTGGCCCATCCTGAAATATGTGGCCATGATGACCGCCACAACTTTTACAATGATATTCGGTTCTTGCATAACCAACATGATGATCTGTTTTTGTTTCGAACACATCTGGCAAAGACTCAAAAAATGATGGCCAACCAGAACCACTCTCGTATTTTTTTTTTGAGTCAAAAAGTTTTACATCACAATTTGCACAATGATAACTTCCTTCTCTTTTTTCAAAATTTAATTCACTAGATCCAGGTCTTTCTGTTCCCTCTTCAAATAAAATTAATTTTTGCTCAGATGTTAAATTAGGATTTTTTTTCATATTACTGATGCACAAGTTTTGTGTAATATAGCATGAAGTCGGACCAATGTTTCAAAATCTTTATTGTAACCACCTCCCAAAACACCGCAAATAGGAATTTTTTTTTCAAAAAAGTTGTTAATTATTATTTCATCTCTTTGTTTTATTCCTTTTTCTGAAACTTTCAATTTGCCCAATCTGTCATTTAAATGAATGTCGACTCCAGCTACATAAAATACAAAATCATACTTTTCTTTGTTTAATAGTAAAATATTTTCCTTAAGTTTCTTCAGATATTCTTCATCCTCAGCGTTATCATCTAAGTCCACATCTAAATCACCATTTGTTTTTTTTGCAGGATAATTAGATTTACAGTGCATACTAAAGGTGAAAACAGATTTATCGTTTTTGAAAATATCTGAAGTCCCATTTCCTTGATGAACATCAAGGTCAACTATTAAAACATTTTTTGCATAGCCTTTTGATTGTAAATATCTAGTTGCAACCGCTACATCATTAAAAACGCAATAACCAGCACCTTCGTTATAACTTGCATGATGACTTCCTCCAGCAGTATTACATGCAATACGATGATCAACAGCAAGTTTGCTTGCTAAGACAGTCCCTCCGGTTGCTCTAAAAGATCTATTCACAACACTATCATTGATTGGAAAACCGATTTTCTTTTGAGATTTAGTGTCTAAAGTTTTTTTTTTGACACTATTTATATAATCTAAAGAATGTGCTCTGCTTAAAGTATTATCTGAACAAAACTTGGGTTTGTAAAATTTATCTACTATTTTTTGTTCAATTAAATAATTTGCAAGTTCACCAAATTT
>CACKFS010000027.1 GCA_902599575.1 uncultured Pelagibacteraceae bacterium
GCTTAAAAAAACAATTCTATTTCTTTTTTTTTATTTTTACATATCTAATATTTTTGTTCAAAACTCTTATGCTTATTTAGAAAATGACGACACACTTTCTACTTCCAATTATCAAGTACGTACATTTGATGTTTCAGGGGAAGAAGCTAGCCCGAGAGATGTTACATTTAGTAATGATGGAAAAAAAATGTTTGTTACTGGAGACACTGGTGATGATGTGAATGAATATACTCTATCAGAAGCATTTAACATATCGTCAGCTGTTTTTGTCGATAGTTTTTCAGTCAGCAGTGAAGATGCTAGACCAACGGGAGTTAGGTTTAACAATGATGGATCAAAAATGTTTATTATTGGAAGAGATGAAAATAAAATATTTGAATATTCGCTCTCGGTAAATTTTGATGTATCAGAAGCAAACTATACTGGAAATTCTTTTGATGTTTCATCCCAAGTTAAAAGTGTATTTCTTGGTCTAGCTTTTAGTCATGATGGAACCATGATGTATGTTACCGATGCTCAGGGGGCCAGTTCAACCCGTAGTGTGTATCAATATTCATTGAATAAAAGTTTTGATTTATCTGATGGAGCCAATCTTATAAGATCTGCTAAAACAACGGCTGATATAGAAACTCTAACAACTAATGAAGTTGAACCAGGTGGTATAGCTTTTAATAAGAATGGTACAAGAATGTTTTTGGTAGGAACAAATGGTAATGACGTTAATCAATATACACTATCTGAAGGTTTTAACATTTCAACAGCTTCTTATGATGGTGGCGTAAGAAGAGAACCCAACCCCAAAGGTATACACTTTAGTCCTGATGGATTAAGGATGTTTATTTTAGATAGTACATCTAAAGTAGTACAAGAGCATCACTTGCCTTGTCCGTTCAACCTTTTTGCAGGAAAATGTGAAAAGATTACTCAAAATAGCGACCGTGCTGGAATAGCAGAGGCTCAATTGGAACTTGCAAAAAGAACAATTAATATGTCAACAAATTCAGTTTTAAATAGATTGAAGTGGATAAAGAGAAACGAGGATAAACAAAATTTATCTAACCAAAATGTTAAATTAAACTTTTCAAATACCATGCTTTCATCTTTAAACCAATTACCTATTTCATCCTTTAAAAAAATATCAACGACTAAAAAAAATTCTAAGTCTAATAAAAAATATTTTTACTGGAGCGAAGGCAATATTACACTAGGAAGAGTTGGAGACAGTGACATTGCATCTACAAAGGAAATTAGTACAAATTCTTTAACTTTTGGTCTTGACAAATTCACTGATGATTATGGTATCGATGGATTAGCTTTCAGATTTGGAAGGGATGATGTTGATGTTGGTAATTCTGGAAGTCATTTAGACTCTAATACATTTAATGTAACCTATTACAATACATCACCCGTAGAAAATGATACAAAATTTGTAGATAAATTTTTTGGGATAGGAAAATTGAGTTCTGATATTATCACTGATGTTGGTGGAAATAAATTAACAGCTAAAAGAAAAGGTTATCAAGTTTATGGAACTTACAGGCTTAAAGAAGAATTTATAAAAGGTAAATTAACTTTTATAAATTCTGGACAATTAGACTTAGGGCATACTCTTTTAAAGAGATATAAAGAATCTGGAAAAGAAGAAGCAGCCATAAGTGTTAAGGACCAACATGTTGGAACATTTAATTTAAGACATTCAATTGCTGTAGTTGAAGATTTATCAAATGAAAAATATGAATTCAAAAGGCATGGTAAACTAGAATATTTAATTGATGGTGATCGGTCTTCTGATATTAAGTATAGTTATGCTAATGATCCATCAAATTCTTACAAGGATAAACTTGAAGTAGGCTCAGTTCATAATATTAACGCTGAAATTGGTTTAGATTTAATTTTTCCTGATAGATATAGTATATTTTTAATTTACGAGAGAAATCAAGCTATAAATTCTGGTCACAATGATAATTTGTATATTGCAATAGGATATTTACCTTATGAAGGTGCCGAATATGCATTTACAATAAATGGTTCAGAAAATTTATTATCGAAGTTAGAATTTAAAAAAAATGTAAACGGTTTAAATTTAAGCTTTAATGTTAATGATGATTTAACAAATTTAGGTGAAAACAGGGAAGCTAATATTGCATTAAATAAAGTCTTTTAATTTAGATTTTAAGGGTTAAGTTTATTTCTTTAATATTTAGATGAGCACGCATAGAAAAACACTTTTATTTTTATTTTTCTATTTTTACATATCTAATATTTTTGTTCAAAATGCTAATGCAACTTTAAATAGCGGTGATCATGCTACACCTCTCTTTGTACAAAACTTTAGTGTTAGTGGTCAAGATACAGGGCCAAAAGGAATCACTTTTAATAATGATGGAACAAAAATGTATGTCACAGGAACGACTAATGATAAAATATATGAGTATACTCTGACTAGCGCCTTCGATATATCCACTGCTACTTATAGAGGTTTTTTTAATTTTAATGGTAATTCTTTCAGCGTAAAATTTAATAACGATGGAACAAAGATGTTTACTGTAAGTTATTGGGATACTGGTGCAGCTGTAAAAGAATTTTTACTTGGTGCACCTTTTGATATAACGTCAATCTCGGGGAATGGCACTACACCTGAAACCACTTTTAATTTTAAACCTCACGATAACAAACCTTTTGGTCTTGATTTTAATAACGATGGTACAAAAATGTTTGTTACTGGGAATGATGGAGATGATATAAACGAGTTTTCATTAAATGTGGGTTTTGATTTCTCCGAAGGTATTAATTTTGTACAATCAAAAGATCTGACACATCCCATGAGTTTGGCTACAAATGAAGATGAACCGTTTGGTATAGAGTTTAATCAAGACGGCACAACTATGTTTGTAATAGGATCAAAAGGTAATGATGTTAATCAATACTCTTTATCTACAGCTTTTGATATCTCAACTTTATCTTTTGTAGGCGGTTTACATTTAAACACTCAGGAAGTTAACCCATCTGGTATAGCATTTAGTGCTTCTGGATTAAAAATGTTTATTGTTGGTGACGACGGGGATGAGGTAAATGAATATCATTTAAAATGTCCTTATAATCTTTTCAAAGGAAAATGTAATTCAATT
>CACKFS010000028.1 GCA_902599575.1 uncultured Pelagibacteraceae bacterium
TTCATATGATGTAAAATGTTCTGTCAAAGGAGGTGGTCATAGTGGCCAAGTAGGCGCTATGATACATGGAATTTCAAAGGCATTACTTCAATTTGATTCTGCATTAAAGCCAGCACTTAAAAAAGAGAAACTCACCACAAGAGATTCTAGAGCTGTTGAACGTAAAAAATACGGTCATAGAAAAGCTAGAAGAAGTTTTCAGTTTTCTAAAAGATAATATCTTTTTAAATATCAACTGTTAATATAACCAATATGAACAAACTTAATGTTTTAGTCGCGGGATCTACGGGTTACATAGGAGTACAACTTATTAAACTTTTATGTAATCATAAATATATTAATATTAAATATCTTTGTGGTAACTCATCAATTGGCAAAAATATATATTTTTATGACAAAGAATTGAAAAAATATAATTTACCAAAAATTATTAAGATTAATTATAAATATTTTAAAGAAGTAGATGTAATCTTTACAGCTTTACCTAACGGAGAAAGTCAAATAATTGCAAATAATTTAAATAAAAAAAATATACTAATTGATTTATCTGCAGATTTTCGTCTAAAAAACGCAAGTATTTATAAAAAATTTTATAAAATTAAACATAAGTCTAAAAAATTGTTAAATAAATGTGCATATGGCTTATCTGAATTGAATCAAAAAAATATAAAAAATAAAAGAATTATTGCATGTCCGGGTTGTTATCCAACTTCAATTATTGTTCCACTCTATCCTTTATTTAAAGGTAAATATTTAAAAAAAAATAAAGTTATAATAGACTCAAAATCAGGATATTCGGGTGCTGGCAGAGGAATTTTAAAAAAAGCACAAAAAATGAATTTGTTTAAATCTTTAAGTGCCTACGGAATACCTAACCATCGACATAATGCCGAAATTAGTCAGGAGCTTTCTTACTTTTCAAATAAGAATAAATTTAATTTTACTCCTCATATTTTGCCTATGTTTAGAGGAATTTTATCTACAATATATGTTGAAAAAAAAGGGTCAATAAGTACTAAAAAAATTCTAAATTTTTTGATAAAATTTTATAAAAAGCATAAATTTATTCGTATTTATAAAAAAAATACTCTTATTGGCACAAAAAATGTAATAAATACTAATTATTGCGATATTTCGATTTGTGAAACAAATGATAATAATAGATTAGTGATATTATCTGCTGTAGATAATTTGATAAAAGGTGGTGCAGGTCAAGCAATACAAAATTTAAATATTAAATTTGGCTTTAAAATTGATGAGGGTTTAATTTAATGAGAATTATATTACTATTTATTTTCACGTTTTTATTATCATGTAGTAATAACTACTCTGAAAATAAGCCGATTAAATTTAATATTAATGAAGATTTAACATTTGATGAGTTTAAAATGTTAATAGAAAATAAAGGTTTAGAAAAAGATTATCCTGATATAAATAAATGAAAAATAATATAAATATTGCTGTCGTAGGATTAGGTCAAATTGGAAATTATCTTTTAAATGAACTAAAAAATAAAAAAAAAGAGATAAAATTACTAACTGGTAAAAATATAAATGTTGTAGCCATATCTGCTAAAAATAAGAATAAAAAAAGAAAATTTAAAATTAATAAAAATATTTTTTATAAAAATCCGTTTAAAATTTTAAATCATAAAAAAATAGATATTTTATTTGAATGTGTTGGTCAATCAGATGGCATATCAAAAAAAATTGTCGAAAAAGCACTCAAAAATAAAATACATGTAATAACACCAAATAAAGCATTAATATCAAAACATGGTGATTATTTAAGCAAAATTGCAGAAAACAAAAAAGTCAATCTTGAATTTGAAGCGTCTGTAGGAGGTGGAATTCCAATATTAAGAACTATTAAAGAAGGATTATCAACAAATGTAATTACAAAAGTTTATGGAATACTAAATGGTACATGTAATTACATTTTATCAGAGATGGACAAGACAAATGATAATTTTAAAAATGTATTAAAAAAAGCACAATCTTTAGGATATGCAGAACCTGGTGATCCAAAATTAGATATAAACGGTTACGATACCTTGGCAAAAGTAAGAATTTTATCTTCTCTGGCTTTTAAAAAGAAAATTTCTAGAAATAATCTACTTATGGAGGGTATTGAATTTATTGAACCAAAAGATTTTGAAATAGCAAATCAATTAAATCTAAAAATAAAATTACTAGGGATTACAGAGATCATAAACAACAAATTATTTGAAAGAGTTCATCCATGTTTAGTTAAAAAGAATAGCTATATTGGTAATGTTGATGGTGTTATGAATGCAGTTATATTAGAAGGTAAGCCTGTAGGTGAAAGCATCTTACAAGGGGAGGGTGCTGGCCCAGGACCCACATCATCTGCTTTAATGTCAGATCTTCTTTCTATCTTAAGGGGTAATATTAAAAATCCATTAGGAGCTTCTAGTGACAAAAGGAAATTTATATCTCCATTTAATATAAATAATTACCAAAATTCTCTTTATCTGAGATTTGAGGTCAAAGATAAACCTGGTGTACTGTCTGAAATAACAAAAAGTTTAGCAAAAAATCACATATCGATTCAAAGAATGATACAAATACCTGACAATAAACTTAAAACTGCATCTATAGTGATTATTACTCATAAAACTAAACAACTTAATTCAGATAATTGTTTAAAATCATTAAAAAAAAACAAAAAGATTCTTAAGAGGCCTGTGTTATTAAGACTTTTTAATTGATGAATATATTATTCCACTGTCCAACAAAATTTGATTTAAATTCAATAGGTAATAGCAATTTAGGTGGTATAGAAACTCTTAACTT
>CACKFS010000029.1 GCA_902599575.1 uncultured Pelagibacteraceae bacterium
TGTTAAAAGTAGGGGATGTTTTGATTTTGATAGTTTAAGTCTTTCTTTTCTAGTTCTATAAAAATCATCAATAGAGACTTTAAATACACTAAATTTAAAATAAGTTGATAATATTAATTTTATTAATGAAGATATAGTTGTCTTGCCAGTTCCTTGGCCACCTGCAAGTCCTATAATAAATGTTTTATTTCGTGGTTTATTTTTATTAATCCAAAAACAAATTGGAATTAAAAAACTTTTAATCATTTTTTCTTTATTCCTAAATTTTTCTTTTTTAGTTTCCTGTAAATTAATAAATTTAAAACACTTTCTCTTTACCTTTTGATAACAATCTAAATGATTAAGCATTACTTCTTTTGATCTAGCGGATGGTTTTCACCATCATTAAGTCCAACATTTTTTAATTCAAATGGATCTATGCCTTCTACGCATGCTACATTAATACCAAATATTTTAGGATTTATTCTTGGTCTATTGTGCGTATGAATTCCACATATTGAACAGAAATAATGTTTTGCGGCTTTAGTATAGTACTGATAAAGTTTTAACAACTTTTCACCTTTTATAATTTTAAAGTCATTTTCACCTAAAACTCCGATTACGTAACCTTTTCTCTTACATAAAGTACAATTACATCTCATAACTTTTTTGATACCATTTTCAGGAATTGTTACTTCTGCTTCAAATTCTCCACAATGACATGTTAATTTTTTTTTCACAATTATTGCCTATCCATTATATGATTTCTTCCATCATTTATTCTTACTTTAAAGTTAAATAGTTCATTTGTAGATAAATCTTCGATGCACGCAACATTAATACCATATGTATTTGGATCCCTTCTTCTTAGATTGTGAGTTTGGATTCCACAATTAGAGCAGAAATAATGTTTTGCTACCCTTGTTTTGAATTGATAATATTTTAGTTTATTCATACCTTTAACTATTTTTAAGTCTTCTTTATTTACAATTGCAGTGATCGCTCCTTTCCTAATGCACATTGAACAATTACATCTGTATAAATCTTCAAAACTATCTTTTATATCAATTTCAATTTCTATAAGACCGCAATGACAGGTTAATTTTCTCATTTCATTTAGTCTATCTATTGTAAAAGTTATCCACAACACAACAATATCTAGTTTCAATGTTCACCTTTTGATTCACTTTTGATTCAATTTCAGACTCAAAATACAACCTATTTGACTACATTTAATTATTGGGCTATAAATATTAAAAGAACAAAATAAGAACATTTATGAAGATTACAATACCTTATTATTTACACAAAGCTGGGGCTGGTTTTCCATCTCCTGCTACAGACTATATAGAAGAAGATATAGATCTTAATGTTCATTTAATAAGGAATGTTCCAGCAACTTTTGTAATTAGAGTACAAGGTAAATCTATGACTGATGTTGGTATTAATGATGGGGATATATTGGTGGTTGATAAAAGTTTAAAGCCAAAAAATTTTTCAACTGTAATTGCAAATGTTCACGACGAGTTGGTTGTTAAAAGTTTTGTCGAGGAAAGAGATAAAAAATTTCTTACTTCAGGATCTAAAAACTTTAAAGATCGAATTTTAATTAACGAAGAAGAAGATATCTTTATTTGGGGAGTTGTAACTTATGTCATCCACTCGGTTTACTAAAAAAATAGCACTGGTCGATTGTAATTCTTTCTATGTATCTTGTGAAAGATTATTTAACCCTAAAATAAGAAAAAAACCTGTCGTTGTTTTATCCAACAATGACGGCTGCATTATTTCAAGATCTAATGAAGCAAAAGCTCTTGGAATCAAAATGGGAGAACCATATTTCAAAGCGAAAAATATAATTATTAAAAATAATGTACAAGTTTTTTCTTCAAACTATTCTTTATACGGAGATCTATCAAGAAGGGTAATGAGAACATTAAAAAGATTTAATTCCGATATAGAAGTGTACTCAATAGATGAAGCATTTATGGATTTGTCTAATTTTCCAGACAGTGAAATAGCGGATGTTGGGAAAGAGATAAGAAACACCGTACTGCAATGGACTGGCATTCCAACCAGTATAGGAATAGCAAAAACTAAAACTCTGAGTAAAGTTGCAAATCATATTGCAAAGAAAAAGCAATCAGGCGTTACAAGTTTGATTGGTATTGAAAATCTTGATCCGATATTGGAAAAAATAGAAATAAATGATGTATGGGGGGTTGGTAGACAGTTAACAAAATTTTACCAGAAAAATGGAATATATAATGCTAAACAATTAAAAAATAAATCTAACACCTGGATAAAAAAATCTTCAAATGTTTTAAGTTCAAGGACAGCAATGGAACTAAGAGGTGTACCATGTATAGATCTTGAAAAGACCACTGCGAAGAGAAAAAGTTGCGTAGTCTCCCGTTCTTTTGGAAAAAGAGTTGAAAGTTTCCAAGAATTAAAAGAAGCAGTTGCAAATTATTGTCTAAACGCTTCTGAGAAGGTAAGATCAGAGTCTTTAGTTGCAAAAGCAATAACAGTTTTTGTAAGAACTAGCCCTTTTCAAAGAAACTTTGGATATTATTCAAATTCCAAAACTATAGACTTTCCAATTGCAACAAATAATAGCA
>CACKFS010000030.1 GCA_902599575.1 uncultured Pelagibacteraceae bacterium
TTAAAATTAATAATAAAATAGGAGTTGATCCTATTGAAGGTGGCACTATCAGATCAACTAGCGATCAATTCTTTGATCAAAACAAAAATAATTTTGACATTATTTTTATAGATGGTCTTCATCATTATTCACAAGTCCTTAAAGATATAAATAATTCTCTCAAAATATTAAACAAAAACGGTTTTATATTAGTTCATGATTGTTTGCCTAGATCTTTAGCTCAACAAGCTGTACCAAGATATAGAGCATCATGGAATGGTGATGTTTGGAAAGCCATTGTTGAATTAAGAACTAAAAATAATCTTAATATATTTACATCTCAAATAGATTTTGGTGTTGCTATAATACAAATTTCAGAAAATAAAAAGCTGTTAAAATTGGATATCAATAATTTTAATAAATTAAAATTTAAAGACTATTATTATAATTATAAAGAATTTATGAATATTTTAGACTACGAAGAAACACTAAAGAATATTTAAATCTTTAGTTTATTTAAAGCGTTATTCTTAAATATATTAGCTTCTTTGATATATCTTCTTACCATTTGAGTTGTTTTATGACCAGTCATTGCCATGATACTACGTTCATCAGCACCAGATTCTGCGGCAACAGTTGCAAAACCAGATCTTAAACTATGACCTGCAAAATTTTTATTCTCAAAGCCTGCTAAATTTAGATATTTTTTCATTAATAAAACTACTGATTGGTCGGTTAATCTTTTCTCTGTTAGAGATAAACCTTTAGAAAATCTTCTAAAAATAGGGCCAGATTTAATTTTAGAAATTTCTAGCCATTTTTTAAGATTGACAATTGGACAATAACTCTCATTAGTGAAGTAGGGTAGACCTTTAATCATCCCTTCACCGAATTGATCAGTTTTTGATCTATTAATAGTGATTTTAAGACCCTCAGGTACAAATTCTAAATCTTCATGATCGATTGAAATTAATTCAGCTCGTCTAAATCCACCTGCAAAGCCAACTAATATGATTGATTTGTCTCTAAACTTCTTAACATCCTCAATTTTTTGTTCATTTATTACATTAACTATAGATTTTAAATGATTGATTAATATAGGTTTTTTTCCTTTTTGAATACTTCCTTTTACCCTTCTTATTCCCATTAAGTTTTCAACAATAATTGGATGTTTTGTATCCAAATAATGACCTTTTAGTTTATGCACCATGCTAATTGACACTAATCTTCTTCTTAAAGTGCTGATTTTTGAATTTTTAGATATATGAGTTAGGTATAAAGAAACAATTTTGGGTTCTGATGGTAACGAATTTAAACCATGTTTAGCACAAAAAGCTCCAAAATCTTTAAAGTCTGATTTATATGCTCTTAAAGTGTTATTTGCTTTAGAGCTTTTGAGGTTATTTAGAGTTGCCTCATGCAGCGATTTTAAGTCTGTTGTCAGTTCATTCATATAATTACTATTGATAACAATTAATTATCATTAGTAATATATTATCAAAAATTCTTTGTCAATAACAAAAGTTATTAACACAATTAACATGGGACCATTAAATCAATCAAAAAGTGATACAAACAACCATTATCATTTGTTATGTTTAATTAATTAAGGGGCAACCCTTAACTGGCCAACTGGGGAAAGGCCGAGAGGACCAAGCCCAGGGGGCAGAAAGTCTTACGGAGTAGCGCTAAAATCGTAGGGCGGAAGGCATGGCGGTAGCGCATACAACGACGTGCCAAAACTACTGTTCTTTGCACTGTAAAAAGTGCAGAGAAACAGGGGTTTTTCTTCATGAAAGGCACTAAATTTCAAATAAAAGTATGGAAGTATCTTAAAAAGATCCCTAAAGGATCAGTTAAAACATATAAAGAAGTTGCAATAGCTATAAATCAACCAAAAGCAGCGCGGGCTGTAGCAAATGCCTGTGCTAAGAACCCATATGCCCCCAAAATACCCTGTCATAGAGTAATTAGGTCTGATGGAGGCCTTGGTGGCTATTCTGGCAGAGGTGGGGTAAAAAAAAAAGTCAGTTTATTAAGGTCTGAAAAAGCTCAAATTTAACCTTTTTTAGTAGATAAAATGGTTAAAAAAGCTAATAAAATCAACAATTATTGATCAATTTTCTATTATTAAAAGAAATTATTATATTTCACCCTTTAGTTGTACCATATAAAACAATTTGCTTAAATTTGACCCTTCTATGTTCGTTTAAATGGCATATTCAAATACTGCATCCCTCTACTATTTAACAATATCAACATTTTTAAAGAGCTCTATTTTATGGTTTTCAAACGATATTTTTGCTTAAAAAGTCTTATTTTCGGTGTTTTT
>CACKFS010000031.1 GCA_902599575.1 uncultured Pelagibacteraceae bacterium
TATAAGCCTCCGACAATTCCATGATTATTTTATTTTCAAATTTTGCTCTTCTTAAACCAATTAAGTTTAACCCTTGTAAAACATTCCTATTTCCCGTTGAAAGACCATAAGGAATAACATCATTTAAAACTCCTGTCATACCTCCTATCATTGCCATTTTACCTATTCTTGTGAATTGTTGAACTGCGGAATTTCCTCCTATGACGACATTATCATCAATAATAACATGTCCTCCTAATGGAACATTATTTGCTATTATAACATTATTACCTACCATACAGTCGTGTGCAACATGAGAAGAGATCATAAAAAGACAATTATCTCCAATTTTTGTTGACCCACCTCCACCAACTGTCCCTGGATTTACGGTTACATATTCTCTAAATTTATTATTATTTCCAATAATTAACTTGGTATCTTCACCGTTATATTTTAAATCTTGTGGATCATTACCTATAGATGCAAAAGGATAGAATTTATTTCCATTTCCAATTTTAGTATTTCCAACAATGTTTACATGTGAGTGAATAACAACATTTTCACCTATTTCAACATTTGGACCAATCACACTAAAGGGACCAACGCTAACACTTGAATCAACTTTAGCATTTTTATCTACCATTGCAGTTTTATGTATCATTTATTTTCTCTTAAAAAATTTTTTAAGTTTTTTGCTGGATACCCCATTACTTTAGTATTGTCAGGAATATCTTTTATTACTCCACTACCTCCACCGATTTGAACATTATTACCTATTTTAAGATGACCTGAAATTCCAGCTTGACCACCTATCATAACATTATTCCCTATAACCGAACTTCCAGCAAATCCTACTTGACCAGCTATTATACAATTTTCACCTATCTTTACATTGTGAGCTATATGGATTTGATTGTCTAAAAAGGTATTTTTTCCAATTACTGTATTAGAGAGTGATCCACGGTCAATTGTTGAACTACAACCTATTTCAACATTATCCTCGATAATAACTACACCAATTTGTGGATATCTAAAATTAGCTTTTTTGTCAGGAAAAAAACCAAAACCTTTTTTACCTATTATACACCCATCTAATATGTGAACATTATTTTTAATTAATGAGTTTCTAATTATAACATTTGAACCAATTGTACAGTTATCACCAATTGATACATTAGTTTCAATGATAGAATTATGTCCAATCAAACAATTAAATCCAATTTTAACATTCTTGCCAATTAAAACATTTCTTCCAAATTTTACTTTATTTTTGAATTGTGTATTTTCAATTTTTTCAACGTTAACGTCAAAATCATCTGTAACAGAATTTGGGTAAAATTTTTTAGTTATTTTAGCAACATCTAATAAAATTTTATCTGAAATTATTGTTTTGCAAGTGGTTGGTAATAGTGATTTTAAATTTTCACTAGTCACACAAAATGATGCATTTGTAGATTTAGCAAGCTCACCATACTTTTTTGAATGTAAAAAAGTCATGTCACCTTTTTTTGAGGAACTTAAATCTTTAATATCATTTATCTTTTCGTCTGAAAAAGATTGGTCTTTTATAGATATCAATTTGAGTAAATCATTAATTTCGTAAGGTCCTGTGTTTTTAAAAAAAGGATTTATCATTAGTAGGTTTAATATCAAAACTTACTTTAAATACTTATCAAGATTTATTGCTAATTATTTCCTATCAACAATTGTTGCAGACCATGTGGCATCTGCCATTTTTTTATTATTAACCATAGCTTCACCTTTATATTTCCACACTCTTCCATGTGATCTTACAGCTTCAATGTATAGTTCAAGTCGACAATCCGGTAAAACTGGATTTCTAAATCTTGCCTTCTCAACATTCATTAGATAAACAAGTTTGTTCTCGTAAGTTTTTTTATCTAAACCATGAGCAGTTAAAGCCGCAGCAGCTTGACCAAATGCTTCTACAATTAAAACACCTGGCATAACTGGCTGACCTGGAAAATGACCTTGTACAAAAAAGCTATCTTTTTTTACATTAACTATTGCTGTTGCTGAAAAAAGTTTTTTTATATTAATTAATTCATCGATCAATAACATAGGTTCTCTGTGTGGTAATAGATTTTCTATATCTTTTTTATTTAAATTATTCATTGATTAATTTAATTTTATATCTTTTATTTTTTTATTTGTTATT
>CACKFS010000032.1 GCA_902599575.1 uncultured Pelagibacteraceae bacterium
AAAATTATTTCTTAGTAACAATCAAAAAACAAATTCAATCAATAGAGCAGATATAACTGATAGAAATGGAAACGTTATCAGCAAATCAGTATTTGTCACTAATGTGGGAATAGATCCAAAATTAGTAAAAGATAAAAAAAAATTACTCATAAAATTACAATATACATTTCCAGAAAGTGATATTTCAGAAATCAAGAGGAAGATTTTGGGTAAAAAATTCTTTTATATTAAAAAAAAAGTTATACCTGACCAAATTCAGAAAATAAGATTATTAGGTGAAAAATCCATTATATTAGAGCCTAAGATAATTAGAATTTATCCAGATAAAAATTTATTTTCACATGTTGTTGGACAAATTGATGATGAAAACAATGGTATTTCTGGAATAGAAAAGTCTTTCGATAAAAAATTAAAAAACGGAAAACAAAAACTA
This sequence comes from uncultured Pelagibacteraceae bacterium, assembly GCA_902599575.1. GTDB lineage: Bacteria > Pseudomonadota > Alphaproteobacteria > Pelagibacterales > Pelagibacteraceae > Pelagibacter. The sequence goes on from CACKFS010000032.1 coordinate 434, forward strand.
ATTTTAACTTTAGATAAACATTTACAGTATATAATTAGAGATGAATTAATAAACGCACAAAATATTTTTAAAAATATCGGTGGCACAGGTATATTAATGGATATAAATAACGGAGAAATTTTATCTTTGGTCTCAATACCTGATTATAATTTAAATCATAGAGAGGATATATCGGACAAAAACTACATTAATCGTGCGACTAAAGGAGTTTACGAACTTGGTTCTGTTTTTAAATCTTTTACAATTGCTGCTGCTTTAAATTATAAGCTGGTATCACCAAAGGATGAATTTTTAAATTTAGAAAAAAAAATGAGATGTGGGGGAAGAATTATTTCAGAGTATGACGAAGATTTGCCAAATGATCTAAATGTCGAAGATATTTTAGTGTATTCAAGCAATATTGGATCAGTAAAAATCGGTGAAATTATAGGTAAGGAAAAAATGAAAGAATTTTTAGGAAGTATCGGAATATTAGATAAGATGAAATTTGATATTGAGGAAGTAGGAACGCCCTTGTCTTTCAAATGGAGAGACTGTAAACTTAAAACAGTTTCTTACGGACATGGAATTACTACTACCCCAATTCAACTTGCTAAAGGATATGCAATTTTAGCAAATGGTGGTTTCCAAGTTAATCCAACTTTAATAAAAAAAAAATTTGACAAATTAAAAAGACAAAAAATTCTAAATAATGATGTAAGTGTTAATCTAAATTATATGTTAAGAAAAGTTGTAACAAATGGTACAGCAAGCTTATCTGATGTTGAGGGCTATGAGGTAGGAGGAAAAACAGGCACAGCGCAAATTGTAGAAAATGGATTATATACAAAAAAAAAAATTAACACCTTCGCTTCGGTATTTCCAATTTCAAACCCCAGGTATGTTTTAGTTGTTTTATTAGAAGATACAAAACTTTCTAAAGATTATGTTTACAAATATAGAAATAAAACTGGATCATTCCAAGGAACACCATTTAATACTGCCGGTTGGACATCTGTTGAAATAGCAGGAAAAATTATTGATAAAATAGGACCTATTTTAGCCACAAAGTACTAAGAGTTTAAATTAATGTTACTAGGCAAAATATTTAAAAAATTAAAAAAAGAATATAAAAACATTAATTTTGAAAATATACGTCTTAACAGCAAAGATTGTAAATTAAATGATATATTTTTCGCAATTGATGGAAATTTTTTTAAAGGTAGAAATTATATTAAAGATGCAATAAATAATGGAGCTCGAATAATTATATCAAATTCAAAATTTGAGGGTTTTAATGAAAAAAAAATTTTGTTCCTTTATAGCAGCAATCCAAGAAAATTATTGTCAGAAGTTTCGAGTAAATATTATAAATTAAAACCTAAAAATATTTTAGCAGTTACAGGCACTAACGGAAAAACTTCAGTAGCAAATTTTTATCAGCAAATTTTATCGCTAAATAATAAAAAAGTGGCCTCAATTGGAACCCTAGGTATTAAATCTAAAAATTTTAACTTAAATACAAGCAATACTTCGCTTGATCCTATAAGTATCCATAAAGTATTACAAAAACTAAAAAAATTAAAAATCGACAACGTAATATTAGAGGCCTCAAGTCATGGATTAAAA
>CACKFS010000033.1 GCA_902599575.1 uncultured Pelagibacteraceae bacterium
TATTTTATTTTCCAGGACTTCTTGTTTTTTTATATATGACAGTCGGTTTTGTTGAAGAATCTATTAGAAGAGGTGAAAGAGGCATGGATACTACTTGGATGCCTTTTATGTGGCCAATTAAAACATGCTTATTGGTTGGAATAATCTTTTTATTAATTCAAGGTATATCAGAATTATTAAAAAGTTATTGGGCAAGTAAAAAAGGTGAATGGCCAGGGGAAAATAAATGATCGCTGAGTTAATTGATCCAGCAATATTAGGTTTTATTTTAGTTGGTGTAATGTTGTTTGCAATATTTGTTGGTTTTCCAATTTCATTCACATTAATTTTTTTAGGATTTGTTTTCGGGTATTTAGGATTTGGAAAATTAGTTTTTTATTTAATGACGTTACAATTTTCCATGGTAATGACTGAACAAACCCTTGCAGCAGTTCCACTATTTGTATTTATGGGGATAATGATGGAACAAGCTGGTTTAATGGAAAGATTATTTTCTGCTTTTCAATTAATGCTTGCTAAAGTTCGAGGCTCTTTATATTACGCTGTTTTATTTGTCTCAGTTATATTCGCAGCTGCGACAGGAATTGTTGGTGCTTCAGTTACAATTTTAGGAATTATGGCTGCAAAATCAATGAACCGTTCAAGCTACGATGTGAGACTTGCGGCTGGAACCATAACCGCTGGAGGAACATTAGGTATATTAATCCCACCAAGTATAATGTTAGTTGTGATGGGCCCTATTATGGAAATTCCCGTTATTGACTTATTTGCGGCTGCAATTTTCCCTGGAATTTTATTAGCAACATTGTATGCGGCTTATACAACAATTAGATGCATGATGAACCCAAAGCTAGGGCCACCATTACCAGAAGATATGAGGGCTACAAGTATGAAAAAAGTTTGGATTGAATTTTTTTTAGGTTTAGTACCACCTGCAGCTTTAGTGTTTGCAGCACTTGGAAGTATTCTGTTAGGCTTTGCAACACCAACTGAAGCAGCAGGATGCGGAGCAATGGGTGCATTATTATTGTCTTTAGCTTATAAAAAATTGACATTACCAAAATTACAAGAAGCATTAGTAAAAACATTAGAAATTACTGCACTTATAATGGTTTTAGTTGCGGCATCAAACTTTTTTGGAGCAGTATTTGCAAGACTAGGTACACCAACTTTATTAACAGAATTTTTATTAGGATTAGAAATGAACAAATATTTAATCCTTGGAATGATAATGGTTATGATCTTTCTATTGGGCTGGCCTCTTGAATGGGTGCCAATAGTTATGATTATAATTCCAATAATTTTACCTTTAGTTGAAGCTTTAGGATTTAATTTAACCTGGTTTGCAATATTAGTTGCCGTAAATTTACAAACCGCCTGGCTATCTCCTCCTGTAGCATTATCAGCTTATTTTTTAAAAGGTGTCGTTCCAGAATGGGATTTAAAGGATATTTACCTAGGAATGATGCAATTTATGGTGCTCCAAATAATTGGTCTTATTATTATTATTATATTTCCTAAAATAGTCCTATGGTTGCCATCTGTCTTGTATGGACAGTAATTTATATATGATTATTATGGAATAGTGAGTCCTAATAAAGAAAATATTCATTTAACAAACTGGGAAATAGTTTCAGTAAATCCTTCAAATAAAAATTGGAATTGGAAAGATATATTTTGTTTTTGGACTGTTGGAACACAAAGCATCATTTCTTTCGCTTTATTAGGCTCTTTATATTTGCTTTATAATTTAAATTTTTATGAAGTTTTATTTGGCTCAATATTAGCATCAATTTTAGTTTGTTTTTTTTCAAATCTTGGTGGAGCTCCGTCCCAACGACATGGTATACCTTTTCCAGTTTTTTTAAGAATTTCAACTGGTTATTTGGGAGCAAAATATATTAGTCTTTTAAGAGGATTTGTTGGCTTATTTTTTTTTGGAGTACAAACTTTTTTTATCTCTAAATCAATTGGATACTTGATAAAAATTCCATTTTCCTCTAATAATTTTT